>NZ_CP025249.1:2513447-3141809 GCF_009930875.1 Actinomyces sp. 432
CCGCCGGATTAAGCGGCAAGTGATCGGTATTGTGCACCAGGACGACGCCGACCGCGTCCGGCTGTGCCCGCACGCCGTGCACCGGGGCGATCTGCAGCTCCACCAGCGTCTGTCCGAAGGCCACCGCAGCCCGGCGCAGCAGCCCGCTCGCGATGCGCCCTTCCCCCGGCCAATGCAGGCTGTACTTGTATACCCATTGCGAGGGCACCTCTACGGTCACCGGCAGCGAGGTGATCTGCTGGCCCGACAAGTAGGTCAGAGAGTTCAGGTGAATAGTCCCCCCGGATGCCGGCAGCATCCCCTCGCTCAGCACGCACCCGCCGGCTGCCCGGTAGTCGTCGTGGCTGACATCGAGCAGCGGCGCCGCAGCGGGGTCGAAGGCCTCGCCGGGGGCGGTGAACCGAATCTGCACCGAGGCGGCATCCCCGGCCAGGTGAAAGTCACCAGGTCCCAGGTAAGACGCCGGGTGAGCACCGCGTTGTGGATCTTGCCCGCGCGCTTGCACACGATGGGCTTGCCGATAGTGGCCTGCCCATCGGAGTGCTGCGTAACCGGGGTGAGGTACAGCGCGTCCCACTGGTCGCCCTCCGGCCAGCGCACCAAGTCAAGCTGGTAGCGCTTGTGCGTGGGGTCATCGCTGTCGCTGATGGCGGCCAGGCGAGTATTCAGCCGCGCCTCCTCGGGCAGGCCCGCCGTGGCCAGCTGGCTGAGGGGAATGACTTCCAACGCGCTCGCCTGCGCCGAGACCGGTTCCCGGGTTCGGTAGATCTCGGTTTTGGCCAGCGGGTGCTGCGTCCAGGTCAGCGACAGCGTCAGCCCCGTGCCGTCGGCGTCGGGCACCTGCACCGCCTGCAAGTCCTCAATCGCCTCTACCGTGATTTCCGGAACGATCCGCCGAGGAATCGGTCTTGAGGTGTAGGTCTGGCCCTCGACGACGACCTCTACGGCAGCCACATAGGTGTAGGGGACGCCGCCCACGATCTGCGCGTCCTGAAACCCCTGGCCGTTGTTAGGCAGTGCGAAGCTCATCCACGACGAGCTGCGCAGGTGCGGTCCCGGCGGCTCGTCCTGGGGCAGGCGGGCCGTGAGCACGGTCAGCGAGGCACCGGGCGGGGCTTTGGGCGGCACCCAAGTACCAACGACGGCGCGCGCCTCCGCATCGAACTCCACCGTCCAGTCCGCCAGGTCGTGGATGACCACCCCACTGGCCACGCGCCTAGGCTGCCCCAGCACGCCGGCCTCAGCGCCGGCCTCATAGCCCCATACGGTCACGAACCGGACTGCCGTCGTAGCCGGGGAGTCGTCACGCGCAGTGGTGCCGGTGGTAACCGCGACTTCCTGGAAGTCATCGGGGTTATAGGGCATGGCGGTGTCCGAGACGACCACGCGGTAGGTCTCCCCCTCACCGGGATCCGGCCAGGTGTAGCGCAGGCCACCGCCCACGCGCTGCCATGACACCGGGATGTGCGCACCCTCCTGGTCCGCAGCATCCAGGTCCATGCGCTCATAGGTGTAGTCGGGAAAGGCGACGTCCAGCTCGGGTTCCGCCGCGGCGCCGACGGCGGGCTGGGCCGCCGTCGGCGCCGCGGGGCCACCCACCGACTCACCCGCGGACTCGTCCACGGGCCGACCGGGTGAGCCCGCGGGCTCGCCCTCCCCCGCCTGGTAGCTCGGCTCCGGCACCGATGGTGGGCGGGCCGCGTCCTCGATGACCGCTTCATCCGCATTTTCATTCGCACCGCCCACCGGTGCCTGCGCCGGGGCGGAAGCGCCTGTTGCCGGTCCGAAGGTGCTGTTGAGCATCTCGGCTACCGGAACCGCTACGGACTCGTACAGGTCATCACGTCCCTCGAGCAGTTCCTCGGTGATGACTTCCGGATCAAACACCGTGGCGCCGCCCACCTCGCGGCCGGTCAGCATCAGCCGCCTCCACATCGACGGGCGTAGCACCTCCTTGGCCTGCGCTCCGGTTTCACAGCCGATCCACTGCGTCATTGCCTCGGTGAATTCACGGAAGTTGAGCGACATTGTTAATCCTTATTGCGGGAATTCGGGAATGGGGACTTGCTGTGTTGCGGGAAGGGATGGCGTGGAAGATCGCTTCGCCTCCGACTGACCGGTACGCGACGCGTCAGTACTCGAGCGGACCGAACGGGGGCTGCGGGATAGCAGGCGGGGCGTCATCCGGGCCGCCGGAGTCCGCCGCGGCAAAATCTGCGTGGGCAGCCGCGGCTGTCCGGCCAGTTGCGGCGCTCCTGTCCGCCCTGTCATAGACGGGCTCGTCCAGCCGGAAGCTGTTCCCGGAGTCGGCTGCCTGCGGGAAGACGAACTCCCCCGAGGGGATCGGATCCGTGGATGCGGCCAGCACCATGGTCTGGCTCAGCCCCCTGGTGGACTCGGTGAACCAGTGGTTGGCCAGACTGGTCAGTGCCCGCCCGGTGGCGTGCGCCGCCGGGCTCAGCACCTGTGAAATCACTGGCCGGGAGGCAGGCGTGGACAGGTCCTCCCGGTATGCCGCTACTGCGCGGCGCTCGCCGTCGGAGGTGATGACGGCCAGGTCAAGCCGCGGACCCGTGGAGTCCGCGAGCAGTCCCAGACAGGTGCGCCACTTGTCCAGGCCCGCGCTGGAGCGCACTCCGGCGTGTAGGACGCCCTGCTCCCAGTTGGCCAGCGCGGATCCCGCATGCCCCGGTTCGTTGAGCAGGTTCAAGTGCCCGGCGTTGTAGGCACTGCGCTGCTCCGGGGTCAGGTCATCGGCGACCGCCGCCTCGAATGCGTCCCAGGCCTCGGACAGCCAGCCAACAGTGAATACCTGTCGGCGCAGCTCAGCAGCCACGTCCGCCGCGTGCCGCTGGTCGACCTCGACCGTGACGTGCTGGAGCGGCTCCGGCGGGACTCCGCGGGAATCGTGGGTAGGGGCGGTCGCCTGCTGCTCGCCGAGCGGATCAGCGAGGAACTCGGTGATGATCGCCGCCCACCGGTTGAATTGTGCGTAGGCCTCGCCGATCGCCGACAGGTCCTCGATCGCCATGCGCAGATTGGCCTCCAGCTCAGGCAGCTGCGCGCTTCGCGACTCGGTGAGGAAGATCAGGCGGAACACCTCTCTCTGCCGCACAGCGAAGATCCACACCGATGCCAGCAGCCAGATCAACAGCGCGCCGCCGACCGTGATACCCAGCGCGAACCAGCTCATCCGGCCCAGGACGGTCAGCACCAGTGGCACCCCGACGGCAATCCCCAGCACCAGCAGCAGGAGACGAAGAATCTTCGCCAGGGACCTCTGCTCGTGCTCGATCTCCTGCCCGAAGTCCTGCGCCCGAAGCTCATCGAGCCTGGCCTGCGTGTCCCGGATATCGGCCCTGGCCGCCTCCCAGTGCCGGGCGATCGCCCGGCCGATCAGCGGTACGAAACGCCTGCTGTTCCGGGTGTGCCAGCTCTCAATCCGCCGCAGGTACTCCTGGGCGGTTGCGGCGCGCGGACCGTTTTCCGCAGCCGCCTTCTGCAGCACCCGGCGAACACGCTGCGTCTCCAGCTCGTCCCAGGCGTGGAGCACGGTGTCGGCGGGCAGGGGGTCGATGGCCTGCGGCAGGCGCAGGCTGCCCTCGTCCTCACCCGAGGGCGCCACCAAGTCACGCTCGGGCACGTATCCCTCGTATGCCGTGAGCCGCAGCTCCTCGCACCCGGACCCGTCCAGCAGCGCGCGCGAGCCGCTGATCAGGTCCTGCCACAGCCCGCCGAAGTCCCGTGCCGCCGGCTGTGGTGCCCGCGGGAACTCCTCGGGGATGGATGCGCTCGCCTGCGCCGCCAGGCGGGACAGCTCCTGCCAGCTGGCCGGCTGTCCGGAGGCATCCACCCCGCCGACGACGACGCGGACGGGTGAGTCGGGCCCGAACACGGCCGCCGAAACCGACCCGGCGATGCCGGCCTTGATCCCGGCGATCTGCTTGCGCAGCCAGTCCCCGGGGGCGCCCGCAAGCGCTTTGAGCAGGAACGCGAAGAACATCTTCAGGAGCTTCCACGCTCCCATGGAGCGCGGCGGCGACGCATCCGCCAACCGGGCGGGTGGGCGGCGCAGGTGCTTGCCGTGGCGCCGCTCCCAGTCTGCGGCCGCCTGCACCACGCGCTCCCCGGGATCGGGGAAGCCCGCGACCGGCACACCGGTGTCGGAGCGGATCGGCTGCGGGTAGTGCGCGGCTATGGACGTCACCTGGGACCGCAGCGCGTCTTCGACCGCGCGCGCATCGGCAACCCGCACAAAGGTGCGGGTGATCTTCACGTAGTCGGACGTGGATGGGCGCTGGTCGTCCTCGGGCGCCGCGCTCACCGTGCCGGTGATGCCACCCTGTACGGCGAGCCCAACCGCGGCGCAACCGGGAATCGCCTCCGGCGTCAGCCACCAGCCGGACACGGTAAAGGCCGGGTCGGCCGATACCTCGGGAGAAAGCATTACGTTGTGCCAGCCCTGGTGCCCGAGCTCCCCGGGGATGGGCGCGTCCGACCAGGGCACCAGGACGCGCACGCATTCACGCCGGGCCTGCCCGGGTATGCCCAGCCCCTGGAAGTGAAGCTCCGCGAGGGCTGAAAGAGCATCACGCGCCTCGTGCCCGACGGGCACCACGACGATCAGCCGCACGACTTCAACCGCATGGCGATTCACCGCGCGCGAGAAGCGCAGCGCGGACACCTGGCCCTGGTTGACCGCGAGCGTCAGCGGGTCCTGCTGGGCGGGATCCGCTGACGGATCGGGCCCAGACTCGATCCAGTGGAAGGGAGACAGCAACCCGGCGGCAGACAGGTCCGTCAATGCCGCCAGCACTGGGCGCTGGCTCCGGGGAGCGATGTAGATGGTTACCGCCTTGCCGGGCGCCTGGTCCGCAACAGATGAGATGGCCATGCTCAGTACTCCAGCCCGCCCGTCTCGGCTGCCGCGCCAGGGGCGAATCCAGCCGGATCCACCCGCGCCAGGTCATCGCGAACCGCTATCAGCTCCTCGCTCATCTCCCACGCCAGGTCCACGCTCAGGGGCGTAGTCGCCACCAGCTCGCGGCGGTGGTAGTTGGTCCAGTGCCCCGGTGCGTCTGCCTTGCCCTGCCCGGGAAGGTAGTTCTGATCAAGATCCGCCAAGATCGCATCGCAGTACGCCAGCAAGCGCTCCCTGCGCTCCTCGGCGTTGCGCGCATCCGCCAGGTCCACTCCCGGGGTGAGGTCGTCAACGGCCCCCCGGCCGAGTAATTCGGCAAGCATGCTCTGCACGGGGGTGTCCCTGCCGAAGGCCTCCTGGTGCTGGTTGGCGCCGTCGTCGGCCCAGCGGCGCAGCACGCTCCAGGGCCGGAACACCTCCAGGCCTTCCCGGCCTATCCGCAGGTACGCGAGCAAGGTGGCCTCCAGGATCGCGGGCAGCCAGGCGTTCGGGGCGATCATCCGGGAGGGCGGAGTCAGCATGGGTGCGGGGAAGGCGACCCATTCGCCCTCGGCGCGGTCCCATACGCGCACCGGGTGGTTGTCGGTGGCGGAGCGCCACGGCTCCCGGTCGATCCCTCCGGCGAGGGTGGCGGCCCACCAGCCACGGATGATGGCACGGCGCTCATCATCACCCATCGGCAGGCCCCCGGGCAGCGGGCGCGCCCGCCGGAACTGCCAGAAGGCGCTACGGCCGCCGTCCGATCCGGATACGGTGTCCCACCTGTCCGCCACGGACTTCAGCAGTCCCGAGTAGGCCACCGGCAGTGTGCGCGGGTAGGAGCCGAAGATGTCCACCCGCGCCACGTCGTCGTCTGCGAGGCGCTTGCGCACGTTGTCCACCACCAGGTCCGTGGCGAAGGACGTGTTGTGCCGGAGGTAGTCGAGGAACTCGTCAGCGACTTGGTGGTTAAGGAAGGGAATCGCGGAGAAGGTGAAGGACAACTGCGGCACCTGCCCGTCGTGCAGCCGGGCGTAGACCTGCGGATCGATCTCCACCAGCGGGCGCGCCATCTCCAACGTCCGCTTCAGGCCCGTCAGGACGGCGGCAGAGCGCTCGGCGCGCTCGTGCTCCCCTACCGAGTCATCGTTGAGATAGCCGCGCAGGGACTGCGAGGTGAACTGCTCGAAGGCCTCACCACGACGGGCCACGAATGCCCGCGCCCGGTCAAGCAGCACCGACGGCTGCAGCCGAACCGTGGCACGCGCCGGGTTGGGCACCTCCCCTGAGCCGCGATTTGCAGGCCCCGGGGCACCCAGCCGGACACGCTCAGGAGATTATCCGGGGCGGGGTCGCCGGCCCCCTGCGCCCAGCGTCCGGTAACCACGGCCCTGACCACCGACGTATAGGGGTTATCACTGTCATCCGGGGCGGCATCGCGCACATGCTCGGAGAAGTATGCGGGGTAGTCGCGCACGTCCATGAGCACGACCTCGTTGTGCGCCGTGGCGAATCTGGCAGGCACCGCGGCCACCTGCCCCTCTCCGGGGGAGCCTCCTCGGGCCAGGCGGCGTACAGGTCCGTGGACACGTCAGCGACACCGAAGGCGCTGTGGCGGTCATTGCGTGCGGACTCCAGCACCCGCCGGGCATCGTTGAGCGCGTTCGCCAACGGAGCCACCACTGAATCAGCCATATCCCGCAGCGCGGGCGCAAGGTCCACCGCCGTGGTGCAGCCCACCCACTGTGCGAGCCGCTTGACCAGCTGAGTGCGCAGCTGGTTCATGATCTCCTGCTGCGCCTGCGACGACAGGGTTCCCTTGTGACCCATGGTCGCCAGCTGCTGGGACAGCTCCCGGGGCAGGGCCAGCGGCTGGTTCGGGCGCTGCGTCACCGCACCCGCAAGGCGCTCCGCCAGGCCCGGCAGCTCGCCGCCCGGCCGCCGCAGCCGACCCAGTACCGTCAGGGCGTAGGGGATGCCGTACTCGGAGATGTTGAGCCTAATCGTGTCGGTGAGCCTGCCGGCGATCTCCTCCGCGCGGGCCCGGGCCATGTCGCGTGCAATCGTCTCAAGCTGCGCGGTAACCGCCGGGGCCTGGCCCCGCAGCCAGTCGCTCAGCGCGTTCTGCAGCGCCGCGGCCGTGACCCCGTCGCCGAGCGCGATCTGCCGGGCGAACAGCCCGTCCACGACGTCCCGCATCCGCGCCACAATCGTGTCGTTGTTGACCACCCTGCTGGCCTGTGCGGATGCGAGCCACAGCAGTGCCTCCTGGTCCGCCGCGCCCGACACGCCGACTACGTTCGTGCCCGACGTCGTCGGCAGACCGATCCGCTCCAGCTCCAGGTCCCGGTTAGTGCTCCACAGGTCGTTGAGCGCCTGTGTGTCGCCGATGTTCACGCCCGGGCGCCGGAATCCGTCCAGCACGTGGTCCACGCACCGCCTGGCAATCCGCTGCGCGGCGTACTCGGCGTAGCGGTCCCGCCCCGTGCTCAGGGAGGCATAGCCGAAGGAGCTCCAGGCCGTGTCGGTAGCGTCCACCCCCCAGCTGACGTACTCCTTGTCGGAGACGCTGACGCCGTTCCCCATGTCATAGGAGACGTAGTCATTGAAGGCCGGGGAGGCGATGTAGCGCGCCAGCCCGCGTCCCATGCCATGGAACACGGCCTTTGCCGACCCGTCCCCGAACACCGCCCCCGTACCGCCGGCCTTGATTCCGATGGGGGTTACCCGCTTGAAGGCGCGGCCCGCGCGATTGGTAATCCCGAAGCAGGCGTACAGCTCCTCGTCAAGGCGGGCGGCCCGCCCCTCCGCCCCCGCCTGGGCGGCGACAATCTCTCCGAGCATGGCCAGGGTGTTGCCGGGCATCCCGGTGCGCTTGTCAGGCGAAACCGACCCGAAGGCCTCGGCGGTGTACAGGAACACCGAGATCAGCTGCGGGTCAATCGGCGGGGTCGACTGGACGCCGGCAACCAGACGGCACACGTCCAGCGCCATTGAGGCCCCCGACCCTCCGGCCATTGAGGAAATGACGAGCACCATGGGCGGCGCCAGAGGCTCCGGGGGATTCCCCGCACCCGGTACCTTGCCACAGACGCGCGCGGCCTGCTCCTGCACCTCCGGACCGGCCATTCGCGCCAGGGAGGCCTGCACCGCACGCGATACCTCGTCCAGTTTCGTGAGCACAAGCAGGCGGCCGATGCCGCGATACTGCCCCGCGCCAACAGACACTGGAAATGTTACATCCCTGGGGCGACGCGGCATCCACGTCGCAAGGTGGCGCAACCCGGCCGTGCTGTTCTGCTGCACCCGGCCCGTCAGCGCCCGGTCAACCACGGAATAGTCGCCGTTAGCGATACCGCAGCCCACATACGCACCGCCCTGCTGCGTCACGGTTCGCACGGCGTCCGGGTCCTGGGGGTCCACCGGCTCCTCCTGTAGGGGCGTGTCCACGCTCAAGAACTGCCAGCACTCGGGTATCTCCCCGATGCCGTGTACGGCGAGGTCGGCCCGGATCTGATCCATCATGTACGCCAGTGTCTTAGCGCCCGAGCCACCGCAACCGATGACTAGAACCTTATGCATTTCCGTGTAGTCCTTTCCGCCCGCGATCTCACCGGGGGGCGCCCTGGGGGTACGGGTGGCCCGCCAAGGGCCAAGTTATCGCGCGCGCCATATCGGTGCGCGGTATGTCACTATCCGAACGGGGATGAGTCCTCGGCGGGAGCGGAGCCCCCTAGAGGCGCCGAGTCACCGAAGGGATTGGCCCCATCCGGGCCCGGGTCTGCGGCGCCCGCATCTGCCCCCAGCCCGGCGCCCGCATCCTGGGCCACGGCCGGGCGGGACGAACTCGCGACCGAGGCGACCGCCGTCCCCAGGTGCTCTCTGGCGTCGGCCACCACCTTCTCGATCGCCTCCGGGGCCGCCGAGGCGAGCAGTACCAGCAGCGTTACGTGCTTGGGCGAGTCCGGCTGATCAAGGATCGCGACCCAGTTCCCGCGCACCGCCAGCGGCAGCACGGCGTGGCCGTCTCGAGCGCCGCCGGCCGCGCCGGATACGGACGGGGCCGCGGCGTCGGCCAGGATCACGTAGGGCGGCGCGGTGGGGGACATCCCCGCCACTGCCCGCAGGCGGTAGCCCGCAAGCGAGTACTCGCGCTGCCGCCGGGGCAGGGAGTGCATCGTCAGGTCCTCGGGGCCGAAGTCGATGGAGCCGACGCCGCCGGCCTGCGGAACCTCGACCACCTTCGTCCCGGCGATCAGTGTTCCCGCGGGGATTCGTGCCGACAGCGACTTGAACAGGTAGAGCAGCGCCAGGGGAATGCCGATGCCCGCGACCAGGGCGATGGCGAAGGTGCTCCACGTGGTGGCGACGTTGAGCGGCCGGCGCATCTCCGCGGTCATGGGGACCTCGATGACCTGCACCCGGTCGGGTTCGTCCAGCGGCGAGACCGAGACCTTGACGGTACCCGTCACGGCACCGTTGGCCTGACCGCCGACGCTCAGCGTGAGCGGGAGCGATGCCTTGACGCCGTCAGCCGCGCTTACGCACTGCTCGGGCGTGGAGGCCGCGGCGCTCACCGTGATGTCGCCGGCCCCCTGGGGGGCGCCCGTGAGCTTAAGCGAATCCGCGCCCACCCAGACGCATCCGGGACCGGTGACATCCAGCTCGGCCGTCGCGGTCGTCTCCTTCTCGAGTCTTCCAAAGTCGATCGTGGCACCCAGCTCGGGGAAGTTCGACGGCGGGTTCACGGTCACCGGGACCGAGCTGGTGGTCGGGTCCAGCTGCGTGCCCGGAACCGTCTTTCCGCCGTCGGTCGCATCCGCGGTCGTCACCGTCACTGAGGTCGTAACCGCTCCCGTGCCCACGGCGACGTCCTCGCCGATTGCGAGCTCCACCGGCTGCTCGATGTCGCCCAGGTCGTCCGAGTCCAGCAGCGTGTGCTCCTCCCCCGCGGCATCCGTCAGCGTCACGGAGTAGGAGACCGAGCCGGTGAACTTGTCAGCCCGCACTACATCGCCGTCGACACGGGACAGCAGCACGATGGTCGCCTCCACGCTCTCTCCCTGGCGCAGCGTGGTGGTCTCCAGGTCCTTCCAGCTCAGCGTGAGCGGTGACGTCAGGTGCAGGTTCACATGCACCTGCTTGTCCTCGGACTGCGCCCGCGTGTCGACGAAGGCGATCCGCCACTGCCCGTCCCAGGCCTTGGAGGTGGCCGCGTCAAGGTCGATCTCCAGTGTGCGCCGAGTGCGCCACTGGTAGCTGATGCCGTCGGCGGGCTGTGCGTCGCCCGCCTGCGCCGACAGGATCATCGGCGCAGACGCCCCCGGCGGGTACAGGTATGCGTCCAGGTCATCCACGTCCGTTGTGGCCAGCACGTGCACCGTGTCCACCGACTTGTCCAGGACGAAGGACAGCTCGCCGTCGGCGCAGACCTGCCCCTGGCAGATCTCGACCGAGGACGAGCGGACCGTGTCCCCAGGGGTCCCGATCGCGTCGAATGCGAGCAGGAGCTGGTCTATGCCGCCCGCCGTGTAGAAGGCGCCCGGCGGGGAGGACAGGGCCCCGCATGACTCAAGCCCGGCAGAAGCGGCGTTATCTCCGCCGGCGAGCGTCACCCGGCGCATCAGCGTCAGGTCGGTGTCTCCTGCCTCCAGCCCAATTCCCAGGAGCACCACGCCCGAGCCGCGGAGCTGATCGGCGAGCCCGGTGTCGCGGCAGATGTCCGCAACACCTGCGGCCTCTGCCCGTGCCACGCCGGACTCCTCGTCCAGCGATACGCCCGGCGCATAGGGCTTCTCACTGCCGATGGCGTCACGGACCGCGCGCGTGTCCCGCACGTCCAGGTCGAAGGCGCCGTCGGAGAACCAGGCGATCGCACGGCAGCCCGACTCGTCATGATCCACGAGGTCCTGCCGGGCCCCCTCCAGCGCAGTCCAGTAGTCGGTGTCGTAGTCCCGGATGTCTGAGCCAATCGCCTCGACCGACTGCTTGACAGCCGCGACGTTGTCCGGGGAGATCCCGGTCCACTCGCCTACAGGTGCGTAGGAGTCGGAGAATCCGGCGACGCGGACATCCACCACCGCACCGCTGCGTTCCGAGAAGTCGGCGAGGCGCTCGGCGAGATAGCTCGCGGCCTGTACCCGGGTGCCCTCCGGGTCGGTTTCGCGCAGTGACCCCGACTGGTCCAGGAGCAGCAGCAGGGACCCGCTTCCCCGCCCGACGAGGCAGGCTCCGAAGTCATCCATGCCAGAGCGCGGCGGCGTGGCCGGCTCCTCGTCGGCGGCCGCCCGCGGCGGAGCTGCCAGCAGCGTCAGGCCGAGGCAGACGGCTCCCACCAGCGCGATCAGGCAGCGCAGGATCCCCCTGCGGCGCAGCTCGGGCCGTACCGTGCTCCCTGCCATGCTCACAGCCTCCCCACGTACAGGGCGATCCGCACAGCCGCCGCGACGACGGCGACGACGGCAAGCACCACGCTGAACCGGTGGAACATGACAGCGCGCTTCTTGTAGAGGTACCACGGGTTCGCCTGCCGCTGGGCGTCCTTGACCACGAAGAGCGTTGCGAGTCCCAGGCCGACCAGCGCGGCGAGCGCCCACGCAACTGCGGCGACGGCGATCTGCTCGAACAGGATAGCGAGCACGAGTCCCAGCGTAGACGCGGCCAGGGATCCGGCGAGTAGCCCCACCGGCGCACTGGTCGTGGCGTACCCGGCCGTAGTCTCCGCCGCCCGGCCTGCAAACGCGCTAGCCGAGCCCTCGCCCCCGCCCTCAAGCGGGGCTTGCGCATCGAATACACCGTGCGGCTGCGGGTCCTGATCGGCCCCCGGAGCCGAGGAGGGCGTCTTGGCCTGACTGTCCCACGCCCCCAGCGCGGGTGAGTCCGATCTTGGCGACGTCATCGTAGACGACTTCCTTCCAGGTCCAGGGCGGCCGCATTGCGCACCCGCAGGGCGTCATGTCCGGGCACGGGCCACGTGGCCGACTGCCCGGGGCCCAAGCGTAGTACTTCCATCACTCTCATACTCGATTGCCAGTAGTCAATTCCGGGCGCCCCACTGCCCCAGCACCCTAAGCACCCTGCGAGCCCTCAGAACACTGTGTACTCGGTCCGGGAGACGGTGAAGCCGGAGCCGGTGACCTGATTCCAGCAGGTCATACCGCTCTCCCGCGAAGTACAGGCGAACGTGTCATTCGCTGCTGACGAGCCGTAGTCGAGCGTGATCAGCACGCCATCGGCGCTACCGATGAAGTCATTCCCGCAGCTGAGCGAGGCCCAGCCGTCGGCAACACCGATGGAGAATAGGGACTGGCTGCAATCCTCCTGGCCGGCCTCGGCGTAATACCGCTCCGCCACCGAGCAGCCGACGATGTCATCATGCAGCTCGCAGGAGATGTTCTGCGAGGGGCTCTGAATCCAGAAGGCCTCGACCGCGTCGTCCGGCGCCGGGCTGACAAGGTCCCCGGCCGACGGATCCTGTGTGTCGGCGGCGTTACCCGAGTGGCTGGTGTCGCTGAGCGTGGTAAGCACCCCGTAGGCGCACTGGTAGAGCATGAACAGCGCGACCAGGACCAGCACAACCACCAGGATCGCTCGCGGGCCCCCGCTGCGCTTCGGTTGCGCCATGGGCTGGGGCGGGACTCCGGGCTGGGACGGCACTCCAGACCGGGGCGGTACTCCGGGCCGGGGTGGCACCGGTCCCGCAGCCGGGGTCATGGCGCCGCCGGGCGGCTGCTGCGCGCCCTGGTGCTGCTCCCACGCGCGCCGTACCTCGGACGAACCGAGCGACAGGATCCACTGGCGCAGGCCCTCCGGGCATGCCGGATTGACCACGATTCGCGCATGCAGCTCCGGGTAGTTGTCGGCGAGCTCCTCGAGCCTGTCCGGGCTGGTTTTAGGGGAGGAGGCGTCATTGGCCGCGTCACCGGGAATCATGTCCATCGTGTCCTCCTGGCTCAGGTCCGCGCGGCGGCGGCGTGCGCTCCACGTTGCGCACGCCGCCGTTACTGTGGGCGACACTACATCATGCCGCGCGAGCGCGGGCCCGTGTAGCGAGTTGGCCCCGGCGAGCGGAGTGCTCGCCGGGGCCAACTCACAAGCGGCAACGGTGCGGCGGCTGCCCGCCGCCCGTCAGCTTCGGGGTGTCAGAACTGGAAGTCCTCCGAGGAGGCGTTGAAACCCGTGCGGAAGTCATCGGAGAAGTCCGCACGGAAGTCACCGCTGAAGGAGAAGTCGTCGTCGAGTGCCACGGACTCCCCCATGCTGAAGGTGTCGCCCCCGGCGTAGCCGGCCCGGGAGAAGACCTCCGCCTTGACCTCCTCGGTCGGCTCCACCTCGATGTCCGAGTAGCGGGCCAGGCCGGTGCCGGCGGGATCAGCTTGCCCAGGATGACATTCTCCTTCAGGCCCAGCAGCGGGTCCGACTTGCCGCTCATGGCGGCCTCGGTGAGCACGCGCGTGGTCTCCTGGAAGGAGGCGGCGCTCAGCCACGAGTCGGTCGCGAGGGAGGCCTTGGTGATACCCATCAGCTCGGTGCGCGCGGACGCGGTCTTGCCGCCCTCCGCCATGACCCGGCGGTTCTCCTCGCGGTAGCGGGAGACGTCAACCAGGTCTCCCTGGAGGAGGTTGGTGTCACCGGTGTCCAGCACGGTCACGCGCCGCAGCATCTGACGGACGATGACCTCGATGTGCTTGGAGTGGATGTCCACGCCCTGGGAGCGGTAGACCTCCTGCACCTCGTCCACCAGGTGGCGCTGGGTGGCACCCACGCTGCGCAGTCGCAGGATCTTCTTGGGGTCGATCGGCCCCTCGGTGAGGGCATCGCCCGGCTCCACGTGGTCCCCGTCGGTGACCAGCAGGCGCTGGCGCCGGGAGACCGGTACTACCAGGTCCTCCTCGCCGTCGGCCCGGGTGATGACCAGGCGCTTGCCGTCGGCGTCGTCCTCGATCTTGAGGGTGCCGGCGGCCTCCGCCACCGCGGCCTCACCCTTCGGGGTGCGGGCCTCGAAGAGCTCCTGGACGCGGGGCAGACCCTGGGTGATGTCGGCCGCGCCGGCCGCACCACCGGTGTGGAAGGTACGCATCGTCAGCTGCGTGCCGGGCTCACCAATGGACTGGGCGGCGATGATGCCGACGGCCTCGCCGATGTCCACGCGCTTGCCGGTGGCCAGGGAGCGGCCGTAGCAGGCGGCGCAGGTGCCGACGGCGGAGTCGCAGGTCAGCACGGAGCGGCACACGACCTCCTCGATGCCGGCGTCGATCGCCGCGCGGATATCGGCGTCGCTGAGGTCGGTTCCGGCCGCGACCACCACGTTACCGTCGGCGTCCACGGCGTCACGGGCGAGCGTCGTACCGAACACGGTGGTCTCCAGGATGTCGGAGACCTCCTTGACGCGCTCGCCGCCGACCTCCCGCCAGGTGAACAGGCGCTTGGTCAGGCCCTTGCGGGTGCCGCAGTCGTCCTCGCGGACGATCACGTCCTGCGAGACGTCCACCAGGCGGCGGGTCAGGTAGCCGGAGTCGGCAGTGCGCAGCGCCGTGTCGGCCAGGCCCTTGCGGGCGCCGTGGGTGGCGATGAAGTACTCCAGGACGGACAGCCCTTCCCGGTAGTTGGACTCGATCGGCCGCTCGATCAGGCGCTGCTTGGGGTCGGCCACCAGGCCGCGCATACCGGCGAGCTGGCGGATCTGGTCCCAGTTACCACGACCACCGGACGCCACCATCTGGTAGACGGTGTTGCGCTCGGGGAAGTTGGCGCGCATGGCCTCGGCAACCTCGTCAGTGGCCTTGGTCCAGATGTCGATCAGCGACTTGTAGCGGTCGTCCTCGGTGAGCGCACCGAGGCCGAACTGCTCCTCGATCTCCGCGGCCTGGGCCTCGTAGCGGGCCAGGATCTCCGGCTTGGAGGGCGGGGAGACCACGTCGGCGAAGGCCACGGTGATGCCGGACCAGGTGGACCAGTGGAAGCCGTTGGCCTTCAGCTCGTCCAGGCAGGCGGCCACCTCAACCCGCGGGTAGGACTCCGCCAGCGTGTTGATGATGTTGCCCAGCTTCTTCTTGTCAACCGTGTAGTTGACGTAGGGGAAGGTCTCCGGCAGCGCCGTGTTGAACAGGGCGCGACCGAAGGACGTGCGCAGGGTGATCGGGTCGCCCTCGCTCCAGTTCTCGGGGGCCTGCCAGTCCTCGGGCGCGGTAATGCCCTCCTCGAAGCGGATGTCGCAGGCGGCGTTGACGTCGAGCTTGCCGAAGTCGTAGGCCATGACCGCCTCCGCGTAGGAGGAGAAGGCCGGAACGATCGGCTCGCCGTCGGCATCCGTCTCCACTGCCACGGCCGGGTCCGGCTCCTGGGTGAGGTAGTAGGTGCCGATGATCATGTCCTGAGAGGGCATGGTCACCGGGCGGCCGTCGGAGGGCTTGAGGATGTTGTTGCTCGACAGCATCAGGATGCGGGCCTCGGCCTGCGCCTCGGCGCCCAGCGGCAGGTGCACGGCCATCTGGTCGCCGTCGAAGTCGGCGTTGAAGGCGCCGCACACCAGCGGGTGCAGCTGGATGGCCTTGCCCTCGATCAGCTGGGGCTCGAAGGCCTGGATACCCAGGCGGTGCAGCGTGGGGGCGCGGTTGAGCAGCACCGGGTGCTCGCGGATGACCTCGGCCAGCACGTCCCAGACCTTCGGGTTGGCACGCTCGACCATCCGCTTGGCGGCCTTGACGTTCTGCGCCTCCTTGAGCTCCACCAGCCGCTTCATGACGAAGGGCTTGAACAGCTCCAGGGCCATCTGGCTGGGCAGGCCGCACTGGTGCAGCTTCAGCTGCGGGCCGACGACGATCACGGAGCGGCCCGAGTAGTCCACGCGCTTGCCCAGCAGGTTCTGACGGAAACGACCCTGCTTGCCCTTGAGCATGTCGGACAGGGACTTCAGCGGGCGGTTGCCCACGCCGGTGACGGGGCGGCCGCGACGGCCGTTGTCGAACAGGGCGTCGACGGCGTCCTGCAGCATGCGCTTCTCGTTGTTGACGATGATCGTCGGGGCGCCCAGGTCCATCAGCCGCTTGAGGCGATTGTTGCGGTTGATGACGCGACGGTACAGGTCATTGAGGTCGGAGGTGGCGAAGCGGCCACCGTCCAGCTGCACCATGGGGCGCAGGTCCGGCGGGATCACCGGGATGTTGTCCAGCACCATCGCCTCGGGGGCGGTACCGGTCATGCGGAAGGCGTTAATCACCTTCAGCCGCTTGATGGCGCGGGTCTTGCGCTGACCGGTGCCGTTGTCGACGATCTCGGTCAGGGCGGCGGCCTCGGCCTCCAGGTCGAAGGTGCGCAGGCGGTCCTGGATGGCCTCCGCGCCCATGGCGCCCTTGAAGTAGATGCCGTAGTCGGCGGCCATGTCCCGGTAGAGGACCTCGTCACCCTCCAGGTCACCGACCTTGAGGGACACGAAGCGGTCCCAGACCTTGTCCATGTGCTCCAGGGTGCGGGTGTTCTTACGGCGCAGTGAGGCCATCTCCCGCTCGGCGGTCTTGCGGGCCTTGTCCCGCTGCGCCTGCTCGGCGCCCTCGGCCTCGAGCTGGGCGAGGTCCTCCTCCAGGCGGCGCTGGCGGGCCTCGATGTCGGCCTGTCCGGCCTCCTCGACGTGCTTCTTCTTGACCTCGAACTCGTTGCGCAGCGAGGGCAGGTCGTCGTGGCGGCCCTCCTCATCCACCTCGGTCACCATGTGGGCGGCGAAGTAGATGACCTTCTCCAGGTCCTTGGGGGCCAGGTTGAGCAGGTAGCCCAGGCGCGAGGGCACTCCCTTAAAGTACCAGATGTGGGTGACGGGTGCGGCGAGCTTGATGTGCGCCATGCGCTCACGGCGCACCTTGGAGCGGGTGACCTCCACCCCGCAGCGCTCGCACACAATGCCCTTGTAGCGCACACGCTTGTACTTGCCGCAGGCGCACTCCCAGTCGCGGGTGGGGCCGAAGATCTTCTCGCAGAACAGTCCGTCCTTCTCCGGCTTGAGCGTGCGGTAGTTGATGGTCTCGGGCTTCTTTACCTCGCCATGCGACCAGGACTTGATGTCCTCGGCGGTGGCAAGGCCGAGCTGGATCCTGTCGAACACGTTGGCGTCGAGCACAGTTCCTACTTCCGAATCAGAGTGGTCAGCTCAAAAGTCTTGGGGTCCCCGCACCGCGGTTCCACGGCGGCACAGGGCCCGATGGCCTGCGGGAGCGGCCGACGGCGCCCCTCCCGCAGGCGTTGAGGGTCAGATCTCATCCACCGTGACGGCGTTGCCGCCCGGGCGGCGCCCCAGGTCGAAGCCGAGCTCCTCGGAGGCGCGGCGGCCGTCGTCGTCGGTGTCATCCAGACCAATGGCATTGCCCTCGGCGTCCAGCGCCTCGACGTTCAGGCACAGCGACTGCATCTCCTTCATGAGCACCTTGAAGGACTCGGGGATGCCGGGCTCGGGGATGTCCTCGCCCTTGACGATGGCCTCGTAGACCTTCACGCGGCCCGCCACGTCGTCGGACTTGACGGTCAGCAGCTCCTGGAGGGCGTGGGCGGCGCCGTAGGCCTCCATGGCCCACACCTCCATCTCGCCGAAGCGCTGGCCACCGAACTGCGCCTTACCGCCCAGCGGCTGCTGGGTGATCATCGAGTACGGGCCGGTGGAGCGGGCGTGGATCTTGTCGTCCACCAGGTGGTGGAGCTTGAGGATGTACATGTAGCCCACCGAGATCGGGTACGGGAAGGGCTCACCCGAACGGCCGTCGAACAGCCGTGCCTTGCCGTCCGGCTGCACCAGCTGCACGCCGTCCCCACTGGGCAGGGTGGAGTCCAGCAGACCCATCAGCTCGTCGTCACGCACGCCGTCGAACACGGGAGTGGCCACGGGCGTGCGCGGCTCGGCGGCCACGCCGTTCTCGGGCAGGCGCTGCGCCCACTCCTCGCCGGCCTCGCGGGCCGCGGAGGCGTCCCAGCCGCGGGAGGCGACCCAGCCCAGGTGCAGCTCAAGCACCTGGCCGACGTTCATACGGCTGGGCACGCCCAGCGGGTTGAGGATGACGTCCACCGGGGTGCCGTCCGCCAGGAAGGGCATGTCCTCCACCGGCAGGATCTTGGAGATGACGCCCTTGTTGCCGTGGCGGCCGGAGAGCTTGTCACCTACGGTGATCTTGCGGCGCTGCGCGATGTACACGCGCACCATCCGGTTCACGCCGGCCGGCAGCTCGGCGTCCTCGGAGGAGGCGTCGAACTCGCGCACACCGGTGACAATGCCGTACTCGCCGTGGGGCACGCGCAGGGAGGTGTCACGCACCTCGCGGGCCTTCTCCCCGAAGATCGCGCGCAGCAGCCGCTCCTCGCTGGTCAGCTCCGTCTCACCCTTGGGCGTGACCTTGCCTACCAGGATGTCACCGCTGCGCACCTCGGCGCCGATGCGGACAATGCCGCGCTCGTCCAGGTTGGCCAGCGCCTCCTCGGAGACGTTGGGGATATCGCGGGTGATTTCCTCGGCACCCAGCTTGGTGTCGCGGGCGTCGACCTCGTGCTCCTCGATGTGGATCGAGGTCAGAATGTCCTCGGCAACCACGCGCTGGGAGACGATGATGGCGTCCTCGTAGTTCAGGCCCTCCCAGGTCATGAACGCGACCAGGAGGTTCTGTCCCAGGGCCAGGTCGCCGTCGGCGGTTGCCGGGCCGTCCGCCAGCACCGAGCCGACCTCAACCCGCTCGCCCTCGGAGGCGACCACGCGCTGGTTGTAGCAGTTGCCCTGGTTGGAGCGGCGGAACTTGGCGACCTTGTAGACGGTCTCGGTGCCGTCGTCGTTGGCCACGCGCACAAAATCGGCGCACACCTCGGTGACCACACCCGCCTTGGCCGCAACTACCACGTCGCCGGCGTCCACTGCGGTGCGGCGCTCCATGCCGGTTCCCACGAGCGGGGCGTCGGGGCGGATCAGCGGCACGGCCTGGCGCTGCATGTTGGCGCCCATCAGCGCGCGGTTGGCGTCGTCGTGCTCGAGGAAGGGGATCAGTGAGGTACCCACGGAGACCATCTGCCGCGGGGACACGTCCATCAGGTCCACCTGCGAGGCCGGCACCAGGGCGGGCTCTCCACCGGTGACGCGGCACAGCACGTGGTCCTCGGCGAAGTGCCCGTCCGCGGTGAGCTCCACGTTCGCCTGGGCGATGACGTGGCGGTCCTCGTCGTCGGCGGTCAGGTAGTGGGTCTCATCGGTGACCTGGCCGTCGCGCACCACCCGGTAGGGGGTCTCGATGAAGCCGAAGGGGTTGATGCGCCCGAAGGTCGCCAGCGAACCGATCAGGCCGATGTTCGGGCCCTCGGGGGACTCGATGGGGCACATGCGCCCGTAGTGGGAGGTGTGCACGTCGCGGACCTCCATGGAGGCGCGCTCACGCGACAGACCACCGGGACCCAGCGCGGACAGGCGCCGCTTGTGGGTCAGGCCGGCCAGCGGGTTGTTCTGGTCCATGAACTGGGACAGCTGGCTGGTGCCGAAGAACTCCTTGATCGCGGCCGTGACGGGCCGGATGTTGATCAGGGTGTTCGGGGTGATGGCCTCCACGTCCTGAGTGGTCATGCGCTCGCGCACCTGCCGCTCCATGCGGCTCATGCCGGTGCGCACCTGGGCCTGGATCAGCTCCCCGACGGCGCGGATGCGGCGGTTGCCGAGGTGGTCGATGTCATCGAACTCGACTGCGACGTCGACGATCTCACCGTCGCGCACGCCCTCGATGGTCTCGGCGCCGGCGTGCAGGGCGAGCAGGTACTTGATGGCGGCAACGATGTCCTCGATGCGCAGCACGGACTCGTTCAGGTCCGCAGTCAGGCCCAGCTTCTTGTTGATCTTGTAGCGGCCGACCTTGGCCAGGTCGTAGCGCTTGGCGTTGAAGTAGAAGTTCTCCAGCAGGGTGCGGCCGGCCTCCACGCTGGGCGGCTCGCCGGGGCGGATCTTCTTGTAGATGTCCAGCAGCGCCTCATCCTGGGTGGTGACCTTGCGGTCCTCGTCCAGGGCGGTGGTCAGCGCCGGGAAGTCCTTGAACTCCTCGCGGATCTCGGCCTCGTCCAGGCCCAGGGCCAGCAGGAACACGGAGATGTCCTGCTTGCGCTTGCGGTCGATGCGCACCGCAACCCGGTCGTTCTTGTCCACCTCGAACTCCAGCCAGGCGCCGCGCGAGGGGATGAACTTGACGTTGTACACGTACTTGTCCGAGGCCTTCTCGGTGGTGCGCTCGAAGTACACGCCCGGGGAGCGGACCAGCTGGGAGACGACTACGCGCTCGGAGCCGTTGACGATGAAGGTGCCCTTGTCCGTCATGAGCGGGAAGTCGCCCATGAAGACCGTCTGGGACTTGATCTCACCGGTGGTGAAGTTCTCGAAGTCCGCCACCACGTACAGCGGTGCGGAGTAGGTCAGGTCCTTCTCCTGGCACTCCTCGGCGGTGTACTTCGGTTCTTCGAAGCGGTGGTCGTGGAAGGACAGGGCCATGGTCTGGCCGAAGTCCTCGATCGGAGAGATCTCAGCGAAGATCTCTTCCAGCCCGGAGGTCTCCGGCAGCGAGCCCGGCTGGGCGGCATTGGCGGCGTCCACCCGGGAGCGCCACTTCTCGTTGCCCACGAGCCAGTCGAAGCTCTCGGTCTGCAGGCCGAGAAGGTTCGGAGCCTGCATCGGCTCGGCGATCTTGGCGAAATTGATTCGACGCGACGCGGTGCGCGCGGCGATTTCAGCGGCAGTTGGTGCAGAGGTGCGCGAGGCAGCCAAAGGGGATCCTTCCCTCATCTCGGGGACCACTCTGCGTACACTGCGGTGCGGGTCCGGGCGACCGCCACCCTTTTCCCTTCCGGTTATTCCCTTCCGGTTGGTCCAGCCATCCGGCTGACCGTTGGGCAGCGCCACTGGGGCCAGTACACACAAGGTACGCGAAGAGCTAGCCTACACGCTCACGCCGCACCGATCCACGCCGAGGCGGTGTTCCTCCTTGCGATTCCCGCCACAATCCCCCATACTGCCCCGCGCTCTGGCGGTACCCGCTCTCCCCGCACCGGCTCCGCCCCGCGGCAAGCAGGCGTTTGGACCGCCCCAACCAGGCGGGTCCGTCACGTATGTACGACGTCGCCCCGACCACGCATAGCGGTCGGGGCGACGTCGGTGCTTATGCGATCCCCGACGGCGTCGGCTCGGTGCCGGCCCCGCCGGGGCCGGGATCACTTGAGGGTGACGGTGGCGCCGGCGCCCTCGAGCTGGGCCTTGGCCTTCTCGGCAGCGTCCTTGGCGGCGCCCTCGAGGATGGCCTTGGGGGCGGCCTCAACGAGGTCCTTGGCCTCCTTCAGGCCGAGGGAGGTCAGGGCGCGCACCTCCTTGATGACCTGGATCTTCTTGTCGCCGGCGGACTCGAGGATGACGTCGAACTCGGTCTTCTCCTCCTCGGCGGCCGGGGCGGCGGCACCGGGGCGGCAGCGACGACGGCGGCGGCCGGGGCGGCGGCGGTCACGTCGAAGGTCTCCTCAAAGGCCTTGACGAACTCGGACAGCTCGATGAGGGAGAGCTCCTTGAAGGCCTCGATGAGCTCGTCGGTGGTCAGCTTCGCCATGATGGGGCGTTCCTTCCTGGAAAAGGGGTCCTGCACCGCTTTTGCGCGCAGGGAAGTGGTGTTGGTGTTGGTGGCGCACGCGGCTCAGGCCGCGGTCTCCTGCTTCTCGCGCAGGGCGTCGACGGTGCGGACCGCCTTGGAGGCGGGCGCGGCGAACAGGTATGCCGCCTTGGACAGGGACGCCTTCATAGCACCCGCTGCCTTGGCCAGCAGAACCTCGCGGGACTCCAGCGAGGCGAGCTTGTCAACCTCATCGGCGCTCAGGGCGTTGCCCTCCATGACGCCGCCCTTGACGATGAGGTTCTTGTTGTCCTTGGCGAAGTCACGCAGCGCCTTGGCCGCCTCCACCGGCTCGCCGGTGACGAACGTAAGTGCCGTGGGGCCCTTCAAGTCGTCCACGATCGCGTCGAGTCCGACGCGCCGCGCCGCAATGGCAGCAAGCGTGTTCTTCGCCACGGTGTACTCGGCGTTGCCGGCGAGCGAGCGGCGCAATTCCTTGAGGTCGGCGACGCTCAGCCCACGGTACTCGGTGAGCAGAACGGCGTTGGCCTCACGGAATTTGTCCGCCAGCTGTGCAACAGCCGCGTCCTTCTCAGGCCTTGCCATGGGCCCTCCTTCCGTGGTCTGCCACAGGCTCCGGCACTGAAAAAGCCCCGCGCCGGTGGGCACGGGGCTCGCTTGTGCACTCAGAGTACTCGGCGTACTCCGAGAGCCGCTGGCGGCTCGTTCTCACCTGCGCCGGCTCCGCCACATGCGGACTTGGCCCCGCCTGCGCGGGGAACCTGCGGTCTTTGGCAGGCGCCACCATACACGCGCCCACACCCAGGCGCGCAAGCCCATCGGGGCCCTGCGGCGGTGCTTTCGGTCACGGCCGGGCGCCCCGGCCGCGCCGGTCCTCATCCCGCGACCACGGGCACATCGGTCAGCCGCCAGGGGTAGGCGACGGCGCCTTCCTCCGCGGAGCCGCCCGGATGGTCCACCACAACGTTGTCCTCCGCGGTGTCCGGCCACACCACGCACACCGTCATCCGCTCCCCCTCACCGAGCTCCTCGGTCAAGTCCAGCTCGGTCAGGGCGCGGTGGGCCGTGGTACCCGCGAGCAGGTAGTCCACGGGGTAGATGCGATCAGAACCGGATAGCAGCGTCAGCCCGCCCGCGGAGAATACGCTGGCCAAGCCGCCCAGCTCCCCGCGCGCGTTGGCCAACGCGTCACCGGGGTCGTTGACCCAGCCGAGGTTCATAGCCGTCCCGGAACCGCCCTTGCCGCCCTCCAGCTTCAGCTCCCCAAACAGCAGTCCGTCCCGTCGGGTCACCTGCTCCAGGAAGACGACGACCTGACCGGAATCGGGCTCGGCGGCATCAACAGTCACTCCGCCGGGCCCACGACCCTGGGGGCCGGCCGGGTCCGGGAGCGTGGTGTCGCCGTCGGAGCGGGACAGGGAGCCGTCGGTGCCGCCGGCGGGGGTGATGACGATCTCCACCCTCCGGTTGGCCTGCCGGTGCGCATCGGAATCGTTGGTGACCTTCGGCTCGCTCTCCCCCTTTCCGGAGACGGACACGTCCCAGCCGCCCAGGTCGGTCAGTTCGCCCAGGCGGCTGGAGACGGCTTGGGCGCGCTGCTCGGACAGGGACTGGTTGTGGGCGTCGTCGCCGACGTCGTCGGTGTGCCCGATGATCTCCAGGTCGCCGCCGTCATACTCGGATATGGTCTGTGCGACGCCGGAGAGGACGGCATCGGCAGCGGCGGACAGCTCGGCGGAGTCGGAGTCGAAGGTTATGTCACTGGAGACCTCGACGGTGGTCTCCTCATCGGTGGTAAGGCCGCTGGAGGAACCGTCAAGCGCCTCGGCGTAGCGCTCCAGCGGCACCGGGGCGCGCAACGGGGCGTGCGGGTTGGCGGCGGCAACAATTGCGTCAACGTCGAGCCTGGGCGCGCCGTCGGCGTCGGCATCCACCACCGCCACCTGTGCGAAGCCGAAGCCCGAGAGGAAGACCGTGACCGTGTCGACGTCGACCGGCCCGAAGGTCGCGCGCAGGTCCAGGCCCTGGCCGGGCTGAAGCGGCTTGAACAATCCCTGCAGGCTGGTGGTGGACCACAGGCGCGACCCGGCGGTGTCAATCAGCCTCAGGGGCTTGTACTCAGCAACCGAGGACAGCAGCGAGCCGATCAGCCGCTCGCCGATGCTCACCGCCTGCGTGTTGCTGCCCGCCGATTCCGCGCGAATCGGCAGGATCGCCAGCTCCTCGCCCGCATGCTCGGTGCGCACCACGGGGCCGACGGAAAGCAGGATCTCCTGGCCCGCAAGGGTTCCCCTGACCTCAACGGGCCCGTTCACGGCGGCTGAGGCCGTCGCGGATGCTCCGCCGCCGGCAGTGGGGGTCGCCTGCACCACCGGCGCCTGCCGGTTCTTGCCGCAAGCCGCGACGGCGCCGACGCCGGCGAGTGCCGGCAGCGCCAGCACCATGCGGCGGGGCAGCCGAGTGTCGGCGCCGGGGCGGGGCCTATCGCGCATGAGCTCCCCTTTCTCATCACCGCTGCTGCGTTCACCCAGGTACACCCGGGCTCTCCCAGGTTCACCTGGATGTCGGCCGTCGCCGCGTGCCGCCTCCCGAGCACGGCGGCGACACCCGGATAACGAATTGGGTCGACCATACCGCGCCCAGGGCGCCCGAGCCACCCACGCCCTCACCCGTCGACGACGGGGATGTCGGTGAGGCGCACGGCCAGATGCTGACCGAATGCGTCATCCTCACCGATCATGTCCATGATGACAGTGTCCTCACCCGTGTCCGGCCACACAACCGGAAGACTGCGAACGTCATCCGCCTTCATGGTCCCCGATATGTAGCCGGCCAGGACAACGCTGTCTTCATCGGAGTTCATGAAGTCGACGACCAGATGCCGGGAGTCCCCCTTCAAAAGGGTACAGCCCGAGGTCGCATACGACGACCACATCCTAATGAAAAGCAAATCATGAGGGATCTCCATCAAGAACGGCGGGACACTCACCTCCTGCTTCGAGGCGATCGTGACCGTGCCGATCAGGTACCCCTCATGCCTGGTGACACTCGCAAGGGAGATACGGGCGGGCACGCCATCGATCTCGATGTCCACGCCGTCCGGCCCTCGCCCAGCCGGCCCCTTGGGATCTGGCATATCACCCGAACCTCCAGTCGAGGTAGCGCCTGCCGCAGCGCCCTCGTCAGGGTCGGCGGGTGTAAGCACGATCTCCACCCGCCGGTTCAGCTGCCGGTTCTCATCCGAATCGTTAGCCACCCGCGGCTCCGACTCCCCCTTACCCGACACGGACGTCTCCCAAGCAGACAAGTCGGTCAGCTCCCCCAGGCGATCCGACACGGCCTTGGCCCGCTGCTCCGACAAGTCCTGGTTATGCGCATCGGTGCTCACATCATCCGTATGCCCCGTAACCGCCAGCTCACCGCCTGAGGGGTGAAGCTCCAGCTGCTCCACCACCGACGCCAGGACCGCATCAGCGGCATCACTCAGATCCGCCGAGTCCGTCGCGAACAACACGTCCCCCGACACATTCACCGTCGTCGAGGCATCATCTTTCTCTGTATCCGATGAACGATCCGCAGCCACCACCAATGAATTCAACTCAAACGGGCCGGAATGAATACTCTCATCGATTTGAGCATCAGCAATCGCCGCCGTCACATCAAACCCCGCAGCACCGGCAGCCACCACCGGCACATTCAGTGCCATGCCCATTGTCGGCAGCAACAGCTCGACCGACTCCACACCATCCGGCAAGGCGCCGAACACCGGGAACAACTCCGCCGAGGCGCCCGGTTCGATATACCCGGCCACTACGCGGGCTCGTCCCACCTCGCGATACACAACATTATCCCTGAGGGAGGTCAACTTGACGGACGCCAATGTGCCTATATTCAACCCGTCACCAAACATAGAATTCCCGAGCGAAAAGCGCTCGCCGGAATCAACGGAAATGGTCATCATCACCACGGTGTAGCCGCCCTGCACCACCGCAGGACCCACACGCGTAGTCAGCGCCTCGCCCTGCCACACCGACTTCAGCACCACCGGATCGGAAGACACGGGCGCCGGCGAGGTACTACTCGCCATGGTCGACTCGCCGGACGACGTCGCCACAGCATCCTCACCCTCACCACCGGCTCCGCTCGAGCAGGACGCCAGCACCACGCCCACCGCCATAGCCGCCGAACCGGTCAGCACCTCACGACGACGCAACATAACCGCCACCACTCCTAAACAACACCTGTAGAGGCTCTTGAACCCGACAACCGTAACAAAACAAATAATTGGGCGCCATGGGCACCACTGCCACACTCCCCGGGTGTACCCGGGGAGTATCCGGGTGTACCCGGGGAGACGTTGAGTTCTGCCCATCGCGGTCGTCGCGTACCGGCAATAGCGTCTTCGCGCCAGCCCAATTGATTCCAGATGAGTTCAGAAAGGCGCATCATGAAGTCCACACTTCACAACCCCAGCGGTCTTCCCCGCCGCTCCCTGCTCTCCCTCCTGTCGCTGTGCGCGGCAGGCACCGGCCTGGCCGCCTGCTCCGGCGGGCCCCTTTGGCAGGCGACCGATTCCACCGACGACTCGAGCAGTTCTGTGGCGTCTCCCGCGGTGAGCGCACCCCCGGTGCCGACCGCGGACGCGAGCGGCGCGGTCGCACTGGAATCAGCTCTCGACGGGGTGGCTGCCACTTTCCGTGTAGGGCCTGCCACGGTGCAGGACGGTTACACCATCGTCCGGGTGGAGGTGTCCACTGACTCCGATGAGGAACTGACTCTCTCCTCGACCTTCAGTGCACCCTCGTCGCCCTACTCGATGCGCGGAATGCGATTGCTCTCGTTGCGGCAGTCCCTCGTATTCCCCGAGCTCGGAGATCGCTCCGACGAGATGTTCGACGAGATCTCGCGCTTGTCCTCGGTAGAGGTGTTCCCGGTGTTCGAGGCGGTAGATGACGGCGTCGAGACGGTTGAGCTGTTCCTTCCGAGCGTCGGCGTGGCGGTGGGAGTCCCGGTAGTCGACCCCGAGGACGCCGGCTTTAAGGTCGGTGAGATGCTCAGCGTGGCGGAGATCGACCGCGAGGCCGACCCCGGCCCCTTCCGCCTCAGTTCGCTGGTGGTCGCCACCGACGGCTCCTATGACACCGATGCGGATGAGGACTCCACGACGGTGACGGTCTCTGGAGACGTGACCTTCGGATCGGACTCGACGGAGCTGTCCGCACAGGCTGATGACGTCCTGGCCAAGGTGGTCGAGCAGCTGACGCTTTACCCGTCCGGCGGGGAGCTGTCGGTTACGGGACACACGGACGACGTCGACGAGGAGGACTACAACCAGGACCTGTCTGAGCGGCGCGCCCGGGCGGTCGCCGACCGACTGGGCGAACTGACGGACCTGACTCACTGGGACACCACTGTCAGGGGCAAGGGCGAGGCCGAGCCGCGGGCGGAGGGGACTTCGGATGAGGCGCGTGCCGTGAACCGCCGGGTTGAGGTGGAGCTGACGCCGAAGAACCCTGCGGAGGCGACAGCACTGTCCGCCACGGCTACTGCCCCGTCCGCGCCGGCGGACACCTCATCGACTTCATCGGGGCAGGTGCCCAGGTCCGTCGGCCCGGTGGGCACTGGCGCCGACGGCGTGGACGTGCGCATCAATGATCAAACGGTCCACCTGTCGATGGAGTCCGTGACGCGCGTCGGCGACTATGTGACGGGCTCACTCCTGCTGAGCACGCAGGAGGACGTCAACATCACGGTGAGCCTGTTCGCCCTGCCCGACGAGCTGCAGATTCTGCACTGGCCGGCCTCATTCAGCGCGGTCCACAATCCAACGCTGCTGGAGGGCGGCGCGCGCTACCTGGCGGCCAACTACCTGGACGCCGAAGGCGAGTACGTCCCCGTCACCAATCGGAGTGTGCGTGAGATCGTGCGCGGCGAGGCCATGCGCCTGCCGATCATCTGGCCGTACCCGGGTGGCGAGACCATCACACTGGACCTGCCCGGCAAGAACCTCGCCGCGCGCCTGACCGACATTCCGGTGGCCCAGGCCTGAGCGGGAACGCGTCTCACTGCTTGACGAGTCCGTGGATCACCAAGTCATCCCCCTCGGCCACCAGGATGCGGGGCGCGCCGGCACTGTCACCCGCCGCCTTGTCCGACGCCGGGACCACTCCCAGCAGGGTGCCCGCAACCTGCCAGAGCTGCTCACCGCCGTCGAGGTCGTAGGCGATCACGTTGTCACCGGTGGCGTCCGCGCGCTTTGAGGGCTGCCCCATGGTGAACAGCACCCCGTCGTCTCCGCCGATCAGCCCCTCCGGGGTGATCACGCAGGCCTCCCCCGCGGTTCGCTCGGGCACGGCATAGGCCACGGAGCCCGGGCCGGACGCCGTGCACGCGAACACGTCTACCTCGATCGCCGTCGCATCCCCGCTCCCACGTACCTGCACACCGCCGCCCGCGGCGACGCTGCGCAGTAGCGCCAGGAGCTGCTCCGGCGTCACGTCGGACGAAACCAGCCAGTCCGTGCGCGTGTCGGCCCCCGCAACGGTGCCGACCGCGGTGCCCTCGGCGTCGTACACGGTGACCTCGTCACCGTCCACGACGTAGAAGGCCTGGGGACCCACATCGACGCCGACGCCGCCGGGAAGGTAGGAGCCGAAGTCGGGACTGTCCTCCGAGGCCGCCGACAGCAGGACCTCGCCGGTGTCGGCGGAAAGCACGAGCACCCGCTTCGAGCCGGTCTCGTAGGTGACCACGAAGCCCCCACTGACACGCGCCTCCCTGAAGCCGCCGTCGACGCGCCACTGCTGCTCACCGTTCGAGTGCAGGGCGAGCAGCGAGCCCGAGGAGCCGCCGTCACGGACGATCGCGACGCTGCCCGTGGTTCCCAGCAGCGCGCGATCGTCGAGTGATACCGCGTCACCGGTGTCGACGCCGTCCAGGCCGATCAGGTGCGTCTCCTCATCGCGCACGCACAGGAGGGTGGCGGCCGTCCAGAAGCCCGCCGTATCGCATTCCCCGGCCCAGACCGGGGCCTGGTTGGCGGCGTCCAGGTCGTACAGCGACCAGTAGTTGGAACTCGTCCGAGCCGCGACGGCACCGTGATCGGGTGCGATGCGGTACTCGCTGACACCCGTCATCCGCTGCAGCTCCACGGCATCCGCGCGGGCGGGCAGCGCGGTGACGGCGGTGGCGGCCGGGGCGGCCGCGCGGTGACGCCAGGCGTACAGACCGCCTCCGGCTACAGCGATCGCCACGACGGCCGCAATGGCCCCCAGCAGCAGTCTGCGGCCCCGGCGTGCGCCCCGGTTCCCCCGGCGTCGGCTCGCAGGTGCGCCGGGAACATCCACCTGCGCCCAGCCGGCCGGGGTCGGCGACTGGGCCTCCGGCGCCAGCTGCGGAGAACTGGCGAAGCGCGTGCGGATATCCGCCTCCGGCGCCGACGCCGCCCCGCCACTACCGGCCACAACCGTAGGCTCCGCCGTCAGCGGCGCCGTGGGGGCGGTGCCGGCAGCGGGAGTGACCGCACCGTCCGTCGGGGGCAGGGGGACGCCAGGCGGCGCCTCGCCGTCGGCCCACACGTAGGGCGTGGGCGCGGACGCCGACGGCGGTGGCACGGACAGGCGCTTTGCGGCCGGTGCTCCCGCCACTGCCGCCCCGGCCTCCTCCAGCTGCGCGGCCACCTGTCTTGCGGTGGGACGCGCAGCGGGCTGCTTGGCGAGCATGCGCTCCAGCACCGCCCACAGGGCGTCGGGGATGCCGTCGGGGCGTCCGGGGGCGCGGCGGGCGTGCTGGGCCAGCACCTGGGCCGGGGCACCGACGAAGGGAGTCACGCCGCAGGCCGCCTCGTACAGCAGCACGCCCAGGGAGTAGACGTCAGCGGCGGGCGTGGGCGCGGCGGGATCAAGGATCTCCGGCGCCATGTACAGCGGAGTACCGATGGCACCGGTGGCATGGGAGGAGGCGACCGTGTCGCAGATGCGGGCGACGCCGAAGTCGGCCAGCCGGGGTGTCCACTTCTCCGCGGACTCCCCCGCGCCGGCGTCGATGAGCACATTGGCGGGCTTGATGTCGCGGTGGACGATGCCGGCGTCGTGTACGGCGGTCAGGCCGTGAGCGAGCATCGCCCCGACGCGGGCGACCTCGGCGGGCGGCAGCACACCCCGTTCATTAAGCAGGCGCCGCAGGTTGCCGCCGCCCACGTAGTCCATGACGATGGCGAAGCGGCTGCCCTCCACGACCATGTCCTGCACGCCGACCACATAGGGGGAGGACACGCGCATCAGGGTGGCGCGCTCCCGGATGAAGCGCTCGATAACGCCCGCATCCTCCAGCAGATCGGCGCGCAGCAGTTTGACCGCCAGGGGGGTGTCGGGCGCGTCGGTGCGGTGGGAGAGCCAGACCTCTCCCTGTGCGCCGGCCCCAATGCGCGTATCCAACACATAGGCGCTGCCGAGGCGTTGGGCGGCATCGTCGGTCGGGGGCATGGGCGTCTCCTCGAGAGTGGGTGAGGTGGGGCTGGGCGGATTCCTCGGTCCTGCCGCCTGCGGGACATCCTAGACGGAAAGTCTCGTTCGGATGACGGTCAGTCCGGAGCCATATCTACCGAACTCGGCACGTAACAACTACCGAACTCGGCGGGGGTGGTGCAGCCGCGTACCGGAGACGCGAAGGCGGCGGGCCGGCACCGCTTGGGGAGCCGGCCCGCCGCCTCGGTCTAGCAGTGAGCGCGGGCGCGCTCAGGGCCTCTCAGGCCGCTGAGGGCCGGTCAGAGCTTGGCCACATCCAAGGGGATGCCGGGGCCCATGGTCGTCGCCACGGTCGCCTTGAGGATGTACCGCCCCTTGGAGGTCGACGGCTTGAGCCGCTGCACCTCCTCCAGCGCAGCCTGGAAGTTCTCGGCCAGCTGCTCCTCGGAGAAGGAGGACTTGCCGATGACAAAGTTGAGGTTGCCGGCGCGGTCGACGCGGAACTCGATACGTCCCCCCTTGATGTCGGTCACGGCCTTGGCCACGTCCATGGTGACAGTGCCGGTCTTGGGGTTGGGCATGAGGCCGCGGGGGCCGAGCACGCGGCCCAGGCGCCCCACCTTGCCCATCAGGTCGGGGGTGGCGACGGCGGCGTCGAAGTCGGTGTAGCCACCTGCGACCTTGGCGATGAGCTCGTCGCCGCCAACCTCGTCGGCGCCGGCGGCGATGGCCTGCTCGGCCCGCTCACCCTGGGCGAATACGACCACCCGGGCCGTCTTGCCGGTACCGTGCGGCAGGGACACGGTGCCGCGCACCATCTGGTCGGCCTTGCGGGGGTCAACGCCCAGGCGGAGTACGACGTCCACGGTGGAGTCGAACTTCGTCACGGACGTCTCCTTGGCCAGCTTCACTGCTTCCGCGGGCGTGTAGAGGATCCCGGACTGGATCTTCTCCGCCGCGGCGCGGTAGGCCTTGCTGCGCTTGGTCATCTGCTTCTCCTTAGCAGTCGTGGTGAACGGGCCGCGCAGGCCCTTCCACGCATATTGGTTCTGGGTGACGGGCCGGGGTCTCAGGCCTCGACGGTGATGCCCATGGAGCGGGCGGTGCCGGCAATGATCTTGGCGGCGGAGTCGACGTCATTGGCGTTCAGGTCACGCATCTTGGTCTCTGCGATCTCACGCACCTGCGCCTGGCTGAGCGAGCCGACCTTGTCCGAGTGGGGGGAGGCGGAGCCCTTGGAGACGCCTGCGGCCTTCTTGATGAGCTCTGCGGCCGGCGGAGTCTTCGTCACGAAGGTGAAGGAGCGGTCCTCGTAAACCGTGATCTCCACCGGGACGACGTTGCCGCGCTGGGACTCGGTCGCAGCGTTGTAGGCCTTGCAGAACTCCATGATGTTGACGCCGTGCTGACCGAGCGCGGGGCCGATCGGCGGAGCGGGGTTGGCCTGGCCGGCCTGGATCTGGAGCTTGATCAGCCCGGCGACCTTCTTCTTAGGAGCCATGGGTAATTCGGTCTTTCTTGTCCGGAGTGCTGCACACCTGCCGTGCAGCGCGTGGTTGTGTTGGTACGCGGGTGCGTACCGGGCACGCGAGCGCCAATCTTAGACCCGCGTGCGCGTCCGTGAGAGGCCCGGTGGGCGGTCTCACAGGCGGGCCGTTCCCCGCCTTCGTCCTCTGGGGCCGTCGGCGGGGGCAGCGGTCAGATCTTGGCCACCTGATTGAAGGCGAGCTCGGCGGGGGTGTCGCGGCCGAACAGGGAGATGAGCACCTGCAGCTTCTGGGTGTCGGGGTGAATCTCCGCAATCGTGGCGGGCAGCGACTCGAAGGGGCCGTCGGTGACGATCACGGACTCGCCCACGGAGAAGGCGACCTCGTAGACCTGGCCATCGGCCACGACCTGGGTGCCCGTACCCTCCTCGGGCGCGGTGGCCGCGGCAGCACGCTTGGCGGCGACCTCCTCCGGGGTGGGGCCAAGCTGTGAGACGGCCTCCTCAAGCGTCAGCGGCACCGGGTCGTAGCGGTCACCCACGAAGCCGGTCACGGCGGGGGTGTCCTTGATGGTGCGCCACACCTGCTCGGAGGTCTCCGGGTCATCCAGGTCCATCCGCACGAATACGTAACCGGGGATGCGGACCCGCGACACCTCTTTCTTCTTGTTGCCGTTCTTCAGCTCGATGACCGTCTCCATCGGGGCGACGGCGTCAAAGACGTAGTCCTCCAGCTCGAAGTTCTCGGCGCGCGCCATGATGTCCGCGGCGACGCGGCGCTCGTAGCCGGAGTAGGTGTGCAGCACGTACCACTCGCCGGGCAGCGAGGACATCTGCTTGCGGAACTCCTCGACCGGGTCGACCTCGGCCGGGGCGTTGTGCGGATCGGCGTCGGGGGCGACGGCGGCGGGCTCCTCGGGGACGTTCTCCTCGGACACGGTGCTTCTTTCTCCTCGGACTGGATGTGGCTGCGACTGCGGCTGGCGGTGAGACCTGCGCCGAGTATGGCTGGTATGGCAGGAGTACGACGGGCCTGGCGCTCAGGCGAAGACCCACAGGACGAGTCGATCGAAGACTGCGTCCAGGGCCCCGGTGAACAGCATGATCGCCAGGATGAAGACGACCACCACCGCGAAGTAGGTCCACAGCTCACTCCGCGTGGGCCAGACCACCTTGCGGAGCTCGTCAATGACCTGACGGAAGTACAGGGACACGCGGGAGAAGGGCCCGCGCCTCTGCTTCCGTGCGCCCTTGGCGACGGTTGTATCGCTCATGCTCTCGTGATCCTCGGGGTCGACGTTCCGGTCACGCCCTGACGGGCGAGAAGACGGAGCCGACGGGATCTCCCGACAGATCCGCCGTTCTCAGCAGGGCAGGCGGGACTCGAACCCACAACCGCCGGTTTTGGAGACCGGTGCGCTACCAATTGCGCCACTGCCCTTCAGCGGCCACTAATCTTGCCACATCATGCCCAGAATGCCGAACTCCAGCTCCGTGGGCTGCGCCACGTCAGCGGGCTAAGCCGCGCGCCGCACACCACGCACCGTTATGAGAACCTCGCCACCTCGGGCCGCATACCGGGATGACACTGCGGTTCCCCCGAGGCGTACGTGAGACTATCTGCCCGTGAGTACTGCACCTAGGAGTCGCGTTTCCGCCCGTCTGGCCGCCATCTCCCCCTCGGCCACCCTAGCCGTCGACGCCCGGGCGAAGGCCCTGCGCGCCGCCGGCCGCCCCGTCATCGGCTTCGGCGCCGGCGAGCCGGACTTCGCCACCCCGGACTACATCGTTGCCGCCGCCGTAGCCGCGGCCCAGGATCCGGTCAACCACAAGTACTCCCCAGCCAGGGGGCTGCCCGAGCTGCGTGAGGCGATCTCCGCCAAGACGCTGCGGGACTCCGGCTACCTGGTCTCCCCCGAGGACATCCTGGTTACCAACGGAGGCAAGCAGGCCGTGTTCCAGGCCTTCGCCGCACTGCTGGACCCGGGCGACGAGGTGCTGCTGCCCACCCCCATTTGGACCACCTACCCCGAGGTCATCAGCCTGGCCGGCGGCACCACCGTGGAGGTGTTCGCCGGCGCGGACCAGGACTACAAGGTCACGCTCGATCAGCTGGAGGCAGCCCGCACCGAGCGCACCAAGGTGCTCCTGCTGTGCTCGCCGTCCAACCCCACCGGCGCCGTCTACACCGCCGCCGAGCTCACCCATATCGGCCAGTGGGCACTGGAGCACGGTATCTGGGTAGTCACCGACGAGATCTACGAGCACCTGCTCTATGACGACGCCCAGCCGGCCCACATCGTGGCGCTCGTGCCTGAGCTGGCCGAGCAGACGGTAGTGCTCAACGGCGTGGCCAAGACCTACGCGATGACCGGCTGGCGCGTGGGCTGGATGATGGGGCCCGCCGATGTCATCCGCGCCGCGACCAACTTCCAGTCGCACCTGTCCAGCAACGTGGCCAACGTCTCCCAGCGGGCGGCCCTTGCCGCCGTGGCCGGGGACCTGTCCGCAGTGGAGCACATGCGCGCCGCCTTTGACCGCCGCCGCCGGCTGGTTGTGTCGATGCTCTCCGAGATCGGCGGCGTGCAGGTCCCCACGCCCAAGGGCGCCTTCTACGCCTACCCGAGCGTGGAGCAGCTCATCGGGCGCTCGCTGCGCGGGCACGTAATCGACTCCTCCGCCACGCTGGCGGAGCTGCTGCTGGAGTACGCCGAGGTGGCCGTGGTGCCCGGGGAGGCCTTCGGCCCCTCCGGTTTCCTGCGCATGTCCTACGCCATGAGCGACGATGCCATCACCGAGGGCGTCACCCGCATGCAGCAGCTGCTGGCCGAGGTCGACTGAGTGCGACACAAACGGCTACTGGCCGCGGCGATCGGCGCGCTGGCGCTCATCGTCGCGGCCGTGGTCTACGTGTTCTGGTGGCCGCTGCCCCAGGGCACCCCGGAGCTCGCGCCCGAGGTTGAGGCGTTGCGCGAGCAGGCCGCGAGCTACGTAGAGAACCAACCTGGCAGAGGCGATGACTGGTCTTTAGTTCTTGGAACCGCGAACGCCGAGGCCGTCTGGGTTCACTTCAGCCGAGACGGTGAAGCAGTTCCAGATACACGGATAGACGTTGGTTCATCCGCCGAAGTACTCGGTTGCACCATTACCGTCTTGGAGTCACACCCCAAGCGGCCATCGGGTCGGGGATCCGGGACCGCATCCAGCTCGACACTCATCGCGGTCCAGTGCCCCGACAGCGCCACTCCCACCGCCACCACTCCCGCTGCCCCTGTGGCCACCTCCACCGCACCCACCGCTCAGGCCGAGCCTTCCGGGACGGCTGCCTCAGCCGAGTCGGCCTCGGGCTTCGACGGCACCACTGCGCCCTGACTAACCGACTCCTGCCTCAGGCATGCAGACGGCGCAGCAAAGAGTAGAACGCAGTAGGACAACGCAGTAGGACAAGGAGTAGCACTCCGCCTTGCCCTCCAGCCCTATGCCCGGCAGTTCCCCGGAGACACACGGGAGTCCACCGCCTGGGCATCGTCGGTGAAACCGCCGGTGGGCTGGAACCCGCCGGGGCAGAACGCGTTACCGCCCAGGTGCAGTCCGGCGGCGGTGTGAAGTGAGAACTGGTGCCCGCCGTGCTGATGACGGCTCATGCGGAGTACCAGCGGCACAGGGACCTTGCGCGTCCACCACCGCTTCCAGCATGAAAAGTGTCCATTTCTCGCCACTTTGGTCCCCACGGTCCCTGCTGGCGCTGAGCCTGCGGCGTATTTGCGCGGGTCCGGAACCGGCGGCAGCTCAAAGTGGCGAGAAATGGACAGTTCTCTCACCGCTCAGACCGTCGCATCCTCCGGGACGGAGGTGAACTCGTCGCCGGGGCGCCGCAGGTCCGGGTCCTGGAGCAGGTAGGCCCTGGTCTCACGGGCGATCAGGCCGGACAGCAGCACCAGGCCGATCAGGTTCGGGATGGCCATGAGACCGTTGGCGATATCCGCGAAGGTCCACACGTCGTCCAGGCTGGTGACGGTGCCCAGGAAGATCAGGACGGTGAAGAACAGGCGGAAGGGCAGCACCCCGTGGACGCCCACCAGGCGCACGGTGCAGCGCTCGCCGTAGTAGGCCCAGCCCAGGATCGTGGAGCAGCCCAGGAAGACCAGCGAGACCGAGACGATGTAGTGCCCCAGTCCCCGGGCAGCCCGGTAGTGAAGGCGTTCGCGGTCATGGTGGCCGGGTTGTCACCCGTCCAGGCGCCGGTGGACAGCACCACCAGGCCGGTGCAGGTGACCACCACGAAGGTGTCGATGAAGGTCTGGGTCATGGACACCAGGCCCTGGCGGACCGGGTGGTTGGTCTTGGCCGCGGCGGCGGCGATGGCAGCCGAGCCCATGCCGGACTCGTTGGAGAAGATGCCGCGGGCCATTCCGAACTTGATGGCCATGAGCATGGTGGAGCCGGCGAAGCCTCCCACGGCTCCGTGCCCGGTGAAGGCGTCTGCGAACACCATCCCCAGCGCCGCCGGAATCGCCGTGATGTTGACTGCGAGGATGTAGAAGCAACCGCCCACGTAGAACACGATCATCATTGGCACGAAGGCAGCGGTGACCCGTCCGATGGACTCAATGCCGCCCAGCAGCACGCCACCGATCGCGATGGCCATGAGAATGCCGACGAGCGCCGGATCCGCCCCGAAGGAGTGCTCCAGCTGTGCCGCCACCGAGTTGGACTGCGTCATGGAGCCGATGCCGAAGCAGGCGAGCAGCGTGGAGATGGCGAAGAACACCGACAGCGCGGTGCCCGCACGCCCTTTGATCGCGTGCTGCAGGTAGTACTGGGGGCCGCCGGACTTCTGGCCGTTGGCGTCGGTGGTGCGGAAGCGCACGGCAAGGAAGGCCTCGGAGTACTTCGAGGCCATGCCGAAGAATGCGGTTACCCACATCCAGAACAGCGCACCGGGACCGCCCAGGTGGATCGCAGTGGCCACGCCGATGATGTTGCCCACTCCCACAGTGGCGGCCAGTGCCGTGGTCAGCGCCTGGTAGTGGGAGATGTCCCCCTCGGCGGTGTCGGCCTCGCCACCGCTGCGGTCCAGCAGGGCGAAGCGCAGCGCCGGGAAGAGCTTGCGCAGCTGGACGGCGCGCAGCCGCACGGTCAGCCAGATGCCGGTGCCCAGCAGCAGCGGAATGAGCAGCCATGGCCCCCACAGGAAGTCGTCGGCTGCGGACAGCACCTCACTGAAGCTCGCCGGGTACGGCCCCGCAGCCGCCACCAAGTGCCCGGCCGCTATGCCGGGTGCGGCGGCTGGCTCGGCCACCGGCACGGCGCCGGGTGCCGGGGCAGGTACGGTCAAGAGCGCGGGTAGGGGCGTGGGGAACACGGTTACTGCCTTTCCGCCGGCGGGCACCGGCGCGGCCGTAGGTTACACGCTTGCGCGCGCCCACAAGCGCGTAACCGTCAACAACGTGGCTGCGCGGCGCCCGGGCCCCGCGCAAGGCTCCGTACAGTCCCCGCGCAGTCCCCGCGCGAAGCTCCGCCCGATGCTCCGCGGACCTGCGCCCAATAGTGGCGCGCGCAGCGACCGCCCAGTGAGTCCTCAGTGGGCGCCGCGACGCGCCTGGATCTCCCGCGCCTGGGCCAGCCAGGACTCGGCGCGCGCCAGCCGCCCCTCCGCGTCGGCGCGCCACGGGCCGCCGTCCTCCCGGCGCGCGCCGGCAACCAGCGACAGCACCACGCCGGCGCAGCGTGCGCGCAGGGCCACCGGGTCCACCTGCTGCTCCGCCAGGCGGGTCCAGGTCTCCAGGGCCGGCCGCAGGTGCGGGTACGCGGCCGGCGCCAGGTGATCCAGGACGCTGACGTGCCCGAGCAGGCAGGCCAGGTCGTCAACGCGGCGCCCGGGCCCGAGGGAGTCGACATCGAGCAGGCTGGCAACGGCATCCCCCTCCATGAGCACATTGGCCTCATAGAAGTCGCCGTGGACGGGGACAACCGGGCCCGGATCGGAGGCCGCCATCAACTGCTCGACCCCCTCGGCGATCGCGCGGGTGCGGCCCACATGCTCCGGCAGGACGGTGGCGGCGGCATGCGCGTAGTGGCGGGCGCGCTCGGACCAGGCGGGGTGCGCGGCCAGCTGCAGCGCGGCCGCGGGCAGGGAGTCCAGCAGCCCGGTCAGGGCGTTGAACACCCGTACCGCCTGTGCCTCATCCATGCCGCGGGAGAGCAGCCCGGACAGGGCCACGCCCCTGCCAGTGGACAGCAGCACCAGGCCGTCCCGGTCATCGCGCAGCACGTCCGGCGCGGGCACGCCCGCGGCACGCAGCATGCGGTGCCGGTCGGCGAATGCCGCGGACTGGCTAGGGCGTAGTACCTTGGCGTAGGCGGTGGTGGAGTCGGGATAGGTAACTCGCACCACCGCACGCCGGGTGGGCCGATAGGCGACCATGGTGGCCTTGACCGGGACACCCAGGCGCTGCGACAGCAGCGAAGGAGTGCAGGCTACCGCGAGCGCGGGCAGTTCCGGATCCGCCGGGTGCCGCCACACGTAGACGACCGGCCCGTCCCCGCCGGTGGGAGCCACCCGGGTCAGCCCGGCCGCCTGCGGATTGGACAGGCGGGCGGTGGTGGCGCACAGGTACTCGGTGGCGCGGCTGCCATCGGGGCGGGCAACTACGGCGGTGTAGCCGACCGAGACGCCGGCACCGGGTCGGTGGTGGACCGAATGGACCTCCCAGCTCATGAGCTGCTGGCCGGACGGCGCCAGTGCTGCTGCCAGCACGGAGGCCGCGCGCGCTCCGGTGAGCAGAGCGACCTCCCTGGGCTCATGGTCGGCCATGACGGTGCTCATGGGAACAGTCTGCCTTAATGCGCGCCAGGAGTGACAGGATGCGCGCATGGATCGCGTGCTTGACCGTGCTCGACCGCGCGGGTGATCCCGGTCGGTCAGCGGCAAGCCCTCAGCGGGCAGTGGCACAATCCCGCCATGCGCGACCTAGCCGCCCTGCCCAAGGCGCACCTGCATCTGCACTTCACGGGCTCAATGCGTCTGGAGACGCTCATTGAGCTGGCGTCCGGCGCGGGCGCACGGCTACCGACCTCGTTCCTCGATGGTGACCCGCTGCACGTGCCTGCGGACCATCGTGGCTGGTTCCGCTTCCAGCGGGCCTACGACACGGCCCGCCACCTGGTGGTCACCGAGGAGATCATGCGCCGCATCGTGCTGGAGGCGGCGCTCGACGACGCCGCCGAGGGGTCGCGGCGCCTGGAGATCCAGGTGGACCCGACCTCCTACGCCCCGTACGTCGGCGGTATCACACCGGCGTTGGAGATCATCCTTGATGCCGCCAGGCAGGCGACCATCCTGTCCGGGGTGGAGGTGGCGGTGATTGTGGCCGCGTCCCGTATCCGGCACCCCCTGGACGCCCGCACGCTGGCACGGTTGGCGACGCGCTACGCCGGGGACGGGTCGGGTACCGTCATCGGCTTCGGGCTGTCCAACGACGAGCGGGCGGGCGTGACCTCCTCCTGGGGGCCGGCCTTCGCGATCGCCCGCCGCGCCGGCCTGGCCTCGCTCCCGCACGGCGGGGAGCTGCTGGGGCCCGAGCACGTGCGCGACGTCGTCTCCGCGCTCGGCCCGACCCGGCTGGGACACGGGATCCGCACCAGCGAGGACCCGGCACTGCTGGACGCGATCGTCGCAGCGGGCGTGAGCCTGGAGGTGTGTCCCGCGTCGAATGTGTGCCTGGGCGTGTACCGGGAACCCGGTGACGTGCCGCTGCCGGTGCTGCTAGAGCACGGCGCCCAGGTGGCGCTGGGAGCGGACGATCCCCTGCTGTTCCAGTCCCGGCTGGTGGACCAGTACCAGCTCGCCCGGGACCTGGGGCTGGATGACTGCGCGCTGGCGGAGCTTGCGCGCGGCTCCATCCGCGCCTCCTTGGCCTCGCCCGCCTCGAAGCAGGCGTGGCTGGCGCAGGTGGATGCCTGGCTGGCGGCGGACGAGTAAGCCTCTGGCCGCCTGCCCGATCCGCGTGCCGGGCGGCACGTGCGGGTGGTCGATCCCTGGGCCCGCCCGGACCTAGAAGCCGACGTGCACCGGCTCCGGCACGAGCGTGACCCCGAAGCGCTCGCGCACGCCGGTGACGACGGCGTCGCGCAGCCCGGTCAGGTCGGCGGCGCGGGCGTGACCGCGGTTGGTCAGGGCCAGCACGTGCTTGGTGGACAGGCTGGCGGTCGGCTCCGCCCCGGCGGTTGGCAGGGCGAAGCCCTTGCCGAAGCCGGCGTGGTCGATCAGCCAGGCGGCGGAGGTCTTCACCAGCCCCTCGACGACGGGCGCCTGCCGGGTGCCCGCCACCGCCCGGGAGTGGTCGGTGACCGGGAAGCGGGGGGCGTCGTCAGGCAGGGCGTCGGCCTGGGCGGGGGTGAGGATCGGGTTGGTGAAGAAGGAGCCGGCGGACCAGGTGTCGTGGTCGGCCCCATCCAGGACCATGCCCTTGGAGCGGCGCAGTTCCAGCACGGCCTCGCGCACGGCGCGGGCATCCACCCTCTCGCCCACCTCGACGCCGAGGATGTCTGCCAGCTGGGCGTAGGCGATGGGGGCGGACAGGGAGGCGCTGCGCACGGCGAAGGTCACCGCCAGCACCACCCAGCGGCCCGTTGGCCCCCAGGTGCGGCCGCCGCCGATGGCGGCGTCGCTCAGGGACCGCTTGAGGGCGGAATCCCGGTAGCTCAGGTGCAGGCGGGCCAGCGGCAGGTGGACGGGGCGGCCAGCGACCCGGTCCCAGGCGCGCACGGATGCGAGTAGCTCGGCTACCTCCGCCCCGTAGGCGCCGATGTTCTGCACCGGGGCGGCGCCGACGGTGCCGGGGATCCCGGACAGGGGCGCGAAGCCGCCCCACTGGTTGGCGATGGCCTCGCGCACCAGGTCGTCCCAGGTGGTGCCGGCGGTGGCGGTGAACTCCACGCCCCCGCAACGGTCATCCGCGGATAGGTTCACCTCCTGGCGAGCGTCACGCACAACCATGCCGTCGAAGCCCGCGTCGGCGCCCAGGATGTTGGACCCGCCGCCGATCACCAGCAGGGGGGTGCCGGCGGCGTCGGCCTGGCGGACGGCGTCGATGAGCTCGGCCTCGGTGCGCGCCTCGACGTAGCCGCCAACTGGGCCGCCCACCCGCAGGGTGGTCAGCTCGGCCAAGGTCGGCGCGGCGTCGGCGTCCGCTCCCAGCGGGCGGGCCAGCGCCGGGACGGGCGCCGGCCAGTCGGCGGGGTCGGAATGCACGGACATGGGCGTGGTGCACGCCTCGGTGCCGGACAGCGGTTCGGGCGCGCTCAGGCCGAAGCGGCCGGCGTCGGGGGGTAGTGACATGGAGGCTCCGCTCGGGTCGTGCTTGCAGGAGCAGGATAGGCGACCCGCCCGAACTCACGCCGTCGCCTGCGCAGGCGCGCTCAGCTCCGCGGTGCTCAGCAGGACCGGCCAGTCGTCGTCCCAGGCGAGCCGGCGCAGCGCCAGCGTGGGGGTGCCGCCGTTGTCGGCGTCGTAGTAGTGGTGGACCAGCCAGTCCCCGGCCACGGCCCCGCCCCCGGGGCCGATCATGCTCCCCCGGCTGCTCAGCAGTACCGTGCCGCCGCCATCGAGGAGCGACACCCCCGCCCGATCCAGATAGGGGCCGGTGACGGCCTCAGAACGACCGACCGCGGTCTCGTAGGTTGAGTCGGTTCCCCGGCAGCAGCTGCCGAAGGAGACGAACAGGTAGTACCACCCGTGGTGCCGGGCGAGGGCGGCCCCCTCCACGTCGTTCAGCGCGGTGCCGCGGTGGGCGAGCGGGATGGGCGCCGCGGCGGGGTCGGCTCGCAGTCCGTCCCGTCCGAGTTCGACGGCGAAGATCCCACCCCAGAAGGAGCCGAAGGCCATCCAGGTGCGCCCATCGGCGTCGGTCAGGACGGAGGCGTCGATCGCGTTGTAGGGCTCGCCGTCGCCGGAGGTGATCACCACGCCGCGGTCCTCCCAGCCGGTCTGGGGATCGGCCGGCTCAAAGACGGAGTTGGCCATCAGGCCGATTGCCGAGCGGGAGGAGCCGAATGTCGAGACCGCGTAGTACAGCCGGATCTCCTCGCCCACGCGGACGACGTCGGGGGCCCAGTAGTTCGTCAGCCCGGGTACCGTCTCGTGCGTCCAGGCGGGCTCGTCGGCCAGGCGCCACGCACCGGTTCGCTTGCCCCAAGTGGTGCCGCCGTCCTCGCTGATGCGCACCAGGATGGCGCCGCCCGCGATGCTCGCATCCCCGGTGGAGAAGACCGCCAGCGGGTGGCCGTCCCCGTCCAGCAACAGGGCCGGGTCGTGCGCGACGAGGTCGCCGGCGAGCGTGGGCAGCTGCGCGGCCGGGCCGCGCTCGGCCTCGCCCGCGGCGTGCCTCGCGGCGCAACCGCCGGCGAGCCCGAGCACCGCCTGCGACGACAACAGGCTTCCTAGAGCAAGTAGGGAACGTCGGTTCATATTTGCTCCCGAAGCGGTTTGGGGAGCGGCGTGTGAGAGACCGGCTCCGGGTGGGCCCCACCGAACCAGTCGGGCCCGCAATGCCACACACCCCGTTGGTACATCGTTATAGACAATACTGCACGCGCCGCCGCAGCCTGTCAAGACCTGGCATTTTCCGCAGAATTCCAGCGCTATTTGTGGTGTTGACGTGCGGCCGGTCACATGCCATACTTTCTAACGTTGTAAATCGAGCGGGCCGACGATGCCCCACCTCTCCCGAACGGAGTTCTTCAATGATGAAGCACCAGCTGCTCAGCCGTCGCTCCTTCAACTCACTCGCCCTGGCCGCGGGCGCCCTGGCCGGGGCCTCCGCCCTGGCGGGCTGCTCCTCCTCGGACTCCTCCGCCTCCGGCACCCCGGAGCTGACCTACATGTTCCGCGGGGCACGGATGAGAAGGCCGCCTACCAGACGGCCATCGACAACTTCTCCAAGGCCAACAACTGCACCGTCAAGGTCATCACCACCGACGCCGACCAGTACTCCACCAAGCTGCAGGCCGCCATCACAGGCAACCAGGTTCCCGACGTCTTCTACCTGGAGCAGGGATCGGTCATGTCCTTCGCCTCCAACGGCATCGTCATGGACATCACCGACATGCTCGGCGACGTCGACCTGGACAACATCTGGGCCTACGGCGTGGACTCCTACCGCTACGACGGCACCCAGGTGGGCAAGGGCCGGATCTACGGCCTGCCCAAGGATGTCGGTCCGTTCGCCTTCGGCTACAACAAGACCATGTTCGAGGCGGCCGGGCTCGAGCTGCCCGACAAGGATGTGCCCTACACCTGGGACGAGTTCGTCGACGTGTGCCAGCAGCTCACCCAGGACACCGACGGCGACGGCGAGCTCGACCAGTGGGGCACGGGCCTGAACGTCAACTGGTGCCTACAGGCCTTCGTGTGGTCCAACGGCGCCGACTGGTGCAACGAGGAGCACACCACGGTCACGGTCGACACCCCGGAGTTCGCCGAGGCGCTGCAGTTCTTCGCGGACATGCAGAACGTGTACGGCATCACCCCTTCCATCGCCCAGGCCCAGACCATGGACACCTACCAGCGCTGGATGCGCGGCCAGATCGGCTTCTTCCCCGTCGGCCCCTGGGACGTGTCCACATACCAGGAGTTGGACTTCGAGTGGGACCTGATCCCCTTCCCCGCCGGCAAGACCGGCAAGCCGTCCACCTACATCGGCTCGCTGGGCATCGCCGTCTCCACGGGCACGAAGTACCCTGAGCTCGCCGCCAAGCTGGTCGCCTACCTCTCGGCCGACCGCGACTGCCAGAAGCAGCTGGTGGAGGCGGGGATCCAGATCCCCAACCTGATCGACTACGCCAAGGACGAGTACGCCACCGACACCGAGACGGCGCCGGCCAACAAGGAGGAGTTTCTCCAGATCGTGGAGACCGACGGTCACGCCCTGCCGGGCGCGGTCACCTGGAGCCCCGAGTGGTACGACGAGTTCTTCACCAACATCCAGCCGGTGCTGGACGGGGACAAGACCGCCGCGGAGTACTGCGCGGAGGTACAGCCCGTCATGCAGGCAAAGCTCGACGCCGCCGTCGAGGCCGCCAAGCAGGCTCAGGCCGGCGCCTGATTCGCACCCACTGGGGCGGGTGGAAACGCCCGCCCCAGCGCCAACCCGGAGTTTGCACCATGTCCTCCACGTCCCCTGCTACGACCGCGCCCGCACGGCCGGTCACGGCGGCCGCCGCGCCGCAGCGCAAGTCCACGCTGCACCGCAGTGAGCACCGCTGGGCGGCGGCCTTCGTGGCCGCCCCCGTAATCGGCTTCCTGCTGTTCACCCTCTTTCCGCTGAGTTATTCCGTCTACGCCTCGTTCACTTCATGGAACGGGCTATCCGCCCCTCGCTTCATCGGGCTGGACAACTTCATCGCCATCGGCTCCGACCCCTACTTCCGCAAGACGCTGTTCAACACGTTCTTCTACATGCTCGGTATTCCGATCGGCCTGGTCTTGTCGCTGCTGCTGGCCATGGCGCTGAGCCGGAAGCTGCCGGGGCGGACCTTCTTCCGCACGGTCTACTACATCCCGGTGATCTCCTCGCTCGCGGCCATCGCAATTCTGTGGCAGTGGGCCTACAACGGCGACTACGGCCTGGTCAACCAGGTGCTGCACCTCTTCGGCATCCAGGGCCCCAACTGGCTCCAGGACACCGCGACGGTGAAACCGGCGATCATCATCATGTCCGTCTGGAAGGGCCTGGGCTACTCCATGCTGCTGTACCTGGCCGCCATCCAGTCGGTGCCGAAGTCGCTGTACGAGGCGGCCGAGCTCGACGGCGCCGGGTCGCTGCGCAAATTCACCTCGATCACGCTGCCGATGGTGCGCCCCGTGACCTTCTTCCTGATCGTCACCAACATCATCAACGGATCCCAGATGTTCACCGAGATCAACATCATGACCCCCACCGGCGGCCCCGAGTACTCCGCCGCAACCATCGTCTGGTACATCTGGCAGAAGGCCTTTAAGAACCTGCAGATGGGCTACGCGACCTCAATGGCGCTCGTGCTAGGGGTGCTCATCTTCATTATCACGGCGATCCAGATGCGCATGAACGCGCGCAACGCGTTCAGCGTCGAATGAGGCGACCATGCAGACTCTCAAGCAGACCCGTAGCCGGACCCCCATGAAGGCCAGGACCCGCTACACCATCACCAATATCTGGATCACCGTCCTACTGGCCATCGGCGCGGTTGTCATGATCGCTCCGCTGCTGTGGATGCTCACCACCTCCCTGAAGGACAAGGAGGGCGTCTTCGCGCTCCCGCCGGAGTGGATTCCCAACCCGGCGCACTGGGACACATACCTACGCATCTGGACCGAGGGGCCGCTGGCCAGCGGCATCAAGAACAGCCTCATCGTCTCCCTGTCGGTGACGGTCGTCGGCTCCTTCGTCTCGGCACTGGCCGCATTCGCCTTCGCCAAGATGCGGCTGCCCGGGAAGAACGGGCTGTTCCTGCTGCTGCTGTCCGGAATGATGATTCCCTTCCCGACGCTCATGATCCCGCAGTTCATGATGTTCTCCCGGATCGGCTGGGTGGACACCCTGCTGCCACTGATCGTGCCGGGCATGTTCGGCAACATCATGATGATCTTCTTCCTGCGCCAGTACCTGACCTCCACCCCGGACTCGCTGATCGAGGCGGCCCGGGTTGACGGGGCCTCCTTCCCGCAGATCTTCTTCCGCATGATCCTGCCGCTGATCCGCCCCGCGATCGCCGCCCAGTTCATCTTGTGGTTCATGGGCGTGTGGAACGACTACCTGGCGCCAACGATCTACCTCAACAGCCCCGAGAAGCTGACGCTGCAGCTGGTGATCGCCAATTTCAACTCCAACTACGCCATCCAGTCCGACTACCCACTGATCATGGCGGCCTCCATCGTCGCACTGCTGCCGATCTTCGTGATCTTCCTGGTCTTCCAGCGCCAGATCATTGAGTCCGTCGCACTGACCGGGACGAAGGCATGAGGCCGATGGATAGCAACGCGCAAGCCCGCCCGGTCCCCTCGCCCGCGCCGACTGCGACGCCCGTAACCGCCTACGCGCCCGGTACCGGGGCCGATCCCGGCGCCTGGGGTGCCCACGACCCCACGGTCATCCGCTCCCGCGACGGCCGCTACTACATGTTCTCCACGGACACCGAGGTCGCAGGATCACCCGGGGTCGGCGTACAGGTTCGCCGCTCCGACGACCTGCTGCACTGGCAGTGGGTGGGGCACGCCTTCGACGGGGTGCCTGCCTCGGCCGAGCAGTGGTCCGGGGCGCAGGGCATCTGGGCGCCCGACGTCGTCGAGCGCGACGGCGAGTACCGCATGTACTACTCCGCCTCCACCTTCGGCTCGCGGCGCTCGTGCATCAACCTGGCGGTGTCCGCGAGCCTGGAGGGCCCCTGGACGGATCTGGGACCGGTGGTGCGCACGCGCGCCGAGGACCCGGTCAATGCCATCGATGCCGCAATCGTGCGCACCGCAGAGGGAACGGATCTGATGCTCTACGGTTCCTTCTTCGGCGGACTGCGGCTAATCGCCCTGGATGAGCGGGGCCTGCCCCGCCGGCCGGGCGACCTGGGCGTACCGGTCAGCCGGCGCACCACCGCGCACAACGGCCCCATTGAGGGCTCGCACATGTGGTACGACGCGGAGACCGGGCGCTACCTGCTGATTTGCTCCTTCGACTCGCTGTTCGACACCTACAACATCCGGGCCGCGCGTTCCGAGCACCCCGAGGGGCCGTTCCTCGATGCGGCCGGCCGCCGTCTGGGCTCCCAGGAGGGTGACATCGTGGACGGCGGCACCAAGATCCTCGGCTCCCTGGTAACCACTTCGGGCGAGACGGAGCTGGCCCCCGGGCACTCCAACCACCTGGTGACCCCGGACGGCATGCTCTTGGTCCACCACGTCCGTACCGGCGCCGATCCCGAGCGCCACCGGGCGCAGCTGCGCCGCATGGCGCTGACCTCCGCCGGCTGGCCGGTGGTGAGCCCCGTCGAGTACGACGCGCTCCCCCTGCTGCCTTTGGATGGGGCCGCCCTGGACGGCCCGTGGCGGGTGTGGCGGATGGACACCGGCTCCACGCGCCCCGCAACGCCGTCCGCGCATGCGGTGCACTTGGGCGCCCTGCTCCCGACGCCCGCGGAACAGGGCGGCGCCCGGGCCACCCTGGACGTCGATGGCCGAGCCGTCGACGCCGTCGTCTGGCGCACCCAGGCCTCTACCGCCTTCGCGGGACTGGAGAGAGACGAGGTCGTGCTGGGAGTCCGGGCGGAATGAGGCAACGCCGCATGCAACCGGTCGACGACGCCGACATCGACCTGCCGGGGTGGGGCGGCACCGTCATGGGCTGGCTGCGCGTTGCCACCCAGCTGGTGACGCTGAACATACTGTGGTGGCTCGGTCTTCTCGCCGGGCTGGTGGTATGCGGTGCACTTCCTGCCGGCTGCGCCGTGCACGAGCTTTCGCGGCGCAGCCGCCGGGACCCGTCCATGCATCTGTGGCGCGACTTCTGGCGGATCTACCGGGGGCCTTCCGGCCCGCGGCGGGCGTGGGCGCGCCGCTGGTCGCCGCGATCCTGCTGGGCGCCGCAGACCTGGTCATCCTGTGGTACGCCCGCGGCGCGCTGGTGGCACTGCTGGTACCCGTCATCGTCATCTGCGGCATGTGCGTGGTGGTGGCGTGCTACACCATCCCGCTGCTGGGAGCCGCCAGGGGCCTCAGGCCGCGGGAGACGCTACGGCGGGCAGCGGGGGTCGCTGTGGCCTCACCACTCACGACCACTGCCATGGTGGTCACGGCCACGGCCGCCGGGGCGGTGGCCTGGTGCTGGCCGCTGTTGGCGGTCCTGGTTGGGGTGAGCCTCCCGCTGGCGGCGATGACACTGCTTGCCCGGGAGCGGCTGCTGCGCACCGGGGTACTCGCCGATCCGCCGGCGTAGCCGCAGCCGGGTCACGCCGCAGCGCCGCCGTCCCCCGCCGGTCGCCGACCGCGAGGGGCTTAGCTACAACGCCGTCGACTGCCGCTGGACGAGCCGGAAGGGCGCCACCTCGTTGCGGTAGGAGGCCGGCGGGCGACCGGCCTGCTGCTCCTCAATCCGCTCAACCAGCAGGTCCACGGCGCGCTGGGCGATCCAACCCGGGCCGGGATCGATAGTGCTCAGCGATGGCTGGGTGTACTGGCCGTCCTCGACGTTGTCGAAGCCGATCACGGCCACCTCCTCCGGGACCTGAATGCCGGCGACGGCCAGCTCGTGAAGCACGCCGATGGCCATGGCGTCATTGAGGGCGAAGACCGCATCGAAGGGAAGCTCCTGCGCGATCAGGCGGCGTGCGGCCTCCGCCCCGCTGGCCCGGTGCCACAGGCCCGCCTCCCGCACCAGCCGCTCGTCCACCGCGAGCCCGGCCTGCGCATGCGCCTGGCGGTAGCCGGCCTCGCGCAGCCCGGCCGAGCCGACGACCTCCCCCGCATGCGCACCGATCAGCGCAATCCGCCTGCGCCCCAGCTCCAGTAGGTGCTTGGTGGCAACGCACGCCGCCTCGGTGTTGGCCATGGTCACATGGTCTGCGGGGGCACCGAAGACCCGCTCCCCCAGCAGTACCAGCGGGTAGTCGACGTGGAACTGGGCGATGTCATCCTGCCCCAGCTCAAGCGGGCTGAACAGCAGGCCGTCAAACAGGTGCCGGCGGGAGTCGTGCAGTACCCGCAGCTCACGCTCCTTGTCGGAGTTCGTCTGCTCGATCAGCACCGTGCGGTTGTACTTCTCGGCGGCGGCAATCACCGCGTCGGCAAGCTCCGCGAAGTAGGCGAGCTTGAGCTCGGGGACTGCCAGGCAGACGAGTCCGGTGGAGCCACGCCGCAGGTTGCGCGCCGACTGATTGACCTTGTACCCGAGCTTGTCGATGGCATCGAGAACTTTGGTGCGCGTGGACTCGCGCACGTGCGGGTAGTCGTTAACGACGTTTGAGACGGTCTTGACCGAAACCCCAGCCAGACGGGCGACGTCGTGCATGGTCACGGCCATGTGGTGCTCCTATGCGGTGCGGCTGGGAACGTTTGTGCCCGGGGAACAGGCCCCGGGCACAGTTGGCTTCACTTCTTGTTGCGACGCTGGTGGCGCGTCTTGCGCAGCAGCTTGCGGTGCTTCTTCTTGGCCATACGCTTGCGGCGCTTCTTGATGACAGATCCCATTGAGGCTCCTTCGATGTTTGTTCGTGCCGGCCTGCTCGCGCGGCCGGCGGCGCCGGCGCGTAACTGAACGAGCGTGGTGGCCGAGCAACGGGCGGGTCAGCACTTCGAGGAGTCGCCGGTCAAAGGCTTGACAGTCGAGCGGAGCACCGACAGGCCGCACCCGACCACACGGGTGACGAAGGGATTGTAGCGGGTCTCAGGAACCGGTCGACGCAGAGTCCTCGTGGCCCCAGTCACCCAGGCCGGCCGCAAGGTACTGCTGGACCGCGCGCTCAGGAACCCGGAAGGAGCGTCCAACCTGCATGGCGGGCAGGTCACCGGAGTGGACCATGCGGTAGACCGTCATCTTCGACACGCGCAGCATGGCCGCCACCTCCGCCACGGTCAGGAAACTGGGGGCGCCTGCGGCGCTTGGTGAAGTCGAGGTGCCCGATGCCATGGCGGTGGTGTCCTGTCGTCAGGTCGTAGTGGACGCGAGGGGCCGGGCCGTACACGACCCCATGCGATTACGGAACGACTCCAATATAACCCGTGTCTCAACCGTCGCACAGGCTCTTTCCTCCCCCATTTGTCACGCGCGCCGCATCTCACACACCCGACACTCCCTGACGAGCCCCCGACGCGACGCGGCCCCGCGGCGCACAGCCCGGCAGTACCCGCCGCCGCACCTGATGGCCCACAATGACCCTGTGTCCTCAGCCATGAGCCCCGACTTCGAACCGCACCCCACTGCGCCCCCAGTCCGGCGCCAGGCGCGGACCGGAAACGGGGACGGGCCGGAGGCAACCGCCCGGCACCACGCCAGACCCGCTGCCCGCGCCGCAGCGGCCCACGCAGCCATGATGGGGACCGCCGAGCCCACCGACCCACTGGACCCGGAAGGGCCGGGCGCGATGGCACGCGAGCTGGCGGCCCCAGAGGACGCCACCGGCATACGCGGCCTGCTGGCACGCCTGGGACTGCGCAACCGCTTCGAGCGCGTGGCCCGGTTCTCCCCCGCACGCCTGGCCATCACCGTGTTCGCCATCATCGTCGCGGGGATTGCGGCTCTGCTCAGCCTGCCGATCGCCACGGCGAGCGGGCAGCGCGCCCCCTTCGTGGACGCCCTGTTCACGGCGACGTCGGCCGTATGCGTGACCGGGCTGACCACCGTGGACACCGCCACCTACTGGTCAACATTCGGGCAGCTGGTCATCATCACCGGCGCCGCGATCGGCGGCCTGGGCATCATGACGATGGCCTCGCTGCTGTCCTTCGCCGTGTCCCGCCACCTGGGACTGACGCAGCGCATGCTCACCGCCTCGGAGAACATGGCGGGGCTGGGCGACGTCATCTCACTGCTGCGCGCAGTCGCCTACGCAGCCTTCGGCGTCGAGGCGGTGCTGATGGCGGTGCTGCTTCCCCGCTTCCTCACGCTGGGGCTCGACTTCGGGCACGCCGCCTGGTACGCGTTCTTCATGGCGCTGTCCATCTTCAACAACGCCGGCTTCGTAGTCATGCCTGAGGGGCTGGCGCCCTATGCCAGCGACTGGTGGATGGGACTGCCGATCGTACTGGGCACCTTCTTGGGCGCCATCGGCTTCCCGGTGATCCGCGACGTGGCGCGCAACCGCCGTCGTCCCCGCCAATTGACCCTGCACAGCAAGCTGACACTGACCACCTACACCGCGCTCAGCGCCTTCTCCGCCGTGGCCATCGGCGCCTTCGAGTGGAACAACCCCAACACCTACGGGACGCTGTCCACCGGCGGGAAGCTTCTGACCGCACTGGTGAACAGCGTCAACGCCCGTTCCTCCGGGCTGTCAACGATTGCGCCGGAGCACATGCACGAGTCGACCTGGCTGCTGCAGGACGCACTCATGTTCGTCGGCGGCGGCTCGGCCTCCACGGCCGGCGGCATCAAGGTGTCCACCTTCGCGGTGCTGGTGCTGGCAATTCTGGCCGAGGCGCGCGGCGACCAGGACATCGAGGCCTTCGGGCGGCGCATCACCCTCTCAACCGTGCGCCTGAGCGTGGCAGTGTCATTCATCGGTGTCAGCATCGTCGGCATCTCCTCCCTGCTGCTGCTGGAGCTGACCGACTTAACCCTGGACCGCATCCTGTTCGAGGCGATCAGCGCCTTCGCCACCGTGGGCCTGTCCACGGGGATTACCCCGATCCTGCCGCCGAGCGCGAAGTACGTCATCATCGTGCTGATGTTCATCGGTCGCGTAGGCACGATGACGGCGGCCTCCGCGCTCGCACTGCGCGAGCGCCGCCGGGTGATCCGCATGCCCGCAGAGCGGCCCCTGATCGGCTGACTCGGCCCCCGTCAGCCACCCATCATGCCGGCCAGGGCATGCGCGGTGGCGGTGACGTCGTCGTGCCAGCCGGGCTCGCCGACGACGGCTCTCCGTACCAGCAGGCCCATGGCGGCGTTGTGCACGACCGCAGCCACCGCCTCCGCATCGAGGTTCCGGGCGATGTCTCCGCGTGCCTGCCACCGCCGGAGCGCACTGACGATCTCGGCACGCAACCGGACATAGTGCTCGGCATTGGCGGCGCGCAGATCCGGCTGGCGCGCCAGCTCGGCCCAGATGGCGACCTGGAGCTCGACGCGCGCTACTGCGCGAGCCCCCGCCTGAGCCGCCTCGCCGCCGCAGCCCTGTCCCGTAGCGCCGGGACTACCGTCGGCGGCCTCCCGCTTGTACCTCCAGGCCATCTCGACGGCGTCGACGAAAGCGGACTCAAATGGGGGAGCTCCCCCGCGGCGGGCAGCCCCGCCATCCAGTCCACCACGGGGTTGATCGCCTGTCCGAGCACAGCCCGGACCAAGGACTCCTTCCCCTGGGGAAAGTACCGGTAGACGGTGGAGGAGGACATGCCGGCCTCGGCGATGATTTCGTCCATTGAGGCGCCGTCGAAGCCGCTGCGGGAAAAGCAGGCCTCCGCCGCCGCCACGATTCGGGCGGTCTGGCGGTCCCGGTAGGACTGAGTGACGCGGGGCATGGGGCCAGGATATGCGCGCCGGTACAGCCCCGCCCGCCCTAGGCCCAAGCCAAATCAAAACGAATGTTTTGATTTGGCGGGAACAGCTGCTAGCCTTCCACGCCAAACAGAAACGTTCGTTGTTGCTAGGAGGGCAGTTGAACACTTTGCACGCATTCGACCTTGACATCCCGCCCCTGGGCGCGCAGGCGCTTCCGGCCGCCACCGACCACGCCTTCCAGGCGCTGCGCTGGGCCGAGCTGATTGGTCCCCACGCGATCGAGGAGATCCGCGCGCTGTCACCGCTACCAAGCACAAATGCCGGCTGGGTTGAGGCGTACCTGCACCTCGGTCGGGCCGCCCGCGCGGCCGACCGGCAGTTCGATGCCGCCATCTACGAGCGTGCAGCCCAGTTCTTCATGGCGGGCGACGACCCGCGCCGCCTTCCCACCCGGCACCGCTTCGTGCGCACCATGCAGCACCTGTTCGCGCTCAGCCCCGTGCGAGTAAGCTGCGACGGCGCCGATCTCCCCGCCTACGACCTGCCCGCCCAGGGTTTGGCGCCGGGCGAGGAGCCTCGCAGCACCTGGGTGCTCTTCGGCGGGTTCGACTCCTACATTGAGGAGTGGTTCCCGCTGCTGGCCGCGATCGCACAGCGGGGGCATCGCGTGATCGCCTTCGAGGGCCCCGGTCAGGGCGAGGTCCTGGAGGAGCAGCGCGTGCCGCTCACGGTGGAGTGGGAGCGGCCGGTGTCGGCAGTACTGGACCACTTCGGGCTCCAGGAAGTCACGCTGGTTGGCCTGTCCCTGGGTGGAGAGTTGGTGATCCGGGCCGCCGCCTTCGAGCCGCGAGCCGCGCGTGTGGTGGCCTGGGACGTCATGGACGACTTCCTCGACGTCGCCATGCGGCAGGCGGCGCCCGTGCCGTCGCGCTTGGGCCGGGCACTGGTCGGGATGCCGGGCGGATTGGTGAATCGCCTGCTCGCCTTGGCAGGTAGGCACTCCGTCGTCCAGTGGGGGCTGGAGCAGGGGATGCGGGTAACCGGCACCGACTCCCCGGCACAGTTCCTGCGCTTCGCCGGGCGGCTGCACACCCGCGAGGTTTCCGCGCAGGTGCGCGGAGACGTGCTGCTGCTCGCCGGGGCGCAGGACCACTACGTTCCCCTGGCCCAGCTGCCCCGGCAGGTGCGCACCCTGACCGGTGCTCGCTCGGTGACCACCCGCGTGTTCACCGCGGCAGAGGGCTGTGCCTCCCACTGCCAGGTAGGCAACCTGGGCCTGGCGGTGCGCACCATCCTCGCTTGGGAGGAGCCGCTGCTGTCAGGGGTTGGCCCGGGGCATTAGGAGGCGCGGGAGCCCGGACCGAGCATTCACCGTCCAAAGGCGGTTGGCCGACCCAGCGCGCCGGATCGCCCCACGTAGGCGCGGGCACGGGACGCACCTGCGCCAGTCGAGCCCCGCGCGCCGGATCGCGCCGAACTCGGCGGGAACAACGACCGATCTCGGCGGAGGGGACTACCGTTGGGTGCGGTGCCCGGCCGGTGACGTCAGCCGAGCACCGCTCGCTATCATCCGCCGAGTATCCACACATCGCCATTATCGCCATTGAGGACTCATGCCTGACCGCTCCGCCTACAACGACTCGACCCTGGTGATCGGGCTCGGCCGCTTCGGCTCGGCCATGGCCGCCACCCTGGACCGCCTGGGCCGGGAGGTCCTGGCCGTCGAGCGGGACCCCGTCCTCGTGCGCCAGTGGACCGGACGTATCCCGCTGGTGGAGGCGGACGCCACCGATATGGAGGCCCTCGAGCAGCTGGGGGCCACCGAGTTCGGCACAGCCGTGGTGGGCGTGGCCACCTCCCTGGAGGCCAGCGTGCTGATCACCGGCAACCTGGTGGACTTGCAGACCCCGCAGATCTGGGCGAAGGCCGTCTCCCGCGCGCACGGCCGTATCCTGCGCCGCATCGGCGCCCACCACGTGGTCTACCCGGAGTTCGACGCCGGGCAGCGCGCCGCCCACCTGGTATCCGGCCGCATGCTGGACTACATCGAGATGGAGAAGGGCGGCTTCACCATCGTCAAGATGCGCCCGCCGGCCGAGCTGCACGGCTTCACCATCGGCGAGTCCAAGATCCGCTCCCGCTACGGCGTGACCGTCTTCGGCCTGATGAGCCCGGGAGAGCCCTTCGAGTACGCCACCCCCGCCACCCTGGTATCCCCCGACGACGTCCTAGTGGTCGGCGGAGACGCCATGCTCCTGGAGCGCTTCGCCAACCGCGGCTGACCCGAGTAGGTCGCCAGGCGGCCAAAGAATGCCGCGACGCCGCCGGCACGCGCATGCCCGGGCGACGGTTCGGCACTTCGCACGACGGTTCGTACCTTTGCACCGACGCTTCGTACCTTTCGGCGACTGTGCTGTCTCCACACTTCTGGGACGGTTGAGTCTCATGACTTCTGGGACGGTTGAGTCTCATGGGTTTTGGGACGGTTGGGAGCGGGGTGAGCGGGGTGGCCTGCTGATGATTCCGTTGGGTGGTTTGGAAGCGTTGATGGTGGCCCGGCTGTGGGTCTGGGCCTGGGTGGGCTGGGGCCAGGGGATCGCGGCGAAGTGTGTTCCGGCCTGGTCGTAGAGGTCCAGGCGGGTGGGGTACTGGCGGAACTCGATTGTCTGGCCGGCCATGAAGGATCCGACGTAGATGATGCGGCCTTTGTAGGTCACGGTCCCGTTGCTCAGGGACTGTCTGCTGGTGATGGTGGGGTCGGTGCTGGCAGCCTGCGGCAGGCTCAGCGGCACAGGCCCGGATAGCGCGTCAAGGTTGATTGGGGAGGGATTGGGCAGGGCCCGGGGGACCTGGTGCCACACGCGTATGGGGGTTATGGATATTCCCAGCCCCTGGTGCTGGCGCTCGGTGTTGTAGTAGGCGGTGAAGTGCACCAGTCCGGCGTTTAGGTCCTCCAGGGTGGTGTAGGGGTGCGCTGCCAGCCACAGCTGGAGGGGCTTATGGGAGCTTTCGACCTTGCCCTGGGTCTGTGGGTGACCGATGGCGCCGCTGATCGGACGGATCCCCAGGCTGGCCAGCCACCTCTCTGTCCGCCCGAATCCGGTGGTGCGGTGAGTGTTGAAGGCCCTGCCGTTGTCGGTCAGGATGGCTGCGGGCCGCCCCCAGGAGTCGAACGCCTCGGACAGGATCTGGCGTGTGGCCTCATGCGTCTCCCCGCCCCAGGCCGCCTTGAGCGCCACCAGCACCCTGGAGCAGTCATCGATGACCTGGTAGATGGTCACCGCACGCCCCTGGATACTCCACTCGATACCGTCCAGCTGCCACAGCTCGTTAGCGCTGGTACGCGTGAACCGCTTGAAAGACACCCGCGGGCGCTTGCGTGGCGCCGGGACCACCAGCCCCATGGCCCGCATGCGCCTGGCAATAGTCGCCCGCGACGGGGCCGGGTTTGCCCCCGCCCCGGACAGCACCCACCACACCGACCACGGACCCGCATCCTTCCCGTCGGCAACCAGCTCCCGGCGTACCTGGGCGATACGCTCATCAACCCGCTCATCCCAACGGCGCGCCGGGTGCAGCGGCGCCCTGGAACGGGCGACCAGCGCCGCCCCCGGCCCCTCCTGCTTGGCCCGCTTACGGATCCGGTAGAACGAGGACTTCGAGACCCCCACCTGCCGGCAGAACTCCTCCACGCTCACACCCGCAACCCGCGAGTCGAACTCAATGATGCGCTGACGCTTGAACGGCGAAACTGCATAGCCCATCCCCCAACCCAACCCCACCCAGGGCCTCCCAGAATCTCACGACTTCTGACACTCCCAGATGTCATGAGATCCAACAGTCCCAGAAGTCATGAGACATCACAGTACCTTTCGGCGACGCTACGTACCCCTACTGTACGAACCGTCACCGTGGGGTACGAATCGTCGACCGGAACGTACGAACCGTCGCCACGAGGTACGAACCGTCACCCCGAGTTACGAACCGCCAACTGGAACACCAACCAGAACATACGAACCGTCGTGCCGACATACGAACCACCGCGCCAGCACAGCCCCGAACACCAACTGCCACTCCCCGCACGCCACCTAGGTAGGGGCCGCAGAAACCGGACAGGCACAGCTTCACCTGAGCATCGGCGCGCACCCCCGTTGGCAGCGCCCACCGGTCCTTGACCCGGTCGTGCAGGGCCGCGCCACCGGGCTTCAGGGTGCCGTCGGCGCGGGCGTGACGGCGACCGGCGTGGTGAGCACGCGGCCCTCGCCGACCACGCGGCGCGCACCGGTGATCTCAACCGCGAGCGGGTCCAACCGGTCCTCACTGCTGGTGCCGGCGGCGAGCAGGATCTGGCCGGGTTCGACAATGCGCCGGTGGTCGACGCCGGTGAAGGAGGTGCGGTCGGCGTGCACTGTGAAGGTGACGCGCTTGGACTCCCGCGCCTCCAGGTCCACCTTGGCGAAGCCGATGAGGACCTTCAGCGGGCGCACCACCTCGGCCACCGGGTCGGATAGGTACAGCTGGACGACTTCGGCCCCGGGGCGGTCGGAGGTATTGGTGACCGTGACCGCGTAGTCGACCTGGCCGTCGGCGTCCATCTGGGCGGCGGAGACGGCGGGGCCGGTGAGCGCGAAGGCCGAGTAGCTGAGCCCGTAGCCGAAGGGGTACAGCGGGGTGGGGTCCAGGTTGGAGATGCCGTCGGCGTGCCAGGCGAGTGGTGCCGCCAGGTAGGTGCCCGGCTGGCCGCCACGGCCATTCGGAATGGCGACGGGCAGCCGCCCGGAGGGGTTGATGGCACCGGTGAGCACGCCGACAATGGCGTCGGCGCCCTCCACGCCAGGCATGAAGGCCTGCACGATGGCGGCGCAGCGATCGGCGTACTCCCCCAGCGCGTAGGGGCGCCCGGTGACCAGCACCAGCACGGTGGGGGTGCCGGTAGCCAGCACCGCCTCCAGCAGCTCGCCCTGGCGTCCGGGCAGGCCCAGGTCGACGACGTCGCAGCCCTCCCCGGAGGTCCCCCGCCGAAGAGCCCGGCGATGTCCCCGAGGGCGACGATGGCGACGTCGGCGGCCGCGGCGGCGGCGACAGCAGCATCGAAGTCCTCCGTGCGCCCATCGATGAAGCCGACGCCCTGGTGGAAGGCGGCTTCGCCCGGGTGGGCGGCACCCAGCGCGGTGGGCAGGTCGCGGATGTCCAGTCCCGTGGTGCGGCCGCCGTCGCGGCTTAGCACATGGTTGGGGAAGGAGTAGCAGCCCAGGAAGGAGCGCACGTCCTCCCATACCGGACCGGACACGGCCACGCTCGCATCGGGGTTCAGCGGCAGCACGCCGTCGTTCTTCAGCAGAATCACGGACTCCTCGGCCATCGCGCGGGCGACGGCCCGGTTGCCGGGCGAGTCGAGGTCGCGGTCCGCCTCGACGCCGGTGGTCGGGTCCCAGTCGGCGTCAAGCAGGCCCAGCTCGGCCTTCTGGGTCAGCACCCGTGCCACGGCGGTGTCGAGCTCGGTCTCGGTTAGCAGGCTGGCGTCCAGGGCGGCCTCCAGGTGGGAGTAGCAGGTGGTCTCCGGCAGCTCCACGTCCAGTCCGGCACGCACCGCGAGCGCGGCGGCGTGGGCGTAGTCCCCGGCCACGTGGTGCATGGCCTGGAGGAAGCGCACCGACCAGTAGTCGGAGACCACGGTGCCGGTAAAGCCCCAGCGCTCGCGCAGCACCTGCGTGAGCAGGTGGCGGGAGGCTGCCACGGGCTCGCCGTCGATGTCGGAGTATGAGTTCATCACGCTGGCGACGCCGCCCTCGCGTACAGCCATCTCGAAGGGAGGCAGCATGATGTCCTCCAGCTCGCGCGTGCCCATGGACACCGGCGCGTGGTTGCGGCCGGCCTTCGAGGCCGGATAGGCGACGAAGTGCTTGAGGGTGGCGTGCACTCCCTGGGCCTGCAGGCCGCGCACGTAGGCGGTGCCGAGCGTGCCCACCAGGTAGGGGTCCTCCCCGCAGGTCTCCTCCACGCGCCCCCACCGGTAGTCGCGCACCACGTCCAGCAGCGGCGCCAGGCCCTGGTGGACGCCGACGGCGTGCAGGTCGGCACCGATGCGCCGCGCCATCTGCTCCACGAGTGCTGGGCGCCAGGTGGCGCCCCAGGCGATGGCGGCCGGGTATACGGTCGCCCCCAGCGCGGTGAAGCCGGTCAGGCACTCCTCGTGGGCGATGGCCGGGATGCCGAAGGCGTTGCGGGATACGACCTCGCGTTGGAGCCGTGCCAGCTTGGCGGTGCCGTCCGCGACGCTTACGGGGTCCGTGCCGTAGATGCGGGTCAGGTGGCCCAGTCCGCCATCGATACTCTCCCCCCATCCCTGGCGCCCTACCGCGAACGCGTCGGCCATGGGGCCACCTGGTGAGCGGTGTCCGCGGGGCCCGCCTGGCCGTCGAGTTCTCCGGCGCCGGCGGGTTCCGGTGCGGGGACGGACTCTTCCTCATTGCGCTCCCAGAAGGAGGCGAGCTGGTGGATCTTCTCCCGCCGGCTCATGGCCGCTAAGAGGGCGGTGGCACGCTCGTGCGCGGGCAGGGAGGTGTTGTTCCAGGTGTTCACGGTTGGCTCCAGGTTGCGGTGGTTGACGGTCGGCCCCGGGTCAGCCCTTGACGGCGCCGGTCAGGCCGCCGACGATGCGGCGCTCGAACAGGCTGAAGACCACGAGGGCGGGGATCATGGACAGTGAGGTGAAGGCCAGGACCTGCGCGGTGTTGACCGAGTGCTCGGAGGCGAAGGCCTGCACCCCCAGCGGGAGGGTGTACTTGGAGTGGTCGGTCAGGATGAACAGCGGAAGCATGTAGGAGTTCCACGAGCCGACGAAGGTCAGGATGCCGGTGGTGACCACGCCGGGCGCGGACAGCGGCACGACCACGCGCCAGAAGAACCCCATGCGCCCGCAGCCGTCCAGGGAGGCCGCCTCCTCCAGCTCCTTGGGGATGGCGCGCAGGAAGGGCACCAGGATGATGACCGTCTGCGGCAGGGCAAAAGCGATGCCGGGGATGATGATGCCGGCCAGGGAGTTCATCATGCCCAGGTTCTTGATCAAGATGTACAGCGGCGTGATGGCCACGGTCATGGGGAACATGAGTCCCGCCGCGAACAGCATGTACAGCGCGCTGCCGCCCTTGAAGGGGTAGCGGGCGATCACGAAGCTGACCATCAGCCCCAGCGTTACGGTGCCGATGGTGCCGCAGGCGGCGGCGATGGTGGAGTTGCCGACCTGCAGCCAGAAACCGGAGCTGGTCAGCACCACCCGGTAGTTGTCCACCACCCAGGGGTCGGGCAGGCCGGCGGGATCGGCGGTGATCTGGGAATTGTTGCGGAATCCGCCGAGGATCACGTAGGCGACCGGGGCGAGCAGGGCGGCGATCACCAGCGCTGCCACCAGGTAGACCGCGGGGCTGGCCCATTCGGGCTTGGGCTTGGCGGCGCGCCCACGGCGGTACTTGGCGCCGGCCGCGGACTCGGCGGGGGCCAGGGGCTTGAGGGACGTTACGGCGGCGGTCATCGGCTGCTCCCGGTCAGTGCGCCCTCGGTGTCGCGGCGCAGGACGAATCGCTGATAGGTCAGGGCGATCACCAGGGAGATCAAGAACAGCACCACGGCGACCGCGTTGCCGTAGCCGTAGTTGCCGCTCATGCGTCCGTTGACCACCATGTAGGTGGCCATGGTGGAGGTGCCCGCGGTGGAGGAGATGTACTGCCCCCAGATGATGTAGACCAGGTCGAACAGCTGCAGGGAGCCGATGATCGACAGGAAGCCCCACATGCGCATGGTCGGTCCCAGCAGGGGGATGGTGATCTTGCGCTGGATCTGCCAGTAGGAGGCGCCGTCGACCTTGGCGGCCTCGGTCAGCTCCTCGGGGATGCCCTGCATGCCCGCCAGGAAGATGATGACGGCGAATCCGGCGTACTTCCAGGTCAGGATGAACAGCAGGACGGTCAGTGCCGTCTTGGGGTTGGAGATCCAGTCATTGGCGAGCGCCCCGAGCCCGAGCTTGCGCAGCATGCCGTTCACGGCGCCGTCGGTCTGCAGCATCAGCCCCCAGGCGGTGCCCGCGATGACCTCGGAGATCACGTAGGGGATGAAGATGAGAACGCGGATGAGCGACTGCCCGCGCATCTTCTTGTTCAGCAGCAGCGCCAGCAGCAGGGCGAAGGGGCCCTGCAGGGCAAGTGAACCTACCACGACGATGGCGTTGTGCCGCAGCACGTTGTGGAACTCGGGGTCGGTGAGGATGGTGCGGTAATTGTCGAAGCCGACGAAGTTGGTGGGGACGCCGAAGCCCTTCCACTTGAAGAAGCCGTAGTAGGCGGCCATGATCACCGGCAGGATGACGAAGGTCAGGAACAGGATGACGGCCGGGGCGGACAGGGCGGTGATCTCCACCCGGTCCCGCCAGGACAGGGCGCTGGGGCTCTTCCTCTTGACTCTCCGCCTGGCGACGGCGCCGGCACCGCTGACAGGCGCCGAGCTTGCAGCTGTTGTCATTGTGCTGGTCTCGTTTCGTGGGTTGGCCGCGGCGCGCCCGGGCGCGTGCGGGGCGCGCCGCGGCCTGCTGGTTGGGAAGTTGGGTGCGGACTATTCCTTGGCGGCGGCCGCGGTCATCGCGTTGACGATGCCCTGGGCGTCGCCCTTGCCCGCCAGCATGTCGACGACGGCGACGTTGAGCGCGTTGCCGATGTTCTGCCCCAGGGAGGTGTCCAGCCACACCTGGGAGTAGGCGGCGTCATTGTTGGCCTCCACCTGCGGCAGCAGCGCCTCCTGAGTGATCACGTCCTGCGCCTTCTCGTTTACGGGGATGGTCTCGAAGGCGTCGGCGTAGGCCTCCTGACGCTCCTCGCTCATGAAGAAGTTGAGGAACTCGGCGCACAGCTCCGCCGGGGCGGTGGAGGAGCAGGCGTAGCCGTCAACGCCGCCCATGATGGCGGTGGGGTCGCCCGCGCCGCCCTCTACGGCCGGGAAGGGGAACCAGCGCAGGTCGGGCAGCGGCTCCTCGTCCGGGGTCAGTGAGGCGATGACGCCGACGTTCCAGGTGCCCATGAGCTCCATGGCGGCCTGGTGGTTGGCCACCATGCCCGCCGAGGAGCCGGCACCCTGCTGGGCGGAGGTGGTCAGGAATCCGCTGTTGAAGGGCTCCGTGGCGGCGAAGTCCGCCAGGTCCTCGCCGGCGTCCACCCAGCACTGGTCGGAGAAGTCCAGCTCGGACAGCGAGGACTCCAGCACCTCCTGGCTGCACTCGCGCAGGGCGAAGAAGTAGTACCAGTGAGCCGCCGGCCACGCATCCTTGGCCCCAGGGCGATCGGGGAGGTGCCGGATTCCTTGAGCTTGGCTACGGCGTCGGACAGCTCCTCCATGGTGGTGGGCGCCGCGGTGATGCCGGCGGCCTGGAACAGGTCCTGGGAGTAGTAGATGCCGCCGGGCTGGAGCGAGGTGGGCATGGCATAGATGCCGTCATCCACCGTGTAGGCGGAGAAGGCGCCCTCGGGGACGTCGGCCGCCACGGACTGATCGATCATGCCGGAGATGTCCAGGACCAGGCCGGCCTCCACCATGTCGCGGAGCTTGCCGCCACCGCGCGCGAGGAAGACGTCGGGGCCCTCGCCGGCGTTCTGGGCGGTCTGGAGCTTGCCGTCCAGGTCCTCGTTCTGGATGGCCTGCACCTCCACGGTTACGCCCTCGTGGGAGGCCTCGAAGTCAGCGGCGATGGTCTCCCAGTACTCCGAGCCGGGGCCGGTGGTGGCGTTGTGCCACAGGGTGAGGGTGTTATCGTCACTGCTCGCGCCGGATCCTGCGCCGCATGCGGCCAGCGCCAGCGAGGCGGTCAGCACGCCGGCCAACACTGCGGCGACGCGGCGGCGGTAACGTTCCGGTTGGGGGCGGTGTGCGCTGAGCTTCATCATTGAAACCTCCAGGTACGGCCGCGTCCGATCAGGCTGATCGAAATATTTCGCGAATCCGTCTGACACATTTAGTATAGCGGCGCACATTATCGTGTCAACTGCCGTCGCCGCCGGCCTCCAACCACCCCTCCACTGTCAACCACACACGCACCCCAAGGAGCTGCCATGGCCCACTTCGACCTGCCGCTGGCCGAGCTGGAGGACTACTCCCCCGAACTGCCCGAGCCGGAAGACTTCGACGCCTTCTGGGCGCGCACGCTCGCACACAACCCCTTCGACCCCGACGGCGTCAGTTCCGCCCCCGTGACGACGCCGCTGCGCACCCACCGGGTCCAGGACGTCACCTTCGGCGGTTACGCCGGGGATCCCATCCGCGCCTGGCTGATCACCCCGGCCGACCAGTCCGTACCGCTGCCCGCCGTCGTCGAGTTCCTCGGCATGGGCGGGGGCCGCGGCCTGCCACAGGACAACCTGGCGTGGGCGGCCGCCGGCTACGCCCACCTGGTGATGGACACCCGCGGGCAGGGCTCGCACTGGGGCTCTGGAGGCGAAACTCCCGACCCGCACGGCACGGGCCCGGCCGCGGCCGGCTTCGCCACCCACGGACTGCAGTCACCCGAGGAATACCTGTACCGGCGGCTGTTCGTGGACGCCCACCACGCCGTTGAGGCCGCCGCGGCCCTGCCGGAGGTGGATGCCGCCCGCATCGCTGTCACCGGCGTCTCGCAGGGAGGGGGCCTGGCCATCGCCGCGGCCGCCCTGAACCACCGCGTCATTGCCGCCATGCCGGACGTGCCGTTCATGTGCGCCCTACCCCGCGCCCTCGGGCTGACGGATGACCCGCCCTACGCCGATATTGCCGGCTTCCTGGCCGTGCACCGTGACCAGGAAGCGCAGGTGCGCCACACGCTCGCCTACTTCGACTGCGCCGTGCTGGGGGCGCGGGCGACCTGCCCGGCCCTTTTCTCCACCGGGCTGATGGACACCACCTGCCCGCCTTCGACCGTCTTCGCGGCGCGCAACCGGTGGGGCCGGGCAGGCAGCGCGGACCCGGCGCGGCCGGAGATCCGGGTCTACCCGTTCAACGGCCACGAGGGCGGCGAGTCCTACCAGTGGCGCGAGCAGGTCGCCTGGCTCGCAGCGGTGCGCCGGGGCCGCCGGTAGTGCTGCTAGCCTCCGCATACACGGCGGGCTCCAGCGGCCCTGAGGGGAGGAAGACGTGGAACCTCGGCAGCGAGTGACCCTGGACGACGTCGCTGCGGCGGCCGGCGTTTCCAAGTCGGCCGCCTCCAAGGCACTGAACAACCGCGCCGACGTCTCCGCCGCCACGCGTGAGCGCGTCCTGGCCGCCAGCGAGGACCTGGGCTACGTGCGCCCGGAGACAACGCCGTCCCGCACCTACCGGCCGATCGCGATTGTCTCCGACGACCTCGCCACCGCCTACACCATCGAAGTACTCAAAGGAGCCGCGACCGCCGCGCTCGACGCCGGAGTCGCCCTGCACACCACCTACACGCCCGAGCCGGCCGAGCGCGCGTACCCGGTGCCCTTCGAACCGGAGTGGTTCACGCTGCTGAAGGCCACCGACTACCTCGGCCTGATCGTGCTGACCTCCCCGCTCACCCGTGAGCAGCACGCCAGCGCCAGGCGCATCGGCCTGCCAGTGGTGCTGATCGACCCCTCCGGCGAGCAGGAGCGCGGCATCGCCTCCATCGGCGCGACCAACTGGAACGGCGGGGTGGACGCCACCGAGTACCTGATCGGGCTCGGACATGAACGGATCGCCCTGGTGGGCGGGCCCGCGGACTCGGTGCCCGCGCGCGAACGCCACCAGGGGTACCTGTCCGCCTTGCAGATGCACTCGCTGGCGACGCGCCCGGAGCTGGTCTCCTCCGGTCCGTACACCTACGAGGCCGGACTGCGCCAGGGGCGGCGCCTGCTGGCGCTGCCGGAGGGGAGCGTCCGACCGCGGTCTTCGCCGCCTCGGACACCACCGCGCTGGGCATCTACGAGGCGGTTCGTGAGGCCGGGCTGCGCATCCCGGAGGACTTCAGCGTGGTCGGCTTCGACGACACGGAGATGGCCGGCTGGGCAGCGCCGCGGCTCACGACGGTGCGTCAGCCGCTGTTCCGCATGGGGCAGGAGGCCGTCCGCATGATCGTGGACAACCACCACGGCCGCCCCATGCTGACCACCACGCCCGTGCGGCTGAGCACCCGCCTGGTCGTCCGAGACTCCGCGGCGCCGCCCCGGTAGCGGGGCCCGGCTTGCCACCGCGGGCGGTGGTGAGCCGGTGTCGCCCCACCACCACCCGCGTTTCGGGCCGATCGCTGCGGCGCGCCGCCTAGGCGGTCACGGCACGGCGCTTGTTCAGTAGGTCGAAGGCGACGGCGCCGAGCACCACCAGTCCCTTGATGGCCTGCTGGTAGTCGATGCCCACGCCCAGCAGGGACATGCCGTTGTTCATCACGGCCATGACCAGGCCACCGACGATGGCGCCGACGACGGTGCCCACGCCGCCGGTGACCGCTGCCCCGCCGATGAAGCAGGCGGCGATGGCATCCAGCTCAAAACCCTGCCCCGCCTTGGGTCCGGCCATATTGAGCCTGGAGGTGAAGATGATGCCGGCCAATGCGCACAGCACCCCGTTGTTGACGAACACCCAGAAGCGGACCCAGGGGACCTTGACGCCGGACAGGGCCGCCGCCTCCTTGTTGCCGCCGATCGCGTAGATCTGCCGGCCAATGACAGTGCGCCCGGCCACGAAGGAGTAGATCAGGATCAGCGCCGCCAAGATGATCAGCACGTAGGGCGTGCCCTTGTAGGTGGCGATCTTCCAGGCGAAGGCCATACCGATGATGCAGACCACCACGATGCGGCCGATCCACAGGCCGCGCGAGGTCACCGGCACCTCGTTGGCGATGGAACGGCGCCGGTTGCGCACCTCGGAGAACACATACGCGGCGAGCGCGATGGCCACCAGCAGCAGCGTGAATACGTCATATCCGTAGCCGCCGAGCAAGCCGTTGAGGTATCCCGAGGAGATCTCCCGGAATCCGCCGGGGAACGGGGAGATCGACAGGTTGTGCAGCACGATCATGGTCAGGCCGCGGAAGATGAGCATGCCGGCCAGCGTGACGATGAAAGCGGGGATTCCTACGAAGGCAATCCAGAATCCCTGCCAGACTCCGACCAGCAGGCCGGTGAGCAGCGCGGCAACCACGCCCATCCACCAGGGCATGCCGTGGTTGACGGTCACGACCCCGGCCACCGCGCCGGTCAGCGCCACCACCGAGCCGACCGAGAGGTCGATGTCCGCCATCAGGATGGCGAAGAGCATGCCGATCGCCAGGACCAGTACATAGGCGTTCTGCACGATGATGTTGGAGACGTTCTGGGAGGAGAGGATCTGGCCGTTAGTGGCGACGGCGAAGAAGGCGATGATTACCACCAGGGCCACGGCCAGGCCGCCCTGCCGCAGGTTCGTGCGCAGAGCGCCCGCGAGCGCTGAAAGTGTATTTGACATTAGGCTTCCTTGATTTGAGTCATGTAACGCATGAGGGTCTCCTGGGTGGCGTCTTTGCGCTCCAGGTCGGCGGTGACGCGCCCTGCCGACAACGCGTAGATGCGATCGCAGATGCCCAGGAGCTCGGGCAGCTCCGAGGAGATGACCAGTACCGCCTTGCCCGCGTCCGCGAGCTGGTTGATGATCTGGTAGATCTCATACTTGGCGCCGACGTCGATGCCGCGGGTGGGCTCATCGAGGATGAGTACGTCCGGCTCGGCGGCCACCCACTTGGCGAGCACGACCTTCTGCTGGTTGCCTCCCGACAGCCCGCCGACGACGGACTCGATGGTGGGGGCCTTGACCGCCATCTGGCCGCACAGCTCGGTGACGACGGCTCGCTCCCGGTGCAGGTCCAGCACGCCGCGCTGGGAGAACCGGCGCGGGGATGCCGAGGACACGTTGCGCCTGATCGACTCGATGAGGTTCAGGCCGTAGCGCTTGCGGTCCTCCGAGACGTAGGCGATGCCGTTGGCGATCGCCGAGGCCACGTCCTTGATCTCGATCTCGCGGCCGTCCTTGAGGACCCTGCCGCTGATGTCGCTGCCCCAGGAGCGCCCGAACAGGCTCATGGCCAGCTCGGTGCGCCCGGCGCCCATGAGCCCGGCCAGTCCGACTATCTCACCGTGCCTGAGCACCAGGTCGGCGGCGTCGACAACGGTGCGCGACGGATCCGCGGGGTGGTGCACGGTCCAGCCCTCGAGCCGCAGCGCCTCGTCGGCAATGTGCGGGATGTGATCGGGGAATCGCTGGTCCAGTGTGCGGCCCACCATGAGGCGGATGATCTCGTCCTCGTCGACTCCGCCCTCGCGGTGCATGTCGAGCGTGGCGATGGTGTGCCCGTCGCGGATGATCGTCGTGGAGTCGGCGATCTGCCTGATCTCACCGAGCTTGTGGGAGATCATGATGCAGGTGATCCCGCGCTCCTTGAGCTGCCGCATGAGGTCGAGCAGGTGGGCGGAGTCGTCGTCGTTGAGGGCGGCGGTGGGCTCGTCCAGGATGAGCAGGCGCACGTCCTTGGACAGGGCCTTGGCGATCTCCACCAGCTGCTGCTTGCCCACGCCGATGTCCTGGATGCGCGTGGCCGGGTTCTCCGCCAGCCCCACGCGGGCCATGATCTTCTGCGCCTCGGTATTCGTGCGGTGCCAGTCGATGACGCCGCGGGAGGAGCGCTCATTGCCCAGGAAGATGTTCTCGGCGATGGACAGGAAGGGGCTGAGCGTGAGTTCCTGGTGGATGATCGCGATCCCCGCGCTCTCCGACGCCTTGATGTCGGAGAAGCTGACTTCCTGGCCGTCGAGCAGGATCTGCCCCTCGTAGGTGCCGTGCGGGTGCACGCCGGACAGCACCTTCATCAGGGTCGACTTGCCTGCCCCGTTCTCCCCGCAGATGGCGTGGATCTCGCCGCGCCTGACCGCGAAGTTGACGTCATCCAGTGCCACCACTCCGGGGAAGCGCTTGGTGATGCCGCGCATCTCAAGAATGTTGTCAGCCGCCATGGTGGTTCCCCGTTCCCCGCGCCGTTGCACTCCAGCCGGCGCGACCGCTGAAGGCGATGGAGGTCACTTGAGCTCGTCCTCGGTGATGTAGCCGGTGTCGATCAGCGAGCTGCGGACGTTGTCCTGGGTGATGATCTCGGACTTGAGCAGGTAGGAGGGGACGACTTTCACGCCGTTGTCGTAGGTCTCGGTGTCATTGACCTCCGGCTCCTGGCCGCCGAGCACCGCGACCGCCATCTGCACGGCGGCGTCGGCCAGTTCGCGGGTGTCCTTGAAGATGGTGGAGTACTGCTCCCCCGCCATGATGGACTTGATTCCCGCTACCTCGGCGTCCTGGCCGGTGACCGTGGGATAGGGCTGGGAGTCGGTGCCGTAGCCGGCGCCCTTGAGGGCCCCGAGGATCCCGATTGACATCGAGTCCAGGGGCGATAGCACGCCGTCAACCCGGCTGCCGTCGGAGTAGGTGGAGGTGATCAGGTTGTCCATGCGGGACTGCGCGGTGGCGGCGTCCCAGCGCATGGTGGCCACGGTGTCGAAGGACGTCTGGCCGGACTTGACTGCAATCACGCCGCTTTCGATATAGGGCTGGATCACGTCCATGGCGCCGTTGAAGAAGAACGGGGAGTTGTTGTCATCCGGGGAGCCGCCGAACAGCTCGATGTTGTAGGGCTTGTCCGGCTTTACGCCGGCGTCCTCGCCGTCGGCATTGAGAATGCCCATGCCGATGAGCAGGGAGGTGCCCATCTGGGTGCCGACGTCGTAGTTGTCGAAGCTGGTGTAGTAGCTGACGTTCTCGTTGTCGCGGATGAGCCGGTCATAGGAGATGACCGGAATCCCGGCCTCACCGGCGGAGTCCAGCTGCCCGGACAGCGCCGTGCCGTCAATGGGCGCGATGATGAGCAGGTTCACGCCCTGAGTGATCATGTTGTCGATCTGGTTGGTCTGCGTGGGGATGTCATCCTCCGCGAACTGCAGGTCCACGTTGTAGCCCAGCTCCTCCAGCTGGGCCTTGATGTTGGAGCCGTCCTTGATCCAGCGCTCGGATGACTTGGTGGGCATGGCGACGCCGATCTTGATGTCCGCGGCCGCCTTGCCCGCGGTGTCGCTGCCGGAGCCGCCGCCGGCGCCGCCTCCGCCGCATGCGGCCAGCGCCAGTGCCAGGGCCGTGCCCACTCCCCCTGCGAGCGCGGTACGACGGGAGAAAGCAGGGATGCGGGATCGGGACATGGTGGGTCTCCTCCTTGAGATCGTTCGGTGGCCCGGAGCGCCGGTCCTCGGCACAACAGCCAAGCAGGCCACTCGTTCTAGTGTGAACGTTCACTTCCCGCGTGTCAACTCCCGCCGCACCCGAACCACATCTGCTTGCTAAACAACAAGAATCAGCCACTCACGCCGAGGGTACGCGCGCGCTCGCCTCGTGAACCTTCACCCGCGTCGGCGCCCTGACCGCGTCATTGGCGGCCGGCCACGGCCCGCCTCAGCAGCTGGAGCGCCGCACCCGCAGAGTCGGGGAGATCGAGTGAGTAGCCCCCGCCTCGCCGTTGATGGCGCGCAGGATCACCTCCATGCACAGCACCCCCAGCTCGTCGAAGGGCTGGCGCACCGAGGTCAGCGGCGGGGAGAAGAATGCCGTCCCCGCCGTGTCATCGAAGCCCGCCACCGCAACGTCCTCGGGCACGCGCACGCCCTGGTCGCGCAGTGCCGCCAACATGCCCAGCGCCATGAGGTCGTTGGCGCAGAAGACGGCGTCGGGCAGGCCGCGGGCCACCATCTGGGCGCCGACCTCATATCCGCGCTCGGCGCTCCAGTCCCCCGCCAGCACTGCCGGCACCTCCCGGCCGGCGTCCTCCAGGCACGAGCGCCAGCCGCGGGCGCGGGCCTGCGCGTCGTACCAGTCCTGTGGGCCCGCCAGGTGGGCGATGGACTCACGGCCGTGTCCCAGCAGGTGCCTCACTGCCATGCGTGCACCCAGTTCCTGGTCCACCGAGACCACGTGGATGCGCTCGCTCGGCGCCAGGCCGTCCGCCACGACGACGAGCGGGACCGCCCGGGCGACCCGTTCGGCGGAGGTGGCGATCCAGGTCTGCGGGGCGACGGCGATAATGCCGTCCACCCCCCGCTCGACCAGGAAGTTGAAGACGTCGCGGATCTCCTTCTCCGCGTCGTCGGCCTCGCGCTGGAGGGCGGTGACGAGGGTGGCGTAGCCGGCCTGCCGGGCAGCGACTTCGATGGCGGCGGTGGTGGCTGCGGGCCCCTGGAAGTGGGAGCCGGTGGTGACTACGCCGATCATGCGGGTGGAGTCGGTAACCAGGGCGCGGGCGGCCATGTTGGGCCGGTAGCCGAGCTGGTCGATGGCGGCCCGGACCTTCGCCAGGGTGGCGGGGCGGACGGACTCGGGGCGGTTGATAACCCGGGAGACGGTCTGGTGGGAGACGCCGGCCAGCCGGGCGACGTCCATCATTCCCGGGCGTCGCCCGGCCGCCGCGGACGTCGCCGCGGCGGGTTCGGGCCGGGAGGGCTGCTCAGTCATTGCGTGCGCCCCCGCAGCCCGGCTCAGTCCTCCTCCCAGAGGCGCCAGGTGAAGGTGTGGGACTGGCCCACAGCCAGAGTGATCAGGTCCTGCCCGGTGTTGAAGGCGTTGGGCGGGCACGTCATGGGCTCGACGGCCACGCCCCGGCGCCCCAGGTGCTCACCGCTGTAGACCTGCACCCAGGGGGCGGCGGCACTCATGACCACGCTGCGCTCCCCCTCGCCGCCGGTCAGTCGCACCTGCCAGGCACCGGTGGGCAGGCCGGTGTAGGCGTTGTCGGTGGCGGTGGCCCCCACCAGGCGCCCGGTGCGCCAGTCCGAGTCGGTGCCGGTCACGTCCCGCTCCCCTGCGGGCGCCATGTGGGCGTCGACGTCGAGCACGCGCTCGGCGGGCACCTGCAGCACGCACTCGTCCAGCGGGACCGAGCGGGTCAGGTAGGGGTGGCAGGAGACCCCGTAGGGGGCGGGCGCCGGGGTGCCGTCCTCAATTGGGGCGCCGACCACGCCGACGGTCTGGGAGACTGCGGCGCTGGCATTGGTGGCGGTGGTGGTGACGGTTAGGCCGGTGCGCGTGTCCAGCGCGTAGCGGACGGTGATGTCCAGGCTCCAGGGGTAGGCGTAAGAGGCGGGCAGGCTCAGGGCGAGCGTGACGGCGGTAGGGGCCGTCCCGCCGTCCGCGGCATCGTCAGTGTCCGTCTCGGTTATGGCGAAGTTCGCCCAGCCGACCAGGCCGTGCAGGGCGGCCCCGGTCTCCGGCTCGTTGCAGGGCACCAGGTAGTCCACGCCGCGGTAGGTGTAGCGGGCGTCGGCAATGCGGTTGGGCCAGGGGACGAGGGTCTTGCCCTGCCAGGCCCCGGGCAGGGCGGTTTCGGCATCGAAGGGGATGACCAGGTCTCGGCCCTGGCGGCGCAGGTGGACCAGGGTCGCCCCCGAGGCGGCAATCCGGGCCTCGTAGTCGCCCGCGCGCAGGTCGATGAGCTCTCCGTTGAGCGAAGGGTATTGCATGGTTGCTTCCGTAACTCTCGTGGGGCCGCCGCCCCGTATTGCTTCCCGGTGGTCCGTAGGTTAGCCGACGCCGTCACACGCTCCCAGCTGGATCAAGGCGCCCGCTTACTGTCCTGTATTCAGATGGCGGCCGCCCGCCCCTGAAAGCCGGGCCGCAGCGCCGTGAGCACACCGAAGCCCCCCCCAATCACGCCTCTACCCAGCCAACGGCCTTGCCGACTCCCGGGCTGAAGGGGCGTGGCGCGCGTGGAGTCCGGTTCCTGCTGGCTCCTACGCGATGCACGCGGCCGACGTGATGCGCCGCCGAGGGCCACAATTCGGCCTACGGCACAAAGATTGGTACGTCTTGACCCCGGCTTTTCCGCATGACGTCGTTGAAAGTTGGTGGCTGGAGCGGCCTTGAGGGGTGTCGGTGGCGATCTCGGGCCCTAAAGCGGCGGCGCCTACTACGCGGCTTCCCCGCCTGCAACGCCACTTCGGGGTTAACAACGCCTGTTAACGGCCTGCTGAAGGGCTGCAAGGTATACAGCAGGCCGTTAAGTGGCGTTGTTAACGCCCAACCGGCGTAGCAGACCGCCCGGGCGGGGTCGGCGGCGGGTCGGGCCGACCCGCCGCCGACCATTCAGAGGAGCTCAGGCGAGCTCGACCGCCAGCCAGGAGGCGGGCGGCAGCGTGGTGGTGAGCACGCCGTCGGCCAGCGTCACCTCGTGGGGGACGGGGCGGACGCGGTCGGGGTCGTCGGCGGTGTTGACGGCGTCGAGGTCGTCGGGGGCGATGATCTGAGCTTGCGTAACGCGGCTCGCGCCCAGGGCCCCCAGCGCGGCGGTGACGTCCACCGAATCGGTCAGTGAGCGGTTCAGGGCCAGCAGCGAGCCGGTGGAGGTCTCCTCTTCCCAGGTGACCACCGCGTCGACGGTGTCGACCTCACCGAAGCGCTCGGTGCCGGTGACTGGGCTGGCGACGACGGCGTCATAGGCCTGGCCGCGGGCGATCCGGGAGGCGATGGCGAAGGGGTGGAAGGTGGTCTGCCGCCAGGCGCGTCCGCCCTTCTCGGTCATGATCGGGGCGATCACGTTGACCAGCTGCGCCATCGAGGCGGCCTTGACCCGGTCGGCGTGACGCAGCAGGGAGATGAGCAGGCCGCCGACCACCAGGGCGTCGGCACCGGTGTAGACGTCCTCGATGCGGGGAGCGGCCTCCGGCCAGTCGTCGGCGGCGAAGCCGTGCTCGACGGAGTTCCAGGCTCTCAGGCGCCAGACGTTCCACTCGTCCACACTGACCATGATCTTCTTGCTCGAGCGGTGCTTGGCGCCGACGGCGTCGGCGGTAGCAATGACCCCGTCAATGAAGCGGTCCAGGTCCACGCCGGCGGCGAGGAAGCTGGCCCGGTCCTGGGCATCGGGATCGACGTAGCGGTGCAGGCTGATGTAGTCGACCTCGTCGTAGGCCAGGTCGAGGATGGTGCGCTCCCAGTCGCCGAAGGTGGGCATCTCCCAGCCGGAGGAGCCGCAGGCCACCAGCTCCAGGTCCTGGTCCACCATGTGCATGGCGCGGGCCGTGGACAGGGCCAAGTAGGCGTAGTCCGCCGCATTCTTGTGGCCCACCTGCCAGGGGCCGTCCATCTCGTTGCCCAGGCACCACATGCGCACGTTGTAAGGGTCCTCGTGCCCGTTGGCGCGGCGCAGGTTGGCGTACTGGGTGTCCGCCTGGCCGTTGACGTAGTCCAGCAGGTTGACGGCGTCGGCCTCCCCGCGGGTGCCGAGGTTGATGGCCATCATCGGCTCAATGCCGGCCTGGTCGCACCAGGTCATGAACTGGTCGGTGCCGAAGGTGTTGGGCTCGGTGGTGTGCCAGGCCAGCTCCAGCCGCCGGGGCCGGTCCTGGATGGGGCCGACACCGTCCTCCCAGCGGTAGTTGGACACGAAGTTGCCGCCGGGGTAGCGCACGGTGGTGACACCGAGTTCGCGCACCAGCTCCATGACGTCCTGGCGCAGGCCGTTGGCGTCGGCGGTCGGGTGGTCGGGCTCGAAGATGCCGGTGTAGACGCAGCGCCCCATGTGCTCCACGAAGGAGCCGTACATGCGGGGCGAGATACGGCCGATAGGGCGGTCGGCGTCGACCGAGATGCGTGCTGCCAAGGGAATCTCTCCTTTGAGTCGGTTGGGCCGCGCCTCCGGCGGGCGGTGCCGGAGGCGCTTGCGTTGCCACCATCGTGTCCCGATACTTCAACGTTGTCAACCTCCGCTACTGCGCCTCTAAGAACGAGATCCCACCCACGTTCCACCGCCATAACCGCATTTTTCAGAACCGCCAACGAAACAAAGGCGAACGGCAGCACTTGACATCGTTGAACGTGCGCTACCGCATAGTTGGAGGCGGTATCTGTATGCTGCCGCGCATGGCCGCCACACTGCTCGACGTCGCCGCCCTCGCGGGCGTCTCGCCGAAGACTGTCTCGCGGGTGGTCAACGGCGAGCCGGGGGTATCCCCACCACGCGCGAGCGCGTGCTCGCGGCTGTAGCACGTACCAGCTACTGCCCGAACGCCTCCGCCCGTTCGCTGCGCACCGGACACTCCAACACGATTGGCCTTGCGGTGCCGGAACTGAACCAGCCCTTCTTCGCCGAGATCGCCGACCGCATTGCCGCCGAGGCCCGCCGCCACGACCTGGCCGTGGTGCTGGGAGTCACCGGCGAGCGCGGTCAGTGGGAGGCGAGATTTCTGGCCGACCACCCCGATCTCGACGGCACCATCATGTACTGGCAGGGAATGGCGCCGGAGGAGGTCACCGAGGCCGCTTCCCGCTATCGGCTGGTGCTGCTCGGGGAAAGGCACCACGACGTCGTCGATCGCGTCGCCATGGACAATGACTGCGGTGTCGGCCTGGTTGTCTCGCATCTGCGGGCCCTGGGGCGTAAGCACATAGCCGCCCTCGGCGTGGCCTCCGAGGGCGAGTGGACGCATGCGGCCGCACTGACCCGCACCGCGGCCCTACGCGCGGCGCTGTCACAGCACGGGCTCGAACTGGAAGAACGGCTGCTGGTCACCTCCTCCGAGTGGCGCCCCATCGACGGCGCCAACGCGGTGCGCGTGCTGCTGGACCGCGGCATCGGCTTCGATGCGGTGATCGCCTTCAACGACGCACTCGCGCTCGGCGCACTGCACGAACTCGCGGCGTCCGGGATACGCATACCGCAGGACGTGGCCGTGACCGGTATCGACAATCTGGAGCTGTCGCGCTACACCTCCCCGTCGCTGACAACCGTCTCCCCCTCTCTGGGCGCCTACGCCGCCGACGCCGTCTCACTGCTGCGGCGGCGCATTGCCGCACCGGACGCCCCCGCGCGCACCGTCATTGAGGACGTAGTGCTTTTGGCACGTGATTCCACCGTCGGGGGTGAGGCACCGTGGCCGCGCGCGTGACCATGAGCGACGTCGCCCGCCGCGCGGGCGTGTCCGCTAAGACCGTCTCCAATGTGCTGCGAGGGGCGCCGGGGGCCTCGCCCGAAACGCGCCAACGCGTACTTGAGGCGGTCACGGCGCTGGGCTACCGGCTCAATCCGAGCGCCTCGGCGCTGCGCAGCGGGCGCCGCGGGCGCATCACCTTGGCCATACCCACCCTGCAGCAGCCGTTGTACGCCGCGCTGGCGCAGGGGCTGATGCGGGCAGCCGCTCACACGTCGGTGGTCCTGGAGCTCACCCAGGGTGAGGCGGACCGGGAGCAGGAGATTCTGGCTGGGTCGTGGGCGAAGCGGTCCGACGCCGCCGTACTCGTGCCGCGGGGCGTGGACCCGGCGTCACTAGCGTGCGGGGAAGTGGCTCAGACGAAGTCGCCCCTGGTACTCATCGCCGATTCCGGCCCGCCGGACTTGCCGCGCGTATCCTGCCCGCCTGAGGCACAGGTGAAGCTGGTTGCGGCGCACCTGCGCGCATTGGGGCGGCTCCGCCCGGCGGTGGTCGGCGTAGCCGAGGCCGCCGACCACTGGACCGGCGCCTGCGTGCAGGGCCTGCGGGAGTCAGGGCTGCGCGTCGACGACGACGCCGTAATCCGGGTGGGTGTCCCCGACGGAATGCTCGGCGGGGTCGAGGCGGTAGCGCGGCTGGCTCACGCCGCTCTCCCCGTGAATGCCGTGGTCTGTCACAACGACGCCCTTGCGGCGGGCGCCGTCAGCGCGCTGAGGCGGCGAGGTGTGCAGGTGCCGGCGGAGGTGGTTGTGGTCGGCCGGGGGAACACCGACGCCGCCGCCTTCGCCACTCCGACGCTCACCAGCGTGGACCTGGACCTGCCGGCCATGGCCGAGGGTGCGCTAACGCTGCTCGGTATCGGGCCTGCGGGGGGCCGCCGTGAGGAATCGCTCCCACCCCACCTTACGCAGGCGCGGCTGGTGACCACCACCCCGGCGCTTTCGGCGCGTGGTTCCACGGTCGACGGCGCCGGGGCGGGCCCGGAGCGGCTGGGTTAGCCCCAGGCCGCGAATCGATCAGCTCAGCCCTGAGTCAGGCGGTAGTAGACCTGGTTGCCCCGCAGCTCCTGCACGAAGCCACGTGTGGTGGTGGCGGAGTCGATGAGGGCCAGCTCCATCCGGGCGATCTCGGCCAGGTCCTGCCACATCTCCAGGGTGGTGGCCGTGGTCATGACCGTGTGGTGGGCGGCGCCGGCCTGCATCCAGCACTCGGTGGAAGTGTAGAAGTCGGGGGCCGGCTCCCATACGGCGCGGGCCACGGGCAGCTTGGGCAGCGGCTCGTCGGAGCCGACGATCTTGACAACATTGGCGGTCAGGCGGAAGCGCTCGCGCATGTCGGACATGGCGACCACTAGGCCGGCGCCGGTGTCGGCGTCGAAGACCAGGCGCACAGGGTCCTCACGGTTCCCGATACCGAGCGGGTGGATCTCCAGGCGCGGCTTGGACTCGGTGAGCGAGGGGCAGACCTCGAGCATGTGGGCGCCGAGGATCTTCTCCTTACCGGGCGTCATCTCGTAGCAGTAGTCCTCCATCAGGGAGGCGCCGCCGGGCAGGCCGTAGCCCATGACCTTGGCGGCACGCACGAGCAGGGCCGTCTTCCAGTCGCCCTCGGCGCCGAAGCCGTAGCCGTCTGCCATGAGCCGCTGGACGGCCAGGCCCGGCAGCTGCCGCAGCCCGCCGAGGTCCTCGAAGTTGGTGGTGAAGGCGGTGGCACCGCGCTCCTGGAGGAAGCGGCGCATGCCGGCCTCGATGCGCGCGCCGTAGCGCAGGGACTCGTGGCGCTCGCCGCCGGGGCGCAGCTCCTCGACGACGTCGTAGGCGTCCAGGTATTCCTCGATCAGGGCGTCGATCTCCGCCTCGGTGACGGCGTCGACGACCTCGACCAGGTCGTTGACGCCCCAGGTGTTCACGCTGGCGCCTAGGCGCAGCTCGGCCTCGGTCTTGTCGCCCTCGGTGACGGCGACGTTGCGCATATTGTCGCCGAAGCGGACCAGGCGGGTGTGGTGCAGGGCGTCCCATCCGGCGGCGGCGCGCGCCCAGGTGCCGATCTTGACCTGGGTGTCCGCCTGGGTGGCGTGGCCGACGACGACCTTGCGGGGCTGGCTCAAGCGAGTCAGGATGTAGCCGAACTCGCGGTCGCCGTGGGCGGCCTGGTTGAGGTTCATGTAGTCCATGTCGATGGTGGACCAGGGCAGGGACTGCGAGTACTGGGTGTGCAGTTGGACCAGGGGCTTGGACAACGCGTCGATGCCGCCGATCCACATCTTGGCCGGGGAGAAGGTGTGCATCCAGGCGATCACGCCGATGCAGGCGTCGTCGGCATTGGCGGCGAGCATGGCGGCGCGGATGGCATCGCGGTCCTTCAGGACCGGCTTCCAGACGATACGCACCGGGATGGCGTCGGCGGCGTCGAGCCAGGCGGCGACCTGCCGGGACTGGTCGGCGACCTGCGCGAGGGTCTCCTCGCCGTACAGGTCCTGGCTCCCGGTGAGGAACCAGATCTCCTTGCCGTCGAACGGACTGGGCAGAGCAGTCATGAGTTATTCTCCTTTGAATTATGAATTTTGGATGTTGAATTCAGCTGATTGCTGGGGACCGGACTTGGTCAGTGCTGGCCGTAGACGTTCTGGTAGCGGTCGTTGAGCCGGTCGATCAGCTCCGGCTCAATCGGCACCATCTCACCCCCCTGACGCGCAATATGCACCGTACGCGCCACCTCCTCGCACATCGCCGCAGCCTTCACCGCGGCCCGCGCATCCCGCCCGATCGTGAACGGACCATGATTCGCCATCAACACCGCCGGAGACCGCGACCCCGCGAGAGTCTCCACAATCCCCCGACCAATCGAGTCATCCCCAATCAGAGCAAACGGACCCACCGGAATCTCACCCCCAAACTCATCCGCCATCATCGTCAGCACACACGGCACCGGCTCCCGCCGCGCCGCCCAAGCCGTCGCATACGTCGAATGCGTATGCACCACCCCGCCCACCTGGTCCATGTGCCGGTACACATACGCATGCGCCGCCGTATCCGACGACGGCACCAACCCCTCCGGCGTACCATCCACAATCTTGTCCCCATCCAGGGTGCACACCACCATGTTGTCCGCACACAGCTCCTCATACGCCACCCCAGACGGCTTAATCACGAACAAGTCCGTCCGCTCCACAGTCCCGTCCGGCCGGGTCACCACCACCCGCTCAGACACGTTCCCAGCCGTCCACACCACCAGCCCCACCGAATCAGCTCCCCATGCAAACGCGCCACCCGCTCACGCGCATCAGCCACCGCCCCACGCACACCATCATCCAAATCAGCCAGCACAATCCGCTCGGTCATATCAGCCACGTTCTTCCCCCAGTTCGGTTTCTCGTGTGTCTTGTGGGCGGCAGTCAGGCTCGGCACCGTTGCCGCGAGGTGTCTTCCCGCCCCACGCGCACCACGGCGGTCAGTGGGGCACGTAGGCGAAGGGACCGGCCGCGGCGGTGGCCGCAGCACGGCACCACCAATAGTGAACGTTCACATCGATGCTGTCAAGGTGCTCTTCCGGCCGCGCATGGCACCCGGCGGCGCATGGCAGCCGGCGGCGCATGGCAGCCGGCAGCAGCTGCCGCTCACGCCACCGCCCGCCACCGGCTAAATGTCGATCTGGTCGTGCACCGCCACGTTAATCAGTTCGACGCGCCCATCGGGCAGTCGCCAGAAGTGCAGCCTCCGCGCCGACGGGGTGTTCACCTGCACGGCCACGCGGAAGGCCACGGCCCCGTCTGCCCGCGTACGCGCCTGCCCACTGTGGGTGTTCAGGCGCAACCGGTGCAGCTGACGCGAAGGTATGTCCTTGACCCGACCAGTGAGCACCTCGACCACAACCCTCAGCACGCGCTCGTGATCCACGCCCTCAAGCGCATCCACGGAGCCGATGAAACCGGGACCCACGATGTAGTCGGCCGGGAGGGCCACTGCGCCTTGTCCTGCGGAGGAGTCAGCTGCGCCCAGGCCAAGTAGATCTCATGGCGGAGCTGGTCCTCCGGCTCCAGGAACAGCGGCTCGGCGCGCGCGGAATCCTCCCTGCGCCCGGTCTCATCCCGCGCCGCGTCGCGCTCAGACCTGCGCTGGGCGAGTCTGCGCGAGGCGCTGCGGTGCTGCGCCATGGAGTGCTGAAGCCGCTCCGTGAGCTGCGCCACCTCGCGCGTGGCCTCACGGTAGAGCTGGCTGGTCAGGGACAGCTCCATACGCAAGTGGTCGGTCTGCTCACGCTCCTGATCCAGTCGTTCGGCGAGCCGCGCCAGGCGCTCGCGCGCATCGGCCAGGCTGCGCTCCAGCTCGATGATCCGGCGTCCGCGGGCGTCACCCTCCGCCACCCCGCCCACGCCGAGGGGAGAGGGCACTACGGTTACACCGCGGTCGGCCCGGTCCTCAGCGGCGACGTCGTTGCGCGAAGCCGCCGCGGGTGACTCAGCAGCTCCGGGCCGCGGCTCAGGCGCGGGCATACCGTCCGCGCCCCCAGACACCAGGTCGGCCCCCTCCCAGGCCGCCTCTCCCGCCTCCTCCAGCCACGGGGGACCCCCGGGAAGCAGACTGGGGGCCGGGCGTACCGGCTCGTCGTCGTCGACGTCATCCATGGACAGTGAGAGCCCGCCGGCGGTGGAGTCCACGCGGGCGCGTACCACCGCACCGATCCAGAACAGGTCATCCAGACTGTCGAACGGATTCGCAGTCACGCTCATCTTGGGAATCCGCACGGTCACCTGCGGGTAGGGCTCCACCACCAGCTCATCAGGAGTCATGGCCGCAACCCGGACCAGGATCACCTCGCCCGCCTCCAGCCCGTCCAGCGCCTGTCCCGCTGAGCGCAGGCTCGCCGAGACATCGAGGTATCCGGTAGTCGCATCATGCCTGCCCTCCACCTGCTGGCCGGCGGCAACCAACTGGCCCACGGTCACGTTCAGGGCGGGCACCGACTCCTCCGGGGAGATCATGGCCAGCGGCGAGTTCTCCTGCGCGCCTTCGACTAGTGCGCGGGACGGCGGCACGAGCATCCTCACCGTGCCCTTGAAGCTCTGCGTCGCCTGCGGCCGTTGCCCACGCGGCAGTATCCGGGCCAGCTCCCCGATCAGGCCGTCGGTCGCCCGCCGCCCGGACTCCGGATCCGTGGCCAGGAACAGCCGCGACCGGCTCCAGTCCGTGGCCCAGGCGAGGTCCGGGGAGTACATGCGGCCCGCCCCGCCGTAAACCTGCGTGTACTCCGGCATCGCGTCGGCAAAGGCATACGACGTGCGCCCGGTCTCCAGCAAGTAGACGGGCACGAGGCCACGCCCGTAGTGAGCCAGTGCGTCGGCATCGATCCAGGGGGCCTCGCTGCCCAGCGGCGTGGACACCACCACGACGGGCGCCTCCCGGCCGGCACCCAGCAGGAGCTGTGCGAGCTCGCGGGCCTCGTCCGGAGTCGCCACCCGCACCGGCTCCGGCGGACGCGGCTGCTCCGGTTCTACTGCCGTCACGGGGTGTCCGGCATTGGAGCGCTTGTCCTTCCGTCGCCGTCTGACCACAACTACCTCCTGGGGTGGGTCCGTTAAGCCGAAACCTTCAGGGCCGAGCACAGGCCAGTCTTCCACGCCTAGCTGCTCGCAACGCCCTCACGGCCCCCGCCCTGCGGCGAGTTGCCGGAGAGCTCCCCCAAATCCGTTGCGGCGCGTGGGCGTGTCTGGTCCCGCAAGACGACTATATTTCGAAATGGGGATCACTCCGGCTTGGGCGGTTCCTGCCGAAGCCGGGGCTACTCCTGTACGTTGCCGATTCGACCACTCCCTGGAGGTCAGCATGGCACGACTCGAGGACTCCGCGGCGCCGCTCAAGGACGCCATGGGCAACGCCCTGCTCGAGCTCATGCAAGAAAAACCGCTGAAGAAGATCAGCGCCAGCGATATTGCCACCCGCGCCGGACTGGGGCGGGTCACCTATTTCCGCCACTTCTCCTCCAAGGAGGAGGTACTGGCCTACAAGTACCAGACGGCCTGGACAGACTTCGCCGCCCACCACTGGTATGACGAGACGGATGACCGCGCCAACGCGATAGCCCTGTTCCGGTTCTGCTTGCGGATGCGGCAGGTCAACGAGCTCCTTTACGCCGCGGGGCAGCACAACGTTCTACTGGCAACAGTGCTTGACGCGCTCGGCAGCGATGCACCGAGCCGCAAGGCCGAACCGGGAGGCGGCGAGGTGCCCAGCGCCGACTCCCGCGCACTAAACGCGCATCACTTCAAGGCTTACGGCCTGTTCGGCCTCATTGACACGTGGATACGCGGCGGCTACCACCAGTCGCCGGAGGACATGGCCGCCGAGTACGTCAGCTACCTCAGTCCTGAGATCGAGTCCCTGGGGGCACGCGGAGGTGGGCGCCGGACGGGTGGCCGGGCGGCGCGGATGCGCCGTCTCCAGCGTATCCGCGAGGAGGCGGCCCGGCAGGATCCGCGGCGGTACATCATCGACGACACTCCTTGACGGACGACGGCCCCCACCACCATGGCTCCGCGACAGGCGACAGCCCCCCATCACCGCAGCTCCTTGACAGAATGAATCCATTCAATATCTAATGGACCGACCGGTCGGAACCCCGTGAAGGTACCGTGCGCGTTCAGCGTCCGGGCATCAATGCAAAGGAGCCACATGTCCACCACCGCCGACCCCCGCCTGGAGGAGCCCACGCGGCCGGGCACCTCCGCCAAGTATCTGGGCGGGCGCCCGTACTACCAGTACTTGATCTCATTCGTCATCGCGGGCGTCTTCCTGTACGCCTGCTACTCGGCGCTAGCGGCGATCCTGCTGCCCAACACCGTGCAGACGATCGAGTTTCGGCAGTACTTCTCCGGCACCACCGTCACCAGCCTGGACCAGCTCACCGAGCTGACGAACCTGGCCAATGACGTCAGCGCCGGAACCGCGACTCCCACCGCCGAGCAGGCGCATCTACTGGACCTGCTGAAGCAGTACGAGGCCGCACGCGCGTCCTCCATTTCCAACATGATGATCGTCGGCTCGTTCTTCACGCTGTTCGCCCAGCCGATCGTCGGTGTCCTCTCCGACCGCTGGCGCTCCCGCTGGGGCCGGCGCGCCTTCTGGATCGTGGCCGGCGCCGTCGCCGGGGCCGCCTTCATGATCGGCCTGCGCTACTCCACCACGGTACTCATGCTCACCGTCTTCTGGACCACCGCGCAGGTCTCCCTGAACTTCATGCAGGGGCCACTGTCCACGACAGTAGCGGACCGAATTCCCGCCGAAAAGACCGGCACGGTCTCCGGCCTGTCCGGAATCGGCATGATGGCAGGCTTCACCGGCGGATCCGTGGTGGCCGGCGTGCTCATGAACTCCATTGGCCTGGACGCCTACTTCGTGTTCGCAGTCGCCGTGGTAGTGGGTGCCCTCATCTTCGTGACCTTCGCCAAGGACCGCCCCTCCAAGGACCTGGAGCTGCGCCAGTTCGACTGGCTCGCCTTCCTCAAGGGCTTCTTCGTCCCACTGTTTGACCATGACTTCCGCTGGGTGTGGATCGCCCGCTTCATGATGTTCTTCGGCTACACGGCCGTGACCAACTACAACCTGTACATCATCCAGTCGCACCTGCGCCCCGCCCACACCGCAGCCGAGGCCAACACCATCGTGGCCACCTTGTCGCTCGCCGCCCTGCCGGTGCAGCTGCTCATGCTGGCCTTCGCCGGCAAGCTGTCCGACAAGGCCAAGCGGCGCAAGCCCTTCGTCATCGGCGCCTCGTTGGTCATCGCCCTGGACATGCTGGTTCCCCTGCTGGTCCCAACGCTGCCCATGTACTACTTCTTCTACATCCTGCTGGCCGGGGCCTACGGCATGTACATGGCGGTGGACGTGGCCCTGTTCATCGACGTCCTGCCCGACCCCGACACCGCAGGCAGGGACCTGGGCGTAGCCAACGTGGCCTCCAACATCGGCCAGATGCTGGCGCCCTTCGTCGCCGGCCAGCTGGTCGCGCGCACCGGCGGCTACTCGGCCATCTTCATCACGGCGGTAATCGCCGTCGGCGTCAGTGCCGTGGCCATCATCCCGGTCCGGAAGGTCAAGTAGCACCACCGAGCCCCAGCGGCGGCATCGGTACCGGCTGGTCCGATGCCGCCGCTGTCCTCATCCAACGCTCACAACCTCACTCAAAGGAGCGAGACATGACCACCGCCGCTCGATCCTGGGAGTACGGCTCCTCCCCCTGGCTCACCGACGCCGATCGGCTCCCCGGCGTTGCCCCGCGCACTCGCGTCATCATCGACAACGACTTCGCCGGCGACCCCGACGACCTCTTCGCCCTGGCCCACCACCTGCTGGCTGAGGGCACCGAGGTGCGCGGCGTCGTCGTCTCCCGGCTGCGCGAGGATGATCCCTGGAACCGCACCGACTCCTCCGTGCGCGCCGGCCGCGAGCGCGTTGAGACACTGCTGGCGACCATGGGGGTGACCGGCGTCGACCTGTACGACGGCGACGACCGCGGCTTCGACGTCTACGACGGCCCCACCGCCGCATCCCAATTCATCGTCGCCGAGGCCATGCGCGACGACGACCGCTCACTGTTCCTCGTGGCCGGCGGCTCTCTGGGAGACGTCGCACGCGCGCTCAAGGCTGAACCGGCCATCGCTGCGCGCCTGACCCTCATCTGGATCGGCGGCGGGGAGCATCCCGGACTGGCATACGTGCCCGAGGGCGGCACGGACATGGAGTACAACCTGGCGCTCGACCCCGCGAGCGCACGCTACGTCTTCAATGACACCGAGGCCCGCATCTGGCAGGTCCCGCGCGATGTCTATCGGTCGGCCACCGTCTCCATGGCGACTATCCGGCGCGGCTGCGCCCGCGCTGGCGCGCTTGGCGCCTACCTGCTGGGTGAGCTGAACCAGGTGCGTGCAATGGTCGCGGGCATGGCGCACCCCGGGGCGACCTATGTGCTCGGCGATCAGCCGCTGGTGCTGCTGTCCTCACTGCAAACCACCTTCGAGCCCGACGCAGCGTCCTCCTACTACGACGTTATCCCCACGCCCCGTATCGCACAGGATGGCACTTACCGCTACCCGCAGAACACCCGGCCGATGCGCCGCTACCAGCGCATCGACAACCGGCTCCTGTTCGACGACATGTTCGACTCCCTGGCCGCTCTGACCGACTGGCTGGAAAGCTGACGACGCGTAGAAGCTGGCCAGTCCGCCTGCGGGGCGCACCGCGGCAGCATCGTCAACCCCTACGGGTCGAACCGCTCGGGCGCTGCAAGGACCTACTTAGTGGTTCTCTCGGTTTGGGGTGTGTGGCCTGCGTGCGCCGCACGGGTGCGCGCCGCACGCTCAGTCCCGGCACGCTTCCACAGAAACGGCGTAATCACGCGGAAAGCACACCACCCGAAAAACAGCCCAACCAGCTCCAGCGTGCGGCAACCCCAGCGGCGCACGCTGGAGCCAACCAACCCCCACCAGCCAAAAACCAAGAACACCGAAATACCAGGCAAAACCCGCCAACCGGCCAGAGCGCCAAAACAACTGAGCGTGCGCCACACCCAAGACCACCCGGGTCGGCTCTCCGTATTTGCGAGCCCGCAGTCCGGGCCAGGACTGCGGTGTGGCGCATGGTGGTCTATTCGAGCCGATAAAGGACGTCTTCGCCGCGCCGAGGTCGTTGTGGGGCTGGGGATGGAACGCCAATACGGCGCCCGCTCAGGACAGCCGGTCTCCCGGGCCGGCCGCAGGCCGTCGTACCGCACGCCTGAGCCGCGCGACCGTAGTGGGGCGGGAGTGCCCCGACAGCAGTTCCGTACCATCGGGGAGCGTGAGCAGCCTGGTCTCCAGGCTCGCCCGGAGCTTGGCCGCGTCTCCCGTAGGGAAGATGGTCAAACCGGGGCCGCCCTCGTAGACCGTGTCGCCCACTAGCGCGAAGCCGGCCTGTTCGCAGTAGAAGGCGCAGGAGTCATCGGTGTGCCCGGGAACGTGCAGGACCTCAAGTTCGACGTTCGAGCCCTCCCCCAGGGTCAGGCGGTCGCCGTGCTGGAACTTCTCCACGCCGCGCACCCGCAGCGGCGCGCCGTGGCTGGCGGAGAGGTTCAGGTACGGGTCGGTCAGGTAGCGCTCGGACTCCGCATGCGCCAGCACGGGGATCCCCCAGGCGGCGCGCAGCTCCTCCACGGCCCCAATGTGGTCGAAGTGGCCGTGCGTGAGCACGATGGCCTCTACGGTCCAATCGTGCCCGCGCACGGCTCGCAGGAACAGGTCCGCCTGGGCGCCGGGGTCGATGAGGAAGGCATGTCCAGTCTCCTCGTCGACGACGAAGTAGCCGTAGGTGGCGAACACCCGCGGGCCAGAAGCGGGCGAACCTGAACTCCCATTAGATCGCGCACCCGTCCGGGCCGCAGGCCCCGCCCTCGGCGGCGCCCTCCGCTAGCGCCGCGTCGCGCGCGTTTGTGAGCACGCGGGCCATTTCCTGCGTGGGCTGGCAGCCGGAAATCACGTACTTGCCGTCCACCACGAAGAACGGCACGGCGTTCACGCCCATGGAGTGCGCCTCGCGCTCATCGGCACGCACGGCGTCGGCGTACTCGTCGCTTGACAGCACGCGCTCGACGTCGGCCTCCGGCAGGCCCGCCTGCGCGGCTAGGCGCCGCAGTACGGCGTGGTCGGACATGACCTCGTTGTCCACGAAGTAGGCGTGGAAGCAGAGTTCCTCGAAGCGGGTATTGCCCAGCGCGTGAGCCAACTTGGTCAGCCGGTGCGCATCGAGCATGTTGGTGTTGAGCGTGGTGGCGTAGTTGAAGTCGATGCCCTCAGCCCGTCCCATGGCGCTGATGGAGTCGATGCGCTGGCGCGCGGCTGCCCGGGTCAGGCGGTACTTCCTGGCGAAGCGGTCGAGTGTGGGGCCCTGCACCTCGCGGGGCGCGTCCGGGTACAGCTCGAAGGCCTTCATCTCCACCTCGACGTCGTCGGCCAGGCCGAGCGACTCGATCGCCTTGTGCAGGCGGGTCTCGCCGACGTAGCAGTACGGGCAGGCGAAGTCCGACCAGTAGGTCACCTTCATGTCTTCCTCCTCGGGGTTGTGGGCACCGGCGCGCTGTGTGCGGCCCGCGTATCTGCAACCACTCTCGCCCACCTCCTCCGAGTTCGCTAGTACTATCTTTTTCTGTAGTACTAGCGTGGACGGGTAGACAAGGAGGCGAGGGTTGTGGCGCAAGCCCCGAAGATCGAGTGGTGTCCTGCGATCACGTCCTTGCAGGCGGTAATCGGCGGCAAGTGGAAGATCGAGATCCTCTTCTACGTGGCCCTGGCCGAGGTCCGGCACTTCGGCCAGCTGAAGCGGTGCCTGCATGGCGTGTCGGACTCCACACTGTCCAAGCAACTGCGAGAGCTGGTTGCGGACGACTTTCTGGAGCGCATCGACTACGGCGAGGTACCGCCCCGCGTGGAGTACCGGCTGACCCGCCGCGGCGAGAGCTTCAAGCCACTCATCCAGGCCATGTGGGACTGGAGCGAGGCCGAGTTCGAGTTCTCCCGGGCCGAGGCCGCGCAGATGCGCTCTGCCCGCGACGAGCTGGGGATTCCCCAGGTGCGGTGAGGCGCCTCAGCCGCGCGGCACCCGCACGACGACGGCGTCGCTTGCGCCGAGCGAGCCAGCACCTGCCAGCACGCTCCCGCCGAGTATCCCGGCAACGTCGGCAGCAGGCCCGAGGTCGCGGCATCCGCGGTTAGTCAGCGTCCAGTAGTCCGCGGCCTCCCCGCGGCGGACGGAGGCAATCACCTGCCCGCGCAGGAGCTCGGGCAAGTCCGCCTCAATGCCGGCAGCCGCCAGCAGTTCGGCGGCCAAGTCCGCCAGCTCATCACCCTCCAGACGTGTGGACACGTACGCTGCGGAGCCCTTCCCCACCGCGCGCCGCGTAACGGCGGGGGTGCCCGCCTCGACGCCGCGGGCCCGCTCGTAATGGCGCAGCACCGTGACGTCGGGAGCGGTGACCTCCACCCGTTCGGTCCACATGCGGCCTGTGCCTCCGCCTGAGAGCACTGCGGCGTCGTCGTCGAGCAACGGAGCGAACTCCTCCACGCGGATGCCCAGCAGCTCGCGCAAAGCGCCGGGGTAGCCGCCGGCGATGACGTGATCGTGCTCGTCCACGGTCCCGGAGAAGTAGGTCGTCACCAGGTGGCTGCCGCCGGCAACCGCGGCGCGCAGGCGCTCTGCCAGCTCGGCGGGCATGACGTGCAGCAGCGGGGCGATGATCAGCTCGTAGCCCTCAAGGTCGCTGCGCGTGGTGATGACGTCGACGCGGACTCCCGCAGCCACCAGGGCCCGGTACCAGTCCAGGGCCTGGCCGCGGTAGTCCAGGCGCGTGTGCGGCAGGAACTCCTGCGTCAGTGACCACCAGGACTCGTAGTCGAACAAGACGGCGGCGCGTGCGGGCAGCGCCGGGCTCCCCGCCACTTCGGCCAGCTCTTCGAGGGTACGTCCCAGGGCGACGACGTCGCGGAACAGGCGCGAGTCCTCCCCGGCGTGCGGGAGCAGGGCGGCGTGATACTTCTCTGCGCCTGCGCGCGAGGCCCGCCACTGGAAGAAGCAGATGGCGTCGGCGCCGTGGCCGAGGTGCGTCAGCGAGTCGCGCATCAGCTCCCCGGGAAGCTTGGGCGGGTTGACGGGACGCCAGTTGACCGCCGCCGTCGAGTGCTCCATGAGCCACCAGGGTCTCCCGCCGGCGATAGCGGAGGTGAGCGAGGCGGAGAAGGCGAGCTCATCGATGCCACCGGGCCGGGGGTCCAGGTAGTGGTCATTGGAGACGAAGTCGACGTCCTCGGCCCAACTCGGGTAATCCAGGGCGGCGGTGTCGCCCATGACCATGAAGTTGGTGGTGATGGGAATGCCTGGAGTGATTGCGCGCAGTACCGCACTTTCGGCACGCAGGTAGTCGCGCAGCGCGTCTGAGGAGAAGCGGCGGAAGTCGAGCAGCTGGCTGGGGTTCGGTTCGGAGGCGGCCAGGCGGGGTGGGAGGATCTCCTCCCACCGGTGGTAGGTCTGCGACCAGAAGGCCGTCCCCCAGGCGTCATTGAGCGCTTCCAGGGTGGCGTAGCGCTCACGCAGCCAGGCCCGGAAGGCGGCCGCGGCATCCTCGGAGTAGTCGTAGGCGTTGTGGCAGCCGAGCTCGTTGCTCACGTGCCAGGCGGCCAGTGCGGGGTGCGTGCCGTAACGCTCCGCCATGCGGCGCGTCAGCTCCAGGGCGTAGCGGCGGAATACGGGCGAGGTGGGGCGCCACTGCTGCCTGCCTCCGGGCCACAGCGTCTCGCCCGTGCGGGTGACCGGCAGTACCTCGGGGTGCTTGGTGGTGAGCCAGGCGGGCGGGGAGGCGGTGGAGGTGGCCAGGTCGACGTCGATGCCGGCCTGCGCCAGCAGGTCCATGATCCGGTCCAGCCAGTCGAAGTCCCAGGTGTCCTCGCTCGGTTGTAGGTGGGCCCAGGAGAACACCGGCAGGGTGACGACCGTGACACCCGCCCGCCGCATGAGGGCGATGTCCTCCGCCCAGGTGCTTTCGGGCCACTGATCGGGGTTGTAGTCGGCGCCGAAGTGGATGGCAGAGCCCTCGCGGCGCGGGTGCCGGGGGAAGCCGGGGCGGCTGGCGGTACTTTTCATCATGCCCTGTCTGCTAGCGGGTCGTGAGCCGGTCGGTTTTAAGTGCGCGGCGACGCGCCGGGAATGCGGCCTGGGCCGTCGTCCCGCAGCGCGTCGCCGCCAGGCAGGTCAGGAGACTGTGAAACCCTGCTGGTTGCCGTAGGTGATGCAGGCCTGTTGCCAGGCGGACAGTCCATCGGCGACCGAGGTGGCGCCCTTGGACTCGTAGGCCTTGCCGACGGAGTCGTTGAAGATGGAGTTGGCGTAGGCCTGGAAGGGCAGGAAGGACCAGCCGTCGGTGACGGCCGCGGCGGACTCGGCGAAGACCTCGTTGGCCTTCTGCCCGCCGAAGTACTCGAACTCAGCGCCCAGGAATTCCTCGCTGGTCAGGTCCGCGGTAGTGGCCGGGAAGGCACCGTTGGCGATTCGGCTGGCGACGCCGGCCTCGGCGTTGGCGTACTCGATGAAGTGGTAGGCCAGGGCCTGCTTGCTGCTGGCGGCGGTTACCGCCAGCGAGGACCCGCCCATCTCCGAGGATGCGGTCTCCCCGCCTTCCAGGCCGGCAGCGGCGCCACCCGCCACTTGCCGGCCCCGGCCTCAACGCCGCCGACGAAGGAGGCCGGCATCCATGCCCCCATGGCGAGGGAGGCGATGGTGCCGTCGCCCAGGCCCCGGTACCACTCATCGGACCAGTCCGCGCACGGGTAGAGCAGTTCCTCCTCGATCAGCGTGGTCCACAGCTCGGCGTACTTCTGCGAGCTCTCCTCGCTGAAGTCGATGCCGACGGTAGTGCCGTCCACCATGTAGGGGCGGGAGCCGGCCTGCCACAGCAGCGACAGCGTCTTGACCGCGTCACCGATGTCATTGGCGATGTACTGCTTGGGGTCGGCAGCATGAATGGCGCGGGCGGCGTCGAGGTACTCCTCCCAGGTGGTAGGTACCTGGACACCCGCCGCGTTGAAGACCTCCTCGTTGTAGAACAGTGCCACCGGGCCGGAGTCCATGGGGAGGCCAAAAATCCCACTGCCTGAGGCGACCGCCGCCCAGGGGCCGGCGGAGTAGGAGGCGGCCAGGTCGGCGGCGCCGAACTGGGTCAGGTCTGCCAGCGACTCGGCCAGGGAGAACTGCGGCAAGGCGTAGTACTCGATCTGCGCGACGTCCGGGATACCCGACCCGGCGGAGACGGCGTTTTGCAGCGCCGTGTACTGCTCGGTGCCGGTGCCGGCGTTTACCAGCTCCACCCTCACGTTCGGGAAGGCCCGCTGGTACTCGGCTACGACGTCGGTCAGGGTGGGCTCCCAGGACCACACAAGCAGTTCGCCACCGGCCTCGGCGGCGGCCGCTGCCGCCGACGGATCGACTTCGGCAGCGGGCTTGGAGTCGTCCCCGGAACCGGAGCAGGCGGCGAGGGTGAGGGCCAGCGCGGAGGCGCCGAGCGCCGACAGCGCGCTGCGGCGGGTGAGATTAGCAGTCATGGTGAAGTCTCTTCTCATGATCGGGGTCAGGCTTCGCGATAGGTGGTGCCGCGGTCAGGAGACCGTGAAGCCCTGCTGGTTTCCGTAGGTGATGCAGGCCTCCTGCCAGGCCGCCAGTCCCTCGGCGATGGTGGTGGAGCCATTACTCGTGTAGGCCTTGCCCACGTGGTCGTTGAAGATGGAGTTGGCGTAGACCTGGAAGGGCAGGTAGGTCCAGCCGGGCAGCACGTCCTTGGCGGCCTGGGACAGGACCTCATTGGCCTTCTGACCGCCGAAGTACTCGAACTCCTTGCCGAGGAACTCCGCGGAGTCGAGCTCCGCCGTCGTGGAGGGGAAGGCGCCGCCGTCGATGCGGATCTGGATGCCGTCCTGGGCGGAGCAGAACTCGACGAAGGAGTAGGCCAGTGCCTGCTTGTCGGAGGCCGCCATGACCGCCAGGGAGGAACCGCCGTTCTCCGCGCAGGCGGGGGTGTCGGCGTCCCACCGGGGCTGGGCGGCGACGCGCCACTTGCCGGAGGCGTTCGGCACGGAGGAGGTGAAGTTGCCGGGCATCCAGGCACCGGTGATCAGCGTGGCGATGGTGCCGTCGCCCAGGGCCTGGAACCACTCGTCGGTCCAGCCGGAGATCGGAGCGAGCAGCCCCTCCTTGATCAGGGTGGTCTGCAGCTCGGAGTACTTCTCCGCCTCGGCGCCGGAGAAGTCGATAGTGACGTCGGTGCCGTCAACCGCGTACGGCTGGGCGCCCGCCTGCCACAGTCCGGACAGGGTCGAGCCCGCATCACCGGTGTCATTGGCGATGTACTTGCTGGGGTCGGCCTCGTGGATCTTGCGGGCGGCGTCCAGGTACTCCTCCCAGGTGGTAGGAACATCGACGCCGAGCTCGTTGAAGACCTCCTCGTTGTAGAACATCGCCATCGGGCCGGAGTCCAGGGGCAGGCCGTAGACGCCCTCACCGGTGTGCACGGAGCTCCACGGCCCCTCGGTGAAGGTGCCCTCGTAGTCGGCGGCGCCGAACTGGGTCAAATCCGCCAGGGACTCGGAGATGGAGAACTGCTGCAGGGCGTAGTACTCGATCTGCGCGACGTCTGGGCCGCCCTTGCCGGCGGAGATGGCGTTCTGGAGGGAGGTGTACTGGTCGGCGGAGGTGCCGACGTTGGTCACGGTGACCTTCACGTTCGGGTACTTCTCCATGAAGGCCTGTGCGCAGGGCTCGATGGTGTTGTCCCAGGCCCACACGAGCAGCTCGCCACCGGCCTCGGCGGCCGATGCGGCGGCGGAGGGATCGGCCGCGGCAGCACCGTCAGAGGGCGAGGAGCCCGAGCCGCAGGCGGCCAGGACCGCCGAAGCGGCGCCGGCAACCGCAACGGCGGAGGTGGCACGCAGGAACATGCGACGATCAATCGTCATGGTGGTTTCCTTTCCAGTTCGCACCCTTGCGGTGCTGGTGGGAGTGTTTGAGTTGGGAGTTGACGTAGCCGAAGGACGCAGGTGTCCGGCTAAGGGGACTGGGAGCGGCGGCGTCATTCCTTGACGCCGCCGGAGGCGAGGCCCGCCTGCCAGAAGCGCTGCAGGCTGAGGAAGGCGGCGATCAGCGGAATAATGGTTAGCAGGGACGCGGTGATGACCAGGTTGAAGATCGCCTGTCCGCCGGCGGTGGCGGCCTGCGCGTTCCAGGCGTTCAGGCCGATGGTGAGCGGATACCAGCTGGCGTCCTTGAGCATGATCAGCGGCAGGAAGTAGTTGTTCCAGGTGGCCACGATCGCGAACAGGGCCACCGTCACGATGCCGGGGCCGAGCAGCGGCAGGGCCACCTGGCGGAAGGTACGAAACTCGCTCGCGCCGTCGATACGGGCGGCCTCAAGCAGCTCGGTGGGAACGGCGTCGCGGGTGAACTGCCACATCAGGTACAGGCCGAAGGGTGAGATCAGCGAGGGGATGATCACCGACCAGGGAGTGTTGGTCAGGCCCAGCTTGGCGAACATGAGGAAGGTCGGGACCGCGAGCGCGGTTCCGGGGACCGCGACGGCGCCGATGACAATGGCGAATACGGCGTTCTTGCCGGGGAAGTCGAACTTGGCCAGGCCGTACCCGGCCAGCACCGAGAGCAGCACGGAGCCGCCGGCGCCCAGGACTACGTACATCAGCGTGTTCAGGAACCAGCGCACGAACTGGCCATCGTTATAGGTCAGCGTCTCGCGGATGTTGTCCCACAGGGCGAAGTCGTGCCCGAACCACAGCCCGAAGGTGGAGAAGAGGTCACCCTGGGTCTTGGTGGAGGAGATGAACAGCCACAGCAGCGGCAGGTAGGTGTAGATCAGCATCAGGCCCATCACGAGCGTCAGCAGCCAGCTCTTGCGCGGGTTCTCGACGTTGTAGCCGCGGTGTGCAACGGCGGCGTTGGCGGTCTTCTTGCTCATGGCTCAGTTCTCCCGGTTCCCGCGCAGCTGGACTAGGTAGGCCACCGCCATGGTGATCAGCCCCATGACGATGGCGACTGTGGCCGAGTAGTTGTACTGCTGGCCCGCGAAGGACAGGTTGTAGGCGTAGTAGTTCGGCGTGTAGTAGGTGGTAATCGCGTTGGGTGCCAGGCTCTGGAGGATCGAGGGCTCGTTGAACAGCTGGAACGAGCCGATGATCGAGAAGATCGTGGCGATTCCCAGGGCGCCGCGCAGGGCGGGAATCTTGATGGCGGTGATGATGCGCCACTCGCTGGCGCCGTCAATGGCCGCAGCCTCGTACAGGCTGTGCGGGATGGTCTTCAGCGAGGAGTAGAAGATCAGCATGTTGTAGCCGACGAACTCCCAGGTGACGATGTTGCCGATCGACACCAGGATCACGTTGGCGCCCAACGGATCGGGGATGCTGACGCCCAGCAGGTCGGACAGCGAGCCGACCAGCCCGAACCGGTTGCCGTAAATGAAGCCCCACATCAGGGCGGCGACCACCGCGGGGACTGCGTAGGGCATGAAGATGGAGATGCGGAAGAAGGCCGTGCCGTAAAGCTTCAGGGAGTCGATCGCCAGCGCGGCCAGTAGTGACAGGGTGAGCATGATCGGCACCTGGATGACCAGGAACAGGGCCACGCGGCGGAATGCCTCCCAGAACTGCGGGTCCGCCAGGAGCTGGGTGTAGTTGTCCAGGCCGACGAACTGGTTGCCGCCAACCATCCGCTTCTGGAACAGGCTCAGGTAGATCGAGTAGAGGATCGGCGCCAGGAAGACGAAGGCGAACACCGTCATGAAGGGGCCCACGAAGCCCCAGCCGGTCCAGCGGCGCTTCGGGCGCCGCTCGGGCACCGTTTTGTGTTGTGCGGCAGCGGGTGCGCCCGCCGGGACGGGAATCGCCGACATCCTTGTCCTTCCGTCTCTGCACTGAGGGGAGTTGAAGTGCACGTGAAATGTTTACGCCAACAGCAGCAACTACGCGGATGGTTGCGCAAACATTGTTAACGAGTGTTAGCGTGGCACATCGTTAAGGCACTGTCAACACGGCCGCGGCCCACTGCGTCAGGAGGTTCCCATGTCAGCCCGGCGTCGTCATCAGGTCTCCATGGCGGATGTCGCGCGGCTGGCCGGCGTCTCCGCACAGACGGTCTCACGCGTGTCCAACGGCTACCAGGGAGTAGTGCCCGAGACCCGCGAGCGGGTGGTAGCAGCCATGCGCGAGCTCGGTTACCGCCCCAATGCCGCCGCCCGCGCACTCAAGCGCGGCAGCTTCCACAACATCGGCGTCGTCATGTTCGACCTGACCGCCACGGGCAATACCTCCACCCTGGCCGCAATCTCCGAGTCCGCCTCGGCCCATGGGTACACCGTCACCCTCATGGCCCCGCAAGCCCGCACCACCGCCTCGGTCTCAGGCGCCTTTGACCGCCTGCAGGAACTATTGGTCGATGGGGTCATCCTGGTGCTGGAGTCAATGCCTGAGGACTCCGAGACCGCCTCCTTGACGATCCCGGACGTCGAGCACCTGGTCGTGGTCGACTCCGCCCTGGGTCCCGATCACGCGGTGGTCGACACCGACCAGGCCGCCGGAACCCGTAGCGCCGTGGAGCATCTTCTGGCGCTCGGGCACGAGACGGTCCACCACATCACCGGTCCCGCCCACTCCTACTCCGCGCAGCGCCGCGAGCGCGCCTGGCGCGAAGTGCTCTCAGAGGCCGGGCGGCGCGTGCCCGAGCCCGCGCACGGGGACTGGTCGGCCGGCTCCGGTTACCGCGCCGCCCGCACGCTGTTGGAGGACCCGACCTGTACCGCCGTATTCTGCGCGAACGACGAGATGTCGCTCGGTCTGCTGCACGCCGCGCAGGACCTGGGCCGACGTGTCCCGGAGGACCTGTCCGTGGTGGGCTTTGACGACATCCCCCTGGCCGCCGACTTCGCTCCCCCACTGACCACGGTGCATCAGGACTTCACCGGCATGGGACGGGCCTGCATGGCCCGCCTGGTGCGAATGATGAGCACTGGCGTGGCCGAGACCGGCCAGGAGCTGGTGCCGACCTCGCTTGTGGTGCGCGCCTCCACGGCGCCTCCGCAGCGATCGTGAAGCCGCGAGCGACCACGGTCGGCCACACGGTCAGCCCCACGGCCCACCACGACCAGCCGCGATCAGCCCCATGAACGGCCATGATCAGCCGCGGTCGGCCGTGGTCGACGCTGAGACCGAGCCGACCACCTGCAACTCTCGCCCCGCATTCGGAAAAAGTGTCCATCTCTCGCCACTTTGACCTGTTGGGGCTCCGCGGGCAGCCGCGCCCCTTCCTGTTTTCCCAGGTCAGCGGCCATGGCCGACGGTACGCGGTGACAAGCCGCGAACCAAAGTGGTGAGAGATGGACACTTTCCCGGCCAATGTGCGTCAGGCGGTGCTACGGCGCTTGCCGACGATGTCCACCGCCACGGCAAGCACCAGCACCAGGCCCTTGATGGCCTGCTGCCAGGCGGAGTCCACGGCCATGATGGACAGCCCCATGTTGAGCACGCCCATAATCAGCGCACCGATGATGGCGCCGGACACCCGGCCCACGCCACCGGATACTGCGGCTCCGCCGATGTAGGCGGCAGCAATGGCGTCCATCTCATACAGGTTGCCGGCGGTGGAGACCGCCGCCCCGGCGCGCGAGGTGGTCACGATGGCTGCCAGCGAGGCCAGGAAGCCCATGTTCACGAACACCAGGAAGTCCACACGCCTGACGTTCACGCCGGACAGGCGGGCTGCCTTGAGGTTGCCGCCGACAGCGTATATGTGACGCCCAAACACGCTCTTGTTCATCACGAAGGAGTAGATGAGGATTACCGCGCCCACGATCACCAGGACGATCGGCGTACCGCCGGCGGAGTAGGCCAGCAGCATGGTGAAGAAGCCGATGGCGGCAGCAAATACGAGCAGGCGCGCCGCCACCACTCCGGCCGGGTCAACGGCTCGTCCTGCGGCACGATTGCGGCGCCTTGCCCGCAGCTGGGTGAGCACCAGTCCCGCAATGGCCAGCAGACCGATGAGGATGGTTACGCCGTCATAGTTCTTCAGGTATCCCAGCCAGGCGGGCAGCGAACCGTTGGCGATGCTGACAAATGCGGGCGGCAGCCCGGAGACGGTGCGCTGGACCAGGACCACGGTGAGCCCGCGGAAGATGAGCATGCTACCCAGGGTCACGATGAAGGCGGGGATCTCCATGATCGCCACCCAGAAGCCCTGCCAGCAGCCGATGAGCAGGCCGATCACGATCGCCACCAGCACCGCCACCGGCCACGGCACCCCGGAGTTGACTACCAGCAGGCCGATGACGCCGCCCACGAATCCGACGATCGAACCGACCGACAGGTCGATGTGCCGGGCGATGATGATCATGACCATGCCGACCGCCAGGATCATCACGTAGGCGTTCTGCTGGATGAGGCTGGCAACGTTGTTGGGCGCCAGCAGCAGCCCACCGGTCAGGACTTGGAAGAAGACGATGATCGCCACCAGCGCGGCCAGGATCCCGTACTGGCGCAGGTTGCGGCCAAGGGAATCGCGCAGCCTCGCCCCGGCAGTGGGCGTGCCCTGCCCGCGCCCGGAGGCGCGCTCAGCCCCGCGCTCCACGCTCGTAATGTCGGTTGGCTGGCTCACTGCCCCGCTCCTTCCTGTTCCGTGCTCGGCGCGGGCCCTTGGCCGGCGGCGTCCTTCTCAATGGTCATTAGCTTCATGAGGTTCTCCTGGGTGGCCTCGGCCCGGGGCATTTGCCCCGTAATCCGGCCTTGGCTCATCGTGTAGACGCGATCGCATATCCCCAGCAGCTCGGGAAGCTCGGAGGAGATGACGAGGATGGCCTTTCCGGAATCGGCCAGTTGGTTGATGATTTGGTAGATCTCGTATTTGGCTCCGACGTCGATGCCACGGGTCGGCTCGTCGAGGATGAGGACGTCGGGGTCTGAGAACATCCACTTGGCCAGGACGACCTTCTGCTGGTTGCCTCCGGACAGGGAGCCGACCGGGGTGGCGAGCGACTCCGTTTTGGTGCGCAGCTCGCGCCGGTAGCGCTCGGCCACCTCCTCCTCCGCGGCGTCGTCGACGATGCCGCGGGAGGAGACCTTGTTCAGGGCGGCGGCCGTGGTGTTGGTCTTGACGTCCTGGATGAGGTTCAGGCCGAGTACCTTGCGGTCCTCGGTGACGTAGGCCAGGCCGTTGTCGATGGCCTGCCGCACGGTGGCGGTGGAGATCTCCTTGCCGTCCTTGTAGACGAGCCCGGAGATGTTGGTACCCCAGGAGCGCCCGAACAGGCTCATGGCCAGTTCCGTGCGGCCGGCCCCCATGAGCCCGGCGAGGCCGACGATCTCTCCGCGGCGCAGGCTCAGGGCGGCGTCGTCGACGACGGCGCGGGCGGTGTCGATGGGGTGGTGAGCGGTCCAGTGCTCGATCCGCAGCACCTCCTCCCCCACATGCGGAGTGTGCTCGGGGAAGCGACTGGACAGCTCGCGCCCCACCATGAGGCGGATGATCTCGTCCTCGCCGATGGTGCCTTCCCCGTGCAGCGGGGCCGTGCCGACGGTGCGGCCGTCACGGATGATGGTAGTACGGTCGGCGACGCCGGCCACCTCCGCCAGCTTGTGGGAGATCATCACCATGGTTATGCCGCGCTCCCGCAGCCCCCACATGAGGTCGAGCAGGTGGGCGGAGTCGTCGTCGTTGAGAGCGGCGGTGGGCTCGTCCAGGATGAGCAGGCGCACGTCCTTGGACAGGGCCTTGGCGATCTCCACCAGCTGCTGCTGGCCGACGCCGAGGTCCGCCACGCGCGTCTGCGGGCGGATGTTCAGGCCGACTTCCCGCAGCAGTTCGGCGGCCGCCTCATTGGTCGCGTCCCAGTCGATGACGCCCCGGCGGGACTTCTCATTGCCCATGAAGATGTTCTCGGCCACGGACAGGTAGGGGCTGAGGGCCAGCTCCTGGTGGATGATGACGATGCCGACGGCCTCGGAGTCGCGGATGGAGCGGAACTGGCGGACCTCGCCGTCGTAGACGATGTCGCCGTCGTAGGTGCCGCGGGGCCACACCCCGGAGAGCACATTCATCAGGGTGGACTTGCCGGCGCCGTTTTCTCCGCAGATGGCCAGGATCTCACCGCGGCGGACCTCCAGGTTGACGTCGTCCAGGGCCTTGAAGTCGCCGAAGGGCTTGGTGATGTGCCGCATCTCGAGGATGATGTCCGCGGACGACGCTACTTCCTGCGCGGGCGCGGAGGCGCGCGGGTTCTTGGGGTCGGCCGCCATTACAGCCCCACCTCGCCGGCGGAGTAGTAGCCGGAGTCGACTAGGATCTCGCGGACGTTTCCGGCGTCTACGGTTACCGGGTCAAGCAGGTAGGAGGGCACTACCAGTTGGCCGTTGTCGTAGGACTCGGTGTCGTTGACCTCGACCTCCTGCCCCTGGGCGATCTGGTCGACCATGGTGGCGCAGCGTTCCCCGAGCAGGCGGGTATCCTTGAAGACCGTCATCGACTGGCGGCCCTTCACAATGTTCGCCACGTTGGCCTGGTCGGCGTCCTGGCCGGTGAGGACCGGCCAGTTGTCATCGTTGTACCCGGCGGACGCCAGGGCCTGGCCGATTCCCAGTGCAATGGCGTCATTAGGGGACAGGATCACGTCGACGCGCCTGGTGGTGGAGTAGAAGGAGTTGAGCCGGTTCTCCATCTCCGACTGAGCGGTGGTGTTGGACCACGCCTGGATACCGATGGACTGCCAGTCGTCCACGCTGGAGGGCAGCTTGCCCGAGGGGCATACCAGCTTGCCCGACTCAATGTAGGGGCTCAGCACGTCCCAGGCGCCCTCGAAGAAGAAGCGGGCGTTGTTGTCATCCGGGGAGCCTGCGAAGGGCTCGAAGTTGAAGGGGCCGGAGGCGTTCTCCAGGTCGAGGGCGTCCACGATGTACTGCCCCTGCATGGCACCGACGTTGTAGTTGTCGAAGGTGACGTAGTAGTCAACCGCCTCGGTATCGCGGATGAGACGGTCGTAGGCGATGATCTTGATCCCGAGTCCGGCGGCACTCTGCAGCACGGGCCCGAGCGCGGAGCCGTCGATGGAGCCGACGACGATCACCGCCGGGGACTTATTGATCATCGTCTGGATCTGGGAGTTCTGCTGCTCGACCTTGTTGTCGGCGAACTGGAGCTCGACGGTGTAGCCAAGGCCCTCAAGGAGAGACTTGAGGTTCTCACCGTCGCGACTCCAACGCTCCAGGTTCTTGGTCGGCATGGAGACGCCAATCAGGGCGCCATCGCCGCCGCCGACGTCGCCGTAGTAGTCGGCCGTTCGCTCCGCGGTGCACGCCGCCAGCAACACTGTCGCCGCCGCGACGGAGCCTCCCGCAATAAACGACCTGCGCGACAAATCCTGCATTGAGGCCTCCTCGCCTCGGGGGTGGGGTATGGATCCTGCGATCCATTTAGTTGCACGCTACCACTTATACGGTGTCGTGACAAGCGTGTGGCAGCGTTGCGCCTCCGCGCACCGCACCACCGCCGCGCGACACAGTCCTCACGGGACTCATTGCTGGGCACCAAACTGGGTAACATCCTGATGACACACCAACTACGACCGAGGAGTTTCTAGTGCGTCACTTTCCAGCTAAGCCCTCGCCTTGCCGCCGCGTAGTGACGTCCATGGCGGCGTTGCTGCTGGCGTGTGGGCCTTTGGTGGCGTGCTCCTCCGACTCGGACGACAACCCCTTGGGTATCGGTACCTTCGACCCCGAGGCAATGGCCTCGGCCAAGGCCTCGGAGTCGGCTGCTGCGGCGGCGGCGTCCGCCTCCGCCGCGGCCTCGGCGGAGGCTGCTGGTGTGGTGACGGCGGAGTCGCTGTCCACGGAGCGGCATGTGATCACATCGATCCCCGAGGACCTGGACGAGCCGCAGACCGAGGTCCTGAGGGCCTTCGTCCACTACGACCAGGTCACCTGGAACATCTGGTTCACCCGCACCGGCATCGAGGACGCCCAACCCCTCATGACCGCGGAGGAGTACCAGGCGTTTACGGACTACTTTGAAGAAAACGCCGCAGGCAGGACCGACGGTACGGTGAGGGTCGCAGTGACCTCGGTGTACTTGACGGCGCCGGATGCTGTGCCGCCAAGAGCGATGGTCGAGGTCTGTGACGACCAGACCGACCTGGTCGACTATGACGCTGACGGCAATGACATCAGCGATCCCGAGACTCTGCAGGTGCGGCGCAATATCCGCGTCACCATGGTGTACGAGGACGGCACCTGGAAGGAAGCCGCCGAGGAACGCCTGTCGATCAACGAGTGCACGGTGTGAACCATGCGACAGAGGTCTCGAAAGCTTTTCGCCGCCCTGAGCGCGGCACTCCTGCTGGTAACTCCACTCGTAACCGCAGCTCTAGCCTGGACCTTCGAGCTGGATGACGACGCTACTGGTACTTCGTCTTCTGGCTCGGTGGTGCAGGGTGGGGATGGTTCGGTGACGATGGCGGTCAGTGTGGAGTCTGTGTCGGCGGCTCCAGACGGGTCTGGTTCCGGTTCTGGTGGTGGGGCGGTGTCGTGGTCGCAGTCGGTGACCACCACGGTGCATCCGGTGTGCTGGTACACGCAGAGTAGTGCTGGCGCGGAGAAGGCGAAGTGGCTGGAGTCTCCGGATGGCGCCGCTGTTCGGCCTGTTCGGCCGCAATAACAACAACGACGACTCGGAGGGGCTGGAGGAGTAGAAGACGCGTTGCTCCGACTGTGGGTCCTGTGTGGACGGTGTCGAGGGCTACTGGTGCGTGGTGCCCTGTTCCTCGGAGCTGGTGGATGGTGGCGGCCTGCACGGCAAGTCCTGCATGAGGTCCCCTCGTCCTGCGTGAGGCTCCCTCTTTTCGGGAGCACGGGCGCGGGCCCGACGCCCCATTTGGTTGGCCGACTAGTACGTTTGGCTTGACGGCAACGGCCCGGCAGGGGCGCCGGCGCTCACGCACAGGGACAGCGGAGGCGCTGAAGCCCGCCTCCGGCGGCCCCGGTCGGGTTGCGCACACGCCGGGGGCGTGCGAGGCTTTGTAACGTCCTGATGACGTTGCCCTTACGTTGGCCAGTACATGCGAGGAGCTGCCCATGCATCATTTCCTGAGTTTCCCGACCGGCTCATCCGGGCTCGGCTCGTCCGGGCTACGCCGCACCGCTGCGGGTGCTGCGGCGCTGCTGCTGGCTTGCGCGCCGGTGGTTGCGTGCTCGCAGGACCCTGGCGGTGGTGCCTCGGGGGTGCCGGCCTATGATCCGGAGGCGGCTGCCTCGGCCAGGGCCTCGGAGTCGGCCGCAGCGGCCCAGGCATCTGCGTCGGCCGCGGCTTCTGCGGAGGCTGCTGGTGTGGTGACGGCGGAGTCGCTGTCCACCGACCGCTACGAAGTCACCTCCATACCCGAGGACCTGGATGAGCAGCAGACCGAGGTGCTCAAGGCCTTCGTCAACTACGACCAGGTGACCTGGGACATCTGGTTCACCGGCACCGGCGTAGAAAACGCCGAACCACTCACCACACCCGAGGCGTATCAGAACCTCAAAGATCACTACGATCCCATTGCGGGGAGACAGTCAGTGGTGGTTTGCGTATAGCAATCATCTCTATAGCTGTTACTGCCCCCGATCTGGCCAGCACGCAGGCTGAAGTAAGGGTCTGTAGCGATCAGGCAGACCTGACTTCATATGACGCATCGGGAACGGAGAATACCGATCCCGAAACACTTCAAGGGCGCTACGAAAGAATCGTGACACTCGTCTATGAGGAGGCAACGTGGCGTACTGCCGACGAACGAACGCTCTCCACAAACGAGTGCTGGGTCTGAATCATGGCGACCAGTCAAAATAACGGCAAGCTCGCCACCGTAATGGTTGTCTCACTTCTGCTTTCCCTTCTGTTGAGTCCTGATGCACCTTCGTATGCCGCAGGAGTTGGAGGGCGAAATAGCGTTGGTTCGTCTTCTGCTGCTTCTGGTTCGGTGTCTGCTGGCGGGGATGGTTCGGTGACGATAGCGGTCAGTGTGGAGTCCGTGTCGGCGGCTGCGGATGGCTCAGCTGGTTCCGGTGGTGGCGCTACGGCGTGGTCGCAGTCGGTGACCACCACGGTGCATCCGGTGTGCTGGTACACGCGGGGCATGTCGGGCGCAGAGACCGCGAAGTGGCTGGAGTCTCCGGATGGCGCCGCGTACGACCTGTTCCACCGCAATAACAACAACGACGACCCGGAGGGGCTGGAGAAGCAGAAGGCGCGTTACTCCGGCTATGAGTCGTATGCGGACGATGAGGAGGGCTACTGGTATGTGGCAACCTGCTCCTCGGCATACATGGCCGACGACGACCCGCGCGACTTCTACGACGTGGTTCAGGACTACGTGGCTTCTCATCCGCCGGTGTGGGTGCCCGCGGGCCAGGCACCCCCAGAACCGGTGATCGATGGGGCGACGTTGGCGCGGGCGGCGTGGGATGCGGTGACGATTCCTACGGCGACGATCGGCTACAACCCCATGGTCGGGGACATGCAGGCCACGATCGTGGGTTGGGACACCTGGATCTGGGCCACCGGCGACACCCCCAAAGAAGTGACTGTCACCGCCACCGCCGGACCCGTGACCGCCACCATCACCGCAACCGCCTCCATGCTCACCCTTCAGCCCAAGGACGGGGTCGCCAAGTGCACCGGCTTCGGCATCCCCTGGAGTGAGGACAACGACGCCAAGGGCACCGACTGCAAGATCGTGTTCAACCGGTCCAGTGCGCACTTCAAGGACAGCGTGACCCCAGTGGATGTGAAGGTGTCCTACGCGATCTCCTACACCGCCACCGACGGCGCTTCGGGCACCATGGACACCCACACCACCAGCACGACCACCACCATCCCGGTAGCCGAGATCCAGACGCTCAACACCAGACCCACCACCGAACCATGAGATAGGGCCCACTTAGGTCAGGCATACACTCGCAGCTACCCCGGAACATCCAATACAACTGTTCGATCTACGAACCTGAAGGAGTATCAAATGGTCGCCAACCTGAAGCGCCAAGCGCTTGAGCGCCTGAGCGAGCACGCGTCAAGAAAGAACGGAGAACTTGGATTCTCCACGAACTCACCGTTCCTAGACCTGTCGCCCTGGGTGCGTTCGCCGGGGCAGAAGTACAGTTCGGCCATCAATTCGTCCGACACCTGGACGGGCCCGCTGGCGAACACCTCCGCCGAAGACACCGAGACCGACATTGACGCGGTCGACAAGATTTTCAGCGATCTGTTGGACGCGATAAACGCGGAGAAAAACTCGCTGCTTGAAGACATCGACGAAACCGACACCGACGCGTATTGGCCATACAAGAGCCAACAGCAATAACAGCACTGCCGGTAACCGGGAAATCAGGGAGAAAGGCCCGCACACTATGGCTGTATTGTATTTGAATCCGGACAAGTTGGCAACCGCAATCCAGGATCTGCGCGACTTCGCCGACGATTGCTCTTCCGCCATAACCAGCATAAACAACAAATGCACAGACGAGCATAACCCCATCGATATTACCGACTTCCGAGTCAGCGCCAACAACGCAATCGGCGCCGTCAACGCCAGGGCCGACCAACTGGCGAAGGCCAAAGACGCGATCGTGGCGGTCAACGACTCCGGCGTCGGCAGTATGACCGCCGACGGGGGCATCAGCTGTGAAGTCCCGGACGGCACCGCCATCAACACTGTTGCGGACTTGACGGCCTGGTCGCATGCCACTATTGACGCCCACGATCTGCAAGCCATTATCGACGGCTCGCCTGGTTCTCAATCCAATGGTCGCACCTATGACCAGGTCATCGCAGCCATACGGGAGCGCTCTGGCGATCCCGCCTATGCGGCCGCACTGGTTAACGCACTCGGCCCGGAAAATCTCACCAGCCTGCCGCTAGAGGTCCAGGAGCACTACACCGTCAGCGATGACACAGGCAAGCATGACCTGAAGCCGCAGGCCGGCACGGAGCTGGCTGAGCTGCTTGGCACTGTGCTGGCCTCGGCCTCGAATACGTGGGACAACCAGACCTGCGAGTCTATGGCAACCACCATCAAGGAGTCCGTTGATGACAATGGCGAGTGGGGGCGCATTACCGTACTGAACGCCATGCTCGGCGGACACGACGCCGACTCCAACCATGTCAATGATCTGGAGTTCAACAGCGCCTTCCTCACTGCCCTGGCAAACAGCCTAGACGACATCGACTGGAACGCCATCAAATCCCGCGCAGAACGCGCCACGGACCCCAACACCGACGGCTACACCGCCCGCTACGACAAGAAGGACCTGGGCCCTTACCTCGACGGCCAGTCCTTCGATCCCCTCGCCGGCGTACTGGACGCCATGGGCAACAACCCCAAAGCCGCCCTCGACTATCTGGCCAAGGCCTCCGAGAGCGGCGACGGGGCTGACATGACACTAGTGGAGGAGCTGTCCAAGCGCGGCTGGGATGAGCAGGGATTCGCCGGCTTCGCCGCAGCCTTGGCCGCCGCCTCCAGCCAACGTCCCTCAGATGACCCGACCACACGCAAGCGCGCCGACAACGTGGCCGGATACGGCATCCATTATCTGGTCGCCAACACAGATGAGGAAATCTACAACGACGACGCAAAGGCCCGCATCGCCCTGCTCCTGGCCAACTGCCCCGCAGAATTGACAACGGCATGGAACGGTGACTCAGCCCTGACTGACCCAAATACACATGACCGATTCCCGGCCGCCACGGCCGCGGATCTTAATGCCCTGGGATACCGGGTCGCCGACTCCTGCGACGCAACCGCAACCATAGCCGCCCAACTCGCACAATATGCCCACGACCGAGCACAACAAGACACGGCCAATCACGCCGGTGACCCCGATACACAAATCGCTGACATCAACACAGCATACGATGAGGCGACCGTGGCTGCAGGATATCTTGCGGGGCTTGCGGACAAGAAGGCAAACGACATCAACTCCAAAGCCCAGAATACGGCGGACAACCACAGTGAGGCCGCCAAGACCGCGCTCAGCGTGCTCAGCACGGTCGCCGGTGCCGGATTCGGCGCAGTTGGCGGGCCTCCAACCATGGTCGCCGGCGCGTCCACCGGATACTCTGTAGCCGCTACACTGCTGGCACCCGTGGTGGAGTACGACGCCGCCCAGGTCGATTCCGCCGCTCCAAGCGGAATGGACAAGGGCCTGCGGGCAGCCGCCATTCAGGATGCGGCTAATGCGGGGCTGCTGAACCCCGAGGACTACACCATCACCGGGGACAGCAGTAAGACCTACACCTGGATCGTCACCAACCCCGACGGCACCCACACCATCGACCTATCAAAAGCCGACGACCCCACCATGGCCCCAGGCGAGGTCTCCGCATGGGTACGAATGGTGGAAGCAGCCACCGGAGACTACGTGTTCAATGACATCACCAACGACTTCAACGGCAGTTACACGTCTGGCTATGACAAGGGGAGCAAGTACGGTGGCTGACTCACGCGTGGTGGCTAGGCTGTGTCAGCCCGGGTGGGGTCCTGGGCACCGTCTCCGTCTTGGGGTGTCCGCGGCGGTGTTGGCTGTTGGGCTAGTGCTGTCGGGGTGTGCTGCCGGCACGGGCGCGGTGACGGGGGCGTCTGGGACTTCCGTCTCCGCTGATGCCGCGGACATGGTTTCCTCTGGTGGGCGGGCGGCGCAGGAGCTCTCGGACGCGGCCCGCGGCGCCGGCACCGGGGGTGTCGGGGTGGGGGACCTGGTTCAGGCCGCCGCCCCGCATGCCGGCGATCCGGTGTGGGCCAATGACTTCATCACCGCCCTGGGGCCAGGCAACCTGGCCGGCCTTCCCCTGGCCGGCGCCGTACCCGACGGCCAGGCACTCGCCCACCTGCTCGGCCGGATCCTCGCGACGGCATCCACCACCTGGGACGAAGAAACCTGTGAATCCATGGCCACGACTATCAAGGAGTCCGTCGATGGCAAGGGCGAGTGGGGGCGCATCACCGCCCTCAACGCGATCTTGACGGCCCCCACCAGCACGCAAGCCGACACCACCGCCACCCAGCCAGTCGGCACCGCCGGCGGTAAGGAGGCCGGCAGCGCCACAGGTGCTGAAAGCGGCTTCGCCCCCGGGTTCCTGACCGCCCTGGCCGACGAGCTGGCGGGCATAGACCCCGCCACGATCCACCGCTACCGCGGCTACGCCAACACCAGCTACCCCGACCTGACACACTTCGGCAAACGGGCCATCGGCGGCTACCTGACCGGCTACTCCTTCGACCCCCTGACCGGAGTACTGGAAGCCATCGCCGCACACCCCCAAACCGCCCTGGACTACCTCACCAACACCGCCGATCTGTCGCGCTTCGACCAGCTGTCCCAGCGCCAGTGGGACCAGGCCGGCCTAGCCGCCTACACCACCGCCATCGCCGCAGCCACAACCCTGCGCACCAGCACCAACACCGATGTCCGGCACCGGGCCGACCAGCTCGCCGGCCAAGCCATAACGTATCTGGCCACCAGCACCGCCGAGGACCAGTACACCCCCGCCACCGAGACCGCCATCGCCAACCTGCTGGCCAACAGCCCCGCCGAGGTCACCTGCGCCTTGAACCAGGACAACCTCTACAAGTCCTGGAGCACCTCCACCTGCGACTACGGAGACATCTGGTTCGAACGCCAGCCCTCCATCTACGAACCCGTCGACCCCACCCCAATCACCACCCTGGCCTGGCGCATCACCGACACCCCCGAAACCACCAGCACCATCGCCAACGCCCTAGCCCGTCACGCACACACCCAAGCACAAACCAACCTCACCAACACCACCAGCCCCACACCCGGCACCATCAATGATGACTATGACCCTAGAGTCGACGCCATCAACATCCCCTACCAACGAGCCGTCTACGCCATCAGCTACCTCGCCGGCCTCACCGAGAACAAAACTGCCACCAGCACCTACAACCACGCCCTCATCACCGGCCACACCACAGACGAAAACCAACTATTCGCCATGGCCATCCAGGACGCCGCGAACGCCGACCTGCTGGACCCCGAGGACTACACCATCACCGGGGACAGCAGTAAGACCTACACCTGGATCGTCACCAGACCCGACGGCACCTACACCATCGACCTATCAAAAGCCGACGACCCCACCATGGCCCCGGGTGAGATGTCAGCATGGGTACGAATGGTGGAAGCAGCTACCGGAGACTACGTGTTCAAAGACATCACCGACGACTTCGGCAACGGCTACATGCATGGTCACCGATCCGGGAGCGCTTACGCTGCGGAGTCATGACTGCTCAGGCCCGCATAAGCCAAGAGGCTGTCATTCCGACCGTTCAATCGCCCCGCTGCGATTCCGCCACAATGGCCGCAGCGGCATCATAGGCGGCGCGCACCTCGGGCTGAGGCGCGGCGGTCAGGTGCTCAACCGGGCCGAGTTCCCACGTGGGCGGCTCCTCGCCCCCGGCGAGCACCCAGGCGGCCTGCTTGGCGGCGCCGTTGGCTACGTACTCGCCGGGCTCGGGCACGTCCACCGGGACGCCGAGCACGGCCGGGGCGAGCTCACGCGCACAGGCCCACTTCACTCCCCCGCCCACGAGCGTGACGGCGTCGACCTCGACCCCCTGGCCGCGCACCGCATCCATGCCGGCCCCCATCAGGCACAGCAGCCCCTCGACGGCGGCGCGCGCATAGTTCGCGGGAGTCAGCGAAGTCAGCGTCATGCCGGTGAGCATGCCAGTGGCCTCAGGCAGGTTCGGGGTGCGCTCCCCCTCCAGGTACGGCACGTGCACCAGCCCGGCGGCACCCGGCTCGGCAGACAATGCGAGCCGGTCGAACTCGTCGTACGAGACTCCCAGCACCTGCTTGGCGGCATCCAGGATGCGGGCGGCGTTCAGCGTGCAGGCCAGCGGCAGGAAGGCGCCGGTGGCGTCGGCAAAACCGGTGACCAGCCCGGAGGCGTCGTGAGTGGGAGTTGCCGAGACCGCGGCAACCACGCCGGAGGTACCCAGGGACACGCTGGTAGCGCCCGGGCGCAGGCCGAGTCCGAGGGCGGCGCCGGCATTGTCGCCGCAGCCGGGACCGAGCACCAGGTGGCTCAGATCCCGCTGGCCGCCAGACGGCGCGGTGAAGACCCCGCCGCGGCCGGCCTCCTCGTGTGGGCCGACTACGCGCGGCAATACGATACCTGCGACCTCGCCCTCACTACGGTGCAAGGCGAGCGCGAGCAGGTCGCGGCGATAGCTGTTGGCCACGGAGTCGAAGTAGCCCGTGCCCGAGGCGTCCGAGCGGTCGGTGACCAGGGTGTCCAGCGAGGTGGCGCCGGACAGCTTCCAGGTGAGCCAGTCGTGCGGCAGGCAGATGGCTGCGATGCGGGCGGCATTCTCGGGCTCGTGGTCGGCCAGCCAGCGCAGCTTGGTGATGGTCAGGGAGGCCACGAGCACCGAGCCGACGGCGTCGGCCCAGGCCTTGGCCCCGGCCGCCTCATCGCCGTCGCCAAGCTCACGGATCAGGTCGCGGGCGGCGCCGGCGCTGCGGGTGTCGTTCCACAGGAGAGCGGGGCGGATCACCTCACCGTCGGCGTCGAGCACCACCATGCCGTGCTGCTGGCCGCCCACGCTCAGGGCGGCGACGTCGTCAAGCCCGCCGACGGCGTCGATCACCTCATTGAGCGCGGCCCACCAGTGGTCCGGGTGGACCTCGGAGCCGTCCGGGTGCGAGGCCTTCGCCTCACGGACCAAGGCGCCGGTGGCGGCGTCACGGACAACTAGCTTGCAGGACTGCGTCGAGGAGTCGACGCCGGCGACCAGAGGCATGAATTTCCTTCCGCGTTGAAGGCCGGCCGTGGACGGTTGCCCAGCCCACGGCCGACCACTGATTGATCTTCGGATTCGGTTGGATTGTGTACGAGCGGCGGTCAGCTGATCAGGTGCTGAACGGCCTTCTCGTGCAAGTTGACGAAGTGGTAGTCGCGGGCTGCGGCCGCCTCGGCGTCGAAGTCCTCGTAGGCGCTGCGGTCGGCGAGCAGGTCGGCGATCGTCTCCCCCTCGGCCAGGGTCGGCTCGGCCAGCTCATAAATCCCGGACAGCTTCAGGGCCTCCTGTACCTCCGGGTCGGCGCGGAAGGCGCGGGCCTTGTCCGCCAGCTGGATGAACATCTCCATATTGGCGGCCGCGGACTCCCACACGCCCTCAATGCCGTCGGTGCGGGAGGGCTTGTAGTCGAAGTGGATCGGCCCGTCGTAGCGGGGGCCGCCGCTGGGGAAGCCGTTGACCAGCAGGTCCACGGTGAAGAAGGCACTGAGCAGGTCGCCGTGCCCGAAGACCAGGTCCTGGTCATACTTCAGGCCCTTCTGGCCGTTGAGGTCGATGTGGAAGAGCTTGCCGGCGTTCAGCGCCTGCGCCAGGGCGTGGGTGTAGTTCAGGCCCGCCATCTGCTCGTGGCCCACCTCGGGGTTCAGGCCGACAATGTCACCGTTGTCCAGCTCGGCGATCAGCGCCAGGGCGTGGCCGACGGTGGGCAGGAAGATGTCACCGCGGGGCTCGTTCGGCTTCGGCTCCAGGCCGATGCGCAGGTTGTAGCCCTGGTCCTTGATGTACTGGGCGACCGTGTCCAGGCCCTCCTTGTAGCGGTCGAAGACGGCGCCCAGGTCCTTGGAGGAGTCGTACTCAGCACCCTCGCGGCCACCCCACATGACGAACGTGGTGGCGCCGAGCTCGGCCGCCAGGTCCACGTTGCGCAGGATCTTGCGCAGGCCGAAGCGGCGGATGGAGCGGTCGTTGTTGGTCAGGCCACCGTCCTTGAAGATCGGGTGGGTGAAGGTATTGGTGGTGACCATCTCGATGGTCAGGCCCGTGGCGTCCACCGTGTCCTTGAGCTTACTGACGATCTTCGCCCGCTCGGCGTCAGTGGCATCGAAGGGGAAGACGTCATTGTCGTGGAAAGTTATGCCCCAGGCGCCAAGTTCGGCGAGCTTCTCGGCATACTCCCAGGGCTTGAGCGCGGTGCGGGTGGTGTCCCCAAAGGGGTCGGCCGCCAGCCAGCCGACGGTCCACAGGCCGAATGAGAACTTGTCTTCCTTGGTGGGCTTACGAACCATGGTTCCTCCTCGAGCCGGATTTGTTCGCTGACGCAACTATGGCACAGCCGTGCGGTATGGTCAAGGCGTGTCTCGAGCCAACACGACGTCGGAGTCGCCCCCCTCCCTCACCTCCCGCACCCAAGCGCCGGCCGCGCCTATCTCGGCCCGGCAGTCCAGCTTGCGCACCGCCAACCTCGCGCTGCTGGCCGGCCACGTGTTCGCCGCTCCCGAGCCCGTCTCGCGCGCCGACGTCGCCGCCGCAACCGGCATGACCCGCTCCACCGCCTCACGGCTGGCCGATGACCTCGTCGCTGCCGGCATCCTCACCGAGCTGGACCCGTCGCCCGCATCCGGCCCCGGCCGGCCGGCCGTGCCACTGGCGCCCGCTCGGGGCACCTTTGTGGCCGTCGGCCTGGAAGTGAATGTCTCGCGCATAGCGGTGCGGGCGATAGACCTGTCAGGCCAGGTACTGGCCGAACGAGTGGTGCTGGATTACCTGGAGGCCTCCGACCCGGCGCGGGTGCTCCCCCGCCTGGCGGAGCTGGCCACGGATGTGTTGGCCCTCGACGCCGTAAGGCATGCGCGCAAGGTTGGTGCAGCGATCGCACTACCCGGACTGGTTTCGCACGAGACCCTGCTGCGCGCCCCCAACCTGGGGTGGGAGCGGATCGATCCGCGGCGATACCTGGCGGCGGCGCTCGAAGCCGACGGCCTGGTGCTGCGCCTGGGCAATGAGGCGAATTTCGGTGCCCTCACCGCGGGCCGCACCCGCCCCGCAGCACCTCATTCAGACCCGTCTTACATTTACCTCTCCGGCGAGAACGGCATCGGAGCCGGGATCGTGCGCGACGGGCAAGTCATGTTGGGCGCTTCAGGATTCGCCGGGGAGATCGGCCATATTCAGGTTGATCCCACCGGGCCACTGTGCACCTGCGGCAACCGCGGCTGCGTGGAGCGCTACGCGGGGCGCCGTCTTATTCTGGCTGCCGCTGGCCTTGACGAGGCCGCGGCGCCGGAAGAGCTGGTAACCGCATGGGAGGCCGCAGTTCCCGCCGCGCGGCATGCCGTCACCCGGGCCGCGCAGGCGCTCGGCGTCGGGCTGAGCGCCGCCATCAACGTCCTGGACATCCCCACCGTGATCCTGGGCGGGCACCTCGCCCCGCTGGCCGAGATACTGCGCCCCGAATTGGAGGCGGAGCTACGGCAGCGCGTGCTTTCATCCCGGTGGTCCGTACCCCAGGTGATCACGACCTCCCAGGACCAGACGCCGGCCGTAACCGGCGCGGCCTGGTCGCTGCTGGAGGAGGTTGTCGCCGACCCCGCGACCTGGATCTGACCATCCGGCTCCTCTACCCCAACAGCCCCCTCCCCGCACCGAGACCGGCACTAGTTACGTACCGAGATCGGCAGATATGGCGCACGAGCCGCCCGTAGGATTGCCCACGTGGGCGAGGACGGCACGCGGGGCGACGTCGAGCTGCTGCTGCGGGTGGCGCGCATGTACTACGAGCAGCACCTCACCCAGGCCGACATCGCCCGCGAGATCGGCTATTCGCGCCCCAGTGTCTCGCGCCTGCTAAACCGCGCCCGCGAGCAGGGCATCGTGCACATCACCATCTCCCACCCCTTGGAGCACATCCTCTCGGTGGAGAAGCGCCTGCGCGAGAGACTGCCGCTCAGGGCAGTCCGAGTCGCAGAGGTCAACGGGACCGACGTGATCGGTGCCGTCGGACAGGCCGCCGCCGAGCTGCTAATCGACTCGGTCGCAAACGGGCAGGTCGTCGCCGTCGGCAACGGGCGCTCCATCCAGGCCGCCGCCCAGCGCATCCCGCAGATCCCGCGAGTGGACTGCACCATAGTCCAACTGCTCGGCTCGATCCCCGGCGGCCTGCCCTCCTGGGGCCGGGATGCGCCGACCATCTGCACCCGCATCGCCAGCCAGCTGGGCGCGAAGGTGTCCCGCATGCCGGTGCCACTGATCGTCGACAATCCCTCACTGCTGCGGCCACTCATGCGCGAGGAGAAGGTGGCCACCACCCTGGCACTGGCAGCCCGTGCAGATGTGGCACTCGTCGGCGTGGCCGGGGTGGAGGCGAAGGGCGCGGGCAACATCCTGGCCGAGTACCTCACCCCGGACGTGCGCGAGGCCATTCGTACGGGTGGAGCGGTGGGGCACATCCTTGACCACCATTACGACGCCGCCGGAAACCCCGTTCCCACTCCGCTGACACCGCGCACCCTGGCGCTACCGCTGGACGAGCTGCGGCGCATCCCGCTGGTCATTGGAGCGGCCGGCGGTGAGGACAAGGTGGAGGCGATCGTCGGCGCCATCCGGGGCGGCATCCTGAGCGCGTTGGCCACCGACTACCAGACCGCCCTGTCAATCCTCGACATGCTCTGAACGGTGAAGTCTCCCCCGTTCAACCGGGTCGGTAAGGTCGCTCTTCGCGTTTGAGGGTGTGGTGGCGGGGTTGACGGGCCGGGGAAAGTGTCCAGATTCGGGACAAACGGTGTTCCGGCGCGCGATGCCACCTGCCAGAGCCGCATGGTTCCAACGACTCCGAGGACGCCTGTTTGCGCGGGCTGCGCGTTTGTCCCGAATCTGGACAGTTTTGACCGTAGTACGCCGACCAGCCTGACCGCGACGACGCCCTACAGCACCTCAACCCTGACCGCAGGCACGCCTGCACCATCCGCCACCAACAGCCGCATCCAGCAAGGCAACCGAACCAACACCCCCACACCTTAAGAGCCCCGAAACCAGTCATGCCACGGGGCGATGGATGTCGCAGGCCGGTGGGATGATGGCGGGGCCTCCACGGCGCAACCCCGGATCAACGCAGAAGTCTCTGCCGGGGAGTGTGCACCGAGAGGAGGTGGGCTCTGGGCATGTCGAAGAACCGGAAGCGCTGACGTCACCGGGCCAAGGCGCAAACGGGGATGAAGAGTAAGCAAAAGGCCCAGATCTGGCGGACGGCCATTGAAACTGTTCCGCCGATGATCTGGGCCCTTGCGGCTCTGCTCAGCGTCCTACTAGGCCGCTGAGATCAACATCCCGGATGTCTCCGGGGAGTCGGGCGGTTACCGCCGCTCGGCTCCCCACAATGGTCTCACAAGCCATCGGCGCCAGCCTTCTTCACCGGCCGCCGCCCCCGCTAATCCGTTTCCGCCTGCGGAACCGCGGCACGCTTGCGGTGGTAGAGCAGGTAGGCACCCACGCGGGCGCGCAGGCTCGGGCGCACTTCCTGCGGCCAGCGGCGGGCGACGTAGGAGACGGCGTCATCCACCTCCAGCCGCTGCGTGGAATTGCCCACGCGGACCCATAGTTCGGTACCGCCATTGCCCTTGGGGCCCTTGAGGTACACGGGCACGGGCGAGGGCGGCACCGTCACCCGGCATACCTCACCGGCCCCGTCCGCGGCCGCCGCGAAGTCCAGACGCGGCAGCGCCGCGGCGTTCGTCCCCAACCGCACTCGCCACAGGCTGCGCAGGAAGAGCTCGAAGCGGTCGGCGTCGGGTTGACGCAGGGTGGCGTAGTCCGGGTCCAGGCCGATCAGCCGCCCGTCGTCGTCGACGCCCAGCAGCAGGGTCCCGCCCCGGGAGTTGAGGAAGGCGGCCACGGTCTTGGCCACAACCGTCTCCATGGCGTCGTCGCGCTTGCCGGTGTGCATGTTGACTCGGGCGGAGGATTTCAGCTCCAGACGCTCCGACTCGCCCCGCCGGGCCACCTCGGCGATCGGGTCCAACGGCGGCTCGTGCTGGATGCGGGTTATGACCAGCGCGGTCAGTCCCACCACGATCACGGCGACGACGACGGCGGAGGCCAGCATCCGCGGCGCCCATAAGTAGTCCTCGTTGAACAGCCACGCGCCCCCGGCGAACCCGGCCCACAGCCCGATCAGAGCGGTGAGGGTGGCGGTGGATGTGGAGATACGTGCCCGCCGCCGCACCAGGTGGGAGGCGAAACGGCCGGCCAGGTAGGCCACGAGCAGCGCCGCCGGCTGAATAAGGACGGCGAACAGTAGCACCGGGCTGCGCGGCGCCGGTGGGAGTGCGGTGGAGTTGAGCGGCAGGACGCTAAGCAGGCCTGTGAACGAGACGGGCATGGTGCCCCAGCGTAGGGCAGTACGCTCAGCCGCAATCCCGCAGGTGCCGAGCCAGCAACGTCAGGTCGGCGGGACTCAACCGGTCCGCGGCGTTCAGGTGGTGCCAGAACGGGTACGGCAAGCCGGTTGCGCTGACCTGTTCCAGCCGCTCCATCTCCTCAGCAGTGAGCACCAAGTCGGCAGCACCGAGATTCTGCTGCAACTGCTGCTCATTGCGGGCCCCCACGATCACCGAGGTGACCGCCGGCTTGGCCAGAACGTAGGCAAGAGCCACCTGACTGGGTGCGACGCCGTGCCCGTCGGCGATCGCCACGAGTTCCTCGACGATGTCGTAGAGGACTTCGACGTCATACACCGGCGGCTCGTCCCAGCCCTCCACGTGGCGGCTGCCGGCGGGCGCGTCGACTCCGCGGCGGTACTTGCCGGTCAGCAGCCCGCCTGCCAGCGGGCTCCACACCAGGATGCCTATGCCCTGGTCCACCGCGGCGGGTACGATCTCGTGCTCGATATCCCGGGTCTGTACGGAGTAGTGCACCTGGTTGCTGACGAACGGGGTCAGGCCGTGACGGTCGGCGGTCCACAGGGACTTCATCATGTGCCAGGCCGCATAGTTGGAGCAGCCGATGTAGCGCACCTTGCCCGCGTGCACCAGATCGTCCAGGGCGGTAAGCGTCTCCTCCAGGGGCGTGACCCCGTCCCACTCGTGCACCTGGTAGAGGTCGATGTGGTCAGTGCCCAGGCGGCGCAGGCTCGCCTCCACGCTGCGCATGATGTGGTGCCGGGAAAGGCCGGCGTCATTGGGGCCCTCCCCCATGGGCATCCGCACCTTGGTGGCGATCAGGACGTCCTCGCGGTCCGCGCCGAGCGCCTTGCCGAGGATCTCCTCGGACAGTCCGGCGGAGTACATGTCGGCGGTGTCGAAGAGGTTCACTCCGGCGTCGCGTGCGATGTCGATTTGCCGACGCGCTCCGTCCACATCAATCTGACCCACCGTGCGCGCGAACCCGGTGCCGCCAAAACCCATGGTGCCCAGGGTGATGGTCGAGACCCGTAGGCCGCTTTTGCCAAGCTGTCTGTATTCCATGACACATACGGTACGACTCGATCTGCGGGGGCGGAAGGGGCTCTCGGCACCTCCCACCCCCGCGGATCCGCGACCCTCAGGCCGCCCAGGCGGCCAGCCCCTCGAAGATGAGGCGGCCGACGACGGAGCCGCCGTCGAGCACCCCAATGCTGCGAGAGGCGGAGTATGCGGCGCGTCCGTGCACGGCCTCCATCTCCCGGGTGGACTCCGATCCCTGGGCGGCCGCCTCGGCGGCGCGCCGCAGCAGCTCGCTCAAAGCGGTCTCACCTCCGGCGACGGCGCCCTCGGTGAGCGCCGTCGTCCCGGGCACGAGCGCGTCCAGGATGGTCTTCTCCCCCGGCTTGGACTCGGCCTTGTCCATGATGGCCTCCACGCCCGCCTGCAGGGCCTGCGCGGCAGTGACGACGTCGGCCTCGGTCTTGCCGCGCAGCGCTCGTGCCATACCCATCATCCCGAAGCTGAGGATGGTTCCCAGTGACGACGGCGCCGCGCCGTTGAAGGCCTTGGCCGCCCCGCGCAGGAGCTGCCCGAGGTCGGTCTGCTCCTGGGCGGCCAGGTACTCGGCCAGTGCCCGGAAGCCGTCGTCCATGGAGATGCCCAGGTCTCCGTCCCCACTGACCTGGTCCAGGGATACCAGGTAGTTCCGGTTGGCGGTCATCAGGGCGCTGATTTCACCGGCGATTGCCGCAAGTGACTCACGGTTCAGCATGTGGGCCTCACTTGTTCGCATTGGTGTAGAAGGGCGTGGTGGCCGGGGCGCGCAGCAGTTCCTTCAGCTCGGCGTCGAGCTTGAACACGGACACTGACAGCCCCGCCATCTCCATGGAGGTGGCGAACTCGCCCACATGGGGCATGACTACCGTGACTCCGCGTTCGGCCAGCAGGGCGTGCACGGAGCGGTACACGATTAGTTGTTCCTCCAGCGGTGTGCCACCCAGGCCATTGATCATCACCGAGACCTCGTCCCCGGCGGCCAGCGGCAGGTCCGCCTCGATGGTCTCCAGGATGAGGCGGGCGATCTCCTCGGCGGTCATCATGGGGCGCACCTCGATGCCGGCCTCCCCGTGGATGCCCATGCCGATCTCGATCTGCCCCTCCTGGATGGTGAAGGTCGGCTCACCGACCTTGGGGACAATGCACGGGGACAGTGCCACCCCCATGGTGCGGATGTTGTCCAGGGCGCGGGCGGTGACGGCGGTGACCTCGTCGAGTGTCATCATCTTCTCGGCGGCGGCCCCGGCGATCTTGAACGCGTAGACCAGCCCGGCCACGCCCCGCCGCTTGTCGGCGCGCTCCTTCGGAGAGCTGGCGACGTCGTCGCGGCCGAGCAGCTGCCGGGTCTCGATATCGTCGAACTCGACGTCCTCGCAGGCCATGCGGAAGTTGAAGACGTCGCCGTTGTAGTTGCCGTACAGGCACAGGACGCCGGCGCCGCGGTCGCAGGCGCGGATCATGTCGGCCATCTTCTCGGCGGCCGGTGAGGCGAAGACCTCCCCGACGGCGCATCCGTCAAGCATGCCCTGCCCGACGTAGCCGAGGAACAGGGGCAGGTGCCCGCTGCCGCCGGCGGTGACGACGCCGACCTTGCCCTCCGGCGCCGGGTAGCGTGAGACGAGCACCCGGAAGTCGCCGTCGAGCAGGGCGACACGGTCGCCGTAGGCCGCTTCGATGCCCTCCATGGTGTCGCGGACGAAGCTGTCCGCGCTGTTGAGTATCTTCTTCATGCTTGCCTCCCAGAGTTCTACGTGCCGTCTCAGTGCTGGTTGGGGAAGGTGATCTCCGCCGGATACGCCCACTTCTGGAGCTCCTCGGTGGCGAAGGACTCGGGCTCGACGCCGCCGTTGGCCGTGAGCGCCTGGTGGTAGAGCTGGGCGAGCTCCTCGATGTAGGCGGCCTTGAGGTAGGCCTCGTACAGGTTGCGGGAGTCGACGGCGACGGCGCCGTGCTTCTCCAGCAGCACGCAGTCGGCCTCGCGCACGGCCTGACGCACCGAGGCGGCCAGCTCGGGGGTGCCGGGGCGGCCGTACGGGGCCACGGGAATGCGCGCCCGGCTCAGCCCCAGGTTGGCGACCTCGTAGACGATGGCGGGGATCGGCTTGTTCAGCAGCGCGAAGGAGGTGGCGTAGGCCGAGTGGGTGTGCACGATGGCCACCAGCTCGGGACGCTCCTTGTAGATCTCCAGGTGCATGAGCACCTCGCTGGTGGGTCGCAGGCCGGATTCGTTCTCGACGACGTGGGCGTCGAGGTCCATGACCACCACGTCGCGCGGGGTCAAAAGGTCACGGTCCAGGGAAGTGGGCGAGGCGACCAGCAGGCCGGTTTCGGCGTCGCGGATGGAGAAGTTGCCGGACTTGTGCTTGCACAGCCCGTCGTGTTGCGCCCGCTTGGCGATCTCGCACAGTTCCTTCTTCAGGGTTTCAAGCATGAGTGTTCTACTTTCTGGTTTCGATGGATTCTCGGGTGTTGATCAGGGCCGCGGCGGCGGTGGGTCACCGCCGTCGCCTGGGTCAGTCACCTCAGACGGTGACTCCGGCCTCGACGGCGGCCGCGCGCGCCTCGTTGCGCTCCTTGATCAGGCTGCGCGAGTACGCCGCGAAGCAGACCAGCCAGGCCACGAAGATGACCAGCGGGATGAAGTTCCCGTCGAGGACTTGCATGAGGTGGGACAGCGCGTAGGTGAAGATGGGCGCGTCGATGGAGGAGTTGGAGATCATCTGCCCGGCGGACAGCTCCACCGCCCTGGTGGAGTTGGCCAACTCGGTCATGAACGGGGCGAAGGCGGTGCCCACCCACAGGAACACGGGCGCGAAGATCGTGCACTGGATGAGCATCCGGATGATGTTGCCCTTGCTGGCGAAGTAGGCCGCCACCGCGATGCAGATGTTGATGATGCCCGCAAAGGGGAGAATGCCGTTGCCGGGCAGGAAGAAGGCGTAGGCGAGGGTCACCGGGATGGTCCAGATCACGGCGATCCAGATCTCATTGGCGCCGCCGAGGAAGGGCCAGTCAAGCCCGACGAACAGCTGCCGGTCGTTGAAGCGCTTGCGCATGTACTCGGAGATGGCGTTCGAGATCGGCTCGAGCGCCTGCATGAAGTACTTGGAGATGACCGGAAACAGGGTCAGCGCCGTCGCGGCCTGAATGCCGAGCGTCAAAATGGCGGCGACGTCAAACCGGGCGAGGACGCCGAACAGGATGCCGAGGATGAAGCCCAGCACGTGGTTCTCGGCGAAGATGCCGAGCTTGTCGCGCAGGTCGGCGGCGTTGAACGAGCGGTCGAGCCCGGGGATCTTGCGCAGCAGCCAGTCGATCGGGTACATGGGGGCGGCCAGGAACACCATGCGGTGAGTGATCGTCACGCCCGGAATGCCGGTCATGGTTTCCACCCGGTGCTGGTGGAAGTCCGCGGTCTTCAGCTCGAAGACCACCTGAATGGCCGCGATGACAAATGCCAGCCACACCATTCCGGTTATGTAGTACACGGCGACGGCGGTGAAGATCTTGCCCCACACGTTCCACAGGTCCGCGTTGAAGGTCTCGGTCTGCTTCAGCAGGATCAGCACGATGTTGATGCCGATCACCAGTGGGAACATCAGGAAGGCGTAGGGCCACGACCAGGAGATCGTGGACATCGTCGTCCACCCGCCGTCGGTGATGGGCAGGTCCACGCCGATGGTGTCCGACATGGCCTGAGCGGCCGGCGTGATCGCCTCGGTCATGTAGCTGATGAGCATGGTCATGCCGGAGAAGGCCACGCCCAGGGTGATGCCCGCGGAGATGGCGTCCTTCACCTTCATCCGGACGATCAGACCGGCGATGATGATGATTATGGGGACGAAGATGGCGGCCCCGAGCGAGAGCAGGAAGTTGACGGAGTCCTGAAGGATTTGCATGTCAGTTGCTCCCGGAGGACTTAATGGCCTCGATCAGCTTGGCCAGCTCCTGGTCCTGCCCCATGCCGGTCAGGAACGCGATCCCGTTAATGACGGGGACGGAGCGGGGCTTGTTCTCCCGCACGATGGTGATGTAGGCGGCGGCGTCGGCCAGGTGGCGGTCGACGGACTTCAGGTCGACGGCCTGGACGTCGGCGTCGACCTTCGCCTCCTTCAGTAGGCGGCTGACCTTGCTGGCAACCGTCTGGGATGTGGCGACGCCGCTGCCGCAGGCGACTACTACTTTTGCGGTCATGGTGGGTTCTCCTTGTGAGTGGGTGGGTGCGGGGTGTGGGTGTTTCCGGCTCAGGCGGCCTCGATGCCGGACATGCCGGAAAGCACCCGGTAGTACTCGTCCGGGGTCTGCGCCGCGCTCAGCTGCTCCATGAAGGCCGGGTCCTGGAAGGCCTGCAGCATGATTTGCAGTACCTCCACGTGGCGGTCCTCCTGCACGAAGCCGAGGACGAAGATGAAGCGAACCGGGTGGACGACGTCGTCGTTGCCCATCTCCCGCCAGTCAATCGGCCTGGCCAGGCGCACCGAGGCGATGAAGGGCTTGACGATGTGTTCGACGTCGGAGTGGGGGATGGCAACCGCCTCCGGCATGGTTGGGAGCGCGGTCGGGTACTTGCGCTCGCGTTCCACCAGCGCCTCATGGAAGGTTTCCCGAATGTAGCCCGCGCGCAGGAGCTCCGCCGAGATCCGTTCGAAGAACTCCTGCTGGTCATTCACCTCCCAGTCGAGGCGGATCAGGTCGGGCTTGAGCAGATCCAGCTGCATCGCTGCCATCTCCTTGCGTCTCGTCTTCGAGTACCAGGGTCCGGACGAGGTCCGGACACCTCGGGAAACTAGCGGCAAGTGCCCGCAGAAAACACCCCTTCGGCGAGCATATGTTCACCAATGGGCTATCAGATCTGCGCGCCCAGTCGGCGATATGGCGCCAACTACCAGGCGATTTCCCGGTCGCACCGGCGCGCATTCACATCCGTCTATGAACATTCGTTCATCACCCTATCGGCTCGGCGTAGCGCCAGGCGCGGCCCCGGCAGCACCGGGGACGGCAGCGCCCGGCCTCACGCCCGCCCGCAGGGGCCCGGGCGGCGGCGCACTCGGGCCGCGCAGGACCTCACACCCGCACCGCTCGCCCGGCGCCGGCGCGCACCTCCACGGCACCCTTGATGCCCACCCGCCGGACCACCACCTACCGCCGTTTGTCTTTTCGAGATACATTTATCGCGTGCAAGCTCTCATGCACGTTCATCCCCCCCCGCGCACCAGCTCCGCGGCAGGCGCCATGCGGCGGCGCTCCGGCTCCGCCCAGCGCAGCCGCGCCCGTGGCGGCGCTGGCGCACGCACCTGTGTGCTCCGCTTCGTCTTGCCCGGCGGGCCGCTCGCGTGGATGATGCATCCAGCTTCCGCAGCGTGCGCGCTCACCGACCGGGCGCACGCTGGCACCAGCGCCTGCACTGCAGGCAACTCCGCAGACCGCTAGACAACCAATCAGACGACCGACCAGACGATCAACAAAGGAGCTGCCCATGAGCACCGAGCCCCTCGAGCTCACCGACCTGGACCTCAAGGCCATTAACGTCGCCAAGGCGCTGGCCGCCGACGCCGTGGAGGCGGCGGGCTCTGGTCACCCCGGCACGCCAATCTCGCTGGCACCAGTGGCCCACCTGCTCTACCAGTACGAGCTGCGCCACGACCCCGCCGACCCGAACTGGCTGGGCCGCGACCGCTTCGTCCTGTCCGCCGGGCACGCCTCCCTGCTGCAGTACTGCCAGCTGTTCCTGACCGGCTACGGCATCCCTATGGAGGGCTTCACCCACTTCCGCTCCCCCGCCGGCCTGCCCGGGCACCCCGAGTTCGGATACACCCCCGGGGTTGAGACCACCACCGGCCCGCTGGGCGCGGGCTTTTCCAATGCCGTCGGCCTGGCCATCGCGGCCCGCCGCGAGCACGGCCTGTTCGAGCCGGACGCCGCCGACGGCGCCTCCCTGTTCGACCACTTCGTGTACACGATCATGGGCGACGGCTGCATGCAGGAGGGCGTCGCCTCCGAGGCCGCCTCTCTGGCCGGCACCCTGCAGCTGGGCAACCTGATCGCCATCTATGACGACAACGACATCTCCATCGAGGGCGACACCGATATCTCCTTCACCGAGGACCCCTCCAAGCGCTTCGAGGCCTACGGCTGGCAGGTGCTCGACGTCGACTGGAAGGCCGGCGGCGCCTACCACGAGGACCTGCAGGCCCTGCACGAGGCGCTGGTGGCGGCGCGTGCGGAGACCAAGCGCCCAACGATGATCCGCCTGCACACGATCATCGCCTGGCCCTCCCCCACCAAGCAGGGCTCGGAGGACTCTCACGGCGCCAAGCTCGGCTCCGAGGAGGTCGCCGGGCTGAAGACCGCCCTGGGGCTGGACCCGCAGGCATCCTTCCAGCTGCCCGACGACGTTCTTGCCTTCACCCGCTCGCACGCCGCCGAGCGCGCCGCGGCCGAGCGCGCCGACTGGGACGCCCGCTTCGCCGCCTGGCAGCAGGCCGCCCCCGAGCGGGCCGCCCTGCTGGAGCGGCTACAGGCAGGCAAGCTGGATGCGGGCCTGGACGCCGCACTGCCGGTGTGGGAGGTGGGTGACGCCCTGGCCACGCGTGCGGCCTCCGGCAAGACGCTCACGGCCCTGGCGCCGGTGGCCCCGGAGCTGTGGGGCGGGTCCGCGGACCTGGCCGGCTCCAACAACACCACCATGGCCGGGGAGCCCTCCTTCCTGCCCGCCGACCTGGCTCGTTCCGACGGTGACGGCCCCTACGGGCGCACCCTGCACTTCGGCATCCGCGAGCACGCCATGGGCGGGATTCTCAACGGCATCGCACTGGACCGTCTGACCCGCCCGTACGGGGGCACCTTCATGGTGTTCTCCGACTACATGCGCCCGGCCGTGCGCCTGGCGGCGCTGATGGGCCTGGGGTCCATCTTCGTGTGGACGCACGACTCCATCGGCGTGGGCGAGGACGGCCCCACCCACCAGCCGATTGAGCACCTGGCCGCGCTGCGCGCCATCCCGGGCCTGGCGGTGGTCCGTCCCGCTGACGCCAATGAGACGGCGGCCGCGTGGGCGGAGATCCTGCGCCGCCCGGAGGGCCCGGCCGGAATCGTGCTGTCCCGGCAGAACCTGACCGTCCACGCTGATGCCGAGACCGCCCGCGCCGGTGTGCACCGCGGCGCTTACGTGCTGGCCGAGGCCACGGATGCTGCTGGCACCGAGGTCTCCTCCGCGGTGGTGCTGGTCGCCACCGGCTCCGAGGTGGGCGTGGCCATGGACGCCCGCGAGGTGCTGCAGGCCGAGGGCACGCCCACCCGCGTGGTCTCCGCCCCCTGCCTGGAGTGGTTCGCCCAGCAGGACGAGGCCTACCGGGCCTCGGTGCTGCCCGAGGCGGGCGTGCGGGTGTCCATCGAGGCCGGCTCGGCCATGGGCTGGCGCGAGATTGTTGGCGACGACGGCCTGATCGTCTCCCTGGACCGCTTCGGCGCCTCCGCGCCCGGCACGCAGCTGTTCAAGGAGTACGGCTTCACCGGCGAGGCGGTAGCGGCGCGGGTGCGCGAGGCCCTGGCCCGAGCCTGACAGGCCGGCCACTACAGCGCGGGCGGACCACCTTAACGGGTTGTCCGCCCGCGCCTGATTATCAACTCAGCTCGCCCACGCCCGGTCGGCGTGTTCGTCCCACCGACAGGCCCAGACACCACGAGTCGCGTTCCACGACCCCCGGGAAGTTCCACGACCTTGGTGTGCTTTCCACGACCACCCCGGGGTCGTGCAACAAGCACAAAGGTCGTGCAACAAGCACCAGGGACGTGGAACGCAACCCCCAACCGCGGGCACGCGCCGGGCGCTGCGGCCTGGTGGGCCCAGGGGCTCGGCGTGAGCACGCGCCGCACGCTCATTCGCGGCGCGCTTCTAGCGATTTGGCGTAATTACGCGGAAAACGCATCAACCGGTGAACGGTACAGTCGGCTCCCATGTGCGGCGACCCTCGCGGCGCACATGGGAGCCGACCAACCTCCGCCGACCTGAAACCAAAAACGTTGAAATACCAGGCAAAAGCCGTAGGTCGGCTGGATCGGCGGGGTGGTTTAGCGTGCGCCGCGCCCGGGATGACTCACCCGGCATGCCCCTAACTACCCGCCGGCCATCCACCGACCAGCGCCATCACCCACCCACACACGCACACCCGAGTTCACCCACACACCCCCAAACCGGAAGAGCCCGCGATGTCGGACAACAAATATAGAGGAGCCCCGGTCCTCCCATGCGGTCTCACGTTTGCGCGACCGTATGGAGGACCGGGGCAGTCCGGTTACCGCCCTAATGGTGCGGCGACCGGATGAGGTCAGTCAGTGACGCTTCTGCGGCTGCGGTGCAGGAGCAGGCCCGAGAAGACCAGGCCCGCCGCCAGCATGGTTGCCGCGGTGCCCGCGAAGCCAGTCTTGGCCAGGCTCTTGGAGGAGCCGGCGGACTTGGCGCCGGTTGTTGAAGCGGCCTCCGCACCGGGATCCGTTGACCCGGTGGACGGCTGCGTGGCCACAGAACCGGAACCAGACGAGTCGTCCCCACCAGGAGCACCAGTACCACCTGCGGACGGACCCGCGGAAGGCTGCCCGGCGGAGCCGCCACCGGCGTTGCTCGTGGGAGCGGCGGAGAGGTCGGTGCCGGGGTCCGAGGTGCCGCCGGTCGACGCATCTGTAGGCGCGGCGCTCGGCCCAGCCGACGGGTCATCGGACGGCGCCTCGGGACCGGCCGACGGGGTATCCGTGGGCTCGTCGCCCTGCTCCGAGGTCGGCTCAGTGGACGGCTGCTCCGAGGGCTCAGCACCGGGGCCACCGGTCGGGTCCGTGCTGGGCTCGGCGGATGGGTTGGTTGACGGCTCATCCGTAGGCTCGTCCGAGGGCTCTACGGAAGGATCACCCGATGGGTCTTCGGAGGGCGTGGCAGGACCGGTGGATGGCTCACCAGACGGGTTGCTTCCCGGCGCCGCGGTCGGATCGGTCGACGGCTGGCCTGTAGGCTCAGCACTCGGCTCGGTCGTGGGACCTGTGGACGGCTCTACCGACGGCTCGACGGACGGCTCCACAGTGGGCTCCGAGGAAGGCTCAGCACCCGGCTCCGTCGTGGGGTCATCGCCCGGCTCAGGATCGGTCGCGTAGAAGCCACCCACGGCGCTCCCAGAACCAGAAGGCACCTCGGCGGTGGTCTCATAGACTACGCCGTTGACGGTGAGGCGACTAGTTTGGGATGCTCCACCCTTCGAATAGTAGCCAACAGAGCACCAGTCGCCGGGACCTTCCACAGCAAATGCAAGGCTCCCACCGCGATCATTTTGATCATAGGCGGCATCGGGGTAGTAGTATCCTTTATTGAACTCGTTATCTGACGACTCAAGCTCCCACGAGCCACCCTTAGAACAGACTGGACCTAGAAGGTAGTCACAAAACAAACCGGTATCCTTGTCGCACAGCCCTAAGATCTCATAAGAGCTAGCCCCACTAATATGAAAGTTCCAAATACCTACACGGTAACCTTCATCACCTTGGGGCTCAGGGTCGATCCTCCCAGATATCCCTGCGACGAGTTGCAGATCCGAACCTGATTCGTACTCAATCACGAATTCAGCGTCACCCACATCTATCCTCGAGGTTCTTTTAACAGATCCCTCTTCGCCATCCACGAATGGCGTGTTAACGAATACCTTGAGAAGCCCATTACTGAGATAATCATATTCCTCAGCGCTCTCATTCAGCACGCACGACAATAAGACGTCACGATAGAAACCCTCAGTGTTTCTATCGCTACTCTCACAGTGCCCTACCACGACGCCATTCGCGTCCGTAAGATCGAAGTCATAAGACCACCCATATCCGTAGTCTCCTCGGGCGGTCTCACCCGCGTGCCATGTCATGCCATCCGTAAGCCGAATCTGGAGCTGGTCGCCCGCACGGGGGCTGACAGCCTCCCAAGAAATCGTTAGCTCCAGATCTGAGAGCGAATCCGTTGTCGGAACCGCTGCCTGGACGCCGGTGACGGTGATGTTGTTGCGGCCGTTCTGGCCTGCCACGGTGGGCGGGGCCGGGTTCTCGGTGGGCGCGCCGACCTGGCGGGCCGCGGTTGCCGCCTGCGCCTGCGGGTGTGCCACCTCATCGCCGGCCTGCGCTGACACACCCGCTGCGTCGGGATCCTGCTCCGCGGCGTCCTCAGCGTCAGCGGGCTCGCCAGCGGCAGCATCATCCGACTCCGTCAGGACCGCATCAGCATCGGCGTCGGCGTCGGGGACTCCAACAGCCTGAGGCGCCTGCTGCTCTACCGCGGAATCGTCTGCGGCCTCAGGCGCGACGGGAGCCGACTCAGACGCATCATCCGACTGCGTCAAGCCTGCGCCCTCGGCGTCCTGGGCTCCTGCGGCCTGCGCCTCATCATCGGGCACCTCGGCCGCTACTGCTACAGCAGTATCCGCAGTCTCGCTGGTTCCGGCGTCGTCGCCGGGATCAGAGGCAAGGGCCGGGGCGGTCAGGCCACCCAGCCCCAAGAAGAGAGAGAGAGAGAGAGAGAGTAAGAGTGCTCTCCGTCTCCTAGGAACGGGGATCATCGGTTGTACCTTTCTGGGAGACGGCGCGGGAAGCAGCCCGAACCACGAGCACCCTCCCAACACCGGTACGATGACGACTGAAAACAGCCGCGCATACATGGTCCCTGACCCCGCGATTGGTGTCAACACGTTAACGATTAACTGTACGTTACCTGTGCCGAAGCCAACACCACGACCCCCGGCGATGTTCCACGACCCCGGGAAGTTCCACGACCTTGGTGTGCTTTCCACGACCACCCCGGGGTCGTGCAACAAGCACCAAGGTCGTGGAACGCAACCCCCAACCGCGGGCACGCGCCGAGCGCCGCCGGTGCGCCGCGCCTAGAAGCAGGCGAGCGGCCCCGCCGGGCCCGCGATCACCTGGATGGGGGTGCCGAAGACGGCGGTGAGCACGTCGTCGCGCATGATCTCCGCCGGCGGGCCGAAGCGGAACACGCTCCCGTCCTTCAGGGCGCAGATGCGGTCGGCGTAGCGGGCCGCGAAGTTGATGTCGTGCAGGACGATCAGCACGGTACGGCCGAACTCCCGGGCGGCGCGCTCCAGGTGGTTCATCATCTCCACGCTGTGGGCGATGTCCAGGTTGTTCAGGGGCTCGTCCAGCAGCACGTAGTCGGTCTCCTGGCACAGCACCATGGCCACGTAGGCGCGCTGCCGCTGCCCGCCGGACAGCTCGTCCAGGTGGCGCCCCTCCAACTCGCCCAGGCCGAAGAAGTCGATGTAGCGGGAGATGATGCGCTCGTCGTCGGCCGTGAGCCGCCCACGGGAGTAGGGGAAGCGGCCGAAGCCCACCAGCTGGCGCACGGTCAGCCGGGTGATGAAGTGATTCTCCTGCCGCAGGATGGACAGCACCCGCGCCAGGTCCGCCGACTTGGTGGAGGAAACGTCCAGCCCGGCCACGCGCACCGCGCCCTCGTCGATCCCCAGCAGGCGCCCCACCATGGTCAGCAGCGTGGACTTGCCCGCCCCGTTGGGTCCGATGAAGGCGGTGATGCCGCCCGCGGGCAGCTCCAGGCTGACCGGGCCGATGGCGACCTCGGAGTTGTAGACCTTGCGCACTTCGTCCAGCTCGATCACAGGCGCCCCTTTCTGAGTACGACGGCGAGGAACACCGAGCCGCCCACCAGCTCGATGATGATGGAGACGACGCCCTGGGCGTAGAACACGTGGCGCATGATGAAGTAGGCACCCGTGAGCACGAGCAGTCCCAGGCTGGCGGCCATGGGGAACAGGTAGCGGTGGTCGTAGGTGCCCGAAAGCTGGTAGGACAGGGTCGCCACCAGGAAGCCGAGGAAGGTCATGGGGCCGACCAGTGCCGTCGAGGTGGCCATGAGCACCGAGACCAGCACCAGCACGCCGATGGTGGCGCGGGTGTGGCTCAGGCCCAGGCCGGTGGCCGTGTCCCGCCCCAGCGCGATCACGTTGAGCCGACGCGAGCAGAGCATCAGGGCCGCGCTCGCCGCGAGCGCCAGGGGGATGGCGATCGGGTAGTACTCGGGAGCGGCGTTGGCGATGGAGCCGAACAGCCGGGCCGAGAGCAGGTCGAACTCGCTGGGGGTGAGCAGGCGCTGCATGAAGGTGGTGACGCTGCCCAGCGCGGAGCCGATGACGATGCCGATCAGCAGCATCGAGTACAGGTTGCGCGCGCCGCCGGTCAGCAGCCAGGAGTACAGCAGCAGGGACAGCCCCACCATGAGCGCCAGCCGCAGGGCGAACATGGGGGCGGTGCGGGTGGCGGTCAGGCCGGTGGCCCCGAAGAAGAAGATGGTGGCGGTCTGGATGGCCCGATACAGGGACTCGAATCCCATGATCGACGGCGTGATGACGCGGTTGCCGGTGGCGGTCTGGAAGGCGATGGTGGCCATGGCCTGGCATACGGCTACCACGATCATGGCGACGACGGCGTCCAGGCGCCGCTCGGCGATCAGCCAGAAGCCGCGGGTCCCCGGCGCCATCGGGTTCCTCCACACCAGCAGGCCGACGGCGAAGCAGACGGCCAGGCCGGTCACCCCCAGGTAGGTCAGCCACCAGCGACGGCGGGCGGCGGGCGTGGCGAAGGCGCCCGAGCGGCGGGCAGCGGGACTGCTCGTGGCCGCGCTGGGATCGGTGGGGGCGCCCGGTGTCGCGCCCGTGCCGGCGGGGGCGCCCCGTGTCTCGCCACCCGCGGGGTGGCCAGTGACCGGAGCGGCAGTGACCGACGTCGTCGGCGCCGCGGAGGCTTCGGGGCTCATGCTCCTCCCCTCCCGGTCTGGCGGATGATCAAGGCGATGAACACCGCGGCCCCCACCAGGCCCAGCACCACAGCCACCGGAATCTCAAAGGGGGCGATGATGGTGCGGGCCAGCAGGTCGCAGGCGGTGACGAGCCCGATGCCCACCAGGCACACCCAGGGCAGGTTGGAGCGCAGGTCGTCCCCGCGGTGCATGGACACCAGGTTGGGGACGATCAGCCCCAGAAAGGGCAGCGAGCCGACCACCACGGTGACGGTGCCGGTGGCCACGGCCACCAGAGCGGTGCCGATCAGCACGGTGCGCCGGTAGTCGACGCCGATGTTGGTGGCCACGTCCTGCCCCAGGCCGACGGCGGTGAGGCGGTCGGCGTAGTGGAAGATCGCGGCCACGACCCCCACCACGATCCACAGCACCTCGTACTGGCCCCGGTACACCGAGGTGAAGCTGCCCTGGAACCACACCCCCAGGGACTGCAGCATGTCGGTCTGCAGGGCGAACAAGGTGGACACGGCGCTGACCACCGCCCCCAGCATCATGCCGATGATCGGCACCAGCAGGGAGGAGCGCAGGGAGACCCGCCGCAGCAGCAGGAAGAACACCGTGGTGCCCAGGAACGCGGCCACCACCGCGCCGGCCATACGCCCCAGCACGCTGGCGCGCGGGAAGAGCACCATGACCGCCAGCAGGCCCAGCCCGGCCCACTCGGTGGTGCCGGTAGTGGTCGGCTCCACGAAGCGGTTCTGGGTGATCAGCTGCATCACCAGGCCGGACATGCTCATGGCCGCCCCGGCCAGCACCAGCGCCAGCGTGCGCGGGACGCGGACATTGCGGAACATCTCCCAGCCGTCCGCGTGGGACAGGATCGAGTACTGGCCGGTGGCCAGGCTCAGGCCCAGCAGAACCACCACCACTACCAGCCCGACCGCGAGCCCCCGGCTGACCAGGGGCTCGCGGGTGCGGGCGGCGGCGTCAGTAGCGCGGCCAGCCGGTGCGTCCGACCTAGAGAGCTGCCGAGTGCTCAGTTCTGTGCACCTTCGAAGGCGTCGGCAATCGAGTTGAGGATCTCCGTGTAGGTGATGATCGACTCGTTGGTGTAGGTGTCCTCCGGGGCGTAGACGATCTGCCCGGCGCCGACCGCGGTGACGTTCTGCAGCGCGGCGTTGCCGGCGATCACATCCGCGGCGGGCGTGTAATTGGCGTCATCCGCGGAAATGGCCGCGTCGCGGTCCATGACGAAGATCCAGTCCGGGTTGGACTCGGCGATCTGCTCCACGGAGACGTCGTCTCCCTGGTGGTCATCGGTGGAGCCCTGAACCTCAAGGGCGGGCTCCAGCTCGAGCAGGTCGAACAGTGGTCCCCAGGTGCGTCCGGTGGTGGGGCCGGAGTAGCCGATCTCCCCGCCGGAGACGATCACCGCCATGACCTTCGAGGAGCCGTCGTAGGCGTTCTTGGCGCGCTCCAGGGCAGTGTCGAAATCAGTTATGAGCGCCTCGGCCTCGGTCTCCTTGCCGAAGACCTGCCCCAGGGCGGTCACCTGGCGCTTGAGCTCGGCGTCGAAGGACTCACCGTCACGGGGCTCAAGGTCCAGTAGGGCGGCGTCCGGGGTGAGCTCCGCAATGGAGTCGTACTGGTCGGCGAAGCGCTGGCCGATGATCACCAGGTCCGGCTCCGCCGCGACCAGGGCCTCCAGGTCGGGCTCGCGGTGGTTGCCCATGTCGGCGACGTCGTCGCTGTCATAGGCGGTGATCGAGGAGGGGATGAGCTGCTTGGGAGCGGCCACCAGGGGCACTCCCCACTCGGCCAGCACCTCGAAGGTGCGGTTATCGGTCGAGGCGGCCCGCTGCACGGGCAGGGCGATCTCCACGCTGCCGTGGTTGTCGTCGATGGTGACCGCCGTTGGCTGGGCGGAGGCCTGCGAGGTTGCAACCGTTGCGGCGCCGTCGGCTGCGGCGGTGGAGCTGGAGGTGGATGCGGTGTCCGTGGATCCGGAGCAGCCTGCCAGCGCCAGGCTGACAGTCGCAGACAGGGCCAGGAGCACGGGGAGTTTGCGAGACATGTGTTCCTTCGGGATGGTAGGGCTCGCGCGGAACGGCCCACGCGAGTGGTGCAGGCAACCTTCACCAACTTAGGTCAGGTTCACCTACGTGAGGCTAACCTACGCTGCACCCGAGGTGCTTCACAAGCGCTTGGCGTCGCGGGAACGGCGGAAGTCACGCGCCAAGCGCGGTCTATGCGGCGAGAGCCCGGCTCACCGCGCCGAGCCGGAGGCAGTGGCACTCGCCGACGCGCTGGCCGCAGCCGTCGCCATTGCCCTACTGGCATCAATGGCTGCAACGATGTCCGGCACGTGGTTCTCGCAGCACCAAGGCAGTGACAGCGGGGAGGCCGCCGCCAGGCTCATGGCGGCAGCCTCGTCGGCGACGAACAGGGCCGTGCCGTCAGCAACGGCCGGGATCTCGGCCAGCCGGTCGTCCGCCTGGACGGCTTCGACGGCGGCGTCGCCGTCCACCTGAGCCCACAACAGATCCGCATCCAGCTGCCCGGCCTCGCTGAGCGGGTAGTCCACGGAAACCGCTCCCGCAACCCCCTCCACCGCCTGAATGGCAGGCGCGGGGGCCAGGCCCAGCTGCCGCAGCACCTGCGAACGCGTGTCAACCTCGGTGAACACGGTTATCGACGGGCCGCCCGCATCGAGTGCGACCGCCGCGTAGGCGGCACCCGAAAGGGAAGGATTCAGGGTGCGTGCGGTGGTCAGTACGTCCGTGGTGGTGTTGACCAGGGCTTCTGCGGCGGCGGAACGCCCCAGCGCCCTGCCGACGGCGACGGTCACCGCCTCCCACGAGACCTCGTAGGCAGAGGCGTCGGCCGGGTACGCCAGAGTGGGGGCGACGGCGGACAGGCGCGCGTATTCATCCTCGCTCATGCCCGAGTGCACACCGAGGATCAGGTCGGGCCCAAGCGCGGCGACCGCATCGGCGTCGACGTCGTGCACTGTGGCGTACAGCGCGGGCGCGGCGGCGGTGTCCCAGCCGGCGCCCAGCGCTTCAAGACCCGCGGTGGTCCAGGGGTAGGCCTCCTCGCCGTCGGCGCCCGCAGTGACGGCGGGCATACCAATGGGGACCACGCCGAGGGAGATGACCACATCGGCGTCGACGGTGGATATGGCCACGATACGGGTCGGCTCGGCCGCGATCGTGGTGGAGCCGTAGGTGTGGGCGATGGTGATGGGGAAGGACTCGGTGGCGCCCTGCGAGGCGTTGCCCGCGGCGGCGGACGGGCCCGCAGTGCTGCCGCCGCCGGAGGCGCAGGCCGCCAGCAGTGCGGCGGCGCCCGCGGCGGCGGCGCCGACCAGGAGGCCGCGACGGCTCAGCCGGCGGGTACCGGTGCGGGCGGCGGAACCGGTGCGGCGCCGATCGGCGCCTCGGGCGAGGTCGGTAGAACCGGTGGAATCGACGGAATCGGCCAAAGAAGTGCTTCCCTTCGGTCGGCGGCCCCGGCGCCGGGCGCCCGGGCCTCGGTCGGGGGCATTTTCCTATGTGAGGAGGCCGCGCGGCAAGGTTGCCCGCGCTTCGCGGGGACCGAGTACGCGCCCGCATGCCTGCGTGCAACGAGGGGCGTTGCGCACGGGAGCAGCATCACTGGCCTCGGGCCGCGAGAGCACTTACGCGTACTTTCGCGGGAAACCGGGTGCACCCGAGCCTGCTCGGACGGCTCTTGCGCGACGCCGACTCTGCAGCGCGGGCATGCATCGCGGGCTGCGACCGACGCCACCCTCCACGTCCACAAACCATAAGATCCTGATAACGAATCACACACTTTTCGCGCGCCCCTACCCCTTGTACCGTCTGACGCCGCGGCGAAATACTGGAGCGGCACGCACCCCGAATCAGGAGCCGCCTCATGGCCAAGAACACCGGTAAGAACGAACCCACACCCCACTCCAAGTTCCACTGGTTGCTCATCACACTGGCGGTAATCCTGGGCATACCAGGCGTGATCGGGATCTACATATGGATCTCCAACCACATCGTGAGCTCGGTACGGATTCCCGTCATCCTGCTGATCTTCCCGCTATTGCTCTTCATCGCCATTGCAGGCGTCATCGACGACGCCATCATCGAAAAGGCCCCGCAGCTGGTGCGGAACAAGGACCGGTACCTGCTGGCCCAGAAGCTCGGGCACGACCCCATCACCGGGGCGCCCCTGGGGCCACCCCTCAACGTCGGCGGCTACGCCCCGGCACAGGGCAGCGGCATCCCCGGCACAGCGCCGTATGGTCCCGGCCCGCAGTCACAGGACCAGGCGGGTATGACGCCCCAATCGGGATACGGGCAGGCTCCGGCCAACCAGGCAGTGCAGGGATACGGACAGATGCCGGCGGGCTCACAACCCGCTGCGCCCGGTTACCTATACGGCCAGACCATGCCGGCACAGCCGGACGGCCAGGGGCAGGCGGGTCAGGGCCACCCGGGTCAGGGATACGGGCAGTCCGCGCCGCAGGGGCAGCCGGAGGCGTATGGTCCCTATGGCTACGGCGCCCCCACGGCGTAGGTGGCGGCCCCGAAGCAGACGGGTAGTAGTCCCCAGGCAACGCCATTGCCGCGTGACGAGATCGCGACCAATACTGGGGCAGTAACCGATGTCCCGCACTCAGGAGCCTCCTCGTGGCCGCAAACCAGTCGACACAAGTCCCGCCCCGCTCTAAGTACTTCGGCCTGATGTTCTTCCTCGCATGCGTCCTCGGGATTGCGGCGGCGTTCGGCATGTACGCATGGATTTCCAGCCAGGCAACCCACCCGACACGCATACGCGTGATGGTCCTGATGATCCCCTTCACCATCATGCTGTACGCCGTCACGTACATCGATAAGCAGATCCTCGCCAAGTACCCTCACCTGGTTGGGGCGAAGTACCGCGAGCGGCTCGCCGCAGAGCTTGGGCACGACCCGATTACCGGCGCCCCATACCCGCCACTTTATGAATCCGGATCGGCGAATCCGCAGCCCGATGCGCAGGGCTACGGGCAGGTACCCGCATACGGCGCTACGCCTCAGGCGCCAGGCCAGGGCACGGGCCAGGCCCCAGCAGCCAACGCGTACGGTTCATACGGTTCATACGGGAACACCTCCGGCAACCACCCGGCCACGCACTGAGCAACGGCGGCGCTTCCGCCTGGCTGCACGCGAACCACGCCGCGCGCTACCGCCCGCCAGGTCGCCGGGATGGTGTCTGACGGCCTTCCAGCAACTGCTCGGCCGCCGCGCGCGTCGCACCCGGTGCCTTCTCCTTGCGCTACCCGGACGCCGTCGAAATGAATCGCCTCTGAGCGCCGGGGCAGCTCCTCACTGTCCCACTTAATACGTCGTTGGCGCAGGCACCTGGGTGCTTCCTAGCGATCGCCGCTTCCGTCTGCATTGACGATCCACTCCCCCACGTCGCCTCGGCCCGCAACTGCCCACGGCAGTTCCAGATGACGCACCGAACCACGTTTGCGGCGCCCGAGGCGGGTCTCGTCGAACCGTTGACAGCCCGGCGTCCGGCGCCTACCCTGCGAACTCGCAGCGCTGCATTTTTCTTGCGTCCGCGCAGAGGAGTCCCTGATGAGTAACTTCAAGCACCCACTGGGCAGAAGTGTATTCGTTTCGTTCGCGCATTCACCGCTTCGCTGACCCTGACGGGAGAGCGAGCGTTGCTAACAGCGAAGGAATCAGATGAGATGTGCGCGAACGACGTACGGGAGACGCTCACTTCCGTCCCACCCTTCACCAACGACGCGTCTGCAGACCCTCAACCGCACCACCAAACACGAACAAGCCCATCACCAAGCGCTCCTCGCCAAGGCGCCCGGCAGCTGTCGGCACCTCGCGCCCCAAGCACGAAGAACCGGTTTGGCCGCCATTTCGCAGGTTCGCCTTTCGCCGGAACGTGGAACCTTGAGCGTTCCCACCCAACCGATCGACGCACTGGAGCTACGGCATCACTAAGTATCGCTGTAACTGGACCAACCCGAACGAGCTGTGAAAAGTGATCAACATGGGAGAAGACAACCGCCGGGCACGTGGACGCCATCCGATGGTTCCTCTGTGGGCTGCGCTCATGGTGGGGCTGGCGGTGGTGGCGGCCCTTCACCTCCTGTATGCCTACATCTACGTGATTGGGCCCGCGCAGCAGGATAAAGAGCTCACCCTCAAGGAACTGCTGACCGGCCCCGATTACTCGCACCAGTTGGTCTCCTCACCACAAGACCTTACAGCCGAGCAGTGCCCGGGCGCCTCGGGGTGCATTGAGGCGTGGCGTACGGACCAGGCCGACTATTTCCGCTTCTCCTCCGCGTCCGCGGCGAGTGCTTGGGCGCAGCAGGCAGGCCCCAAGTCCTGCCATTCCGGGTATCGGGTCGTAGTGAACCGTGGGGTGACCACCCTGGATGGTTGGGCAGCTACCTGCGGACTCATTGAGGTTGAGAACAGCTAAGGGAGTCTTCCGTTGTGGGGTGGCGGGCTAATGGTGGGCGTGCACCCACATCGCCGTTTGCGCGCGCGTTCCGCTAGGTACGGTACGTGGCGCGATGGGCGCTCGGGGCGGGAGATGTGGCCGTAAGTCTCAAAGGGACATCGCGGATCACGGCGGACCGGGTGCGACGGTTCGCGCTTTCCGGCAACGGCTCGTCTGTTCCGACGAACGATTCGCTACTTCCAGCGACGGTTCGTACGCTCTGGCCGGCGGTCCGCATGCCCAGGTTGACAGTTCGTACATTCTCACGACGGTTCGTATGTTCTGGTCGGCGGTCCGTACTCCGGCGCGACGGTTCGTACCTGGTGGTGACGGTTCGTACTGTAGGGGTACTGTGATGTCTCATGACTTCTGGGACTGTTGGATCTCATGACATCTGGGAGTGTCAGAAGTCGTGAGATTCTGGGAGGCCCTGGGTGGGGTTGGGTTGGGGGATGGGCTATGCAGTTTCGCCGTTCAAGCGTCAGCGCATCATTGAGTTCGACTCGCGGGTTGCGGGTGTGAGCGTGGAGGAGTTCTGCCGGCAGGTGGGGGTCTCGAAGTCCTCGTTCTACCGGATCCGTAAGCGGGCCAAGCAGGAGGGGCCGGGGGCGGCGCTGGTCGCCCGTTCCAGGGCGCCGCTGCACCCGGCGCGCCGTTGGGATGAGCGGGTTGATGAGCGTATCGCCCAGGTACGCCGGGAGCTGGTTGCCGACGGGAAGGATGCGGGTCCGTGGTCGGTGTGGTGGGTGCTGTCCGGGGCGGGGGCAAACCCGGCCCCGTCGCGGGCGACTATTGCCAGGCGCATGCGGGCCATGGGGCTGGTGGTCCCGGCGCCACGCAAGCGCCCGCGGGTGTCTTTCAAGCGGTTCACGCGTACCAGCGCTAACGAGCTGTGGCAGCTGGACGGTATCGAGTGGAGTATCCAGGGGCGTGCGGTGACCATCTACCAGGTCATCGATGACTGCTCCAGGGTGCTGGTGGCGCTCAAGGCGGCCTGGGGCGGGGAGACGCATGAGGCCACACGCCAGATCCTGTCCGAGGCGTTCGACTCCTGGGGGCGGCCCGCAGCCATCCTGACCGACAACGGCAGGGCCTTCAACACTCACCGCACCACCGGATTCGGGCGGACAGAGAGGTGGCTGGCCAGCCTGGGGATCCGTCCGATCAGCGGCGCCATCGGTCACCCACAGACCCAGGGCAAGGTCGAAAGCTCCCATAAGCCCCTCCAGCTGTGGCTGGCAGCGCACCCCTACACCACCCTGGAGGACCTAAACGCCGGACTGGTGCACTTCACCGCCTACTACAACACCGAGCGCCAGCACCAGGGGCTGGGAATATCCATAACCCCCATACGCGTGTGGCACCAGGTCCCCCGGGCCCTGCCCAATCCCTCCCCAATCAACCTTGACGCGCTATCCGGGCCTGTGCCGCTGAGCCTGCCGCAGGCTGCCAGCACCGACCCCACCATCACCAGCAGACAGTCCCTGAGCAACGGGACCGTGACCTACAAAGGCCGCATCATCTACGTCGGATCCTTCATGGCCGGCCAGACAATCGAGTTCCGCCAGTACCCCACCCGCCTGGACCTCTACGACCAGGCCGGAACACACTTCGCCGCGATCCCCTGGCCCCAGCCCACCCAGGCCCAGACCCACAGCCGGGCCACCATCAACGCTTCCAAACCACCCAACAGAATCATCAGCAGGCCACCCCGCTCACCCCGCTCCCAACCGTCCCAAAACCCATGAGACTCAACCGTCCCAGAAGTCATGAGACTCAACCGTCCCAGAAGTGTGGAGACAGCACAGTACTGTAGGGGTACGTAGCGTCACCGAAAGGTACGAACCGTCGACCAGAACGTACGAACCGTCGCGAGAACGTACGAGCCGTCATGCGAAGTGCCGAAGCGTCACCGAAAGGTACGAAGCGTTGATGCGAAGTGACGAACCGTCGCGGGAAGTGCCGAAGCGTCACGCGGGGCGCACCAGCGCGCACGACCAGCCCGGTCCCCGCCCCTCGCGGCACCGCACGACCCCGCCGACCCGAGCACGGCCACCACACCGCAGCCCCAGCCCGAACCTCCACACCCGCAAACCCGAAGAGGCGGACAAGCATGGTCCAGGCGTTAAGGCTCGCGGGCGGCGTCGGCGAGTCCTAACGCCCCGAATTCGTGTCAGTGCCGGTCGGTAGCCTGCACCCATGACCACCACGAAGTCAGTCAGGGCGCGCACCTCCTACGTGTGCACCGAATGCGGCTGGACCAGCCCTAAATGGCTCGGACAGTGCCGTGAGTGCCGCGCCTGGGGAACGCTGGAGGAATTCGTAGAGTCGGCTCCGGGTGGAGTCGGTTCCCCCGGACGCGTTCCCGCGGTGGCGACGGCCGTCCGCCCCGCCGCCTCCGCCCGCCCCATCGCGGAGGTGAGCGCGGACGAGGCCCGCGCCCGCTCCACCGGCGTGGGTGAGCTAGACCGGGTATTGGGCGGCGGCGTCGTGCCCGGGGCAGTGGTGCTGCTGGCCGGAGAGCCCGGCGTCGGTAAGTCCACGCTGCTGCTGGACGTTGCAGCCAAGGCGGCCGCCGCCTCCCGCGAGCGCGGGCAGGGGCCGGTGCTGTATGTGACCGGGGAGGAATCAGCCAGCCAGGTGCGGCTGCGTGCCGAGCGCATCGGCGCCATCGATCCAGCGCTGCTGCTAGCGGCCGAGACCGAGCTCGGGGCGCTGCTCGGGCACGTGCGGGACGCCACCCCGTCCCTGCTGATCGTCGACTCGATTCAGACCATCGCCTCCGCCCAAGTAGAGGGCGGAGCGGGCGGGGTCACCCAGGTGCGGGCGGTGACGAGCGCCCTCATCCAGGTGGCCAAGGAGCGCGCCATTCCGGTGCTGCTGGTCGGGCACGTGACCAAGGACGGCGGCATCGCGGGGCCGCGGGTGCTGGAGCACCTGGTAGACGTCGTCTGCCAGTTCGAGGGCGACCGCCACGCCCGGCTCCGGCTGCTGCGGGCGGTGAAGAACCGCTATGGCCCCACCGATGAGGTCGGCTGCTTTGACCTGGGCGAGCGCGGCATTGTCGGCCTGGCCGACCCCTCGGGCCTGTTCCTGTCGGCGGCGCGCAGCGAGGTGCCGGGCACATGCGCCACGGTGACGCTAGAAGGGCGCCGCCCCATGCCGGTGGAGATCCAGGCGCTGGTGGCCGGAACCGCCGCAGGCTCGCCACGCCGCACCACCTCCGGGGTGGACCACTCCCGGGTGGCGATGGCGCTGGCAGTACTGGCGGCGCGCCTGCGGCTGGATACGTCGAGTACGGACGTGTACGTGTCCACCGTGGGCGGGGCGCGGGCGGTCGAGCCGGCCACGGACCTGGCGGTGGCGATCGCGGTCGTGTCCGCCGCCCGGAACCTGCCCACTCCCCCGGGCTGGTGGCCTTCGGGGAAGTGGGGCTGACCGGGGAGGTGCGCGCCACCGTGGGCGTGCAGCGGCGGCTGGCGGAGGCGGCACGTCTCGGCTTCGACCGGGCTATTGTGCCCCTGGCAGGCTCCCAGGAGCTGCGGGGCGTCGACGGCGTCCACATCCTTCCGGTGGCGCATCTCAGTGAGGCCGTCGGAGCCGCCCTGCCACGCAGCTGAGACCACCAGCCGGGCGGGGCCGCTTGCAGGATGCAAGTGGTGCCGCGCTCAGCGCGACCTGTGTCACGGCGGCTGGCCGCCCCGGCGGTTAGCATGATGCGGCACCGGTCCGGCGCCTGCACCAGTGGGCGCGCCCGGACCATTCTCAGGAGAGACCCATGACCGACACCCCAGCCAACCTGCTGCGCGAGACGCTCGCGCTCGTCGCCCCCGGCACCGTCCTGCGCGACGGGCTGGAGCGCATTCTGCGGGGGCGCACCGGGGCGATCATCGTGCTCGGCTTCGACGAGACGGTAGAGGCGATCTCCTCGGGCGGCTTCCGGCTGGACGTCGAGCTGACCGCCGCCCAGCTGCGCGAGCTGGCCAAGATGGACGGCGCCGTGATCGTGGACCGCGCCAATAACCGCATCCGCCGCGCCAACGTGCAGCTGCTGCCCAACGCCTCCATCGAGACCGCCGAGGCGGGCATGCGCCACCGCACCGCCGAGCGCGTCGCGCGTCAGACCGGGCACCCGGTGATCTCGGTGAGCCAGTCGATGCGAATCATCTCCCTGTACGTGGACGGGCGCCGGCACGTGATCGAGCCGAGCGAGGCGATCCTGGCGCGCGCCAACCAGGCACTGGCCACCCTGGAGCGCTACAAGGCGCGGCTGGACAAGATCTCCGGCGGCCTGGACGCCCTGGAGATTGAGGACCTGGTCACGGTCCGCGATGTCACCGCCGTACTACAGCTCCTGGAAATGGTGAGTCGCATCGGCTCCGACATCGACGGCTACGTGGTCGAGCTGGGCACCGACGGGCGGCTGCTCGCCCTGCAGGTGGAGGAGCTGACCCGCGGGCTCATGGCCGAGCGCGACTTCCTACTGACCGACTACCTGCCACAGGGGCTGGACACCACCACGGTGGACGCACGCCTGAAATGGGTGGGCTCCCCCGCCCTGCTGGACCTGGCCATGGTGGCCCGCTCCATGGGCCTCGGCGGCGCCGACGGGCAGGACCTGGACGCCGCCGTCTCACCCCGGGGGCTGCGGATCCTCGCCAAGATTCCACGACTACCGCTAGTCACGGCGCGCGCCGTGGTAGACAACTGGGGCTCGCTGCAGGCCGTGCTGGGGGCAACCGTGGAGGAGCTGCAGGCGATCGACGGCGTCAGCGCGCGCCAGGCCCGCACCCTGCGCGACGGCCTGTCCCGCCTGGCCGAGGTATCCATCGCCGACCGCTACGCGTGAGCGCGCGGTGCGCCTCAGCACCGAAGCGGATACCCATGCTCACCCATGCTGCCGGCGCCTGCTGCGGCCAGTCACCAACCTGAGCGCCCACCCCGCCCCAGGGCGTACCGATAAGCCAGGAGCACCGGTCATTCGATAACGAAGACACGGTCCTCGGTCAGGTCGGCACCGTCCAGCTGGATGCGTACCCGGTAAGTACCTGCGGAGGCAGCGTCTCCGGCTGCGGACGCAGGCGCCTGCCCCGCAGCGTCCTCCGCATCCTGCGCGTCCTCCGCATCCTGCGCGTCCTGCGTCTCCTGCGCCTCTCCGCTCGCGGCGCCGTCGCTGCCCTCGGCAGTCGCCTCGGCCGTAGCGGTCTCGGTAGCCTCCGCAGATGCCTCGCCCGTAGCCGCATCGGTAGCCGTCGGCGTCGCGGTGCCTGACGCCGTGGCGGCGGGAGCGCACTGCGACGAGGCCACATTGCCGTCCCAGATGATGGTGGCGTCTGCGGCATCGCCCGGAGCCACAAGCAGGCGCCGGCTAGTGGGGGTGAAGGGGCAGGCCGTCGACTGCCAGACCGTCTGCTCCCCAGAGGTGATGAGGGCGCCGACGTGCTCACCACCCAGGTCCAGCAGGCAGGCCTCTGAGCCGTTGTTGTTGACCGTCACGTTCAGCGTCATGGAACTACCGCTGGCAATCGAGTCCGGCGACGTGAACGTGACGTCCAGGTCGCCCGCGGCACAGTCCCCGGGGATGGCGTAGGTAGTGGCCACATGCGCGGCAGCGGCATCGTCCTGCGCCCGGATCGTGTTACGGGCCCAGACGGCAGCAGACAGAATTCCGCCGGAGATCCCGGCCAGCAGCGCAACGCCGATCAGCAGTGCCACCAGGCGGCGCAGCCAGTAGCGCGGCCGCTGCGGACGAGCCTGGCGACGACTGTCGGCAAGCCTGCTCCCCCGGCCCCGCCCACCCGGGTATCCAGCACCCGGCCTTGCTGCGGAGCGATTACCCCTGCCACGGCCGCCCCGCTCTAACGGGCTGCCGACGCCGGAGCGCGAGCGCGCCGCCGAGCGGGCGGTCTGCCCTCGGCCGGTGCGGGCCGTGCGCGCAGGGCGGGCGCCCGGACGACCATCCTGGGTGGTCACGGTGCGCTGCGCACGCGCCCGCCCGCGAGGCGCCTGCCTGGAGGCTGCGGGGGAGGAACCGGAACGGGAACCACCACTAGGCGTTCCTGAGCGGCCACTGCCCGAGCGGGGCGGCCTGGCACCGGAGGACCTGGAACCACTGCCTGCAGACGGCGTCCGCCTGGCACCTCCGGAGCGGCCGGACCGAGCGCGACCTCCCGTGCCGCGGCCGCGACCGCCGCCGCGGGAGCCGTCGCCCCTGTTCCGTCCCTGCGCCATAAGGCCGACTGTACCGGCGCCAGCCCCTCTCCCCGGTCACCGCCCCGCCCGGCGCGGCCGCACTGCGACCCCAGTAACCTCCGGCGGGAGGGCCCGCCGCCTGAACGCGAGCGACATCCCCCGCCTCCCCGTACAGCTCACCTCACCGAGCAGTTCCTGCGGGCGTCCCCTCAGTCGTCCAGCTCCAGCAGCATGCGGGTATTGCCCAGGGTGTTGGGCTTGGCGCGGGCCAGGTCGAGGAACTCGGCGACGCCGTCGTCGTGGCTGCGCAGCATCTCCACGAAGATGTCCGTGCCCACGGGGGTGCCCTGAATCTCCTTGAACCCGTGGGCGGCGAAGAAGTCAACCTCGAAGGTCAGGCAGAACACGCGCCGCAGGCCCAGGGCCCGGGCACGGTCCAGCAGGTTGTTCAAGATCGCGTGGCCGACGCCGTGGTGCAGGTGGTCGCGGCGCACCGCCAGCGTGCGCACCTCCGCGATGTCATCCCACATGACGTGCAGGGCGCCGCAGCCGATCAGGCCGGACTCCTGCGCACCGTCGAGCCTGCCCGCTCCCTCCGCGACGGTGAACTCCTGGATGTCCTCGAAGTAGTTGATCAGGTCCTTGCCGATCAGGATGCGCCGCTCCGCGTACGGGCGCACGAGTTCAGCGATGGCACGCGCATCGGCGGGACGCGCCGGGCGCAGCACGGTACGGAAGGCGGCGTCCTTGAAACGCTCGGGCAGCCGAGTGGTGAGGTCGGGCGCGGCCACGGGCACCGGCTGTGATGGCGCCGACGGCGCCGCGGGCGGCCGCGCCGCCGGGCCGCCGCCCGCACCCGCCTCCAACCCGCTCGTGCCGCGTGGCTCACCGCGGTCGGCGCTGGACGTGTTGCGCATGCGGCCCATAGTCACGCTTCTCCTTCCGTGCGGCCAGTGCCAGCACTGCGCGTGCGGTCGCGTCATCAACCACCAGGTCGGTGGCCACGCGCGCCCGCAGCGCCGCCAGCAGGGCGCGCGCCTTGCCGACACCCGCCACCACACACAGTCTGCGGGGAATTCGCGACAGCTGCGCCGGGGTCGGGCCGGTGGCCCGCCCATTGAGGGCGACATCACGCCAGGTACCGTCCTGGCGCAGCATGACGGTGCACACGTCACCGACGACGCCGTCGAGCCGCAGCAGCTCCCGGTCCTTCTCCGTCAGGTGCCCGCCGCTGTACACCTGGCTGGGCAGCGCCGCATTGGGGTCCAGTGAGCCGACGCCGAATACCGCCAGGGTGGCGCGGTCCGCCAGTGCGAGCACGCGCCGCACCGAGCGCTCGGACCACATGGCCTCACGGGTGGCGGCGTGATCGAAGAACGCCGGCACCGGAAAGGCCACTGCCCGCGCGCCAAGCCGTTCAGCGAAATCGGCCAGCACCTCCCCCACATTGGGGCCGTCCCCCTCGGGGGCCGTGGCGCCGTTTAGTTGCACGACCGTCAGTCCCGGCACGCGCCGCCGGGGCAGCGCGGCACACACCTCCGACATGGTGGTGCCCCAGGCCGTTCCCAGCACCCCGTTCTCCGGGGCGAGCATCGCCAATTCCTCCGCCGCCACGGCGGCAACCTGCTCCAAGCGGTGAATCTCCGTGGTGCCCTCGCGCACCGGCACGATTCGGGCGGAGACACCAAAGGTGTCCCGCAGGGCCGCCTCCAGCGTGCCGGCACCCCCTGGGGCGGTCAGGGTGATACGGACAATGCCGTCGGCGCGCGCCCGCGCCAGCAGCCGCGAGACCGTGGAACGCGACACGCCCAGGTGGCGGGCGATTACGTCCATGGTCTCCCCCTGCACGTAATACATCGAGGCCGCCTCGTAGCAGCGCCCCAGGGAAATCGGGCCCGCGGCCCCAGATGTCATGCTCGCCCCTCTCCGGGAAGACCCCGCACATTCACCCATTAGTGCTGCACATTATCGCACACGGGCTCCGGCCCGCACAGTTGCGTGGTTCCGCCGCGCCCCCGCAGGGCGCTACGGAACCACGCACCTGTGCCCGGCCGACGGCTACGCCCGGGAGCCACGCTCCGGCTTAGGCTCGATGCCGGCCAGGCGGGACAGGCCGTAGGCGGCGTGCAGCACCCAGATCGGGTGGACCGTCTTGACGCCGCTGGACTGCTCGATCTGCCAGCGGCAGGTCTCGGTGTCGCACACGGCCAGGTTCGGGTTGACCTCGCGCACGATGTCGAACAGGGGCCCTCCGACCGCCTGGGCGATGTCGTACTTCTCCTTCTTCAGCCCGTAGGTGCCGGCTATGCCGCAGCAGGCCCGGCCGGACTCGACCACGTGGAAGCCCGGCACCAGTTCCATGAGCTCGATCGCCGGCATACCCATGTTCTGCCCCTTGAGCTGGCAGGGGGCGTGGTAGGCGACCGTGGCGTCGATGCGGCGGAACTGGTGCGGCAGCTCACCGGCATCGTCCAGGTCACGCAGGAACTCCGACAGCTCCACGGTCCGCGGGGAGACATCAGCGAGGGCCTCGGCCTCCACACCCATGATCTCGTGGGCCTCGTGCTTGAGCATGCCGGCGCAGGAGCCGGAGGAGGACACGATCGTCAGGTCCTTCCCGGCGGCTGCCAGCTGCTCACACAGCTTGACCACGTTGGCCGAGGCCTGCCCGTACAGGCCGTTGGACTGGGCGGCCAGGCCGCAGCAGCCCTGCTTGGGCACGATCACCTCATAGCCGATGTGCTCAAGCACCTCGATGGCGCGCTTGGAGGTCTCCACCTCGAAGTAGCCGCCGGCACAGCCGTGGAAGAACACGACCGGCCCGCGCGAGCCGGCCGGCACCAGCGTGTGCTCCCGCTTGGTGCGACGGCGCAGCCAGCCGGCCAGTGACTGCGGCTGCGCGTGCGGCATGGGGGCGTCGCGGTGCACGCCGACCGTCTTCTCCATGACCACACGGATGGGCTTGTTGGCCAGGGCGGCGTTGGCCAGCGGCGCGATGGGGGTCATCACCTTGCCCATGAGGGTGGTCTGCGTGATCAGCCGGTCGCGCACGGGCACGGCACTGTTCTGCGCGCGCATGACGGCGCGGGCCTGGTTGTTCAGCTCCGCGATCTTCACTCCCTGCGGGCACACCCTGGTGCAGGTGCCGCAGGAGGAGCAGTAGTCGATGGAGTGGTCCACGCTCTGACCGTTGCGGTAGCGCTCGGCCTGCGGGCCGACGAACTTCGGCCCGGGGAAGAGCTCGGTGACCTCCATGACCGGACACATCGTCTCGCAGATGGTGCACTTGACGCAGCGGTCCAGGCTGGCGCGGGCCAGCGAGTGGGCAGCGGTCTCGACGGCGGCGGCGCCGCTCCTCACGCGCTCCCCACCCTTGCCGGGCAGCGGCAGGTCCCAACGCTGGGCCAGGGTGTCGACGTCGAACATCAGTCCTGCTCCTTGCTCTTCGCGGGCCCGGTGGCCCGTCCGGTTGCGGCGTCCGCCTCCAGGGCGGCGGTGTTGTTGGAAGGTGAGTGCCCCAGCTCAGCCATGACGGCATCGCAGGCGGCCTCGGCCGAGCCCAGCGCTATGCCCTCCCCGGACTTCTCACTCCAGCGCACCGCACCGGCCAGCACCCCGCCGGCGGCGTGGACTCCCGCCAGAGCCGCAGTCCCATCGGGGCCCAGCGGCCGCATCTGCGCATCGACCGCTACCCCGACGCGGAACAGACCCTGCGGGGAGCCCCAGTAGTCGCGGTGGATCAGGTGGCGCAGGTTCTCCTCGCCGTCGGCGCCGGCTCCGGCCAGCGGCAGGCCCAGCACCGTGTCGGTGACCCGCCCGTAGGAGTCCATGGTCAGGGCCCCGGACTCGAAGCCGCCCGCAGCCAGGACGAAGGCGGCGGCGCGGTGCTCGCGGGGACGTCCGGCAGCAGCACTGGTGACCGACACCAGCCGACCGCGCTCCACGCGCGCATCCACGACCCGCGCGCCCATGACCACGCGCACGCGCTCGGCGGAGGCGAGCCGGTCCAGCCGGTGCTCCAGGCGCAGTCCGGGTACCGACGGCGGCACCAGGGGAATCTCCCCGACGGGCGCGCCCAGGCGCGCGGCAAGCTCCTGGAAGACACCCGGGTGGTCCAGCCCGAGCACGGCCGGCAGCAGCACGGTCTCACCGTCGCGCACCTTGCCGGCCAGCAGCCGCACCAGCTGCTCAACCCCGGCGGGCTCATCCAGGGCGCGGGCGTGCCCGACGGCATTAGTGTCGTTCTCGCCCGCGCGGGCCTCGAAGTCGACCGTGAGGGCGCGCGCCTGCACGCGACCGCCCCCGGCAGCTCGGCGCGGTTCAGGTTCCCGGCCACCATGTCTGCGGTGAGGTCCTTGAGCCGGGCCAGGCCGACGACCAGGTAGCGGCCGCCGTCGCGCAGCACGGATGCCTCCATGGAGGGCTGGACCAGCAGCGTGGGGCGCACGGCCCCCAGCGCAGTGGGCAGCCACAGGTTCACGGGCCCCTCACCGCTGCTCGCGGTGGCACCGTCTTCACCCGTGCCGGTACCGCCGGCAGTCCCGTCCGGCCGGGCGGTGAGCAGCTCGGGGCCGACCAGCGCGGCGAAGCGGTCCACGCCGGCCGCGGTGGCCCGCCGACCGATCACCCGGTAGGGGTGCCCCTCGGGCAGCAGGTCGGAGGCGTCGATGGCCGCGTAGGGGTGGGTGATACTGCGGCGCGCGGAGCGTGCCTCCACGTCCGCGCCGGCCCCGGGGCCGGCCGGACCGGCGGCACCGCCGAGCCGCCCCAGCACGTCAATGGTTCCCGGGGACAGGGCCAGTCCGCCCATGCCCTTGGTGACCAGGGTGACGTCGGCTCCGGCCCGCCGTAGCCGCAGGGCCGCGGCGTAGCCGGCGATTCCGGCACCGATGACAACGACGTCGCTGCTCATGCGCGCGCCTCCTGCTTGCCTGAGGTGGCGGCGCGCTTGGCGCCGGCCGGGGCCGCTGCGGCGAGCCGGGGCGCGCCGGCCAGGGCGGCCAGGGCCCGGGCCAGTTCCTCGGGCTGCTGCTCGCCGTCCTCGGCGTTCTCGATCGGGGTGGCCGCGGCGGCTGGAGGGGGCGCGGCCGGCAGGTCCTCGACGTCCAGGCTCCCCTGCAGCATCCAGAAGTCCAGTGCCGCCTCGCGCACCTGCTCGCCGTGCAGGATCGGCCACAGCCCGATCCAGCGGTGCCGCAGGAAGGTGCGTAGCAGCTCCGTGGCCGCCGCGGCGTCGGCCCGGCCCTGGCAGGCCTGCACGCCGGCTACCCGGGCGGCACAGAACCCTCCTTGGCACGGCCCCATGCCGATGCGCAGCTGGCGGCGCAGGTCGTCGAAGGACGCGTCGGGCTGCTCTTCCATCAGGTCCGTGAGCATCTTGCGGGTGACCAGCTCGCACTCGCAGATGACCTGGTTGTCCAGCCGGTCCTGCTCGCGGTCGGCCAGGCGGTGGGTGACGCGGTAGTTGCGTCCGTGCTCGGAGCCGGGAACCGCCTCGGTGTCGGTGGTGCAGGGACGGTCCGTGCCCAGCTCGGCGCATACGGCGTCGACGGTGTTCTTGGCCATCAGCCGGTAGGTGGTGAGCTTGCCTCCGGCCACGGTGATCAGGCCGGCCAGGCCCTCGGCCTCGCTGTGGCGCAGCACGGTCATGCCGCGGCTCATGTGGCGGGTGTCGGTGCCGGCCACGCGCTTGTCGCGCACCAGCGGGCGAGCGCCCGCCCACGCGTGCACCAGGCGCGCCTGCCGGAAGCCGGGGATGAGTACCTCGCCGGCGTCGAGCATCTGGGCGACCTCTTCGCGGGGAATCGGAATATGGTCGGGATCGGGGATGCGGCTGTCGGTGGTGCCGATGATGGACACCGTGTGGTCGGGGACGAGGATGTCGCCGTCGGCGGGGTAGACGCAGCGATTGATGACGTGGTTCACGACGCGGTGATTGACGGCGATCATGATGCCGGCGCCTGCCACGATCTCCACCGCCTCCGAGCCGGCCATCGCGGCCAGGCGCCCGCCCCAGGGACCGGCGGCGTTGACGACCATGGCGCAGGAGATGGTCAGGTCCTCGCCGGTCTTGAGCCCGTGGGCGCGCACGGCGACGACGCGCCGGTCGCCTCCCTCACCCTCAACCACCAGGCCGGTGACCTCGTGGTAGGTCAGCACCTGCGCGCCGTGGGCACGGGCCGAGCGGGCGGCGCCCCACACCATCTGCCAGCCGTCCACGGCGGCGTCGTTCACTGCGAAGGCGCGCTTGATGCCCGGGTTCAGCCGCGGCTCCATCCGCAGCGCCTCGGACAGGCTCAGCTCCTCACAGGCGACGCCGGTGGCCTGCGCGCCGATGAGGAACTGGTCGGAGAAGTCCAGGTCGTCCTCGGGGGTGACGACGAACATGCCACCCGTGCGCTCGATGGCGTCGGCGTGGATGCGGGAGACGATGGCGTTCTCCTCGGCGCACTCGCGCGCGGACCTGGGGTCGGACACGACGTAGCGGCCCCGGAGTGCAGCAGCCCGTGGAAGCGGCCCGAGGTGCCCTGGGCCAGGTCGGCGCGCTCCAGGAGCACCACGCTCATGCCGCGCATGGCGGCATCCCGCGCGACGCCGACGCCGGTGGCTCCGCCGCCGACGACGACCACGTCGGCAGTCATGGCTCTCACTGGGGACCTCCTCGTCCGTCTTGTCCAGGCGGTTGCCTTGACTCATACCTGTGCGGCGCGTTCCTGCCCGCGCCCGGCTTCATGCCTACACGCCTCCGAGAGCTCGTGCACGCCTGGTGCGCAAACGTTCACCTCCAGACACGATTCTTCGCACCTATTCCCTGGCGCGATCACCCAAAAGAGGACTTATCCCCGGAATTCAGAGGATTCTCCGACTTAGCCACGCCTAATTGGCACGTAACAGAGCCGACGCCGGGGTGCGAGCACCCGTGTGACCTCGAGTACTTTCGGACCTGTTCGGGCGCGGCCAGGACTGCGCCCGTTCCTTCGTGCAATGCGAACGGCTGCACGCCGCTCGCCCTACGCATCGAGCACGCTGTCGTGCAGAAAGTGAGCAGGCCATGAGTCTCGCCCAGATCTTCCTCTCGGAGTTCTTCGGGACGTTAATCCTCATCCTCTTCGGTGCCGGCGTCTGCGCCGCCGTCAACCTCCCCAAGTCCAAGGCGCAAGGATCCGGCTGGATCGTCATCGCCTTCGGCTGGGGCCTGGCGGTATTCATGGGCGTCTACGCCGCCTACGCCACCGGCGGCCACCTGAACCCGGCAGTCACCATCGGCCTGGCCGTGGCCGGCAAGGACCTGGCGGCGGGTGTCCCTGCCACCGCCGCGAACATCTGCATCTACATCCTCGCCCAGATGCTGGGCGCCATCGTCGGCGCCGTGTGCGCCTGGCTTGCCTACAAGAAGCACTTCGATGAGGAGGCGCCCGCGGACGCCAAGCTCGGCTGCTTCTCAACCGGCCCCGGCATCCGCTCCTACGGCTGGAACGTAGTCACCGAGGCCATCGCCACCTTCACCCTGGTCGCCTGGGTCATCTACAACGGCAAGTCCCCCTCGGAGCTGGGCCCGCTGGCCGTGGCCTTCGTGATCGTGGCCATCGGCCTGTCGCTCGGTGGCCCCACCGGCTACGCCATCAACCCCGCCCGCGACCTGGGCCCGCGCATCGCCTACGCAATCCTGCCGATCCGCGGCAAGGGCTCAGCTGACTGGGCCTACGCCTGGGTGCCGGTAGTCGGCCCCCTCATCGGCGCCGTCGTCGCCGGGCTGCTGATCCCCAACATGGCCGGGCTGTTCTGACGCCCGCGCCGCCGTCACAACGAAGTGAAACCGAGAAGTGAACAGAAAGGACTGTCCATGACCGAGGTATCCGAGACCGAGAAGTACGTCCTGGCGATCGACCAGGGCACCACCTCCTCCCGGGCGATCGTCTTCAACCACTCCGGCCAGGTCGTATCCATCGGCCAGCAGGAGTTCACCCAGATCTTCCCCAACCCCGGCTGGGTTGAGCACGACCCGGTGGAGATCTGGGAGTCGGTGCGCGCCGTCGTCGCCGAGGCCCTGCAGAAGGCGGAGATCAACCGCCACTCGCTCGCCGCCGTCGGCATCACCAACCAGCGCGAGACCACCATCGTGTGGGACAGGCACACCGGCGAGCCGATCTACAACGCCATCGTCTGGCAGGACACCCGCACCGCCGCCATCGCCCGGGAGATCGCCGCCGGCGACCCGCTGGGCACCGAGCGCTACCGCCAGATCACCGGTGAGAACATCTCCACCTACCCCTCGGCCACCAAGGTGAAGTGGATCCTGGACAACGTGCCCGGGGCCCGCGAGAAGGCGGAGGCCGGGGACCTGCTGTTCGGCACGCCCGACACCTGGGTGGTGTGGAACCTGACCGGCGGCGTCAACGGCGGCGTGCACGTCACCGACGTCACCAACGCCTCCCGCACGCTGCTGATGGACGTGCGCACCCTGCAGTGGCGCGAGGACATCTGCGCGGACTTCGGCATCCCGATGTCGATGCTCCCCCAGATCAAGTCCTCCTCCGAGGTCTACGGCTACGGCCGCAAGAACGGCCTGCTGATCGACACCCCGATCTCCGGCATCCTCGGCGACCAGCAGGCGGCCACCTTCGGCCAGGCCTGCTTCGAGGTCGGCACCGCGAAGAACACCTACGGCACCGGCTGCTTCATGCTGATGAACACCGGTGAGGAGCCCGTCTTCTCGAAGAACGGCCTGCTGACCACGGTGCTGTACCAGCTCGGAGACGCCAAGCCGGTCTACGCGCTGGAGGGGTCCATCGCGGTGGCGGGCTCCCTGGTGCAGTGGCTGCGCGACAACCTCGGCATGATCGAGAAGTCCAGCGACATCCAGGCGCTGGCGCGCACGGTGGAGGACAACGGCGGGGTGTACTTCGTGCCCGCCTTCTCCGGGCTGTTCGCCCCCTACTGGCGCGACGACGCCCGCGGCGTAATCGTGGGCCTGACCCGTTACGCCACCAAGGGGCACATCGCCCGCGCCGTGGAGGAGTCCACCGCCTTCCAGTCCGCCGAGCTGCTCGACGCGATCAACGCCGACGCCGGCGTGCCGCTCAAGGAGCTCAAGGTCGACGGCGGCATGACTAACGACGACCTGGTCATGCAGTTCCAGGCCGACCTGTGCGGCGTCGACGTAATCCAGCCCGTGGTGGCCGAGACCACCGCGCTGGGCGCCGCCTACGCCGCCGGCATCGCGGTGGGCTTCTGGAACGGCACCGAGGACGTCGTGGCCAACTGGCAGGAGGGCAAGCGCTGGACCCCGTCCATGGACGCCGCCGAGCGCGACCGCACCTACCGGCTGTGGAAGAAGGCCGTCACCCGCACCCTCGACTGGGTCGACGACGACGTGAAGTGAGCGCCGACGTCGGGACCGCCCCGTGAGGCCCCACGGGCCACGCATCCCGGCCCGACGCGCGCGCCCCGAGACCGGCTGGGGCCCGGCACCACTGCGGTGCCGGGCCCCAGCGCCTACCCGGCAGCAGGCGGTGCCGAATAAGGTTTCCCAACCTTCATGTGACGAGAGCGATTTGATGTGATAATTCAGTGGTCGCTGTCGTCTCGCGGCCTCACCACGAAGCCGGCGGACTTCGGCACCGTCGTCGCCACCCCTCCCGGAACAGCTCATGACACTCACAGCTCCACTGCTCGCCACGGCCTTCACGCCCTCGACGACCGCCGTCGGCGGCAATGTCTTCCTCACCGCGATCATCGGACTGCTGCCGCTGATCGCGTTCTTCGTACTCATGGGGGCCTTCAAGGTCGCCACGCACTGGTGCGCGATCATCGCCCTGGCACTGTCCGCCGTGATCGCCGTCGTCGCCTTCCACATGCCGGTGGGAATGACGGCACTATCGGCCACGCAAGGCCTGGCCATGGGCTTCGTCCCCATCATCTACATCATCATCGCCGCCGTCTGGCTGTACAACCTGACCGAGACCTCCGGCCGCAGCCAGGACCTCAAGGCCGTGTTCAACGCCATCGGCAAGGGCGACCAGCGCGCCCAGGCCCTGATCGTCGCCTTCTGCTTCTGCGGCCTGCTGGAGGGCCTGGCCGGCTTCGGCGCCCCGGTAGCCATCACCGCCGCCATGCTGGTGACGCTGGGGGTGCCCAAGCTCAAGGCGGCGATCGCCACCATCGTGGGCAACGGCATCTACGTCGGCTTCGGCGCCATGTCCATCCCGGTGACCACCGCCGGGAACCTCGGCGGCCAGGACCCGGTGTCCGTCGCGCAGAACATGGGCCACCTGACCTCGCTTATCTGCCTGCTGGTTCCCTTCCTGCTGCTGTTCATCCTCGACGGTGCCCGTGGGGTGCGCCAGCTGTGGCCGCTGGCACTGGTAGCCGGGATCGCGGCCGGCATCGGCCACTTCACTACCCCGAGCCTCTCCTACGAGCTGACCTCGGTGGTGGGCGCCCTGCTGGCCTTTGCCGCCTGCTACCTGTTCCTGCTGGCCTGGACGCCAAGCACGCCCAGCGAGTACCACTCAGAAATCGCTGCCGCAGACAAGCCCGACCGTGAGCGCGTCATCCTGGCGCTGCTGCCCTACGTGCTGGTGGTGGTCATCATCGCCATCACCAAGCTGTGGAAGCTCGGCGTGGACCTGTCCGCCGTCCTGTCCGGCACCGACATCAAGATCCAGTGGCCGGGCGTGTACGGCAACCTGCTCACCGCCGACGGTGAGGCCTCCACCTCCGCCATCTACAACCTGCAGACGCTATCCAACCCGGGCACCTGGATCCTGCTTACGGCGGTGATCGTCTGCATCGTCTACGGCACCCGCTCCTCGGGGGGACGCTTCCAGACCTCCATCGGCGCCATGTTCGCAGTACTGCCGCGCACCATCTACACCCTGCGCATGTCCATCCTCACCATCGCCTCCGTGATGGCGCTGGCCTACGTCATGAACTTCTCCGGCCAGACCACGGCTGTCGGTGCCGCCCTGGCCACCACCGGTGCCGCCTTCGCCTTCCTCTCCCCCGTGCTCGGCTGGATCGGCACGGCGGTGGCGGGCTCGGCCACCAGCGCCGGGGCACTGTTCGCCAACCTGCAGGCCACCGCCGCCGCGCAGGCAAACCTGGACCCGCGCATCCTGCTGGCCGCCAACACCATCGGCGGTGGCCTGGGCAAGATCGTCTCCCCGCAGAACCTGGCGGTGGTCACCACCGCCGTGGACGCCCCCGGCACCGACGCGGAGATCCTCAAGAAGGCCGCCCCCTACTCCCTCGGCCTGCTGCTGGTGCTGTGCTGCCTGGTGCTGGCCGCCTCCCAGGGCTGGCTGGGCGCCTACATGCCTGCGTGACGGTGGCGCCGGCGAGGTCGACCGGGGGCCGTTTGTCGGATACGGCCGCTTCCTCCCCGGTAACTCCGCGTTCGCGGTGGCCTCGGGAGGTGGGGGCCGTAGCCGGGCTCCCATGGTCGTACTCGGGCTGGCGGGTGTGCGGCCGACTCCCGAGGTGCGGACTTCTCAGCGCACTGGCTGTCTGCATGGCTCTTCTTCTTGCAGCCTGCTCGGTTACTCCTCTCCTGGGTCGGGACGCCCAGCCGGACAGCACGCAGGATGCGCGCTTCGCCGAATTCACGCAGTACGTTCCCGACCCACTGACCGTCCAGACCTCCCTGGACTCGGTCACCAGCCGTATGCCGGCCATGGGCGCCACAGGCGTGCACTTCGTCGGGCAGTACCGGGTCAACAAGGGCGAGTGGCCGCTGCCGGAACCCGATCGCCCCTACTGGTTCCACGCCGTCGTCGAAGTCGACCAGCCCACCAGCCGGGCTTTGGGCGACGCCGCGACTACCACGCCCGACCTGCTGCCGCCGATCCACCCCGACCTGCACCAGTACGTCCCCCAGGACTGCACCTTCGTCACCATCCCGGAGTCCGACGCGAACCGGATTCTTGACACCGAGAACGCCGACCTCGTGGGCGGCTCGGAGCGGTTCACCGTGGATGAGCTGGCACTGTCCACCGACTGCGACCTCGTCGTCATGGTCGGCACCGGGCACTACTCCTGACGGCGTAACACCATGCTCAAGGCGGGGCTCGTAGTGGGGTGGCATTCCCGTAGGGGTCCCTTAAGCGGCGGGAAGACGCTTCGTACCCTGACCCGACGGTTCGTACTTTCCGGTGGACGCTTCGTACCCCGAGCCGACGGTTCGTACCCTAAAGTGCCGAACCGTCACCGCAAGGTACGAAGCGCTGATGCGAAGTGCCGAAGCGTCGGCGGAAGTGCCGAAGCGTCGTCGCCGGGTGGCCAACCGCAAGCAGCCGCACGCCCCGGACACCACCCCGGCCTCCACGTCCGCATCCTCGAACCGGAGGAGTCAGCCGATGACATTGTCGACCGCACGCGGCAACAGGTGAGGAAAACCGAAGGCCGGAGTTGCGGAATGTGACCCGCAACGCGCCCGCAGCGGTGCCCGAGGAGGCCCCCCACCACCCCGAACTACCCCCACTTTTCCGCGAGATTTCAGCCTTCAACCAGAGAGTTTGAAGGTGCTCGCACACACCGGTGGAGACCTTCCCGCCGCCGTCCTAACCTGGTCACGGTTACGCCAATGCATCTCGTGGAGGAAAGGACCTCACACCGTGCGCGTCGCACTATTCGCCACGTGTCTGGCAGACACGATGTTCCCCCAGGCCGCACAGGCCACCGTCAGTATTCTCGAGCGGCTCGGCCACGAGGTGGTCTTCCCCCAGGGGCAGGCCTGCTGCGGCCAGATGCACGCCAACACCGGCTACTTCAAGCAGGCCGCCTCCATCGTCGCCAACCACGTCAAGACCTTCGAGCCGGTCCTGGACGGGGAGTGGGACGCCGTCGTCGTCCCCTCCGGGTCCTGCGCGGGCGCCGCCCGGCACGAGCAGCGCCTGGTGGCTGAGCACGTGGGCGACTCCTCCCTGGTTAAGCGCGTGGACGCGCTGAGCAACTACACCTACGACATCTCCGAGTTCCTCATTGACGTGCTCGGACTGGAGGACGTAGGCGCCTACTTTCCGCACACGGTCACCTACCACCCCACCTGCCACTCCATGCGGGTGGCGCACGTGGGGGACCGCCCCTACCGGCTGCTGCGCGCAGTCGAGGGCCTGACCCTCATCGAGCTTCCCGATGAGAAGGTCTGCTGCGGATTCGGCGGCACCTTCTCCATCAAGAACTCCGACACCTCCACCGCCATGGTGGCGGACAAGGCCGCCAACGTCATGTCCACCGGCGCCGAGGTGCTGTGCACCGGTGACTACTCCTGCCTGATGAACATCGGCGGTGCCCTGTCCCGCGTCAACTCCGGCGTGCGCGTAATGCACCTGGCGGAGATCCTCGCCTCCACCAAGGAGGCCCCCTTTGAAGGCCACGCCTCCTTCCAGCCCAGCAACGACCAGGTGAGGTTGTGACGACTCAAATGACCCAGACATTTCTAGGCATGCCCGCCTCCGCCCCCGACGAGCAGCCCCACACCGGCGGCTGGCGCACCAACGTCGAGGTCCCGCAGGACACGCTGCGCTGGGGCCACACCTTCCCCGAGGGAGCACACAAGACCCTTGCCAACACCCAGATGCGCCGCAACCTGGGCCACGCCACGCGCACCATCCGCAACAAGCGGCAAATGCGCGTGGACGAGATGCCGGACTGGGAGGACCTGCGCAACGCGGCGGAGGCCGTCAAGTTCGAGGTCGCCTCCCGCCTGCCCGAGCTGCTGGAGCAGTTCGAGGCGAATGTGACCGCCAACGGCGGCATCGTCCACTGGGCGCGCGACGCCGCGGAAGCCAACCGGATCGTCGCCGACATCATCAAGTCCAAGGGCGTGGACGACGTCGTCAAGGTCAAGTCCATGGCCACCCAGGAGACCAACCTCAACGAGTACCTGGCAGACGAGGGCATCACCGCCCACGAGACCGACCTGGCGGAGATGATCGTCCAGCTCGCCGACGACATGCCCTCCCACATCGTGGTCCCGGCGATCCACCGCAACCGCTCCGAGGTGCGCGGTATCTTCCTGGACCGCATGGGGGACGCGCCCGAGGACCTGTCGGACCAGCCCGAGGAGCTCGCCGGGGCCGCCCGCGCCCACCTGCGCCGCAAGTTCCTGCACGCCTCCGTGGCCGTCTCCGGCACCAACATGGGCATCGCCGAGACCGGCACCGTCTCCATCTTCGAGTCCGAGGGCAACGGCCGCATGTGCCTGACCCTGCCGGACACGCTGATCACGCTGATGGGCATCGAGAAGCTGGTACCGCGCTACCAGGATGCGGAGATCTTCACCCAGCTGCTGCCGCGCTCCGCCACCGGCGAGCGCATGAACCCCTACACCTCCATGTGGACGGGTGTCACCCCCGGCGACGGCCCCCAGGAGTTCCATCTGATCCTCATGGACAACGGCCGCACGAAGGTACTCACCGACCCGATCGGCAGGCAGGCACTGGCCTGCATCCGCTGCGGCTCGTGCATGAACATCTGCCCCGTCTACCAGCACACCGGCGGGCACGCCTACGGCTCGGTCTACCCCGGCCCGATCGGCTCAATCCTCACCCCCCAGCTCACGCAGGGGCTCGACGACGACGATCCGGTCCACACCCTGCCCTTCGCCTCCTCCCTGTGCGGGGCCTGCGCGGAGGTGTGCCCGGTCAAGATCGACATCCCCACCATCCTGATTCACCTGCGGGCCCGCAGCGTGGACGTCAAGCGCCGCCTGGTGCCGGACATGTGGGACGTGGCCATGAACACCACCGGCCCGCTCATGTCCAGCGGAAAGGCCTGGCTGGCGGCCACCGAGGGGGTCAAGGCCACCCGCCTGCTCGGGAAGGACGGCAGGATCGGCGCCCTGCCCTTCCCCGCCTCCCTGTGGACGCGCTCGCGCGACCTGCCCGTCGCCCCCAAGGAGTCGCTGCGGCACTGGTGGAAGCGCACCCACCCCGAGGGCATCACTCCTGCCCGCCCGGCAACCGACGCCGCAGCTGACGCCACCGCCCAGCCCACCACCGAGGAGAACCGCTGATGGACGCCAAGACCGCTATTCTCGCCCGCGCCCGTGAAGCGATCTCCCGCTCGCAGCAGGGTCGGCCCGTGCGGGAGGTCCCCCGCAACTACATTCGCGTCGGCGCCGACGCCCCCGGCTCGGAACCGGTGGTCGCGGACATGGCCGAGAAGCTCGAGGACTACTCCGCCAAGGTCGTGCGCGCCCCCAAGGATGCCGCCATCCTGGACGCCATTGACGAGCTGCTCGGGGATGCGCGCAGCGTCGTCGTCCCTGCCGGGCTGCCGCAGGCCTATAAGGACGCGGCCGCACGCGGCGGGCGCACGGTGCGCGAGGACTCCCGCGAGCAGCCGATCCCTACCCTCGAGCTGGACCAGCTCGATGCCGTGGTCACCTGCTCCCGCGTGGGCATCTCCCTGTCCGGCACAATCTGCCTGGACGGGGAGCCCGACCAGGGTCGGCGTGCCATCACGCTTGTTCCAGACAAGCATGTAGTCGTCCTGGAGCGGGAAATGATCATGCCGACGGTGCCGCAGGCGGTGGAGGTGCTCGGGCAGCACCCGACCCGCCCCACCACCTGGATCGCCGGCGGCTCGGCCACTTCTGACATCGAGCTGGTGCGTGTCAACGGCGTGCACGGCCCGCGTAACCTGGGCGTGGTGATCGCACACTGAAGCCGACTCTGGTGCCCGTGCGGAAGCCGACGCTGAAAGCGGCGGCAGGTGCGGCGCAGCTCCCCTCCCGGCACCGGGCGTCACGGCAACTGGCGGCCGCATGACAGCAAGTAGCCCAGAGCCGCTCTCGGCGCGCCCGGAGGCACGGGCGCGCCGAGAGGCGCTGATCCGCGAGCTGCGGGAACGCGGCGAGATGGAGGTATCCGAGCTCCCGGGGCGATTCGGGGTGTCCGTGGAGACCATCCGCCGCGACCTGCGCCACCTGGAGTCCAGTGGGCGCATCATCCGCACCTACGGGAGGGTTGCTGCCGCCGAGTCCGCCACCTATGAGACCAGCCGCGCCTTCCGCTCCAGCCACAACGCCGGTGAGAAGGACCGCATTGCCCGCGCCGCCGTGGCCTGCCTGGGGCACGCAGAAACGGTATTCCTGGACGAGGGCAACCAGCCGGCTCTGGTCGGGCGAGCCCTGCCCGAGGACCGTACCCTCACGGTCGTTACCACTTCCCTGCCAACCGCGATTGAGCTGGCCGAGCGGCCCCGCTACACCGTGATCGCCGTCGGCGGCCGGATACGGCCCAAGACTCTCGGCGCCGTCGACCACTGGGCCACCGCCATGCTGGCGCGAATCGAGCCGGACCTGGCGTTCATCGGAGCCAATGGCATCACCGATGACGGCTGGCTGACCACCCCGGATCCTGCTGTGGCAGCAGTCAAGGAGGCAGCCCTAACGGTGGCCCACCGCACCATCCTGGTGGGCAGCCACACCAAGTTCGGCCACTCCACCTTCGTGCGCTTCGGCCACGTGCGCTCGCTGGAGCGCATCATCACCGGCCGGGAGCTGCGGGCCGCGACGGCGCGCAGACTTGGCGCCCTGGGTCCCCAGGTCGAACGAGTCTGAGCGGGAGCGGCACTTTAGGAGCAGGAGCCTGGCAGCCACCCGGTGCCGCCAGCCGGCGGCGCGCGGCCAGGCCGCCGCCGACTGCAGCCCCAAGTTCGCCCGCTCCCGTCCCCACTTGGGGCGAAGGCTGTCGGAAACGGTCACCGGCACGCCCGGCTTCGGTAACCGCCGTCCCCTCGCGGGCGCCCTGAGCCGCGTCGCCGAGGCGCTTGAGGAGCCGGACACCGGTAAACCTGACGTGCCCAACCGGTCACCGAAGCGGTCACCTCCCGGTCGCAAACTGGGTTTACCGGCGAAGGACGCCGGCCCTGACCCAGCGACCAAAGGTGATCGAGCAACGATGCCCTCCTCCAACAGGTTCATAGCAGCCATACAGAAAACCGGATTCCCCACCAACCTCGCGGCCGGCTTCCTGGCCGTCATCATCTTCGTGATCGGTGACGGGATCGAAGCGGTGTGGATCACCAACTACCTGTCCAGCGACGCCGTCGGCTTCGCCGTCTCCCAGGCCTCAATGATCGTCACCTCCTACGGCGTAGTGGTGGCCATCGCAGCCTTCCTTTCTGGCGCCCTGTGCGACGCAATCGGCTGCCGCCGGGTGATGCTGATCGGCCTGGTCTCCTTCCTGGTGTTCGACGCGCTGTTCATCGCGGTGGGCCTGCCCAGCCACAACCTGCCACTGCTGCTGCTGTTCTACGGCATGCGCGGCTTCGGGTATCCCATGTTCGCCTACGGGTTCCTCACCTGGACCATGATGGTGACCCCGCCCGCACGCCAGTCCTCGGTCTCCGGCTGGTTCTGGTTCGCCTTCAGCTTCGGCATGCAGCTGCTCGGCTCCTACTTCTCCAGCCTGCTGCTGCCGCACATCGGCCACATCGCCACCCTGTGGCTCGGCTGGGTCCTCGCCGCGGTTGGCGGCGTGATCGGCATGCTGTTCCTGCGCATGCACCCCTCCTCGGCGCAGACCCAGGGCAAGTCGGTGGCGCAGTCCGTCGGCTCGGCCGTGTCCGTGCTGTGGCGCTACCCGAAGGTCTCCATCGGCGGCATCGTGAAGGTCATCAACCTCTCCGGCCAGTACGGCATGCAGGCCTACTACGTGGTCTACCTGCACAAGGTCTACGGGATGCCCGAGTCCCAGGCCATCCTGGAGTTCTCCATCTTCGGCTTCGTGGCCATCATTGGCGACGTGTTCTGGGGCGTGGTCGGTGACAAGCTGGGCTGGCGCAACACCCTGCAGTGGTTCGCCACCCCGATTACGGCGGCGGCGCTGGCCTACATCTACCTGATCCCGATCGTCGCGGGCCCGAACTTCTTCCTGATCGCCCTGGGCACCTCCGCCGTCGGCATCGGGCTCAGCGCCCACGTACCCACCACGCCGCTGATCACCGCTCACGCCCACGGCGAGACCGGCAACGCGCTGGCCATCCTGAATCTCGGTGCCGGACTGGGCGCCTTCGTGGGCCCCGCCATCGTCACCCTGCTGATGGGTGACGAGACCACCGCCGGCGGCTACCTGTGGGTGGCCATGGCGCTGGCCGGCATCTACGTCATCTCCTTCTTCCTGTGCTTCGCCCTGAAGCTGCCCGGCAACGCCCGCATCCTCGAGTCCTTCGGCGACGAGGACGCCGACGCACACAAGGAGGCAGTCACCGCCTGATCCCGCACCAGCAGCGCCGTCATCACCCGGCCGGGGCGCCTGCCGCGGCCCGGCCGGGAGCCGACCCAAGAACCCGTCCGACTCCGCACCGCTAAACCCGATCCAAGACAAGGATGTCAACATGACCACCACACTCGCCGCCTCCCCCCTCGCCCCCACCTACGACCGCTCCGCCATCACCACCGGCATCGTCCACATGGGCGTGGGCGGCTTCCACCGCGCCCACCAGGCCATGTACCTCGACCGGCTCATGCGTGAGGGCAAGGCCCTGGACTGGGGCATCTGCGGGGTGGGCCTGCTGCCCCAGGACGCCCGCATGCGCGACGCCCTGACCGGGCAGGACTTCCTGTACAGCCTGACCCTCAAGCACCCCGACGGCCACCACGAGCCGGCGATCATCGGCTCCATCTGCGACTACCGCTTCGCCCCCGAGGACCGCGCCGGCGTGCTGGAGGTGATGACCGCAGCCACCACGCGGATCGTCTCCCTGACCGTCACCGAGGGCGGGTACAACATCGACGACGCCACCGGCACCTTCCGTGCCGAGGCCCCCGGGGCCGCCCACGACGCCGCCAACCCCCGCGAGCCGGAGACCTCCTTCGGCTACATCGTGGAGGCGCTGCGGCTGCGCCGCGAGGCCGGGGTCGCACCCTTCACCGTGATGAGCTGCGACAACCTGCCCGGCAACGGGAAGATCGCCCGCACCGCCGTCGTGTCCCAGGCGCGCCTGTCCGACCCGGAGCTGGCGGACTGGATCGACGCCAACGTCGCCTTCCCCAACTGCATGGTTGACCGCATCACCCCGCAGACCACCCCCGCCGATATTGAGGAGGTGCGCGCTGAGCTGGGCGTGGAGGACGCCTGGCCGGTGGTGGCCGAGCCCTTCACCCAGTGGGTGCTGGAGGACGACTTCCCCGCCGGGCGCCCACCCTACGAGGAGGTCGGGGTGCAGATGGTCGACGACGTCGTCCCCTACGAGCTGATGAAGCTGCGGCTGCTGAACGCCTCCCACCAGGGCCTGGCGCACTGGGGCGGCTGCTGGGCATGGAGTACGCGCACACGGCCGCCGCCGACGGCGACATCGCCGCCTGGGTGCGCACCTACCTGGAGCGCGAGGCGCGGCCGCGGCTGCTGCCCGTGCCGGGCATCGACCTGGATGAGTACATCGACACGCTCTTCGAGCGCTTCACCAATGAGGCGATCGCGGACACGCTGCTGCGGCTGGCGCAGTTCGGCCCCTCCGGCATGCCGAAGTTCGTGCTGCCGACCGTGCGCGACAACCTCGCCGCGGGCGGGCCGATCCGCCTGGGCGCGGCCATGTGCGCCGCCTGGTCGCTGGGGGTGCTCGGCACCGACGAGAACGGGGAGGCGATCCCGGTGGCCGACGACCTGCGGCCCTTCGCGGAGAAGCAGGAGGCGGGCGACGAGCTCGGCTTCATCGGCAACCGGGAGATCTTCGGCGACCTGGCCGACGACGAGCGATTCCGCACCGCCTACACCGAGGAGCTGGCGGCGCTCAAGCGTGAGGGCGCCCGCGCCCGCATGCGCGCCCTGCTCGGCTCGCCTGAATGATCACCCGACTCCCTTCACCGAGACCGGCACTCGTTACACGCCCAAACCGGCACTTGTAACACACCGAAACCGGCACCAATGACGGGCCCGGCGACTTTGGTCGCCGGGCCCGTCGGATGCGTCGGATTAACAGAGCCGCGCTGAATCAGCCGGCCGCCGTCGCCTTGTTCTCCTCCTGCCGTGCCGCCCGCTCGGCGGCGGGCAGCCAGCCGGTGTTCACCAGTCGCACCTGGTACCACCAAGCAACCGCGAACAGGATCGCGCCGAAGGCGAGTGCGCTGAGCGAGCCGCCGACGGCCCCCAGACGACTGAGCAGCCCCACGATCGAACCGAACCAGCCGAAGTCGGCGTCACCAAAGGTGGAATTGGCCAAACCGAGTGAACCCATGACGGTCAGCAGCGCGGCGGGCAGGAAGGTGATAAGCACGCCATTGACGAAACCGCCCAGAATCGCACCGCGACGCCCGCCTGTGGCATTGCCGAATACACCGGCGCCGCCGCCGTCGAAGAAGTGCGGGACCATGCCGGGCAGGATCAGCGCCATCCCCCAAGCAGGACCGAACCAGACGGCAATCAGCGCCAAAGACGCCAGACCGCCCACGAAGGAGGCGATGAATCCGATCAGGGAGGCGTTGGGCCCAAAGGGGAATACGATCGGGATGTCGAGCGCGGGCTTGGCGCCGGGCACCACCCGGTTGGCGATTCCCTGGAACGCGGGAACCAGCTCACCGAGGATGATGCGCACCCCGTACAGGATGATGCTGACGCCGATTCCGAACTGCAGCGCCTGGGCGAAGGCCGCCATGATGTAGGAGCCGTAGGTGTCGGAGGTCTGAGCCCCCTCGAAGACGCCCATTAGCTCCTCCTTGGGCACGGCGACAATCCCCCAGACGGCGAACACCAGGTACAGGACCAGCATGAGCAGCGTCGTCGAGACCATGGAGTCGCGCAGGAAGCGCAGCCCCTGCGGAAACTTCATGTCCTCGGTAGAGCGCGAACGCTTACCGACGGCGCTGCCAAGCGCGCCCGCCAACAGGTAACCGACCGTGTTGAAGTGCCCGACCGCCAGCTTGTCATCCCCGGTCACCCGGTTCATGTACGGCTGGGCGAACGTCGGCATCACCACCATGATGGTGCCCATAAGCACCGAGCCGATCACTACCACGAGGGCGGAGTGCCCGGGGCCGAAGCCCACCGAGAGGACCACGGCCAGCAGCGTCGCCATGAACACCATGTGGTGTCCGGTCAGGAACACGTACTTCAGCGGGCTGAACCTGGCCAGCAGCAGCATGATCAAGAAGCTGAGCACGATGAGGTAGGCGGAGGTGGTCCCGTACTCGCTCGCGGCCTGGGCGGTGATGACCTCGTTGGTCGGGACCACGCCGTGGGCCCCGGTGACCCTGAAGATGAGGTCGCCGAAGGGGGCCAAGGAGCTGGTCACCACCGTGGCGCCGGCGCCGAGGATCAGGTAGCCCATTGCGGCCTTGAGTCCCCCGCCGATGACCTGCCCGGCAGACTTGCGCAGGGCGATCAGGCCGACAGCTGCGACGATACCGATCAGGTAGGCGGGAACGTTGAGGATCTCCTGGCTGATGAAGTCGAGTACCGCAACCAGCACGTTCACTGGGTCTTCTCCCTTAGGGCGGCCTCGATCTCAGAGATGTCAGTGAAGTTGTGGACCACGGCGATCGGGGTGGACAGGCCCGTGAGCTCCTCGGCCAGCTCGGCGGAGGTGATAATCAGGTCGGCGCTCTGCGCGGCGCCCTTGGCGGTGCCGATATCGGAGGTGGAGACGTCGGCGTCCAGGCCGAGCGAGGCGGCGGCCTGCTCGACGTTCATCTTCAGCAGCATCGAGGTGCCGATGCCCATGCCGCAGACGCAGGTGATGTTCATTCTTCTTCCAATCCGGTAGAGGTGGTGGTATCGGTTGAGCTGGGGTCAAGCAGTCCGCGGAGCGCCGCCGGGGTGGGTGCACGGTCCAGCTCCGCGCGCGAGGTGGGGTCGGACAGGGCGCGGGCGAGGGCGGCCATGACATCCAGGTGCTCGCGCTCGTCCTTGGCGGCCAAGCCGATGATGTGACGCACCGGATCGTTCGGGCTGCCGAACTCGACGGGGTGCACCAGCCGCACCCAGCTCATGCCGGTGCGCAGCACAGCCGGGGAGGGCCGCGAGTGCGCCAAGGCGAGCCCCGGAGCGATCACAATGTAGGGACCGTGCTCCTCAACGGCCGCGATCATCTCCTCGGTGTATTCGGGCGTCGCCGCCCCGGAAGCGGTGAGCCCTCGCCCGCGAGCCGGAGTGCGCCGCGCCAGTCGGTCGCGTCGACGTCGAGCCGGAAGGAGGTATCCGGTAAGGCGGTGGACAGAGTGAGAGCGGCCATCATTGCCTCTTCTCGTCATATGGGCCGGTGGGTTCCGGTGAGCATGACGATACCGGCCGCAGGCCCGTTATGTAAAGAGCTTTACAAAACTGTCTGGAGCCGGTCGCCGCGAGGTCACCCGGGACAGCAGCATGTCCAGATGGGCGGGGGCAGTCAGTAGATCCTGGGCCAGCAGCGCCGCGCCAACGACGCCGGCGTCCGCCCCTAACTGCGCCGAGGCGATCACGAGCGGCCGAGTGGCCTCCTGCGGCCCGACGGCGTCAAGGGCGGCCCGCAGCGGGTCCAGGAACACTGCTCCGCCGTCGGCGAGGGCACCGGCAACCACCACCGCGGAGGGATTGAGAACCGCAACGACCGGGGCTAGCGCACGGCCCACGAGTCGCGCAGACAGTTCGAGCAGCTCGATACTCAGTGAGTCCCCGCGCAGGGCGAGCCCGGAGAGCTCTTCGCTACTGTCCACCGTCCAGCCGGCCGCGCTCAGCCGTTCCCGCAGGGCCCAGCCACCGGCCACCGACTCCAGGCAGCCGAATCGCCCGCAACGGCACTGCCGCCCCTCCGGAATCCGCATGTGCCCGATCTCTCCGGCCGCCCCGGTGGCGCCCGTGCGCACGACGCCATTAATCACGGCGGCCGCGGCGATCCCCTCGCCCGCCTTGACCAGGACGATGTCGTCGGAGCTGGACCAGCGCATCCGGTACTCGCCGAGTGCGGTCACCTGCACGTCGCTGCCCACGGCCACCGGGACACCATCGAAGTCTCCCGTCAGCTCCGCGGCGATGTCCACGCCGTGCCAGCCGGGCATCAGCGCGGGGTGGACCAGGCGCCCCGAGAGGGGGTCGACCGCGCCGGGAACGCATACTCCCGCACCCAGGACGCTACCCGTGGCACCGATTTGCTTGACCATTGCCTGCAGACGACGACGGACCCACGGGAGTACCGCGCCAGGACCACCGGAGAGGTCCAGTAGCCGGTCATCGCGCACCAGGATCGTCCCCGCGAAGTCCGTCACCGCCAGGCGGGTGCGCGCGCTGCCAATGTCGACGGCTAGCAGCGCGCCGCAGCCGGGGCGAATCCGGAAGACCGTGCGCGGCCTGCCACCGGTTGAGGCGTCCTGCCCGGCCTCATCCACCAGCCCCGAGCGCAGCAGCGCGTCGAGCCGCTTGCCCAGCGTGACCCGCGAGAGCTGCAGACGATCCTGAAGCTCGGGCCGGGTAGTCGCCTCTCCGCGACGGATCAGCCCGAGGAGTTCGCTGGTCTCAGCCTCTCGAACGTTGCCCATCACGCCGCCTCACGCTTGCCCCTCGCCGAGATAGTACCCAATCCGCCGCAATCGGCGGCAGCCCCAGGATCGAGATCACGCCACCGCGCCCCGGTCAGGGCCCCGCGCGCCCGGTCAGGGCCCCGCGCGCCGGCTTCCTGACGGCCCCGGGCAGTGAACCCGTGTTCGCGTGATTCACCCCGCCCGCCCCGATCCGCATTTGCATTTCCCGACAACGCAGCCGTGCCCACCTGCACCCGCCCGGCAGGCTAGCCTTGGGCACCGTGAGCACCCGCGTCATCCTGCTTGCCGGCCCGTCCGGCTCCGGTAAGACGTCCCTGCTGCGGCGCTGCGGCGCGCGTCGGCTCAAACTCGACGACTTCTACCGCGACGGCGACGAGCCGGGCATGCCGCTGCTGGACGGCGGCGTCTCCGGCGCTGAAGGCGTCACCCGGGCCGAGGCCCACAGCGCCATCGACTGGGACAACCCCGCCTCATGGGACGCAGACCGGGCAATGACCGCAATCCTCGACCTGTGCGCCACGGGCACGGCGACCGTGCCCGTGTACTCAATCCCGGATAACGCCACGGTCGACTACACGACCCTCGACGTCGACGCCCTGCCGGCCTTCGTCGCGGAGGGCGTGTTCGCCGCGGAGCTCGTTGACCGCTGCCGGGAGGCCGGCGTACTGGCCGATGCGCTCGTACTGCGGCGCCCACGCCTGCAGACCTGGTGGTTCCGACTGCGCCGCGACCTGGCCGAGCACCGTAAGCCGGTACACGTGCTGCTGCGTCGTGGCCTCCGGCTCGCCCGCGAGGAGCCCGCCAAGATCGCCGGCTGGGCGGCGAAGGGCTGCCGCCCGGTTGACCGCGCCGAGTGCGAGGCGACTATCGCTCGCCACCTCGGCGCGGACGTCCAGCAGTCGCGGGCCGACGACGCCGCCTAAGTCCCGTGCCTCGTCCCCCGCTTCCCCGGCCGCCCCGGGCGAAACCGATCCGGCCGCGGGATCTTGAGCCCGTCGGCGCCGTCGTCCTGCGGGCGGGCGGCTACGTCGACCGAGCGCGCCTCAGCGGCGTCGATGTCTCAGGGGTGGATCTGCGCGGGTTGGAGCTGGTCGAGTGCGTAGTTGAGGACGTGCGGGCCGATCGCGCTCATCTTGAGGAGTTGCGCCTGGCGGAGTCACGCGTGGACCGCTTGACCGCCTCCGAACTGCACGCGCAGCGGTCGGTGTGGCGTGAGGTGTCCTGGGAGTCCTCCCGGGTCGGGGCCTGCGAATGTCATGACGCGCAGTGGCGCAGCGTGCTGATTGAGGGCTGCCGCATCGGTTTCCTGGGGCTGGGACGGAGCAATCTGCTGGATGTGCGCCTGCGCGACTGCGCGCTGGACACGCTCGACCTGACTGCCGCCACGCTCAACCGGGTCGCTTTCGAGGACTGCCGTGTGGGCGAGCTGCGGATCCGGGAGAGTCGGCTCAAAGACGTGGACCTGCGTGGACTCACGCTCAATCAGCTCGACGACGCCGCGGGCCTGCGCGGTGCCTGGGTGGGTGCCGAGCAACTCGCGGAACTCGCGCCCGCGCTCGCCGCGCATGTGGGCCTTCGTGTCATCTAACCGCCGCTCCCCGCCAGTCTTTCTTCGCCTCGCCGAGTTCGGTCGAAGTTGCGCACCGAGTTCGGTCGCTCATAGGGCCCAAGGTAGGTCGGTACGGGTGAAGGTAGGTCTGTACCGGTGAAGGTAGGTCGGTACGGGCGCACAAGCGCTGGTAGCAAGATGCGGCCCCGGGCCGCGCGCCCGGTACCACGGCCGGCCCGGAATGTGATGGGTTTTCCACAGGCGCGATGGAGCCAGTAGCGCCGCGGCTGTTGGTCACGCTACGGTTGCGTGCGTTAACGCCAAGCCGAAGCCCCAGCAAGTCCCGCCCGGGTCCTCATCGAGGAGGCCACCCCCAACATGCCCACGCACCCAAGCAAGCCACACGCCAGCACCCGCCACCACCAGGCCCGCGCCGCTGCCGCACACCCCCATGCGCCGAAACCTGCGCGCCGAGCGGATCACGTGCGCCGAGCCGGCGCACTGGCCATCTGCCTCGCCCTACTGGGCGCCGGCTGCTCACACGCCGCCAACCGCACCACCTACACCCCCACCTGGACCCCACCCGCCACAGCCAGCGCTAGCGCTACACCCACGCTCTCACCCCAGCAGGCCGCCGCCAGGGCCACCGCCCTGGCCATGGACAAGCCCCAGGCCTACACCCCGAGTTCACCCCCGACGGCGCAGCCCAGGCAGCCACATACTTCCTCAACCTCTACCCGTACGTCTACGCCACCGGCGACCTGGACGCCTGGAAGAAGATGAGCGACGACAACTGCGAATTCTGCAACAACGTGGCAGATGACGTAGCTAATCGCCATGAAGCAGGTAATTGGGTCGACCCGTGGGAGCAGGAGATCACCCCCCTGGAGTGGTGGACCGACCAGGACGACCCCAACCGCTACGTCGTACGCGCAAAAACAAGCTTCGACGTCCACTCAACACATTCCGGAGACGGAGTAGAGGTCACGCATACCGAAGGGGCAGACGAAATCCTTCTAATTCAGATGCTCTGGAAGAACTCGACGTGGAGCGTAGAAATCGTCGACATCGAAGACGCAGGAGATTCCAAATGAGAGTTCATTTAACTATATTCCGCCGGACCACGGCGATCGTGGCGACATTTTATTTGATGGCATTCGTAAGTTCAACCGCCGCCGCCTCTCCGCCTTCGACAGATTACCATACCGAATCACACGGTAATTCTGTGACTGTTACGGGTAGGACGTCCTACGAGGTGGTCTACTCCACCCCGGGCGCGCCGGTCGGCGGGGGCTACTACGCCAACCCCGCCCCCGCGCAGGACAACGGCAGAACCTACGAGTACGGGCCACCCACCCACCAGTGCCCCTACGGCACCATGTCCTCCCCCGCCGGCGTACGCCCCTTCATGTTCAAGTGCCTAGACGCCCCCCAGGCAGCACCCGCCCAGGGCACCACCACGGTCACCACCGTCACCGCCACCGACGCAGCCACCCTCCTAGCCGACGGCTCCGGCATCACCCGCCAGCCCCCAGGCCCAGAAGTACTACTAACCAAGGACTTCATCACCTACACCAGCCCCGACACCCAGGTACTAACCACCACCATCGCCGGCACCCCCGTCACCATCCACGCCACCCCCACCACCTACACCTGGAACTGGGGCGACGGCACCACCACCACAACCACCGACCCCGGAGCCCCCTGGCCGGGCCAGACCAACACCCACCGCTACACCCACACCGCCCAAGACGTAACCACCACCCTCACCACCACCTGGAAAGCCACCTACACCCCCGCAGGCGGCACCACCACCCCCATCACCGGAACCATCACCACCACCAACACCACCACCCCATACAACATCGTCCGCACCATCACCTACCTCACCGACCAAGCCGAAACCCAACAAGAACACTAAACCCACCCACACCACCACCCGGGCGGGCCCAGCCAGAGGCACCACAGCCACCGCAACTGTCCAAGATGTCCAAGAGCGGCACAAACCCCACCCCACCCCGAACCAGCGCCGCCTCCAAACCGCACGATCCCAACGGCTCCGCAAGACGCGAGAGGGCCATCCGCGGACATTCATGCCAATCTCGGACAGTTTGCTCAGCCGAACTTCGACTAGCGAGCGCCCAACCGACCCACACTCATCTACACGCCACAGGTATACTTCGCGTGTATAGTCACACTCATGGATACCCGCCTCACGCTTCTCGGCCTACTCGGCACCGGCCCCGGCTACGGCTACGACCTCAAGACGCACTGGGACCGCTGGTTCGCCGACACCAAGCCGCTCGCCTTCGGCCAGGTCTACGCCGCCCTCGCCCGACTGCTGCGCGACGGTCTCATCGTCCAGCTCGGCGCCGAAGCCGGTGCCGGACCGGAACGCAAACGCTACGAGATCACCGAAACCGGACGCGCCGCCGTGGAGGAGTGGATCCGCAGCCCCGAGGTCCCCTCCGACTCCATTCAGGCCGACCTGTTTGCCAAGACCATCATCGCCATCCTGCTCGACGACGACGCCGAGCACCTCCTGGACCTGCAACGCGCCGCCCACACCCAGCGCATGCGGGAGCTCACCCGCCGCAAGGAGGGGGCCGACCTGCACACGATCCTCGTCGCCGACCACGCCCTTTACCACCTGGAGGCGGACCTGCGCTGGATCGACCTAACCGCTGCCCGCCTCAACGAGTTGCGCCGGGAGGTTCGGGCATGAGCACCGCACCCTCAGACTCATCCTCCGTATCCGTTTCAGCCCTGCCGTCTGCAGCGCCTACAGGAGCCGCTTCATCCACGTCCTCCCCCGCCTCGGCACCCGAGGTGATCGTGCGGGCGCGCCGACTGGAGCTTGCCTTCGGCGCCACCCGCGCCTTGCGCGGCATCGACCTCGACATCGCCGCGGGCGAGGTCCTGGCCATTACCGGCCCCTCCGGGTCGGGCAAGTCCACGCTGCTGCACGTGCTGGCGGGAGTGCTGACACCCGACGCCGGCAGCGTGCTCTACGGCGGCCGCGACGTTGCCACCCTGAATGAGGCCGCACGCGCCCGCCTGCGCCTCGCGGAGTTCGGCTTCATCTTCCAGTTCGGTCAGCTCCTGCCGGACCTGTCGGCGCTGGACAATGTCACGCTGCCGCTACTGCTGGCGGGCGTCTCGCGCCGGGAGGCCCTGGAACGCTCGCATACCCAACTGACGGCCCTCGACCTGGGCGAGCACGAGCACAAGCTGCCCACGCAACTCTCGGGCGGGCAGGCACAACGCGTCGCCGTCGCCCGCGCCCTGGTCACTTCGCCGCGCATCCTGTTCGCGGACGAGCCCACCGGTTCCCTGGACTCCCTGGCCGCCGAGCAGACGATGGGCGCCCTGCTCAAGGCCGCGCGTGCGGCGCGCTCCGCTCTGGTGATCGTCACTCACGACGCCCGCGTCGCCGCCTACGCCGACCGCGAGGTGATCATCCGCGACGGGTGCGTCAGCCTCAACAACGGCCTGCTCGTCGCAGCTCGGTCCGACGGCGAGGAGCAGGCACGATGACCACGCTCCCCCTGACCCGCCTGGTGGTGGCCGGAGACCGTGCCGCTCGCCGCCGTCTTGCGGGTATTACCGCGGGCGTCATGATCGGCGTCGCACTCTTCCTGCTGCTGGCCGCCGCCGGACAAGCATTCGGGGTGCGTTCGGAGCGCTCTACCTGGACCGACCTGATGGTGACTGATCCGGGGGTGAGGCAGGTACTGGCGGCGGACACCGTCTTAACGCCGGAGACGGCCGCCGCCGTATCGGACATCGACCATTACGAGGATCACCTGATCACCATCCTCATGGTCGCCGCCACACCGGACACCCGGGTGCGGATCCCCGGCTCCGACGTCGTCCCCCACCCGGGCCAGTACCTCGCCTCCCCCGCCCTGGCCGAACTCATCGATGCCGCGCCGGCAGACCAGCTGGGCGAGCGCTACGGCGAGCAAGTGGGAGTCCTGTCCGACGACGCTATCGAGGGGCCGGACTCCCTGGTACTGGTGCTCGGGGTGGAGCAGTCACGCGTGCTGGCGTGGGAGGGTATGAGCGCTCCCCAAGTGGTTACCGAGTTCATCGGCTACGACTACGCCTCCACGGCCTACCGGATCGTCGCCATCATCGGAGCGATCGCCGTGCTGGTACCGGTGCTGCTGCTGATCGCCATCGTCACCGGTCTCGGTGCGGCTCAGCGCGCAGAGCGCTTCGCCACCCTGCGGCTGATCGGCGCCACTCCTGGACGAGTAGCGCGGATCGCCGCGGCGGAGACCGCCGTGACGGCCCTGCTGGGAGCACTGCTCGGTGTCGTCCTGTATCTTTTCCTCATCCCGCTGGCGGCACGCATCGAGATCGGCTCCTCGACCTTCTTCCCACGCGATCTGCTGACCTCGCCGGGAGTCATCGGCGCAACCGTCGTCGCCATCCCCCTGATGGCGGCGGTGGTGACCTGGTGGACGACGTTGCGGGCCGATGTCGGCCCTTTGGGTGCCTCCCGCGAACGCCGCGAACGCCCGCCGCGTCTACTCTCCCTCCTGCCCCTGCTGCTCGGTCTTGCGGGACTGACGGCGGTGCGGGTTCTCGCCAACGCCGTAGACACCGGTGAAGGAACAGCCGTTGACATTCCCATCGCCCCTCTGCTGGTGGCCTCATTCGTGCTGACCATGCTGGGACTGCTGTGGGCCGGTCCCCTGCTGACCTCATGGGCTGCTCGCCTGGTGCAACGCCGCGCCCGCAACGCGGCGCAGGTGATCGGTCTGGGCAGGATGGTCCAGCATCCCAGGGCGGCCTTCCGCGCCGTCGGCGGCCTCGTCGTCGCCGTGTACGCGGTGACACTGTTCGCTGTAGCCGTCACCGCCGCGGCCGGCACCCCGGAACTCAACCAGGGCAGTGGTTACCTGGCGCCGACGACGCTGTATACGTTGCCCGAGCCCGGCGCCGCGGACGCGCTCGAGCAGGCGGCCCCGCAGATCGCGCAGGTCGAGGGCGTGAGCGCCGTCGTCGTCGCCCGGGAGGCGCCGTATGGCGCCGAGGACACCTCCCCGCGGCTCGCCCTGCGGACGGCGGACGCCCGCGCCCTGGGCGCCTTCAACGCCGATTCCTCGGGCGCGACCATGGACTCGCAGTGGGTGAGCGTGTCCTGGGACTGGCTCGTCAACGACGTCGCGGATCCGCGACCGCTTACCGCTCCCGAGACCGATGCCGCGGCCACGCTGCTGGTCGCCACCGACGGCGAAGCGGCCTCGGTTGAGCGGGCGCGCACCGCCGTGGTGACCGCCATGGGTGAAGGGCTGACCCACTACCCGATCTCACGCTTCGACAATGTGGTCGCCTCCGACTCCGCGCTGGAGAACCAGTTCGCCGCCCTGGGTTATATCGGCATACTCATCGCCGCGGGGGTGTCGGCGGCGGCGCTGGCGGTGTCCACCGTCTCCTCACTGCTGGCGCGGCGCCGGGTGCTGTCACTGCTGCGGCTGATCGGGATGCCCCACCAGACCCTGCGGCGGGCCACCGCCTGGGAGATGTTGCTCCCCGTGATCACCGTGCTGGCGCTGTGCATCGGTGCGGCGGTGTACACGGCGTGGATCGTCATCGTCGGTATCTCGTCGCGGGGAGTCGGTTGGCCTGCGGCCTCCTACTACGTGGTGCTCGGCGCGTGTCTGGCACTGGTCGGCGTCGCCGTGTTGGCGAGCACGCGGGCGGCGTCCCGGATGGTTGCCTCCACGACGGTACGGTTCGAGTGAGTTACCGACACATCCGCTTCCCCTGAAGCGTCGAATAATGGGCACGCATCAGCGCGGAGCGCGCGTAGTAAACAACGCACAGGAATCGCGATGTGGTCCGTTATGAATCATCAGGAGGATCGCCCCATGACCGGCACGGTCATCGTCTTTGACATCGACGGGACGCTCATGGGCCACAGGGCAGCGGCAGACGACGCCCTGGACAACTTTCTTCGCCTGATGGGGATCGACCCTACGCCGTCGCTGCACCACGCCTGGATTCGGGCAGAGCAGGAGCACTTCACGGCATGGCGAGACGGGAACATTAGCTTTACCGAGCAGCGACACCTCCGCATGGCGGAGCTGCTCACGGCGCTGGGGATGACAGTCGACGGCGAGGCGCAGCTGGACCAGCTCTTCACGTACTACCTGGCCGAGTACGAGCGTGCCTGGCGGGCCTACCCCGATGCGCTGCCGTGCCTGGAGGAGTTACGCAACCGCGGCTTCAAGCTCGCGGTGCTCAGCAACGGTGAGTACCGGCAGCAGGACCTAAAGCTTGAGCGGATCGGCGTCCGCAAGTTCTTCTCCTGCGTGCTCACCTCCGACTCCTTAGGGGCCGCAAAACCTCACCGGGAGGCATTAGACCGGGCAGCCGAGGTGCTCAACGCATCGAGCGCGGAACTCACCTACATCGGCGACGACGTCGAAATCGACGTGCTCGGGGCACGCGCCGCAGGCTGGCGGGCGTTCCACCTGGACCGGTCCGACATCAGCCGCATCCAGGGCTGCATCAAGTCGCTGAGTGAACTGCCCGCGCTCCTTGAGCGGTGACGAGAAGTACGCCCACTCACGAGCGTGGCCTGACCGACTGCCGCTATGCCCCATGCGCCCGGCGCGGCGCGACCGAACCGTGGGAGGTGCGCGTCGTCGTCGGGCGGGCCGACTCGACCCGCCCGGCCGACTCAGCCCCGCCGCACCAGGGGGAAGGTGATGGTCTCGCGGATGCCCTGCCCGGTCAGGGCCATAAGCAGCCGGTCCACACCCATGCCCATGCCGCCGCAAGGCGGGAAGCCCTGCTCCATGGCCACCAGGAAGTCCTCGTCCAGCACCATTGCCTCCGGGTCCCCCTTCGCAGCGGCCAGCGCCTGCGCCTCAAAGCGCTCGCGCTGGATGACCGGGTCGGCCAGCTCTGAGTAGGCGGTAGCCGTCTCGGTGCCGCGGATGTACAGGTCCCACTTCTCGGTGAGTCCCGGACGGGAGCGGTGGTAGCGCGTCAGCGGGGAGGTGTCCTCGGGGAAGTCGAAGACGAAGGTCGGCTCCCATAGGTCGTTGCCGACCGTCTCCTCGAAGATGTCCTCCACGATCTTGCCGGCCACGGCGTAGTCGTCGACCTCCAGGCCGAGCCGCTCCGCAATCCGGACCAGCTGCTCGCGGGGGTGGCGACGGTGATCTCCTCCCCCACCGCCTCGGACACGGAGGTGTACAGGTCGAGCCTGCGCCACTGGCCGGACAGGTCGTACTCGGTGCCGTCGGCCAGGCGCACGATCTCCTCGCCCTCGCTCAGGCCGAAGGCGTCGCGGGCCGCCTGCTGCACCAGGTTCTGGGTCAGCTCGGCCATGCCGTTGTAGTCGGAGTAGGCCTCGTAGGCCTCCAGGGCCGCGAACTCCGGGGAGTGGGAGGAGTCCATGCCCTCGTTGCGGAAGATCCGGCCGATCTCGAAGACCCGGTCCACTCCGCCGACCACGGCCCGCTTGAGGTAGATCTCGGTGGCGATGCGCAGGTACAGGTCCATGTCTAGCGCGTTCATGTGCGTGACGAACGGCCGGGCGGCGGCGCCACCGTGAATCGCCTGCAGCACCGGCGTCTCCAGCTCGACGTAGTCGCGCCCGTAGAAGTTCTCCCGCAGGCTGCGCACGACGGCGGCCCGCGTGCGCACCATGTCGCGGGCGGCCGGGCGAGTGAGCAGGTCCAGCTCCCGACGCCGCACCCTCTGCTCCTCCGAGAGCGTCACCGCCTCACCGGCCTCGTTGGTCCAAGTCTTGGGCAGGGGCCGCAGTGCCTTGGAGGCGATGCGCCACGCGGGGGTGGCGACGGAGTCGTCACCCAGGTTGGTCAGGTCCGCGGGGTCGGCGTCCGCGCATAGCTCCGGCTCGGCAAAGACGGACAACTCGCCGCGGCGGGAGGCGCCCACGTGCCCGCGGACGAACAGGTGATCGCCCAGGTCGACATCAGTCTTGAACGCAGCGAGACTCGAGTGGCCCTCGCCCGGCAGGGACTTAGCCGACAGCATCGCCTGAAGAGTCGCGCCGGCACCGTCCTGCAGGGTGACGAAGCACAGCCGACCGGTGTTACGCAGGAAGACCACGCGCCCGGCGACCCCCACGACGTCCTCGGTCTCCTCGCCGGCCTGGAGGTGGCCGTAGCGCTCGCGCACGGCGGCGATCGTGGTGGTCAGCGGCACGGAAACCGGGTACGGCTCCCAGCCCTCTTCGCGCAGGCGCTCGCGCTTGTCGGACCTGATCCGGAACTGGTCGCCCGACGACGGGGCGGCCTGCCTGGGCTCGGGCCGGGATGCGCTCGGCTCGGCGGCCCGCGGCGCGGAAGTCTGCTGGTTGTCGAGGGCTTCACTCACGCGCGCGAGTCTAACCGCTCAGCCCGAGCGCCCCACACCCGGCGACCACCGGCTTCACCGGTGTCGGCCACCGTGGCTGCGACCGCCCCGTTCCGCCTGGTTGGCATGACCGTGTTGGCCAGGACGGTCACTCGCCCAAGCTGTTGTCCCGTCCCACATCTGGGCCGAGGCCCGGCGAACTCGCACATACTTTCATCCACAGGTTACGACTGCTCTCCGCCGCTGTTGGAGAGTTATCCACAGGCAGGCGCTTGGGGCTACACGACTCGGCGGGCACGAGGTCATCATTCGTTCATGGACATCAAGCTCGAGCTCCTGCTGGAACGCGTCGCGACCCTGAACGGCGCGGCGTACGACGATGAGGTCGTCCGCGGTGCGCAGGACAAGCGCGCCGTCGAGGCCGCCCTCGCGGCCGAGCTGCTCTACCGCCCCGCACCGAGATTCCTCGCGATCCCAGGAACAGATCCACGCATCGTCAAGTGCAGGCAGTTTCGAGCGCACCTGACCTGCGCGAGCGCCGCCGAGGTACTCGGCTACCCCATGTGGGGCAAGCCCGAATCGCTGCACCTGGCGGTGCCCAGTAATCGCGGAGTCAGATCGAGCCCGCACCGTGACTTGAGCGACGTAGTCGTGCATCGGAAAACACAACTCACACCGATGACTGTGGACGGCTTCCCCCTGGTGGTTCCGGCCGAGGTCGTAGCCTGCTGCCTGAAATGCCTTGATGAGCTCGACGCCATATGCGTTGCGGATGCTGCACTCCACCGCGGCGACACCACGAAAGCGGAAGTCGCGGAGCTTCTGACCGGGCGTTACAGCGCCAAGGCCAAACAACGGTTGGAACGCGCAGAACCTGCTACGCGGTCCCCTCTGGAGACTCGTACCAGGCTCGCACTACGTGACATCAACCTGTCGGTGGACACCGGGGTGATCGTCGAGGGGATAGGGGAGGTTGACATGCTGGTTGAGGGATGGCTGATCGTAGAGACGGACGGCTGGGAGTTCCACTCGTCGAACGAGCAGTTCGCGCTTGATCGCCATCGCGACCAGGCTGCGCTCGCCGCCGGCTACGTGCCCGTGCGCTTGACCGGACAGGATGTTGCGGCCGGAGAGGAGCGTATTCGCCGCATAGTCGCGCAGGCGATCCTGGGTGCCGCACGCTCAGTTCGCGTTGCCCTTCCCCAAAACCCCGGAATAATGCGGAATCTTTGTCGGGCTGCGGGGGCGCGCTAAGCCTCCAGCGTGCGCCGAGGATGTCGGCGCACGCTGGAGCTACATCAACCAACCGCCCCGATTTTCGGGCAACCATCACTTTTCCCTGGAATCTAGCCATATTTGGGTATATCGCACGCCGGAGTCTTCATCCCTAAGCGTGCGCCGCCCCTACTCCCAACGTGCGCGAACCGTCAGCGGTGGCGCTCAACAGGAGATCCGGCTCCGTATGGTCCGCTAGTGCCGTCGGGAAACGAGGACACGGCATCGGCTCGACTTGCCCAACAGTTAGCAATGCGCAGTTCAGTCACGCACCGCAGCCAGGGGCAGACCAGAGGACCGCAAGCCCTGGAGGCGGGCTACGTCGGAGTCCGCGGGAATCTGTCCGGGCTCGGTGCCGCGCTCGACAATCTGGTTGTTCTCATCAACGAACACCACGTGCGGCAGATAGTTGCGGGCCTCGTCATCACTCAGCTGGGAGTAGCCGATGAGAATCACGATGTCGCCGGGACTGACCAGGTGAGCGGCGGCACCGTTGATGCAGATCTCCCCCGCGCCGCGCTCGCCGGGGATGACGTACGTGGAAAGGCGGCTGCCGTTGGTGCAGTCGCAGATGTCCACCCGCTCGCCGGGCAGCAGGTCCGCCGCGTCCAGCAAATCCGCGTCCACGGTGATCGAGCCGACGTAGTCCAGGTCGGCCTGCGTCACTGTGGCGCGGTGAATCTTGGACGTCATCATCGTCCTAGTGCGACTACTCATCGCTCACAAGCGTAGACGCACCAGACTGGCCCAACGCAGTGTCGTGACAGAGAAGACAGCGTGAGGAGGACAACGGTCCCTGGACAGTAAGGAGCGGGCCGCCACGCCACTTCAACCGACCTCGGCACGTAACTACTACCGACCTCGACGGTCATATCAACCGACCTCGGTGGCGCGAGCGAGCCAGCGGTCCAGGCGCTCGCGCCGGCGGCGCCGCAGCGCCCGCTCGGAGATGACGCGTTCAATGCTGGCGGCATCGTTCAGGTCCAGGTTGCTCAAGGAACGGCCGATCTCCGCATCCACCATGTCCAGATGCAGCGCGGCCAGGCCGCGCCGCCGCGCGAAGGGCCCCTGCACCAGCCGCAGCGACTGGATGCGCTCGTAGGGGATCACGCTGACGCGCCGCCGCCACCGACCAAGCCGCAGCACCACGCAGGTGTCGGTCAGTGCGACCGCCTCGCGTCGCCACGCCAAAGGTGAGAACAGACGTCCGCGCGGACTGATGCGAATGAAGCCGCGTCCTGCGGCGCCGGAATCCAAGTCCACATCGCCCACCCCGTCATGATCGCTCCCGGTAAGAGCCACCTCCAGAAATGCATCCGGATCGGCGACGCCCAAGTCGGGCACCACCAGCCACAGTGCCCGCAGGGCGGTCTCGCGCCGCCCCACGGGCAGCAGCACATTTGCCCCGGTGTCCTCTACCCCGGAGGACTTGACCTCGGCGGCGCTGCGCCCGGCAACGCTTACCTCCACTCGCCACCAGTCGGGCCCACGCCACAGCGGCCCCTGTTCGATCTGCACGCCATGCACCCGGCCAGGAGGGAGTGTGGAGGAGGTCTCCGCAGTCAGCCCGAAGCGCGTTCGAATCCCCGCAGGCGTGGCCGCGGCGCGGAAGCGCCACCCCTTGTCGAAGCGGCTCCATGCGTAAGCCCCCAGACCGAGCGGTATGGTCAGCATGGGCAGCACGCTGAAGAACACCGCCAGCGCCCTGGTGTCCTGAAAAGCCTCGATTCTCAGCCACACGGCTACCAGCACCAGGAAGCCGACCAGCACCGCGGCGGTCGCCAGGGTCACTCCGGAGCGGAGCATGGAGCCGATCAGGATGCGGGAGTCCACCTCATACAGGTAGTGCTCGGCGGCGGACAGCCGCTCCTTCGGGATCGGCTGCGCGGCCACGGCGTCCTCGAATCCGCGGGGCACCGACCGGCCCGCCGCGGCTCCCGCGAGTTGGTCCCCGCCAGAGCTGGGCGCTTCCCTGGGTGCGCGTCCCAGCTCCCCGGGGGCATGCATCCCGCGCCCCGCGGAAACCGGTCCCGCCGCCCCGTCGGAGTCAACGAGGCGACTGCGCGGCCCCGCATCCCCATACGGTTCGCCGACTTCGCCAAGCCGCTCCAGACCCGGGCCCGTGCTCGCACTCTGCTCCACTGCCTGACCCTCGCCGTGCAGCTGGGCTCCGGCCGCCAGCGACAGGATCCGATCACGCAGCTCCTCCAACTCGCGCGTCCGCAGGAATCCGATCAGTACGTGCGAATCGCCACCGCCGGCCACTTCCACCTTCAGCCGCCCCAGCCCGAAGATACGGCCGAGCAGCGGGTGGATGATGTCGACGGACTGGATGCGCGGCAGCCGCGCGGTGCGCAGTTTCCGATTGAGGACGCCCGTGCGCAGGTAGACGGCGTCATGGTCGACGGCGTATGCGCGCATCCGCCAGGAGAGCCACAGACCGAGGCCAATGACCGCCAGGACGCCGACCATTCCCAGCCCAACGCTCAGGATCAGGTTGGACGGCAGGTCGCCCCGGTAGCTTTGAACAGCCGAATACGCCTCCAGGATCAACTCGATGTTCTGCCACAGCAGGAAGGCCAGCACCGCCCCGACGATCTTCCAGCCCTCCAGCAGCGGGGTGATGGGGTGCACCCGAGACCACTGCGCGTCCGGCGGCAGAGAGATGCCCCGTTCCTGGGCGTTCTGGCGCCGGGCATCGGGCAGGGAGGTGCCGCGGGGCCGGGCTCCTCCCCGACGCCGTCCGCCACCGCGGAGCGGAGCAGCGTCGCTATGTGACTGAGCGGATTCGTTCTGCGGCAGGCCGGAGGCGTTCTGCGGCAGGCCGGAGGCGCCGGAGGCAGCTGGAAACACGTTCACAGTCCCGCCATCCTCTGCTCGCCGCGTTCGGACAGCACGCGCCGCAGGCTCTCCGCCTCGGCGACGGGCAACCCGTTGATGGTCGCGTCGGTGGAGGCCGACGCCGTGTGCAGTTTGACCTCCGCAATACCGAGGTGGCGGGCCAGCGGCCCCTGAGAGGTATCCACGAACTGCATACGCCCATAAGGGATCACGCTGATGTGGCGGAACATGATGCCCTTGCGCCACAGGAGGTGCTCGTCAGCCATGGCGTACCCCATGGCCCGCACCTGTCGGGGAATCAGCCAGGCCTCCCACACCGTAAGTACAACGGCAAGTACGGCCCCGATGTGGAACCAGGGGCTTACCCAGACTCCGGCAACCAGGAAACCGATCAGGAGTACCGCGTTGAGAATCAGGTTCAGCACCAGGCGGGCGGTGCTCAGGCGTGCGGAGACCGGGCGGAAGCGGATGCCTGCAGGCGTGAAGGGATCGGCTGCTGTAGGCGCGGAGTCTGGGGAGGAAGGGGAGGAAGGGTACATGCTGCTCCTGACGCGATGTGTCGTGTCGGACCGAGACCGAGCATCGCAACCATGCGCGAGCACCCGCATCCTCCCACGGTAGGACCCACTTCCGCCCCGGCTCCTGCCAGGGTGCCACCCGGCCCCTGGGTGGCGCCGTTCAGGCCTGCTACCGGCGACTCCGAATGCCTCATGCCGCCGGACTCCTGGGTGGCGCCGTTCAGACTTGCTGCCGGCGACTCCGAATGCCTCGTGCCGTCCGGGTCCCCGGGTGGTGCCGCCCGCCCGGGCCCGACGGCACCCGGCGCCCGCCCTGGCCCGCGGCGGGCCGGCGGACTCACCCCAGCTCGACGAGCGTGTTGTCGATCAGGCGGGTGGTGCCGACGCGTGCGGCGAGCGCCAGCAGGCCGTGGGCGTGCTGGCCGGGCGTGTTCTCCGACTGCCCGGTGCCCGCCCGGCCCGATTCCTGCTGGTTCTGGGGCTCCAGGCCGAGTCCCGCCCCGGCCAGGTCAGTGAAGGAGTCGGGGTCGACGACGGCGACGTAGTCGACCTCCACGCCGGCCTCGGCCTCGAGCACCTCCTGGGCGGCGGCACGGATGGCGGCCGGGCTCGCACCGTCCCGGGCGGCCGCGCGCCCCGCCTCCAGCGCACGCGACAGCGCGAGCGCGCGCTCGCGTTCGACGTCGGACAGGTAGGCGTTGCGTGAGCTCATGGCCAGGCCGTCGGCTTCGCGGCGGATGTCGACGGGGACGATCTCAACGGGGACCGCCAGGTCGCGCACCATGGCCTTCACGACGGCGAGCTGCTGGGCGTCCTTGCGGCCGAACATGGCCCAGCGCGGCGCGGTCAAGTGCATCAGGGACAGCACCACCTGGCACACCCCGGCGAAGTGGGTGGGGCGGGTGCGGCCCTCCAGGACGGTTGCCAACGGACCGGGGTCGATGCGCACCTGCGGCTCGCCGTCGGGGTACATGACCTCGGGGGTGGGGGCGAATACCACCAGGCGCCCCACCGAAAGTGCCCCGTCAGCCCCCGTCAGGACGGCGGCCAGGCCGTCCAGGTCGGCCTCCAGGGTGCGGGGGTAGGCGTCCAGGTCCTCACCGGGCGCGAACTGGAGCGGGTTGACGAAGATCGTGACGACGACGGTGCCGCCCGCCCCTACGCGGCGGGCCGCCTCGCGCACGAGGTCGAAGTGGCCCTCGTGTAGGGCACCCATGGTCATGACGACGGCGCGCGGGGCGCTGTCCCCGGCCAGGGTTGCGGCGAGCTCCTCCCGGGTCCGGGCGAGAACGGTGTTGGCGGCGTGGGAGGACGTGTCCGGGGTGGTCGAGACGGTCATGACCCAACGCTAGATGATCCGGTTCCTGCCTGCGCCGCCTGATCCTGAGGCGCAACGCTAGCCGGCGGGCTCAGCGGGCGCTTGTGGCGGTTCCGGCGGCTCGTCCAGGGCCTCACGCAGCGCATGCGCCTGTTGCGCACCCAGTGCGCCGGTCTCTTCTCGGCGCGTCACGGTGGCCTGGGCAAGCGCCCGGTAGGTTGCGACGACGTCGTCCAGTCGCTGCCCGTTGGCGTCGCGCAGCTTGGTCAAGGCCGCCAGGTGGGTACGGACCGTGCCGGCGTCGCCACGCGCGACCGGCCCCGTCAGGCCTGCCTCGCCCTCTCTCAGGGCGCGATCCAGGGCGGTGGACAGCAGCGGGGCGAGGGTGGCGGCGCCATCTTCCACGCCGGCGGCCGAGAGGATGCGCACCGCCTGGTTCACCAGCGTCACCAGGTGGTTGGCGCCGTGCGCGAGGGCGGCGTGGTAGGCGGGCCGGGAGTCCTCCGGCAGGACGAATGGCTCCCCGCCCAGTTCTACTGCGAGCGCCTGCCCGATCGGCAGTACGGCGGCGGGGGCGGTGACGGCCATGGGGCAGCCGACCAGGCGTGCAACGTCGGTGGAGAAGCCACCGAAGGTCATGGCCGGGTGGATGGCGAGTGGGATGGCGCCGCAGCGGCGAGCCGGCTCGAGCACGCCTACGCCGTATGCGCCGGAGGTGTGCACCACCAGTTGTCCAGGCTGCCAGCGCTTCAGGTCGGCCAGGCCCTGGACGAGGTCTGCCAGGGCGTCGTCGGGGACGGCCAGGAGTACCAGCTCAGCACGTTCGACAATGTTCGCTACGTCCAGCAGGGGGACGCCGGGAAGAAGCAGCTCGGCGCGCTCGCGCGAGGCCTCGGAGACGGCGTGCACGCCGATGATCTGGTGGTCCACCGCGCGTAGGGCGGAGCCGAGCACCGCGCCGACCCGGCCGGCGCTGATGATGCCGACTCCGAGCCGGCCGGGCCGACCCGGGCGGGGCAGAGGGGTCGCTGATGATTCGGGGCCGGGGGCGGCGTCGGGGGCAGGCCGGGAGTCGTGGGCATGAGGCGATGCTCTCACGGCACGCGAGTGTGCCCCGAGTGCCGTCGTGCGGGTCCTGTTCGCCGGTCTGCCCCTCCCGGCGACTGCTCAAGCTGTGCTGCCATGCGGGGAGGACCCGGAGTGCAGGTCGTCGTCATCATCCTCACCGATCGCGCACCAGTGCTCAACCAGCAGGCCGATGCCGGTCCACACCACGCAGGCCGCCAGGCAGGCGCCGGCCGAACGCGCCAGGGACGTCATTGCCGGCGAGTCCAGGTGGAGTAGTGCGACGGCGAGACCTCCGGCGTATACGCCACCGATGACGGCGCCGACCCGCGCGGATGCCTGCGCGGCGGCCGCCGTGGTGGCGGCCCCCGTTGGGGTCATCCAGGTGGGTTCGTGCTCGCGCAGGCGCCGCACCGCCAAGCCCGCGATCAGCACGATCGCTGCGATGGCGATGGCGACCGCCGCCCCCCAGGGCGTCAAGGAGACGACCCAGCCGAGGTGGCGCAGCATGAGATCCGATGCCGCCCAGGCGAGCACACCGGGACCGATAAAGCACGCGAGGACCGTCGTCCAGCGCGTGCGGCGCATCATATGCCCTGGCCGTTGCGGCCGATGACGTCGTTCCAATTGGGCGGAGCGGCCCAGGCGCGCTCATCGTCGTCACCATTGCCGCCTATCGCGCCGCCCAGGAAGCTCGGTGCGGCGGGGGCTGCTGGTGCAGCGGGAGCGGCGGGCTCCCCGGGCGTGACGGGCTGCGGTGCAGCAGGTGCGGCAGGACCCGCAGGCGCAGCAGGAGCAGCTGGCTCCCCGGGTGCTGCAGGAGCGGCAGGCACGGCAGGCGCGGCTGGTGCAGCAGGAGCAACCGGAGCGGCTGGATCCCCGGGTTCCGCAGGCGCCGCTTGTGGGGCCTCGTTGTGGGGCTCGTCCTGCTCGGCGCCCTCCGCGGGCTCCGGCGGGGCGACGTACTGCCCAGTCGGCAGGGCGGGCAGGTGATCGGAGTCCAGCCAGTCGAGAGCCAGCCAGCGCACGCCATCACGGTCCGGGGCTGCCTCCGCCAAGGCGGCCACTGACTGGTCACCGATCTCGGCGAAGGGGTCGGCCTGTGCCCACGGGGCCAGCACGAAGGCCCGCTGGGCGGCGCGGGGATGCGGCAGGGTGAGCTCGGGGTCCGCCGACCTGACGGACTCGTAGGTGATGATGTCCGCGTCCAGCGTGCGCGGGCCCTGCGGCCGTGTGCGTACGCGCCCGGCCGCAGCCTCAAGTCCCTGGCACACGCCCAGGAGTTCACGCGGGGAGAGGGTCGTGGTAGCCAGCACCACCGTGTTGAGGTAGTCGGGCTGTTCCTGTCCGTCCGCGACTACGGCGGCCGTGCGTGCCAGCGGGGCGACGGCGGTGACCGTGATCCCATCGGTTTGCCGCAGCGTGTTCACCGCGGTGCGCAGGGCGGGTACAACACCGCCGACGTTACCGCCCAGCGCTATCACCACTGCTGCGGGGGCCTGCGGGCGCACGGTGAGTGGGTCGACCTGCGGCTGAGGCGCCGGCGCGGCGTCAGGCTGGGGCGCGGCGGGCGCCTGCGGTACGCCAGTCGGCGGGACCGCGTCCACCGGCGCGGCGAAGACCGGCTCCGACGCACTGGGCTGGGGCGGAAGGGGCAGGGCCGCGTCGGAGTCGGGCTGTGCCTCCGGCGGCGACGGCGGAGCCGCTAGTGGCTCGGGCGCCTCGGTCTCACCCACCGGCTCCGCAGGCGGTTCCGCTGCCTGGACCTCGACCTGGGCCTCAACGGCGGGCTCCGGCGTCGGCGGCGCGCTCAGCGGAGCGGATGCCGACCACTCCGGCTCGGGCGCCGCAACCGGGGCCGCCTCCGGCTCCAGTGCCGCAGCCGGAGCTGCTGCCGGCTCCGGCGCACCAATGGGCGGCGCTACCGCGAGCGCGTCCGCGGCGGCGTCTGCAGCGGAGTCAGCGTCACGGAAAATGCTGACCGACACGTCGTCGAAGGCGACATCCAGCGGCGCCTGGGGCTTGTGGACCGTCACCTCCACCGCGGTCACGCGGGGGAAGGCGAGTACGGCATCACTGATGCGTTCGGCCAGTGTCTCGATCAGCCCGACCGGCTCACCCTCAATGATGCCGACAACCGCCTTGGCCACGTCCGCGTAGTTGACCGCATCGGTCACTGAGTCGGTGACGGCCGCTATCGCCGTGCCGCGCTCCCCTAGGAACACCGCGACGTCAGCGGTGAACAGCTGTCCCTCGGTGCGCTCAAAGGGGAGCAGGCCGTGGTAGCCGCGGGCGGACAGGCCTCTCAGCGTGATCCTGTCGGGGTTGGCTTGAGTGGTGCTCATCGGTGTTCCTTCCAGAGGGAAGCGGTGCGGACGGCGTCTCGATTGGCCGGGACCTCATGGACCCGGACAGCCCAGGCGCCGGCGGCGGCGGCCAGGGCAGTGGTGGCGGTGGTGGCTGCGTCCCGGGCGAGCGGGTCGGCGGCGGCCTCGGGAACGGTGGCGGCGGCGAGGAAGCGCTTGCGCGACGCGCCGATCAGGACAGGGCGGCCCAGGCTGCTTCTGAGCCGCTCGGTAGCGGCTAGCAGCTGCCACGACTGCGCGTGCGTCTTGGCGAAGCCGAGGCCCGGATCCACCACGATCTGCTCCGGGCGCACGTCGGCGGAGTCAAGCTCGGACAGACGCTCGCGCAGCTCCGCCTCCACCCCGGCTACCACGCCCGCGGCCCCGTAATCGGTCAGCGCGTCCATGGTTGCGGGGTCACCGCGCCAGTGCTGACAGATGTAGACGACCCCCGCCGCGGCCACGGCGCGATGCATTTCCGGGTCGGCGAGCCCGCCGGAGACATCGTTGATGATCTGCGCGCCGGCGGCGACTGCGGCGGCGGCCGTCTCGGCGCGCAGGGTATCGACCGAGACAACCGCGCCCGCCTTGGCCAGCGCCTCGATAACCGGCAGCACCCGGCGGCTTTCCTCCCGCCCCGTCACCGGGTCGGCGCCCGGGCGGGTGGACTGGCCGCCGACGTCGAGGATGTCCGCGCCCTGAGCGAGCAGCTGGTGCCCGTGCGCGACGGCGAGCTCGGTGGTGTCCCAGCGGCCGCCATCGGAGAAGGAGTCTGGGGTGACATTCACGACGCCCATCACCAGGGTGCGCCCGGCCGCGGAGGCCGCCGCAAGCGCCTGCGGCAGCGGCGCCGGGGCCGTAATGGGTATCGCGTTCACGCCCCCAGGCTATAGGACACCGCCCAGTTCCCCCGGATTTCGGGGGCAACGAGATCGAATACGGCCGCTCAGGCGCGGCTACCCAGCACCAGGCTCATGGCCTCGGCACGGGTGGCGGCGTTCCGCATCGCACCGCGCACCGCGCTGGTGATGGTGTTGGCGCCGGGCTTGTGTACGCCGCGCATGGACATGCACAGGTGCTCGGCCTCGATCACCACGATCACGCCGCGCACGCCCAGCCGCTCCACCATGGCGTCGGCGATCTGGGAGGTGAGCCGCTCCTGCACCTGCGGACGGCGCGCGTAGCCCTCCACCAGGCGGGCGAGCTTGCTCAGGCCCGTGACGCGGCCGTCCTCGCCCGGGATGTAGCCGACGTGCGCGACCCCGTGGAAGGGCAGCAGGTGGTGCTCGCACACCGAGTACAGGGGAATGTCCCGTACCAGCACCATCTCCTGGTGGTCGGCGTCGAACACCGTCTCCAGGTGGCGGGCCGGATCCTGCCCGAGCCCGGAGAACATCTCCTCCAGGGCGCGGGCGATGCGGTCCGGGGTCTCACGCAGCCCGTCACGGTCGGGGTCCTCCCCGACGGCGGTCAGCAGGTCCCGGATGGCGCGCCGCACGCCGTCGGCGTCGTAGGCGGCGCTCACCACTGCCGCCACTCCTCTTGGCGATCGGCGTCCGGAGAGGCGCCTCCCGCGTCCTGCGGCGCGTCCGCCGAGTCGGGGCCGACGGCGTCGGGCCCCGGCGCGGGCTGCGCTCCGGTCGCGGCCGGGGCGGCTTCGGCGGGCTCGGCGGCGTCGGGTCCCTGCGCCTGCGTGAGCTGGGCGGCGGCCTTGGCCGCGTGACGGTCAGGGGCCTGCGCGGCGGCGGTGAAAGTGCCGGTCACGTCCTCACCCAGGACCAGGGCGTCGTCGGACTGCCACAGGGGGCGGCGCGGCTGCTTGATGACCGGGGCGAAGATCTGCTCCAGGTCCTTCTCCAGCAGTGTCTCCTTCTCCAGCAGCTGCGTGGCCAGGTCCTCCAGCACGTGCCGGTTGCGCACCAGGATCTCCCAGGCCTCCCGGTGGGCGGCGTCCATGAGGGCACGCACCTCGGCGTCGACCGTGGCGGCAACGTCCTCGGAGAAGTCGCGGCTGGTGGCGTTCAGGCCCAGGACCGTCTCATTCTCGGTGGTGCCCAGGCGCACGGCGCCCACGGAGCGGGTCATGCCGTAGTCGGTGACCATCTTGCGGGCGGTGGCGGTGGCCTTCTCAATGTCGTTGGAGGCGCCGGTGGTGGGGTCGCGGAAGACGATCTCCTCCGCGGCGCGCCCGCCCATGGCGTAAACCAGCTGGTCGAGCAGCTCGTTGCGGGTGGTGGAGTACTTGTCGTCCGCGGGCATCACCATGGTGTAGCCCAGGGCCTTGCCGCGCGGCAGGATGGTGACCTTGGTGACCGGGTCGGAGTAGGCGCTGGCCGCCGCGCACAGGGCGTGGCCGGCCTCGTGGTAGGCGGTGACGGCCTTCTCGTGGTCATTCATGACGCGGGTGCGCTTCTGCGGGCCGGCGATGACGCGGTCGATGGCCTCGTCCAGGGCCCGGTTGTCAATCAGCTGGGCGTTGGAGCGGGCCGTGAGCAGCGCCGCCTCGTTGAGGACGTTGGCCAGGTCGGCGCCGGTGAAGCCGGGGGTGCGCTTGGCCACCTGGTCCAGGTCGACGTCGCGGGTCATGGGCTTGCCCTTGGCGTGTACGCGCAGGATGGCGGCGCGGCCGGCCATGTCCGGGGCCTCCACGGAGACCTGCCGGTCGAAGCGGCCCGGGCGTAGCAGGGCCGGGTCCAGGACGTCGGGCCGGTTGGTGGCGGCGATCAGGATGACGTTGGTGGTGGCGTCGAATCCATCCATCTCCACCAGCAGCTGGTTCAGGGTCTGCTCGCGCTCGTCATGCCCGCCGCCCATGCCGGAGCCGCGGTGGCGGCCGACGGCGTCGATCTCGTCCACGAAGATAATCGCGGGGGCATTGGCCTTGGCCTGCTCGAACAGGTCCCGCACGCGGGAGGCGCCCACGCCCACGAACATCTCCACGAACTCCGAGCCAGACATGGAGAAGAAGGGCACCCCGGCCTCGCCGGCGACGGCGCGGGCCAGCAGGGTCTTGCCGGTTCCGGGCGGGCCGTACAGCAGCACGCCCTTGGGGATCTTGGCGCCTACGGCCTGGAACTTCTGGGGCTCGGAGAGGAACTCGCGGATCTCCTCCAGCTCCTCGACGGCCTCGTCCTCCCCGGCGACGTCGTCAAAGGTGACATCCGGCATCTCCTTGCTGCCGACCTTCGCCTTGGAGCGGCCGAAGCCCAGGGCGCCGCTGCGGTCCCCGCTCATGCGGCCGATGAGCCACCACATGAAGCCGATGAACACCACCATGGGCAGCACCAGCTGCAGCAGGGAGGACCACCAGGTGGTGGTGGGCACAACCGAGTTGTAGCCGCCGGAGGGGTCGGCGGCCTGGACCAGCCGGTTCACCTGCCCGGCCTGGGCCTCGGTGTAGGTGAACTGGACGCGGCGGCCGAGGTCCCGGGCGCTCTCCCCCTCCTGCCGGGGCTGCTTGGTGTAGTCCTGGGTCAGGTCCAGCTCCACGCGCTGGGTGCCGTCGATGACGGTAATGGACTCGATGGTCTCGGGCTGATCCTGCAGAAGGGCGAGGCCCTCCGAGGTGTCGATGGCGCGGTAACCGCTGATGGAGCTCAGCAGGGCCCACCCCAGCACCACCAGCAGCACAAAGGGGGCGATCCAGAGCAGCGGGTTACCCAGCGCCGCCCGACGCCGCCCGCCATTCTGCTTGGAGCCGCCCTGCTTGGAGCCGCCCTTGTCCCCGCGGCCGCCCTGCTTCGCGGAGCGCTCCGTCACCCGGATCTGACCGGAATCGTTCATCGGCTTTTGGTCCCTTCGCACGTCTATGCGCTCCGACGCTAGCGGAAACCACCGACGCGTTCCGCCCGCTTCCACCCGTGTTCGCGCCGGGCGTGGGCAGGGACCGGTGCGCGGCGCGGGTTCCACGCCGCCTGTGAGTCCGCAATGTGACCAAGTCGAGGACACTGGCGGCGGTAAAGGGTTGGCAAAGCCCCCCTCGAGTCGTCTAACGTGTCGGTTACGTGCTCGGTCGGTCTGGGACCTGAGTCCGGAAGGGCACGTCCCCGATGACTGCGTCGGCCCGGTCCCTGATTCCGGGGAACGGCCCGCACCGCAGTGAAACCCGTTGCCAAGACGCAGGAGACCCTGAATATTGTCGCCGATCAAATCATTGCGCCGATGTGCCCCTACCGCGGTGGGAGCGTCCGCGGCCGCCGCTGCCGCGCTTTCTATCGCCGCCGCCCTGCCAGTGGCCCCGGCCCAAGCCGCCGTCCAGTTCGATACCACCTCTGACCTGATGTCCGCCTCCGGGCTGTCCGGGACCGTCTACACCGCGGGCGACGAGTTCGCCGACGACGGCGCGGGCATGAGCTACTCCATCTCCGATACCCTCCCCGACGGCATTGAGGGCAACATCGCCGTCCCCCTGGCGGATGACAGCTATGCGGTGCCGCAGGGGCTGCCCACCGCGCCCACGCGCGCGACCGACTCGGCCGCCGTCGAGGACCTGTTGTCCCGGGCCCAGAGCTTCTACGACGCCGGCAGCCAGCTCATTTGGGACTCCAGCCGCCCCACTCCGCTGACCGGGACGGTTGTCCACTCAAGCACCACCGCACCCTACGGCGTGACCTGCTCGACCTTCGTCAGCATGGTGCTGCTGGGCTGGGACTACGACCACACCACGTACGTGGCCGATGAGAACACGCAGGTGGGCTACGCCGTCGACTTCGGGGTGGACCCCAGCACCTCCAAGATCTGGCGCGCCAATAACCTGGCCAGCTGGTTCTACGCCCACGGGGACCTGTGGCTGGAGACGGGCGACGCCGGCGACACCTTTGAGCGCGGCGACATCCTGTTCTTCTCCGAGCAGGACCCGGAGGGCCGCATCGACCAGGTGCGCTCCGGCACCGAGGCCACCTACTTCGGCAATGTCTACCACGCCGCCATCTACATGGGCGACGGCATGCTGATCCACTCCACGGGCACCGGCGACGGCGTCAACATCACCACCTTGAACCCGGTGCTCAAGCAGGACCTGTCCTTTGTGGCCCGCCCGAGCTTCACCACCGAGGCCGCCAACACCGGGCAGGCCACGGAAACCAGCACCGGGCAGGGCACGACCGGCGGGACCGGGCAGGGGACGACCGGCGGGACCGACGCCGGCGTCGACGCCCCGAGCGGATCTGCTACCGCCCAAGGCCAGACGACCGAGTCGACCGGCGGGAGCACCACGCCTACCGCAGCCGTCCCCGCACCCACTGCCGCTGGAGGCCAGAACTCCACGCAGGGCGGAACCACCGGCAACACGAACTCGGGCGCCGTCCGGGGGGTTACTCCGGTGCCGCCCAACCGGCACTACTCCCGCCCGATCGAGGATCACCGCACCTGGATGAACCGCTGAGAGGTCGGCACGCCTGCCGGGCTGGGTTGTGCGGCTCGGCTGTGCGGCTGCCCCAATGGCCGGCCTGCGGCTGCCCCAATGGCCGGCCGCATAGCACACGCGGGAAGCCGCGCAGACAACCGCATATTCACCGTGGGTGGCGGCGAGGCTCCAGGGCCTTGCCGCCACTAACGTGCTTGCGCGCCTCACACGCGTGGGTCACGGTCCGCACGGCCTCGACCCCACGCACGCAGATGATCCGCGCACCTTACGGGCGTGGTTCACGGGGGCGATTCCCGAGCTCGGGGACGACTCCCCACCGTTGCGCGCGGTGCCGAACCGTCCCGCGGGGCGCACCAGCGCGCACGACCAACCCGGTCCCCGCGGCCGCCAACACGGCCATCGCCAACGATTCGCTGGGACGACGATGCCCTGTACGCCTACCCCGCGCAACACGTATCGAATCGCCGACCCGACGGCACGAGCCGTCGGGTCAACGCCCGAATCCCCACCGCACCTGACGAACTACCAACCACCACGGCTCCCGCTAAACCACCGCCTTGCCCGGCGTGCCTTCACCGTATCCGGTGAGCCGCAGCCGTGCCTCGTGAATACCAAGGCGCATGCAGAAACACGGCGAGCCACTGATATAGTGGCGTTTTGATGAAAATCACTGCGCAGTCCGGGCTCGCGGCGCCCGAGTACTGGCCGTTCCTCGAAGAGGCACTCCCCAAGCTTGACCGCACATTGGAGACCGGCGATCTCGGGGAGTTCCGCGGCGGCGAACCTTTCATCGGAGCCGTCAATATTCTTGCTGCATGCGCCCAGCGAGGTATCGACCTGAGCGACGAAGCCATGGCCGAGGTCGAGCACGATGCACACGCCTTCGCCGACGACGAGTGGCACACCTACCGTCATTTATCCGCCAAGGCGCTGGAATACATCGCGATGATCCGCAGTCGCCGCGACGCGGACCCTGCAACCGCCTAGCCTTAGCGCACCCGCCCCGAGGGCGAGCCTGCGAACGCGGCCGAGTGGCCTTCCCCGTAATCCAGCAACACCCCGCCATGGGTTCCGCCCGAACGGGAACATACGGGGTTATTCATGCGGTGCGGGGCATCTATGCGCGCGGCTCGCTGCGGCCGCGGAATCCGCCGGGCACCGGCCGAGGGTGTCAAAATCGATGACAAACGCTGTCGACGACGTCCGCAGCTGCGGACAAATCGTTGGAATCATGCGGCCTCCGAATCGTGACTGGCGCACGCGGAAGGCGTTTGTCATCAATTTTGACACCACCCCACGACGGCCGCCGCGCAGCACCCCTCCCCGAGGAGCCTGCACACACCTGAAAGCGCGGTGTGCCACCTGACGTGAGCACGTCCTGTGCCACGACGCTGGCGCGCTTGAGTCTTAATGCACCTTGAGGTGCGAGGTGCTTCCTGACGCGCAGACATCAAGCTAGTGCGCCAGCGCTTCATCAAGTCTTAATGCACCTTGAGGTGCGAGGTGCTTCCTGACCACCGTTGACATCCTCGCCGCCGTCAAAGGCGCTCGAGTCTTAATGCACCTTGAGGTGCAAGGTGCTTCCCGACCCCTACCCCTGGAAACCGCGCCATACCACCACTTCCAGGCTCGAGATCGCCACCGGCCCCGCAAGCACCCCACGAGACCGACTGGCACCAGGCCAAAACTACCACCTTTCGTTGAGAACAAGCCAAGCGCCACCGACACTCCCCAAGGCCCCTCCAGCCACCAACTTTCAACGAAGTCATGCGGAAAAGTCGAGGTCAAAATGTATCAAACTTTGTATCGTAGACCGAATTGTGACCCTCTCACAGCGCCCACCACCGCACCACTGGTCACACACAACCCATTGGCACCACTAATAATGCACGGCCCCGCCGCTCGCGCCGCATGCCTACACCCCGCTCCCGCAACCAGCAACGTGCGCACTCGTCACCGGTCTCGGCGACGTCAGCGGCCACGACCACGCCCCTGGCCCGAGCGCTTCTTGCGGCCGAAAACCAGATACAGCACCCAGGCCACCACCAGGGCAAGAAGAATCATCCCGAGGCCCACCATGAACCCGATCGCCCCATGTAGCCGCGGGCCTCCGTCGTACAGGTTCGACCAAACTTCAAGCACGACCGACAGCGGCAGCCCGACGAAAGCCAGTATGCCCACGGCCCGCTCCAAGACATGCGCAGATTCCTGCCGCTCACGCTCCATCTCCTCCCACCTGCGGTCGCGCGCCTGCCGCTCCTTGTCAGCGACGTGCTCCTGGCGCTCAATCAGCGTCTGCACGCTCTCCCTAAGCAGGCGGGCCTGCTCAACAACCTGCTGTACTCCACGATCAAGCCCCCCGACGTCCTGCATCCAGGACAGAATCAGATCCGCCTGCATGTGCCTAGTGATGTCGGTGCGCCATTCTGAGGCAAGGAATGCGACAGCATCACTATCAAGGTCAATGGCCTCCTCGATAAGGGCATCCTCCTCGCCACGCTGCCCCTCACCCCCTTCCTGACGGATCGCATCGCTCGAGCCATGACGCCGTTTCCGCAGCGCGCGCAACCGCTGCGCCGTATCTGCCAACCTCCTGGACAGAAGCCGCACATTCAACTCGTTCAGCAGTATCATCAGGCACACGTCAACATTGATGGAACAGGTCCGCAGCAATGCCTCAAGGATAAACTCATCCTTCTGCCGAGGCATGTAGGCGACGCCACGCTCCCACACGGTCACAGCCCAACTTTGTGAAAGCAGATGAGTATTCCTCCGCGCCATCGCATAGGGTCCCCCGCTTAGCTCGATGCCACTCTGGTAGGCCAATTCGCCCCAGCACCACCCGCTCGCGGCAAGCACCGCCTCCGGCAGTCGCCGTCGTGCAGGGGCGCCGGCCGTAGACCGGCGAAGCTCATCGACAACCTCCGCCGAGACCCCAACACCCATGCGGCTGCCCAATTCTTCTGCAGTCTCCCCGAAGCGCGGAAACCAGGCTTCACCTAGGCTCAGTGGAATCCAAGTCAAGGTGCGCAATGGAGAGGCGATTTCCGTGCTGCCGCCCGTCGACTCGCAGGCGAGCGCCACCTTGTTGGAATCGCATACATCTTCCGACTGGAGCAGACCGTTAAGCATTTTCCCCAGCTTGGGCAGGCCACCACCCTCACCATAGGCCAGGTCAGCGCGCAAGAGATCCGGGTCCCGCACAATCGCATGAACTACAAGAATCGCGGAGTCGGAGTCATCATCGTCCGCGAATCGCAAGACCTCAAGACCATCGACACGAAGCATCGCGTCGCCTTGTGCGTCGTCACCCGAATAACGGTATTCCCCGTACTGCCGCAATATCAATGAGCGTCGTTGATCCGGCGAAAGCAACCGGGATGCGACCTCATGATGGAAGTAATCTGCGCGCACCTTGCGGTTCGCCGTGATCTGCCGCCCAGACGGCACTACAACCCGAAACGACAGCGGCCCGTCGGTCCACCCCGAGAACACTGTCTCCCACGGCGCGCAGACCTCGAGTCTCCAAAAGAAGACCATGCGCATCTCATCGGGGTCCTTCAAGTGGATGAAGCCGGTGCGCGGCGGCCGACTCGAGTCAGCCCCTACCGTGGCCGGACGTTCCCGCTCTTCGGTCATCGGTCCCCCTCGTCCCAACCAGGACCCACATCGCCACCGCCCACAGCGGCGTCGACCGGTCGCGGCAGGCACCCCAGGCGGCGAGCACCGACCACCTGCCCATCGGCGTCCCGGATCAGGTCATCGGGCCAGACCAGGTCGGTGCGCTGCGGGAAGTGCTCCGCCACCACCCGGCTGGTGACGTAGACCGTGCCGGGCTCGGGCGCGGGCAGGGGCGGGTCGATTCCGAGCCAGGTGGCGCCGACGACGATGGGTACCTCCCGCGCACCGGTCGCCTCGCCGGGGTGCTCGGGGTCGTAGACGGTCAGCGTCTCCTGCCGTCCGTCCGACAGCAGCAGCCGGGGCACGACGTCGGCCCCCGGCAGCCGCAGCGGCCCGCCCTCAAGGTGCAGGATCACCTCGTGCGGGGTGAGGTTAACCAGGGTGAGGGGCTTTGCGGGTGTCATGCGCGCGCCTCCGCCCAGTTCCGCAGCGCCCGGAACCGCTCGGCCCACGACTCGTCAAGACCGGTGGTCAGATTCCCGGGGCCGGCCTTCACCGACTTGATGGCTTGCTCAAGCAGGTCTGCATAGCCGAAGTCATCATCGACGTCGACGAACCTGTTGCGCATCACCTCCCGCACCGCCTCATCGACCTGCCTGTCTCCGTGAGTGAGACGCACTTCATTCCTGACCTCGTACAGAAGCCGCAACAGGTCTCCGCGACTACATGCCTCCACTCCATGCCTCCGTGCCGTGTACACCTTGACGTCCTGCCACGCGTAACGCTCTCGAAACAGCGTTTCGGCGGCCTTCATGCGCCGTCGCGGGAAGTCGACCGCCTCGGCTGCAACAACCACCAGGTGTGGATCGACATCCCCCTCGGTTTCCAGACAGAGTTCATGGACCGTATCCATGACGGACAGCAGTACGCCCGCATGCGCATCGGGATCCTTGGCGTTGACCGCCGCCAGGTACTCCTTGCGCAACTCATCACACGCCTGGGCCCACACATCCATGTCCTGGTCGCCGGCGCTGAGCACCCGCACTGCACTGAGCAGGTTGAGACTGGAAAGGCTTGCGGCCGCCGCCTCGCGCAGTGCCGCCTCGGCGTCGTTGTGCAGAGCGATACGGTGGAACTGCATTCCCGACCGCTTGATGTTCTGCCCCGGCTGAACCGAGGTCTGCACGAACAGCGGGACTGCGTGCTCGGCACACCAGTCCTGAGCGGCTTCCAGCGCCCCGATGACGGCGCCCTTCTGCCCCAGCCCGACGACGGCGACGGCGGAAGGCCGCTTGGTCTCCAGTACATCACGGACAATTCTGGCGACCTTCCGCGACGTCTCCTCAACGGCGAGGAACTGATCTCTGCTGACACCCCCGTAGTCAATAATGTCTACCCCGGAGGCAACCATGCCGTCCTTCGGCGTGGTCAGCAGAACGGACGCACAGGTCTTGACCGCGGTCTGTTTGGAGCCTGGATCCGCAGAGTGCAGCAGCAGGAAATCCACCTCGCCCACGCTCCCGTCTTCCAGCATTCCCCCGGGGACAGCGCGCTTGAGCTCCTGGTCCGGCCCGGCATCCATGACGCGCTCAATTACCGACGACGGGCGATAGTCGGTGCCGATGTTACAGATGTACAGGACCCGCCCCTGACCGGGCCAGTGCATCCAGGAGGGTACTCGTCTCCACAGGTCAGGAACCTGTTGGACGGTGGCCAAGTCGGACACCGTCGGCGCCGCGGCATCGTGGACGGCGCGGTTGCCAACCGGCCGCAGGCGATCACCTGTTGTGAGAAGCCACGCGGCCGAGGTGGAGCCCTGGTCCAGCTGCTCATCGCGGACCAGGCCCAGCACCTTGCCCAGTTCCTTGCCCGGCAAGCGCTTGAACACGCTACCGATCTGATCATCCTGGGCGCGCCCTGCGTTCTCCTCGGCCAGCAGGGCCTCATAGTGCTTCTCCACCCAGGCGCGCACGGCCAGACCCGCGCCGTTGTCCGCCCGGGTCATCTCCACCGCCACCAACGAAGCAAGCTGCTCATCGGTGGCCGCGGCCAACACCTCTCCCCTCTCCTGCCCCGCGCCGCCGAGCACCGCCTGGAGATCACGAAGTAGCCGCGTGTGTTCCTCGTCGATCAGTTCCTCTCGGCCGTGCTGCCGAGCCCACTGAGCGGCTTGTTCCAGGTAGCCCAAGGCGCGCAACCAGTAGAAGGGGGCGTTGCCGTGGTGGCCGCGACGGATCAGGCGCGCCTCGGCGTCGTCAGGACTCCCGGCAACCGCCAGACGCCAGTCGTAGCCGAGTTGGTCGACCACTCCCATGGCGCTCAGGCACATCATGGTTGCCCCGCCGATCATGGACACCACGACGGGGCGGTCCACAGCAGTGCCGTGCGCCGCCTCGACCCAGCTGGTGAGGTCTCCGCGGCCTACCTGTTCGTTCAAGTCGCCGTCGGCGTGAAGCTCCGCTATGACTTCTAGCCCGTACCGTTTATGCAGAGCCGCTCTGATCTCGTCACGCTCCAGAAGCGAAGCAAGGGCCTCGGCAATGTCTGCCGTGGCCCCGTAGCCGGAACTGCTACCGAGCAACAGCACGCGTACTTGCCCCTCGTGACCCTCGTCCTGGATCGCTCCCAGTTCCAGGGCCAGCGGCGTCCACGCGAACCGACTCTCAAGCTCTTCAGCCACCGCACCGCGGAGCAGGAGGCCGACGGCCTCGTACCCCGCACCGCCCGCTGCGGCATTCTGCAGCGTTGCGACGCCGGTACACCTGGCTTGCTGGCGCTGTTCCCCCTTGAGTCTCAGGATATCGCTCCCTAAATCGCCTTCACCGACGATGTGAACGAGCAGGGTCATGTCAGGTCCTCTCTGACCGCCTGAAGGGGTCGCTTCCTTCCCGGGTGAGTCCGCCTCGGGGACGGCGGAGCTCCACTGCCCCGAGTCTGCCCCCAAGTCCCGGTCGGCGTCAGCAGAACAGGCACGAAGACCTATTGTTAGGAGCCCACCTCAAAAGCGTGTCGCACCTCACGCCACCATGGCAGACTACACGCGTCCCGGCATCCGCCCCGTCCTGTCCCGCTCCGTCCCGCCCCGAGAGGATCCCCATGCAGCTCGTCATGATCGAGACCAACGGGAATCAGAACTACATCTTCTCCTCCCCGCGCCTGCGGGAGAACATCGGGGCGTCGGCGCAGCTGGTGCGGCTCAAGGCGTGGACAGACAAGGCGCTACGAGAAACCCACGTCAGGCAGGCGTGGGCGGAGTCCCACGAGCCCAAGAAGCAGGCAAGGCCTAAACCGTCACCTCCCCGGGATGCCACCAGCCCCTCACACTTCAGCTCTCTGTGGGTCTCCCGCGCCTCGGGCAAGGTCATCTTCATGGTGGACACACCCCAGCAGGCCAAGGCCGTCATCGGCCACGTCACCCGCACGGCGCTCGCCCAGGCGCCTGGCATCGACATATCCGGTGTCTTCATTGACATGGGCGAGGCTACGCACGTGGACGAAGCACTGCTGAGGACACTTCATTCGGAGGCGAGTAGATACGCGCTCGAGCGCCTCCCGGCAGGCTCCCGCTTCTCCCAGGTCCCCTTTCTCGCACGCGCGCGAGACTCGGCGCTGCCAGCTGCACCACCCCTGAACACGTTCCTTCCAAACGGTCTTGCGGACGAGGCCAAACAAGACCTCATAACCGCTTACTCACTGCCCTCCCGGGTCAAGCGCTACGAGGCTTACCGGGCACGTAAGGCACTGATCGAGCGCGCAGTCGGAACCAAGCCCGGCCTGGAGGAGGACAGGGACGAGGGCCGACTCGTCCGCGATCCGACCCAGCTTGAGAACAAGTACAAGGAGCTCCAGGAACAGCTCAAGCACGACCTCATGCAGACGTTCCTGATAGACGAGGACGAGGACACAGTCCCCGACGATTCCACCGACGACGTAGACACCGACACCGCCGCTGACAACGCAGACTATTCGCTTCGCGCCATTGAGGAGGTCTTCCAAGACACGGAGGTCGTTGACCGCGAGATCGAGCCGGACGACCTCGTCAACATCACCAAGCTTTCCAAGGTTGCCGTCATACACATTGACGGCAACGGCATCGGCGCCATCATGCGAAACTTAGAGATCGCAAAGAGCTGTGTCGGCGTCAAGGAGTTCGAGTCCTCAGTCGGCTGCCACCCGGACGACCCCGATGCGGTCCGCCGCTTCATACTTGGCGTTAGCACACGGTTGGACGGCGTCGTGACTTCCGCGTTCGCCGATGCCTGGTTCGACGTCGCGCGCTGGGCACAGCGTGACAAGCGCGCCCAGCAACTCGACTTCACCGTGGTCCCGGTCGTACCCGTGATCCTCGGTGGCGACGACGTCACGGTGATCACCAGCGGCGACTACGCAATACCCTTCACAACCTCATTCCTGAAGCACTTCGAGGAGAAGACAGCCTCTGATCCGCTCCTGAAGTACCTGCACGGAGTCGACCGGGGTGCCGCTCCGGGCGACGATCAGCCCGAGTACACGCCGGGCCCGATGACGGCAGCCGCCGGCGTTGCCGTAGTCCGCCGCAACTTCCCCTTCCACATCGCCTACGACCTGGCCGAACGGCTGGTTGAGTCGGCCAAGCGAGTGGGCAAGGCGCAGGTTCCCGCAATCTCCACCCTGACCTACCACGTCCTTTTCGACACGACCGTCCTGGACGCCGACGAAGTCCTCAGCGCCTACAAGAGCTTCACCACCCGCCCCTTCCTGCTGAACCCCGACCCGGCCCGGCCGGCGGGAACCTCGGCGGCGCAGCACCCGGACTGGGTGGAGGTGTGCGAACGGGTGAACAAGTTCAACGGACTTACCGAGGAGGACGAGAAAAGCGGCGAGACCCGCTTTCCCCGGACCAGGGCCACGCGCATCCGCAGGTTCCTGTCCGACGCCGCCCAGGCCCAGCTCAGGGGAGAGACGATTCTTCGGGACGAGCTCAAGAAGCGTGCAGAGGAGGAATGGAGCTCTGCCAAACAGGCCCTGGGCAAGCACGTCGAGGCAATCGGCGGAACCAACGGCCTGTTCGATCTGCTCGAGCTGTCCGACCTGCTGCCTAAACGCTACCTTGCCGAGCAACTTGGTGAGACATCGAGCCGAGCCCCCGAATCCGCCAGCCAGCAGTCCGAGGAGGCTCAGGCATGAGCACCACGAGCGTTTTCCCATCGTCCCACTCACCCGTCAGCTTCCCGCTGCGCGTGGTCTTCAAATCCGATTGGGGCGTATCCACCGGTGCCGGGATCGCTGGCGGCGTCGACGCCGTCGTGGAGAAGGACGATCGCGGCCTGCCAATTGTGCGCGGAACCGTCCTGGCCGGTGTGATTCGCGAGCAGGCCTTCGTTGTCGCCGCTGCCCTCGACCAAGACGCGGCGGCCGGTTCCGCGGCGGCCTCAACCGACCGCCCCACCTGGCACGCCTTCGTCACCCGACTATTCGGCAACGCCAAGGACCCGCGCCTAGTAGGTTTCACTGACGCCCGGCTCCCCGACGACGTCACCCCGGAAGACGCGGTCCACGAGGTGGTGTCGCTATCCATTGACGAGGACACGGGCACGGCCAAAGAGGACCACCTGCGTTTCTTCGAGCGCGCCGCCGCAGGCGAACTCGATGGAAAGGTCGTGCTCGCAGACTTCGATCCTCAGGGGCGGCCGCTGGTCTGGAAGGACAGTCAGATTGACGCCGCGCGACTGGTCCTTAGCCTGGCCGGGCTGCTAGTGCGCGGCATCGGCTCGAACCGGTCCGACGGCGACGGCGTCTGCGACGTCCTGATCGGTGATCCGCAGAAGGCGTACCCGCCCGCCGAGCGGCCGACCCTTGAGACCGTCAAGACGTGGTGCCAAGGGCAGTTGAAGTCCGAGCGGGTTGAGGTGCCCTCCGTTCCCCGGGCAGACGGCAAGGCTCGGGCTCCGGAGATCCCTCACGCTTCCGCATCCGGCGACGAGGCGGCACCACCTGCTCCCAGCCGTTTCTTCACGGCCACGCTCGACATCCAGCTACTGACCCCGGTCGTGTCCTACGAGGTGCCCCTGTCCAATGAGGTGCGTTCCCTGGACTTCCTACGCGGGACCGTACTGCTGCCTTGGGTTCACAGGCGCCTGCGGGCCGCTGCGCCGGAGGACGCGCTTGTGCGCGACGCCGTCGTCGCGGGTGACCTGCTGGTCTCCGACGCCACTGCTGTGATTGCTGGCGCGGAGGGTGAGTCCCTGCAGGGGATGCCGGTACCGCTGGTGCTGTCCCGTCCGAAGAACCCGCCCCGCACCAGCCCTGCGGGTAACGCAAGCACACCGGACGGCTCCCATAAGCCCATCGCGATCACGAACCGGCTGCTCGCCGGCGAGCCGGAGGATGTGCACAAGCCGCTGCGCGCGGGTTACGTGTTTGTTCCGGCCGACCGCCCCGAAGCCCCTGACAACGTCGTCGGCTGCTTCGGGGCGCCGGCACTCGTAGGCAGGCAGTCGACCGCCCACGATCCTGCCACCGGCGGGGCGCGCAGCGGCCAGCTCTTCCTGGTCAGGGCGCTCCCCGCGGGACTGCGCATGCGCGCCACCGTAACTGTGTCGGACAGGCTTTTCGACCGGATCAGGCCGCTTCTGGCCGCGGCATTCCCCGACGAGGTTGAGGCCCGGCTCGGGTCGCGGCGCCTGAGCGGCACCTATGGGTGCGCACAGTGCAAGCTGTCAGACTTCGATGAAGCAGACCCGGCTTCGCGTGCGGGAGATCCCGCATTCACGCTCTGGTTCACCTCTGACGTGCTAGTGCGTTCACCTCAGCTCGGTCCCGGAGGCAGCATTGAGGATCTCCTGCGGGCCTTCAGCCGCGCCGGCGCCCCTGTCGCACTGGTGGGTGAGCGCAATGCGCAGCAGTCCACGGCGTCGCCGCCGGAGGGCGCATTCACCGCCGGAGTCCGACATAAGCGCGTGGACTCGTGGTCGGCGGCCGAACACCAGCCGCGCGCGACTCGGACCGCCATCTCGGCCGGTTCGGTGCTGCGGGTGGTGCCCGCAGAGGGTGTGGACTCCGCGGCGGTTCTCCGACGGCTGACGGAGCTGTCTGTCATCGGCGTCGGAGAGTTGACCGCGCAGGGGTATGGGCGGTTCGTCATCGACCACTGGGTGCTCAAAGAAGCACAGATCCACTTGGCGGAACTTCACCGAGCGGACTTCCTGAACGGCACACAAACACAAGCAGAACGCGCTGATGCGGACAGCGCCTCCGGCGACCACGAGGAGGGGCAGGCATGAGCATCACCCGCTACGAACTGACGATTCGGCTGCGGACGGCTTCACCGCTGCATTCGGGCGGGATCGACGAGTTCGTCGATCACACCCGCTCAAAGGAGGAGCGCAAGTCCGTGCCGCGGCGCTTCGTCCGCGACGGGCGTGAACACCCGATTATCACCGGCCGTTCGGTCAAGGGCGCCGTATGGGCGGCGTGCCGCAAGTACGTGAAGAACCACAGCGACGCCGGGCTCACGCTTGCCGATCTTGATTTCCTTCAGGGACTGGCCGAGGACAACCGAGCAGGCGCCCTGACCTTCCGCTCCATCGACTTGAACGAGGTGGCTGAGCGCGAGCGCAAACCGAAGAAGGACCAGGACACGAAAGACCCGCTGATCACCCGCACGGGCATCGCCGTCGACCGTTACTGGGGCACGGCCGGGGATACGGCCCTGTTCCAGCACGAGTATGTGCCGACGGGCAAGTCCCTGGAGCTGGTCATTACCGCACAGGTCGGGACGCTGGACGGCGCGGGGGACCCGAGCGCGTCAACCGGCAATGCTCCATCCGAGAGCGCGAACAAGTTGAAGGACCCGGAAGCCACTGTGGAGCGACTGTTCGCACTCATCATCGCCCTGTTCGCACAGGAGCGCATAGCCTTCGGCGGGCGCAGGAGCGCCGGCTGGGGCAGAGTACGACTGGACGAGACGAAGTCGAGTACATCGGGTCCGCCTACATCGGGAAGACCGTGGACCCTGGTGAAGACTCCCCTGGCGAGCAAAGACGCCCTGTTGGGCTGGCTTCAGCCTTCAGAGGGGCAACGCTTCCCGCTTGAGCCAGCGAGTATCGCCCCATCCGGCCTGGTCAGAATCACCATCACCTGGGACAGCCCCACCGGCATCCTTGTGGCTGAGACGCCTTCCGAGGATGACGACGACGAACAACGGAAGAATGACGAACAACGGAAGAATTTGGTCAAGCCGCTCCGCACGGGACCGGGAGAAGAAGACACGCTGGTACTTCCCGGCTCATCGGTGCGCGGGGCCCTGAGGTCACGCGCGTCGCGTATCGCTCGTACGGTACTTGCCGTCAAGCGGCCGGAGGAGGAGAGCTGGCAGAACTGGGATGTCCACAAGCAGTTGGCTCATGACCCGACCCTGGTGCGCGACCTATTCGGTTCACCCGAGCACCGCGGCGCACTGACGGTGCTGGACACCGTTGCCTCCAGCGACGGTACCGGACGCGAGGTGACCCACAACGCCGGGGACCGCTGGACCGGCGGCGCCGCGGACGGCGCCTTGTACCACGAGATGGTGTACGACAACGCCGACTGGAATGACATCGTGCTTGAGCTCGACGCCGATGCCCTGCCTGGGAGCGATGACCGCCGGAAGGCGGCGTGGTGCCTGCTGGGCCTGGTGCTCGCTGAGCTGATTACCGGGACCCTGCCCCTGGGCAGCCGCGGCACCCGCGGCATGGGGCAGGTGGGCGTATCCGCGGTGCGGGTGAAAACGGGCAGCTCACTCATTCCCGGGTGGAACCTGACCGCCAAGGACAACGACTCCGAATCCCTCGCGCGCGGCATCCTCGCCGAACTGCGCGGGATCGACATCGCCGCCAGCCCAGACGCCGACGAGGGCTGGGAGGGCTGGTCCAGTTATCTAGCCGAACCGCCTGAACGCTCGGAGAAGACCGACAAGGAGATCTCTCATGCCTGAGCACAGTCCCAACTACCCGCCGCTACGGCGCGGGTGGATCACGAGCTCCTCATGCGGGGACGGTTCTCTCGCCGCGGTTCTGTCCGAGGCGACCGGCACCGGCTGGCAGGGCATCGCGTACACGACCGTGGGCGCCTGCGCGCTGCGCGGGGTACATGGCGTGGCGGGGAGTACGAGACTCCGGAACACCGACGGAAGCGAGGTTGACCCCGGCACCGTCTATGAACTGCGTCTGTGGTCGGTGGACACCAGCGACGACACGGCGCTTCTGGCCCGTGAGCTGCGCTGGCTGAACGGAACAGGCGGCGTAAAGCTCGCCGTATACACGGCAACCGAAGACGCCCACGACGCCACACCATGCTGGTACCGGAGGAACAGCTACTTGCAGCACGGCGCCGACGCACCCTTCAAGGGCTCGGACACCATGACCAGCATCGAGGTCTTCACCGAGGAGTCCACCTACGGGAACACGGTGTTCATTGACGAGATCATGACCGGAAGGTGGAGCTTCAATGGCTGAGTTCGGTGACTTCCACTCCGCTGTCAACCGCATCCCGCTGCTGCGCAAAAAGGCGGCTGGCCTGGCTGACAAAAGAGTTTTCTCAAGGGACCTCTTCAGTGACCGGGCCGCCCGGGGCCACGACCACCTTGAGTCAGATCACTGGTCCGGGTCGATCGATCTGGAGATGACGGTGCGCACGCCGCTGGTGTTCGGGGAGCAAGCTACCGAGGAGACCTTGCTTCCGGGCGGCAAGAAGGAGAAACGCAGCTTCGTGGATCTTCCCAAGAACGACGACGGCACGGTGCGCGTACCTCCCACCATGGTCAAAGGCATGCTCTCCCGCGCATACGAGACCCTTACCTGCTCACGCTTCCGCGTGTTCAGCGATTTGCCCGGCAAAGCCGCGGGTATGCCCGACAGCGAGGCGGACACCGCACCGCTGACATACCGGGGTGACGCCGCCAGTGCGCTCAGGCTGGTGCCTATCCGTATCTGCGAGAAGCAGGAAGACGGTTTCGTATGTGAGCTGTTCTACGGGGATACGTTGGTGAAGAACGACTATCGCGACGACCGGAACCGACGCTACCCCACTATGCGTGCGGCCACGCTCCAAGGCGACACGGTGGGACCAGCGAACCTAATCGTAAGCACCCAGCGACTCACGGCGATGACGCCGCACCGCAAGCGTATCCGCTGCCACCTCTCGCTATGCTTACACGGGGACCGCGCCGAGGGTGCGCGCTACGCCTACTGGCAGGTAACCCACATCATCACTGACACGGGCGAGATACCGCTGTTCAAAATCCCTAGTACGGTAACCGTCATCGACCACTTGTATAATGTCGAGGGCTACGTATGCCGTACCGCCCCGGATGGCATGAGGCCGAACCAGCTGTTCTCCAAGAAACACGACGAACGGTTCTTCTTCGATGTTTCGCGTCAGGGACCGAAGAAGGTCACCATCGAATCCGATGTCTGTAAGGCTTACGCAGCTGTGGTACGAAGCTATGTTTACCAGCGGACGCAGGACAGCCCACGGAAGCGCCACGAGCCCAACCGGGCGACCCGAGCCGCCCAGCAGGATTCGTCGGCGGCGGCCCTCAAAGTGGACGACCTTGCCTTCGCGGTGGTGGACGACAGCGGCCCCGGGCCTGTTGTGCTCGAGATCGTGCCGACGATGATCGGACGCCATGCCTATCGCAAGAGTCCCTTCCGGCTCGCACAAGCACAGGGCGCAGCTCCGCTGTCAACAGCTGAGGAGGCCTCCGCCGCGGACCGACTCTTCGGGTATGTCGTGCCCTATCCTCAGGAAAACGCTGTTCGAGGCGATGTAGCCATGCGCGGGCGCGTATCCGTAGGGAAGGTTGATGGTTCCAGAGCCAGGATCAGCCGCGACCACAAAACCCTTACGCCTCTACTCGAGCCCAAACCAGGATCGGCTCGCCGCTTCCTGACCGCTCCCGGTGGCAGCACACCCGTAGCTGAGGGGGGACAGAGCCCAATCAAGCGGTCGGAGTACTTCTCCCCCGGGCAGCTGCTGGGGGCGGCTGCGTATCCGGTCCACCGCAACGTGCTCGACTCGCGGAAGTTCCCCAAGCAGGCCACAGCGCCGGCGGTGATGAACGGCCGCGAGCAGCACAACGCGAATGTGCAGCTCACCGCGAAGTCGTGGGTAGAAGTCGGCAGCGTGCTGCGGTGTACCGTGTCCTTCACCAACCTGAGCCACGATGAGCTTGCCGCTCTCATTTGGGTCCTCACCCCGGAAAACCTGGTTCCCGAGTCGGAACAGGACTCTGACCGCTCCAAGTGCGGCTACCTTCGAATGGGCCTCGCCAAGCCCTTCGGTCTTGGGGTATTGGAGGTTCGCATCGCCGAAGGCGGCCTGCGTGCGCGTCGGGGCGCCGGCCTGTCCGACTCCTATGCGACTCTCAGCGGGTGCCTGGGCCTCGATGACCCGGTCGCGGAACCAAGCAACTTCACGCTGTCCCATGCATCGAACCTCAACAAGACACCATGGGTAGCGGCGATGCAGCGTGCAGCCTACGGCTATGCCGACGACATTGAGGTCCGGCACATGACTATTGACGAGAACAGGGAGAACAACCAGAGTGACGGAGGTACAGGTGAGCCCCATCCCGAAAAGGGAATCGGGCCTCGCGATATGTTCGGCCCACACTCTGCCAAACCTATCCGCGTCGGCTAGCCTCAATAAAGAAACAGCCCGCCGGCGCACTCAAGCAGAGGCCGTGGTCAGCGGTGGCGAAGGGAACATCAGTCATGAAATGGCACCACGCCTACAACGGCATCCCCACGGTCCGTGATACGGGCCGGAAGGGTGGCATCACATTCACCGGCGACCACGTTCCATCCGGGCAGGATCGGCTTGCGCCTGACACTCTGTCCGGCGAACTGGCACTCACCATCACCGTCGCCTCGGCCACGATTCCCGGGCAGAGAACCGCGGATCGGCGCGTGGTGGTGGCCTCGCGCAGCGGAGAGCCGGAGGGTGCACGCACCTGGGAGGACGCCACCATCCCCGTAACTACACTGAAAGGCGTACTCTCCTCCGCCTACGAGGCGGTCACTGCTTCGCGCATGCGCGTATTCGCTGACCACGACCATGTCCTCACCCATCGCCGCACCACTCAGGAGTCCGCCACGCTCTACCCGGTTCTCCTGGTGCACGACGGCGGGCCGAACAGCGATCCCGAAACAGGCTTGAGTGCGCGGATCATGCTCGGCAAGAACAGCCCACGCAAGGACGGGAGGCCTTGGCACCGTCCAGACTACGTGTGCGCCGCCGTGCTTCCCAATGACCTGAACTCTCGAACCGCCCTATACGACTCGGCGGGCAGATGGATGTACTCCGGAGCAACCGACGAAGACGACCGGAAGTACGCCAACAGGGTATCTGACACCGATGCGGAGAAGCGGCTGAGCCAACTGCGCAACGCCACACCACATCTCAAGCGCATCAGCTTCACCGTGGAGATCGAGAAGTTCTATAAGACTCGGCGAGCGGTCGTCGCTCGCGTCGGCGATAAACGTTTCTGCGGCACAGCATCCAAACCCGCGGAGAAGGACACTAGGACCTACACAGGCGTGGTCGTAAGGCTCACGCCACCTCATACTGATCCGCTTATTGACACCAAGTTCAACGAGTTCATCTTCTTCGACACCAAGAAGAACCGTACGCGCCGCCCGGTCAACGCCGACGTCCTAGAACGATTGGTTGAGGTCATTCACAGCTACTTGGAGAACATACGCCAACTCATGGACCGCGAGAAGGCTGGCGTCCCTAGTAACACGAATACTCGCAAGTCGACCGACTCGAAGACGTGGCTAGTCCATGAGATCGCCAACGGCAAGATCAACGAGCACGGGCAGATACTCGGCGCCTCCGATCCCAAGGTCGATGAGGGTAAGGGCTCCGCGGTCATGGCCGACCGTGCACAGATCAAGCAGTTCCTGGTGAAGCTCGCCTCCGACAAAGACAGCCCCGGCATCCCTCTGTTCGCCTCGGTGTCGAACAGGGGCAACATCACGAGCCTGACGCCATCCCAGGTTGGCCGGCGCACGGCGCCCGGATCACTGGCCCCGGTCAAGCTGGCAGAGAAATCAGGAGTCGCCCCCGCACGTACCTTCGCCCAGGCTTCGGCCGGTGACCGCATGTGGGGCTTTGTGGCCGATCAGAAGGCGGAGAATGCCAGTCAGGCGGCAGCGGTACGCGGACGCATAACAATCCATCCCATCACACCCGTTCAACCTGGCCACGACAGTTGGCTACAGCGGCCTGCGCCCGACGATAAGCCTTGGCTTCTTCCTACTCTGGCGAGCCCCAAACCCTCGACCGGAGTACCGTACCTACGAGATCAGCGAGGACGGGCGCTGCCGGAGGAAACCACTCGCGCCGGCACGTATCAGCCAAAACAGACTCTGATCCGCAAGGTGTACCCCACCCACCGCAAGCTACTCGGCCGAGAGGGCTTGCCTAACAGCACGCTCCTCGAAGGCGACATCGGCCCTCACGACACTGTGGTCGGATCGTTTCTGTCACCGGGGGCCAAGTTCACCACGACGATCGCCTTCGACGGGCTGACGCCCGAGGAACTTGCCGTGCTGGTCTGGTTGCTTACCCCGGAGTGCCTGGTACCACCGGACGCGTCCCCCGACGACGAGTCGATGCGCCGCGGCTTTCACCGGCTCGGTCTCGGCAAGCCGCTCGGCTACGGCGCGGTTGAAATCAGGGCCACCGACGTACACATGCACACCGGTAAGAGGTTAGCTGGCATGTACATGCAGCTCAACGGATGCCTCGGTTGTACGCCGATCGACGCAATGACGACGGCTTCGGACAGACTGGCCAACGCGCTAGACGCGCTGCCCAGCGACTTCGAGAACAGCCTGCCGGTGCGCGCATTCGTGCGTGCGGCCTACGGCTGGGATGGTAAGGCCGTGGTCCAGTACCCGGACGCGGACAAGCCCGCCGACAGTAAAACTGGCGTGTCCGCCACCACCAACTGGTTCAAGAACCGCGAGGAGAATCGGGTCAAGCACAGCATCGACCCTGATGATTGCGAGATTGACTCCGACTACGATCTACCAGACTTGCTGGCAGCACCCGGCGGACAGGAGGCAGGCAGCAGCCCGGCAGATTCCAAACGCTCCCAGCCCGGTTCTAAAGCGAGCAAAAGCAGCAGACGTCGAACAGCCATCAGGCGTAGCGGGCACCAGCCCAGAAGACAAGAATCAGGGGCAGGCTCGCAGCTCAGACATAATCGTAAGGGCAAAACACAGAAACGGCGCCGACGCGATAGCGACCATCGCCACTGAGCATCAACAACTGACAACATGACCACCGCAGAACGATCCGCCAACACTACGCACCGCACTCCGAGGCGATGGAAAGCCATCGGCTTCATTCTCCCTATTCTCATTTCAGTATTACTTACTTGGCTTGGCGTCAACGACTTTCGACTATTTCAGCACACCCCACCTCCGTCCATTTCCTCCACGTCAACACATCTCATCGGCGGCGCCACGGCACCGGTGGAAGTAACCATACTGGAGGGAAATAGCATTGACATTAGTTGGACCGTCGTCGAGGATCCAGACGTATACAGCTATGATGTAACCGTCGTAGCTGTACACCCTTTACGGTATACTTACTCAATCCCCCGCTATTCGGGCGACAGGGACGTCAACGAAAGACACTACCCCGTCGACTATCTGAGCCAGATTCTTGAGGACGAAGGGCGCGCCGAGCGGATTGAAGATGGCCAGGTATGGCACATCTGCGTTCAGGCCATGAAGAAGCAACCGCTCAATACACCCATCGACGAATATATCATCCCCGGAACCAAGGCTTGCAGCAATGACTTCACTATGCCGTGAATGCACCATGGCAGTCATGCCCGCCGTCGCACATCACCTATTCGCCCACAACATAAATGCTCACACGCCCGATATCATGCGGGTTTAGACGTACAGTGTTGCACTCCTTCTTCTCACTTTCACTGCGGCGATCTTGTATGTCGGCTTGCAATACACCCGTGTGCACCGAGGTAGACCAGCCAAAGGCCTTTTGCCGAGGACGGCCGTGCCGGAGGAGTCGATGCCCGCAGCGTCGTTGAAGTCGGCTGCAGCACTGCTCGACCAGGCCGATCCGAGCTCCTCACCAGAGGTGGACCAGGAGACCGGCCTGCACCTGCTGCGCATCGGCCGCCCGTTCACTGCGGAAGAGGTCGCCGGATTCCTCGCCGAGGGCCACTCAATGCGCTGCCGCACGGGCCCCCGCCATCGAGCTGCCTCACCACACCCCGCGGTACAGGCCGCCGTCGTCCAGGGCGGGGGCGGTGCCGTGCACCTCGGCCCGCCCCAGGCAGTTCGCGCACAGCGGGTAGATGTGGACCACGTCGTCGCGCGAGTCGATGATGTCGTTGACACGTTCGCGTACCTCGTCAAGTTCACCGCCCTCCAGCCGCAGTTGGAACACTGATTCCTGAATCCGGTAGCCCCAGGCCTCCAGGGCCGCTGCCAGGCGGGTACGGCGCGAGTCAGCCGACACGTCGTAGGCGAGGATGACGATCATCGCCATGCCGCACCGGTCCACTCGTAGCCTGGCTCGGTGATGGCTCGTCCCAGCAGCTGCGCCTGGTGGTGAATGTGCCGCCGCCAGGTACCCGCGAACCCGGGCAACGCACCCTTGACCTGGCGCTGCAGAGTCGCCTCGTAGCCATCCACAAGCGCCTTTTTGCCCTCCGGCCCGAGCCACACTCCCTCCCCATCCGGTGAATCAATGGCGTGCTCGGGTCGCAGACGCTGGGAGCGCAGCAGCGCCATGACGGTGCGGTCCACGAGCAGCGGCCGGAACTCCTCCATCAGGCCCAGGGACAGGCTGGGCCGTTTATCGGTGGAGGCGTGCAGCACGCCCAGCGAGGGCTCCAGCCCGGCCGCTATCAGCGCGCCGGTGCATTCGGCCAGCAGGATCGCGTACGCATAGGAGAAGGCCGCGTTGGCCAAGTCCTTGGGCGGGCGCCGACTGCGTCCCTGGAAGGCGACGTCCTCGGGCACCAGCCGGGACAGTGCCTCGAAGTACCCGGTCGACGCAGCCCCCTCCAGGCCCATCAGCTCGTCGGTGTCGGCGGCGTGAGCGACGTCCTCGGACAGCTGCCGGATAGCGGTACATGCCCCGCCGATGTCGGCCCCGCTGTCACGCCTGCCGATGCGGTGTAGTACGCCGATCTGATGGCGCAGCTTGGCCCGCACGATGGCGCGGGCAAGCGGAAGGCGAGCGCCGTCGTCGGCGGCGAAGGCGGCCTGAGTGAGCAGACGCCGAGCGTTGGCGGTGTCCCGTAGGCCGGAGAGCTGCCCCAGGTAGCTGCCGCGCCGGGACAGGAAGACGACGTCGATGTCGTTGTACAGCGCCCACGAGCGCGCCCCGGCGGATAGGCCCACGGCGCCGGTGAGCACGATCCGGCTGACGGCCTGCCGCGGGATGGAGACCTGCGGGAGTCCGTCGGCGCCGTCGACGATCAGCCGCCCTTTGGTCACGTGCAGTCGTGCGCCGTCGCGGCCAACGTAGACGACCTTGTCCGGGTTGGGGCGGCCCTTGATGTCGTGGTGGGGGTCGACCGCAGGGCGGTGCGGGAGAAGTCGACTCCGAGGTAGCAGAAGCCCTCGTCGAAGGTGGTCATCGTGGTCTTCTCCTGGTTCAGGCTCAGCCCGTGGGCGGCGACCCGGGAGTTGAGCAGGCCGTATGCGGACAGCAGGTCGTCTTCGGTGGGGACGCATACGACGATGTCGTCGGCGAAGCGGGCGTAGCCGTAGCCGGCGTCGCAGAGCGCCGTATCAACGTCGGCCAGGGCCAGGTTCGCCAGCAGGGGCGACAGGCAGGAGCCCTGGGCGATGCCGCGGCCCCGCACGCGCCGCTCACCATGGGCGCGACGGGGCCGCGCGAGCAGCCGGATCAGGTTGAGGGTCCGGGTGCATCGCAGCGCCGGGGAGAGCACGGTGAGGGCGTCCTCGACGTCGGCATTGGGGAAGTAGTCCTCAACGTCGGTGCGCAGCACGTACTTGTAGCCGTCGTCGCGGAGGGTGGCGAGTAGGTCGATGGCGTCATCGGTGCCGATACCGGTGCGGTAGGCGAAGGAGCACGTCGACATCAATAGGTCGGCGGTGTGTGCGATCGTGTCCAGGACGGCCCGCTCGACGATCCGGTCGCGGATGGAGGGGATGTGCAGTGCTCGCGTCTGTCCGGGCTCACGTTTGGGGATGTCCAGTCGCATGAACGGTTCAGGAACGTAGGTGCCGTCGCGCAGGGAAGTCGAAAGCTCGGTGAGGAAATTATCGAGGTCTCCAACGATGGCGCGCGTCTGCTTCTGGAGCATGCCGTCACGGGCATCTCTGGCCAACACGGTCTCCCAGGCGGCGGTCGGTGTCTCGACCGAGCTGATGCGCTCGTATAGGGAGTTGGGGGTCACCTCCTGCGGCGCCGCGCCCGCGGGCTCGGTCGCCAGGAGGGAACGCCTGGCAAGCGGCGGCAGGTCCTGGCCGAGGAACTGATCCCGGCGCCGGGCTTGGAATTCGTCATTGCGGCGGCGTCTGTGCCGATTCAATGAGTGGGGCATCCGGGCACACCGGCACCCACCGTCCGCCCTCTGGGGCGCCCACCGTTGTCCCTCGAAAGAGCCGGGTGGTGGGCGGGACTTGACGGTTCGTACCTTCTGATCGACACTTCGTACCTTTGTTCGACGCACCACAGGGTACGAACCGTCATCACAATTGCCGAAGCGTCGGGGCGAAGTGCCGAACCGTCAGGTCCCGGGACACGCCCAGACCGCCACACCCGCAAACGCGAGCACCCATTTGGCCGGCCCCTGCGCGGCTGCCCGGCGAAACCGTACGTTCGAGCATGCAAGACGGCCTAGACCACCACGGTCATACCGGTTATACTTGGCGTGTGAAGACGGCAGTATCCATTCCAGACCCGGTGTTCCAGGAAGCCGAAGAACTTGCGCGGCGCCTCGGATGGAGCCGGTCGCAGCTGTACACGAAGGCCGTCCACGATCTGATAGTTCGCTACAGCGATGATCCTGTGACTGAAGCTCTCAACGCCCTCGAAGACGTCGAGGCGGCGCAGGCGCCGTTAACACCGGCCAGGAAACTCATCGAGTCGGGAGCATGGTCTTGGTAGCTCGAGGGGAAGTCTGGTGGCTCGACTTTGGCGACCCCATCGGCTCGGAACCCGGTTACCTCAGGCCCGCCTTGATCGTGTCCTCGGACCGGTTCAACCGATCCCACATAGCCACCGTCATCGTGTCAGCGATAACCAGCAACCTGCGCCTGGCAGCGGCGCCGGGCAACGTCGAGTTGGAGCGCGGCGAGGCGGGCCTGCCCAAGCAGTGTGTCGTCAACGTCTCGCAAACTCTTGTTGTCGACCGTTCCAGGTTGAACACCCGCATTGGCGCTGCCCCCATGCACATTCTCGCCCGCGTGGACGATGGACTTCGGCTGGTGCTGGACCTTTAGACGCAGACCCGCGGCGGGCACCGGCATAAGGTAACGCGACTTGCCTGGGAGGTGCCCGCAGGCCCGACTCGTCTCACTTCAGCGCCCTGAATTCGGGGGCTCTTCCGGTTTGAGGGTGTGCTGTCTGGCGCGCGTGGGGCGAGTGCCGCTCTGCTCACCTGCGGGCACTTCGACCGACAGCGACAATCGCTGCCGCACATCCTGGTGAGCGGAGGCCGGAAAAGTGCCCGGATTCGGGACAACCGCCACACACGTGGGCGATAGTGCTGTCTGGGAGCCTGCCGCCCGCGGGTGTGTGCTGATTCCTCCGACGAACGCGCGTCACCGTGAGACGAAGATGGCGGTGTACCCACGTCTGAGTCCATTGCCGTTGTCTCTTTGTTGAGCGGTGGCCCAACCCACACTGGTGGTAGGGCCGCCAACGCGAGTTGGTTGGGCGTTCGGGCGGTAGACGGCTCGCCGTTGCCATTGATTCCGCCCGGCAGCGGCCGAGGGTGTCAAAATCGATGACAAACGGTGCCGACGACGTCGGCAGCTGCGGACAAATCGTTGGAATCATGCAGCCTTCGGATCGGGGTTAGCGCGCGCGTGAGGCGTTTGTCATCGATTTTGACACCATGCCCCACGGCGGGCGTCGCGCATACCACCCTCCCCGAGCAGCCTGAATGCACCTCGAGGTGCGAGGTGCTTCCTGACGTCTGACCGGCCGACTTGCGGCGGATCCAAAGATTTTGTCTTAAAGGACCTTAAGGTGCGAGGTGCTTCCTGACCCGCTGCTGCCGAGGCCCGCGAAGCCAAGGCGGAGGTGTCTTAATGCACCTTGAGGTGCGAGGTGCTTCCTGACGCAGCACCTGTGGTACCTCGCCAACGACGGCGAGGACAGTCTTAATGCACCTTGAGGTGCGAGGTGCTTCCCGACCTCCGCCAAGAACCCGCAGCTCGGCGTTCAGTACTCGTCTTAATGCACCTTGAGGTGCGAGGTGCTTCCCGACGGGAGACGATCGAGCCTAACTGGATTCGCGCTATTGTCTTAATGCACCTTGAGGTGCGAGGTGCTTCCCGACCCCAAAGAAGGAGGGGCGCTCATGAGCGTCATGATCGTCTTAATGCACCTTGAGGTGCGAGGTGCTTCCTGACTTGGCTGCCTCGCGCACCTCTGCACCTCACGTATCGGTCTTAATGCACCTTGAGGTGCGAGGTGCTTCCTGACGTGGGCGGGTGCACCCGCACCCGCACCCGCAGTCTTAATGCACCTTGAGGTGCGAGGTGCTTCCTGACGCTGGACAATAAGGTTTATTACGAGAAGCGCAGGAGGTCTTAATGCACCTTAAGGTGCGAGGTGCTTCCTGACAAAAAGAGGGCTGCCCTTTTAGCTGATGATCCTCAACGTCTTAATGCACCTTAAGGTGCGAGGTGCTTCCTGACGATCATTGCGTTTCTGGAGGAGTTTGTTCGCACAGGTCTTAATGCACCTTAAGGTGCGAGGTGCTTCCTGACTTACGGTCTACCTGCCTTCGGAACTCCGCATTGCGTCTTAATGCACCTTGAGGTGCGAGGTGCTTCCTGACCCCTACCCCTGGAAACCGCGCCATACCGCCACTTCCAGGCTCGAGATCGCCACCGACCCCGCAAGCACCCCACGGGACCGACTAGCACCAAGCCAAAACTACCACCTTTCGTTGAAAACAAGCCAAGCGCCACCGACACCCCTCCGACCCCCTCCAGCCACCAACTTTCAACGAAGTCATGCGGAAAAGTCGAGGTCAAAACGTACCACACTTTGTACCGTAGACTGAATTGTGACCCACAGGAGCGCACCACACCAACCCCACACACCCCAACTGCATCACACGCCACACCCGCAACCGGCCCTCTCGCCACCTCCAGGCCTCCCCGCCGCACCGACGCCACCGAGCCCGCCCCAGCGCACCTCCCGCCACCTGCAGCCTCCTCAAACTCCGGGCCACGAATACCATCCGCCATCCAATATCCACCCCACGCAATTGCACCTTCTGTTCAGGCACCACGCCTTGCAACACCGCCCCGCCCCTACGCAATCGGTGCCAAGATGTTCCCGGTACGGCAACCTGACTACGGCAACCTGACCGTACCGTCGCAGCACGCAGAGCCGTCATGTACGCACCGATCCGAGGAGAGGCAGACGCCTATGCCCAGCACCGTCTTCCTCCGGTTCGACGCCCCCGACGCGTTCTCCCTGACCCCGCGCCGCCTACACGCCGCCTGGGGCCGGGTGCTCGAGCTCCCCGAGGGCATCTCCCCCGAGCGGGCGGCTCGGCTCCCCTCCCTCGCAGCCAGGCCCCCGCACAATCTGCACGGCCCCAAGCCCTTCAGCGTCGGCCAGATGACCGAACAGCCGGGCATGATCGGCGCGGAACTGCGCCTGCTCGACGACCGCCTGCTGGACAACCTCGACGGCTGGCTGGCCTGGGGCGGCGTTCTCCCCCTCGGCGACGGCACCCAGGAAGGCACGGCACTCATCGTCGCCGCCGAGGCACAGATCCTGGAACGCGTCTCCTGGGAGGAACTGGCGGAAGACGACGCCTCCACCACCTGGAACATCACGCTGCTGAGCCCCACCGTGTTCACCTCCCACGGCCGCCACATCCCCGGAGTCACCCCCGCCCAGCTCGCCACGAGTCTGCACGCCCGCTGGCACGCCTGGTCCCCCGAGACTCAGCCGCCGCAGCTCCATCCCGACGAGCTCGGCGTGCTCACCATGCAGGACCACACTGAGTCGGTGCGCGTGAGCCTCGGCATGCCGCGTGCCGACCGGCGCGGGCGCCTGACTGCCCGTTCCATCCTCGCCACGGAGGGCTCGCTGCGCATCAGCGGCGTCGCCGGCGCCGCCACCACCCGTGTCTTCTCCCGGCTGATGTCGCTGGCCCGCTTCACCAACGTCGGCTCACACGCCGCCTACGGCATGGGCACGCTCGACGTCGTCGCCGAGCCCTGACCCGCTGGGCCAGCATTACCGCCGCGCGCCTACTGACCCAACGCGCCCGGCGCCCGCACGCCCCGGTCGGCCTCAGCCGCCGTAGACCTCCGGGCGCAGGGTGCCGATGAAGGGCAGGTTGCGGTACTTCTCCGCATAGTCCAGCCCGTAGCCGACCACGAACTCGGTGGGGATGTCGAAGCCGACGTACTTGACGTCCACCTCCACCTTCGCGGCCTCCGGCTTGCGCAGCAGGGTGGCGATCTCCACGCTGGCGGCGCCACGGCTGGACAGGTTCCCCAGCAGCCAGGACAGGGTAAGCCCGGAGTCGATGATGTCCTCCACCACCAGCACGTGCCGGCCGGTCAAGTCCGCGTCCAGGTCCTTCAGGATGCGCACCACCCCGCTGGACTTGGTGCCCGAACCGTAGGAGGACACCGCCATCCAGTCCATCGGCGCCGACCGGTGCAGCCGCCGGGACAGGTCCGCCATCACATACACGGCTCCCTTCAGCACGCCCACCAGCAGCAGGTCGCGGCCGGCATAGTCGGCGTCGATCTGGGCGGCCATCTCATCCAGCCGCTGGTTGATCTCCTCCTCGGTGATAAGCACCTGCTGCAGGTCCTGCCCCATGTCCGCGGCATCCATATGTGCGCCTCCTCGTAGTCCGGTGATTCTCCGGCAAGCAACTTGCGGGGGCTGGGGCGGCGTCGGGCTGACGCGCAAGCCTCGGCCTCACCCGCATCTTTTCACACCTCCCCCGCCGACGCCGGGCCGGATGGCCCGGATCCGGCCGCGCACCCCGCCCGGCACTCGCCCACGGGCATCCCACCCCGTCGGCATCCCCGTAGACCGCCCGGCCACGCCGGCCGTCACGGCCGTCACAGCCCCAGCACGGCGGCGCTAAAGCCCCATGCGCTCGATCCAGGCCTCGGGGCGGCAGATCTCCTCCGGCCGCGGCAGATTCGCCGGCTCCCGCCACACCACGTTCAGCCCCGCATGCCCCACCCGGCCGACGACGCCGCGCACGAAGGCCGCGCCGTCCACATACTGCGCCTGCTTGGCCTCCACGCCCAGCAGCCGCTCCAGCGCCGTGCCCGCCGCACTCCCGCGGGAGTGCCCCAGCACCGCGCGCAGCCGGTGCACCGAGGGCATACGGCTGGGCTCCACGGCGTCGAGCACTGCCTCGGCATGCCCCTCAAGCAGCGCCATGGTGGCGGCGACGGCGGACAGCCGGGCACGCTCCTGCGCACCCAGCCGATCGGTAAGCAGCGGAGAAGGCTCACCCTCCACCGTGCCCGTGCGCGCCGCCTCACGCACGGCCCGGGCCAGGCGGGCCACGCCCGCCGGCTCGCCTGAGGCCGCAGGCCCCATGAGCGCGGTGGCTACATCTGTCACCTGTGCGGCCAAGTACTCCACCAGCCAGGGGGCGGCCGCCAGCTGGAGGACGTGGGCGGACTCGTGCAGCGCCACCCAGGCGGGCAGGTCCAGCCGGTCCAGATCCCGCTCCCGCTGAAGGCGGAGCACATTCGGTGCCACCAGCAGCATGCGCGGCGCATTCGACCCCGCGCGCGGTGCGGCCTCCGCCCGCGTTCCCGCGCCCGCGCCCGCCCCGGCTCCCCACGCCCCAGGCAGTACCTGCCCCAGCACGCGGGTGGACACCAGTCCGAGCAGTCCCGCCACTGCAGCAGTCACCGCGGCGCGGCCGGCGGCGCGCGCAGCCGGGTCGAGCGGCCCGAGCTGCGTGGCCGAATCCGGAACCTGCCCCATAAGGGCACGCAGGGCCTCAATGTTGGCCCGCTGCAGCCCGACGCGGTCCACCACCAGCACCGTGGTGGTATCCGCGGCCTGCCGGGCCGCCCGGGTCAGCCCGGTGATCTGCGCGGCCCACGGCAGAGCGTCCTGCGCACTGCGGCGCAGCAGCGCGACGGCACTGCGGCGAGTCGCCCCGGGCGCGTGCGGCCCCGCGGGAGTAGCCACCCGTGCCAGCCGCAGCGCGCCCTCCCAGTCGACGCCGTCCGCGGCACTGCGAGGGGCCCCGGCCCCACTCCCGCGCGCGCCACTGCGAGCGCCCCCGGAGCCGGCACGCCCTCGCCCGGCCCCACGCAGAGCAGCCCCGAGAACCGGCCCGCCGTGCGTCCCGCTCACCCGTTCAGCCCCCGCACCCGCAGGCCGCCAGCGGAGTGAGCAAGGCGTCGTCAATGGCCAGCCGGGCCGAGTACAGCCCGCCCTCCTCAAAGCCGTCCACGATCACGCTGAAGGCCAGCAGGCGCCCGTCGGCGGTGACCACCGTGCCGGTCAGGGACGCGACCGTGTCCAGGGAGCCGGTCTTGGCGCGTACGGCGCCCGCGCCGGCAGTACCCACGTACCGGTCATCCAGCGTCCCGTCCAGGCCGCCTACCGGCAGGGCGGCGATGAGGCTGCGCCCGGCGGTGCCGGCGTCGTCGGCCGCCGCCCGGGCGATGATCTGGGCCAGTAGCCGTGCGGGCACCTGATTGCCCAGAGCCAGCCCGCAGGAGTCGAGCATGGTCACTCCGGAGGTGTCAAAGCCATCTGCCTGCAGCTGCCCCAGCACGGCCCGGGTGGCGCCGGCGAAACTGGCCTCCTCACCGGCGGCAAGGGCGACCAGTCTGCCCTCCACCTCGGTCATGGTGTTGTCGGAGGCCTTCAGGGAGACGGACAGGATGTCCGCCAGCGGCGCGGACTCCACGGCCGCCAGCTCGGTGGCCTCCGCACCCGCCGCCGACCGGCTGACTGCCCCCGTAACCTCGATGCCGGCGCCCCGCAGGTGATCGGCGAAGACCCCGGCGGCATCCAGGGCGGGGTCGGCCGGGTACCCTCCGGAGGGGTATGCGGTCACGTCCAGCATCAGCGGCTGGATCGGCGCCACCCAGGACTCGTTGCCCGAGGCCCAGGCGTCATTCCAGGTGGGCCCGGTGAACAGCGTGTCATCCAGGGCCACGCTCACGCTGGTGACGCCCTGCTCCTTGAGCTGCGCGGCGGCCTGGCGGGCCAGGTCGCCCAGGCCAGCCCGCCCGACGGCGGCGTCGGGATCGCCGGCGTCCTCGGCCAGCAGGACGTCCCCGCCACCCACGAGGGTGACGGTGCTGCCGTCCAGGACTGCGGTGGTTCGCAGGGTGTGGTCGGCGCCCATCAGGGACAGGGCGGCCCAGGCCACCGGGACCTTGTTGGAGGATGCCGGCGTCAAAGGTGCGCCGGCACCGTGGTCCACCAGCTCCCGGCCGCTGGCCACGTCCACGATTGACACCCCCGTGGTGGCCTTCCCGACGCGCTCGTCCCCGGCCAGCGCATTGGCCAGGGCGGCCAGCTCGCCGGCGTCGGGAACGGGCGCGTCCGCGGCCAGGCCGGGGGCGGCGTCGGGCTCCCTGGCGGCGGCGGAGGCGGTGGGGAAGGGCTGGACCGCGTAGTCGGCGGGCGAGGCGGTCAGCACGCCGGGCACCAGGTCGAGGGCGTCGGCCAGGCCGTAGTAGGCGCCGACGACGACGAGCGTGGCGGCCGTCAGGGCTGCGATTTGGGCCTTATGCACGGCTCCTCCGATGATCTGGCGGGCGTATGGGTTGCTGTGGGCGGTGTTGTAGGCGGTGCCTGTGCGGCGCGCCGCGGACGCAAAGCGGGCCAGCTCCGGGGCCGGCCGCATGGCTTTGCCCTCCGGATGCGCCGTCGTAGTCCACACTAGTGCTATCGGACCGGCCCTTCCGGCGCGACGCCGTCCCCGTCGTGTCGCGGGCCGGCCGGCGGCCCGAGCGCTCGGGGCACCCAGACAAGCAGGCAACGCAAGATACGGAGACAGCCGTGGAATTCGACGTGACGATTGAGATCCCCAAGGGTAACCGCAACAAGTACGAGCTCGACCACACCACCGGGCGCATCAAGCTGGACCGGATGCTGTTCACCTCCACCCGCTACCCGGACGACTACGGGTTCATCGACAACACCCTGGGCGAGGACGGGGACCCGCTTGACGCGCTGGTGCTGCTGGAGGAGCCCACCTTCCCCGGCTGCCTCATCCGCTGCCGCGCCCTGGGCATGTTCCGCATGCGCGACGAGAAGGGCGGGGATGACAAGGTCCTGTGCGTGCCCGCAAGCGACCAGCGGGCCTCCTGGCGCACCGACATCGAGGATGTCTCCGAGTTCCACCGCCTGGAGATCCAGCACTTCTTCGAGGTGTACAAGGACCTCGAGCCCGGCAAGAGCGTGGAGGGCGCCCACTGGGTCGGCCGCGAGGAGGCGGAGGCGGAGATCCGCCTGTCCTACGAGCGCGAGGCCGCCCGCATCGCCCGCGAGGGGCACTGAGCGAACGCGAGCGGGCGCGGCACCGGGGCCGCGCCCGCTCGGCCTGCCCAGCCGGGTCGGCGCTCAGCTGCGCCGCCGCCCGCCGCATGGCCCGCGGCAGCTCGCGCGCGGCATGGTCGTCGGCCTCAGGGGCGCACGGCGTAGGGCATGGCGCCGGAGTAGCGCATGGAGGTCACGCGCACGGTGTAGCCGAAGGTAGGCGCCTCGATCATCTGCCCGTTGCCCAGGTACATGGCCACGTGGTAGATGCCGGACTGGGTGCCGTTGGAGGACCAGAAGACCAGGTCGCCGGGTTGCGCGCTGCCCAGCGGGATCAGTGTGCCCTGCCCGTACTGGGCCCTGGAGGAATGGGTCAGGTAGACGCCCGCCGCACGGTAGGACAGCATCGTCAGGCCCGAGCAGTCCACGCCGCCATAGGACTCGCCCGCCCAGACATAGGGCACCCCGATGTAGGTGTAGGCGGCGGCGATGGCCGTGCTGGCAGCGGCACCGCCCGACGCCGATGCGTTGGAGGCCGTCGCGGTCTGCCGCGTGCTCTGGGAGGCGCCCCCGGAGGAGCTCGCCCCCGAGGAGCCCCCGGAAGAGGAGGAGCCGGACGACGCACTCCCGGAGGAACCGGAGCCGGATGAGGAGCTACCGGAGGAGCCCCCGGAAGAGGAGGATCCTGACGAGGAGGATCCCGATGAAGTCCCCCCGCCGGAGGAGGACTGCGACTGCTGGCCCTGGGACGACGACGCCCCGGAGGAGCCGGAGGACTGCTCACCCGAACCCGAGTTCGCGGAGCCCTCGGAGGAGCCGGAGGGAGCCGGCGTGCTCTGCTCGGCGCTGCGGGCCGCCTCAGCCTGAGCTGCCTGCTCGCGAGCCGCCTGCTCGGCCGCCTCCTTGGCGGCGGCCTCCTCCCGCGCCTTGCGCTCCGCCTCCAGCTGCTCCTGGTAGGCGGTCTCCAGCTCAACCGTCGTATTGCGCTGCTCGGCGAGCTGGGCGATGAGGCCGGCGCGTTCGGTCTCGGCGGAGGCCTGGGCCGCCTGCGCCGCAGTGGCGGCGGCGTCGGCATCGGCCTTGGCGGTGGCGGCAGTGTCAGCGGCGGCCTGCTTCGCCTCGACCTTGGAGTCGGCGATGGACTGCATCGTGTCCGCGACCGCCTGCAGCGCCTCCACGCTCTGCAGCTGGGAGTCCGTGTCCTCCCCGGCGCGTTCGAGCGCGACACTGACGTCGGTGACGTCGCCGAGGGTCTGACTGGACAGGTAGGGGGCCAGGGCGTCCAGGGTGCCTGCACTGCCCTGCTCGTAGGTCTCGGCGACGACGGCGCCCAGGTCCGTGCGGGCCTCCGCCGTCTCCGCGGCGGCGTCATCCGCCCGGGACTGCGCGTTCTCGGCGTCGGTGGTGGCCGCATCCAGCTCGTCAAGCGCGGTGAGGTAGTCCTCATTGGCCGCAGCGGCCTCGACCTCGGCGGCGGCGGTCTTGACACTCAGCTGCGCCAAGGACGCCTCCAGCGAGGCGATGGAGGCGGCGGTTGCCTGCTCCGCTGACTTGGCGCGGTCGATGTCATCCTGGGTCACTTCATCAGCAACAGCCGGGGTGAACGTGACGGCGAGTGCGAGGGCCGCGGCGGTGAGGCTCGCGCGCAGGGGTGCGCTGGGGCGGCGCGGGCGATGGGTCGTGCTCACAAGATCTCCGTACGTATTCCGGCGCGCCTCCTTGACCGACGCAGACCGGGTGTCCTCGCATACCGTACCCATCAACGCCCGCAAGAGAAACAAGAACATCATATTTCACAACCGTCACAGAGGCCCTCACACGTACCACCAGCCCCGGAATACAGCGGATCCGCGACACGCTCCGCAATTGCGTGACGTTCGTCATACCCAACTCTGAGGTAGCGTTTCTCCCACAGGTCCGGCCACCTCCGGCCCGCCCACGGTCCCGGTGGTTCCGCCTGCTGACACGTCCGCCGGCGATGCCGTCGCTGCGGGCGCCGTCGGTACCGCCCTCGATTCCGCCATTGATCAAGGAGTTCTCATGGCAGAGGCCCCGTCCAGCACCCCGGGACACGTCCCCTCCCCCGCAGACCCGACCGGCTGGCGCTTCGAAACCATGCAGGTCCAGGCCGGCCACACACCCGACTCCGACACCGGTGCCAGGGCCATCCCGATCTACCAGTCGACCTCCTTCGTCTTCCCCGACGCCCAGGAAGCCGCCAACCGCTTCGAGCTGAAGTCCCTGGGCCCCATCTACACCCGCCTCGACAACCCCACCAACCAGATCGTGGCCCGCCGCATCGCCGCCCTGGAGGGCGGCATTGGCGCCCACCTGGTGGCCTCGGGCATGGCCGCCCAGGCCCTGACCTTCTTCACCCTGGGCGGGCAGGGAAGCAACATCGTCGCCTCGCCATCCCTGTACGGCGGCACCGTGAACCAGCTGAACCACACCCTGCCCAAGCTGGGCATCGAGACTCGCTTCGTCTCCGACCCCGGTGATCCGGCAGCCTGGGCCGCGCTCGCGGACGAGCGCACCATCTGCTTCTTCGGCGAGTCGATCCCCAACCCCAAGGGAGACATCCTCGATATTGAGCCGATTGCCGACGCCGCCCACGCACTGGGCATCCCACTGGTGGTGGACAACACCGTCGCCTCCCCCTACCTGATCCGCCCCTTCGAGTGGGGGGCCGACATCGTGGTCCACGCGGCCACGAAGTTCCTCGGCGGCCACGGCTCCACCGTGATGGGAGTGATCGTCGACTCCGGCAACTTCGACTTCGCCTCGCAGCCCGAGCGCTTCCCCGAGTTCAACACCCCCGACCCCTCTTACAACGGCCTCGTCTACGCCCGCGACCTGGGCGTGGGCAGCCCCCTGGGCAATATGGCCTTCATCCTGCGGGCTCACACCGCCGGCCAGCGCGACCTCGGCTTCGCCGCGAGCCCCACCGACTCCTTCCTCATTGCGCAGGGCGTGGAGACCCTATCCCTGCGCATGGAGCGGCACGTGGACAACGCACTCGCCGTCGCCAAGTGGTTGGAGGGCCGGCCCGAGGTGGCTGAGGTGCGCTACTCGGGCCTGGAGTCCAGCCCCTACTACGCGCTGCACCGCAAGTACTGCCCGCGCGGTGCAGGCAGCGTCTTCGCCTTCGACCTGGCGGGCGGACGCGAGGCCGGGGCCGCCTTCATCGACGCCCTGTCCCTGTTCTCCAACCTGGCCAACATCGGCGACGTCCGCTCCCTGTGCGTCCACCCGGCCACCACCACGCACTCCCAGCTGTCCGACGCCGAGCTCGCCCGCGCCGGCATCAGTGCCGGCACCGTCCGCCTGAGCATCGGCATTGAGCACGTGGATGACATCATCGCCGACCTGGAGCGGGGCCTGGCCGCCGTCGCCGCGCTCTAGCGTCGCGCCCCGCCCCCACACCGAGACCGGTAGAAATAACCGCCGAGACCGGTAGACGTTACGCACCGAGACCGGTAGACGTTACGCACCGAGACCGGTAGATGTTACGCACCGAGACCGGCGGCACCGCACGTGGAGCGGCCGCACGGCAGCGGCACCGGGCCGACGCTCCACGGCCGCACACTCATGCCGCCCGCACTCGGGCCTCGCTCGCAGACAGCCTCCCCGGCTACCATGACGGCCATGACCGCACCCATTTCGCAGGTGCCCGGGGTCGGCACGGCGACCCTCAAGCTCGTCGACCGCTCGGCGGGCTCTCCGACGGGCGCCTGGCGGCCAGGCGACGACCCCGGCCAGCGCCATTTCCTGGAGATCGGAGACCTCCCGCTGGACTCCGGCGAGATCCTGCCGGAAACGCACCTCGCATTCGAGACCTGGGGAGAGCTCACACCCGCCCGTGACAATGCCGTCCTGGTGCTGCACGCCCTGACCGGCGACTCCCACGTCACCGGCGCGGCCGGCCCCGGGCACCCCACCGCCGGCTGGTGGGACACGCTGGTCGGCCCCGGCCGCGCCATCGACACCGACCGCTACTACGTGGTGGCCGCGAACATTCTGGGCGGCTGCCAGGGCTCCACCGGCCCCTCCTCCACCGCGCCGGACGGGCGCCCCTGGGGCTCGCGCTTCCCCTGGCTGACCACTCGCGACGCCGTGCGGGCGGAGTCGCGCCTGGCGGACGCCCTCGGCATCGACGCCTTCCACCTGGTCATCGGCGCCTCACTCGGTGGCCACCGCGCCCTGGAGTGGGGCGTCACCCACCCCGAGCGCGTACGCAACCTGGCCCTGGTAGCCACCGGCGCCTCCACCACCGCCGACCAGCTCGCCTGGTGCCACCTGCAGGAGCTGGCCATCGTCGGCGACCCCTACTTCTTCGACGGCGACTACTACAACCACCGCGTCGGCCCCGTCCGCGGCCTCGGCCTGGCCCGCGCCATAGCGCACACCACCTACCGCTCCGCCGGGGAGCTGGACACGCGCTTCGGCCGCGCCCACCAGGGCCAGGAGGATCCCGCCGTCGGCGGCCGCTACCAGATCGAGTCCTACCTGGACCACCACTCCGGCAAGTTGCTGGCACGCTTCGACGCCAACACTTACCTGATCGTCAACCACTCCATGATGGTGCACGACGTCGGTGCCGGGCGCGGCGGTATCCAGGCAGCCCTGAGCACGGTTACCGCCCGCACGCTGGTGGTCGACGTCGACTCCGACCGGCTCTTCCTGCCCGCGCAGGCCGAGGAGCTGGCCGCCGGCATCCCGGACGCGCGCCGCACCACCATCCACTCCCTACACGGGCACGACGGCTTCCTAATTGAGGCCGAGCAGATGGACACCGCCCTGCGAGGCTTCCTGACCGAGGACGAAACGCCCCGGTGAGCACTCCCGCAGCCCCCGCAGGCCCCGAGCACACTGCTCCCACGGAGCCGACGCCGCCCCCACAGCCGGCCCCCGTCGACGCCTGGGGTCTCGACGTACTCGGGCCGGGATTCCGCGCCCGCACGCTGCAGCTGCTGCCGGACGCGGAGGACGACGACGCCGTCGCCACCCTGGTGCACCACGTGCCCGCACTGGACCCGGCTGCCCTGCCCGGGACGCCCACGGTGCCGCGCGTCGCGTTCCTGTACCTGCACGGTTGGAACGACTACTTCTTTCAGGCGCACTTCGCCCGCGAGGTATCGCGCATGGGCGGCGCCTTCTATGCCCTGGACCTGCGCCGCTACGGGCGCTCCCTGCGCGCGGGGCAAATGCTCGGCTGGGTCAACTCCTTGACCGACTACGACGAGGAGATCGGACTGGCCCTGGCCGCCGTCCACGCCGCCGAGGGCTGGGACATGCCCACCGTCCTGTACGGTCACTCCACCGGCGGGCTGGTCGCCTCCCTGTGGGCGGACCGCCACCCGGGGGCGATTTCCGCACTGGTGCTGAACTCCGCCTGGTTGGAGATTCAGGGTTCCGAGCCGGTGCGGCTCGTGGGCGAACCGGTGGTGCGCACGCTCGCCCGTCGCGACCCGCGCATGGTGATACCCACCCGCTCTTATCCGCCCAAGGCGCTCTACTCGCTCGTTGACGGCTGGAGTCCCGAACGAGACGGCCCCCTGCCCGATCCCGCCTGGGCGGATGACCCCTACATCACGGGCTGGAGCGTCGACAGGCGCTGGAAGATGGTCCCGGCCGCCCCCATCCGCCCCGGCTGGCTGCTGGCGATCCTGGCCGGTCAGCGCCGGGTTTCTGAGGGCCTGGACGTGCGCTGCCCGGTCCTGTCCATGGGATCCGCCCGCAGCCACTTGAGCGTGACCTGGACGCCGCAGTCGCGCCAGACCGACACGGTGGTGGACGCGGACGCCACCGCCCACCGCGCAATCGGCCTGGGCAAGCTGGTGACGGTAGCCCGCTTCGACGGCGGCGTCCACGACCTGGTGCTGTCGGCCCCGCCGGTGCGTGAGCAGGTCTACTCCGCGCTGCGCCGCTGGCTGCGCGGTTACGTGCTCACCTGAGGCGCCGGAGCCGGGCGCGTTCCACGCCTACTCCGTGACCGGTGGGGGTAGGCCGGCGTCCGCACTCCCCAGTCGAAAGTAAAAGCAGGGGATGTCCCCGACTTGCGGTCGACATTCGTTCAGGGGCCACTCATCCGACGAACGGAGGCGACCTGGATCACCACTCACACACTATAGAGGCCTGTCAGCCACAGCCGTCTCACCGTCGTTTCCCAGCATTGCAGCGCGCCCCGTCCCCACGGCCCCCACGGTCGCGGATGCGGGCATGGGCGTGGGCATGCGCGTGGGCCAGGCCTTCCCCCTCTGGTGCGAGCTTTTGCACCCTGGTGTATGGCAAATAGCCGCACACCAGGGTGCAAAGGCTCGCAGTAGACGACCGGTACGGCCGCTGCCGCTGCCGCCTGCCGCCCCGGTGCGGCCTCAGGCCAGTAGCTCGCGCAGGCTCGGGCCGCCGACGCCGACGCGCCACACCCGCCAGCCGTCGATATCCTGCGTGTTCTGGGCAGCATTGGCCGCTGTGGACGGGTCACGGTAGGAGGTGCCGTCGGCGAGGGTGATGGTGCCGTCGGCCGCCAGGGTTGCCCGGTGGTCAATGCCGCGACGCCGGCGCAGCCACACCAGGGTCGCGGGCGTCTCGAGCGTCTGGGCGATGTCCGCCAGAGCCCGTTCCGAAGCCTCTCCGGAGGGGACGGTGGGTTCGGCACCCAATACCGCCGCGTCCAGGCGGTGTCCACTGTTGGCGCCGGCGGGGGACGCGGCCACCGGGGCGTCGTCCTGCGGGCCGTCTTGAGGGGCGGGCGACTGCGCCACTACCGGTGTGGGCACGGTGGCGTCGTCGGGCAATGGGTCATCGGAGCCCTCTGCGGCTGCGGCGGTCTGCCCGTTCAGTTCCAACGCCTGCCCGGTCACATCGGTGCGCAGCAGCTCAACGGACACCAGGACACGGCCGTCCTCGGTGGACCGGACCCGCAGCTCGTGCAGTTCCACGCCGGAATCGGCGACCATGCCGAGGCAGGTGCGCACGTCGTCGGCGATCTCGGTGGCGATCAGGGTCAGCCGGGGCCCGGGCTCACTGCCCACGGGCATGCTGCCGCGGAAATCGGCCCAGTCCTGCTCGAAGGCGGGCTGGGCGCCCGGGTAGCGGGAGGCGAGCTGATCGCGGCCGGTGAGCGCGGTATTGGTGGCGCGCGCCATGGCCAGCAGCAGGGCGGTGGAGTCGAGCACCTCAATGACTTCGACGGTGACGACCTGGCCGGCGGCGTCGAGCGCGGTCAGGGCATCCCCACCGACGACCTGATCCCAGCCGATCGCCAGCAGCGGGCGGCGCAGCACCTCGGTGATCTGCCGCCGTACCGCAGCCAGGGCGGCGCTGCGGTCGGCGTCGGTGGCGGGACGCCCCAAAACCGCGGGCTGAAGCCGTTTGTCCGTAAGGTCAAAGAGCGCCATCGTGGTGTGCCTTCCTGTCCGGCGCTCACCGCCCCAACGGTGCGCGCTGTGCTAGGTCATCCTCTCATGCGTAGCGCGGCACATCGCACCGGTGTGGGCTCCTGCACATCCCGTCAGCCGGCAACACATCTAAAGGCGCCCGGGGAGTTCTGCTGCGACGCTTTGCACCCTGGTGTGCGGGAATTCGCCGCACACCAGGGCGCAAAAGCTCGAACCAAGCGGCAAAGGCTCGTAGCAGGGCGGCGTGGCGTGGGACGACCTGCGAGTCCCCTGCCTGCTGGGCGCGGATGACGGCCCGGTCAGCGTCGCCGCCACAGGCTCGCGGGCAGCAGTCGGGCGCGCAGGCGTCGACGCAGGGACGTGGCGCGGGCCAGGCTCGCCGTCACGGTGCGCAGTCCACTGGCCAAGCGCTCCCGGTCGCCGACCGTACCGTCGGCCCGGCCCCCCGGAGCGGGTGCCAGCGCCCCCTCCCCGAAGGCCTCGGCGACGGCGGCTCCCGCCAACTCCTCCAGGTCTCGCCCGGCGGCCTCCAGGCCGGGTAGGGCGGCCAGATACTCAGCCAGCGCCTCGTGCGTGCGCGCCCGCGGCCCCCGGCCGGCACCACCGGGCCGCCGCCCGGCTCCCCCGGCCGCGCCAACGCGTCCAGGTGGCGTCCACAGCCCCAGATCGGTGGCGGTGTCGCGCAGCTCCTGCCAGGCTGCGGCGGCGGGTCTGGATCCGTTCCGGATGCGGCCCAGTCGGCGTCGACGCCGCCCGGAGCGCACCAGCGCCGGACCGGCGAGCAGCAGCGCTACGAGCACGGCCGCAGCCAGCTGCGGCGCGCGGACTCCCGGCCGGGTGGCGTCCCCCGCGCCGGCTGCACCACTGGAACCACTGGGGTCGGGCGCATTGCTGGTCGCGACCACCGTGGGCGCGGGCGCGGCCGACGCCGACGCGGTCGGTGTCTCGGTCCCCGCCGCGGTGGGTGAGGGCTGCGGGTCCGCCCCGGTGTCGGCCCGCCGCCCGGCCCCGCCCGGCGTGGGCTCGAAGGCCACCCAGCCGACGTCGTCGAACCACACCTCGGGCCAGGCATGCAGTTCCTGACCGGACACGGGGGTCGCCGCCCCGTCGGCGCGGGAGGCGTAGCCGATGGCGATGCGGGTGGGCAGGCCCAGGCTGCGGGCCATGAGCGTGAAGGCGGCGGCGTAGTGGACGCAGTAGCCGTGGCGGTCGGTGAGGAAGTCATTGACGGTGTCCACGGGCATGGTCCCGCCGCTCCCGGAGAAGCCACCGGGAGCGGACTCGTCGTACACGAAGTCACCGCTGTGGAACCAGGCGGCCAGCGCGGCGGCCTGGGCGGTCGGGGGCGCGTCGGTGCCGTCGAGCCCCACGGCCCCTACCACTTCCCGGGCAGTCAGGGCGATGCCCGCCGAGCCGCGGGGCGTGACCGTGTAGGCGGCCAGTTCCTGGGGATCCGCGGCGGCGGCCTCGTAGGGCGGGAGGACCTGCGGGGTGCCGTCCGGGCCGGCGACGGCGTTCCACCCCCGTACCGTGTAACGGTTCCCCCTGGTGGCACCGGCGCCCCGGGCGACGACGGTGGAGGTGCCGGGCACCCACGCCCAGTTCGAGACCGCGAGCGCGTCATCGTTCGCATCCGTCGTTATCAGGGCGGTCGACTGGGCCAGCGGCAGGCGTGCAGAGGCTAGGTTCTGGATGCCTATGTGAGTCTCCGGCAGGTCGGCGCCGCCGGAGCGCACCTCGGCGGCGCTGACTCCGGCGGCCACGAGCGCCCCTCCGGCCGTGAGCGCACCGCCGCCGACGGGCGCTACCAGGCTGCCTGCGCTCGCGGGTCCCGGATCTTCCAGGGGCTCCCAGGCATCGCCGTCGAGATCTCGGATGACGGCGAGGGGGAAGCGCAGGGAGGTGCCGGTCGGCACGTCGGAGGTGTACTCAAATACGGTTGCGGCAGAGCCGCGCACCAGGTCCTGGTCCAGGGTGAGCGTGGTATCCGGAACGGAGAGGCCGGCCACGCCCGCGCCGCTCACGTTCCAGCTCCATGCACGCACCGGCACGGCCGGAGCGAGGGACACCGCGACGCCGGCCGTGCCGACCGCCAGGGCGGTCACGACCGCCACGCCGGCCAGTTTCCCGAGCGCGCGCATCAGGGCGCCGTATGCGACCAGCGGCGCGGCGCGTACTGCTGCGTGGGGCGGCTTCGCCTCCCAACCGTGCTGGTTGCGCGTGCCCGCGGCGGGCACGGGCCCCGCTGTGAGGATGAGCGCGAGCACGCCCGCCCCGGCAGCCAGTACGACGTCGTCGGCGGGCCGCTGCCCCAGGACGATGCCGGGGGCCAGCAGCGCGGCGGCCGGGATCAGCCCGGTGGCGCCGCAGCCATCGCCGCCGCCCGCGCTCGAAAGCGCGCACACCCAGGCCAGCAGCCAAGTGAACAGGCACAGGGCGAAGCCGAGCGCGCCGCCGGTGTCCAACGGGGCGATGCCGTCGCACAGCATGCTGCTGACCTCGCGCAGCTGGGTCGAGGGGGAGGCGAGCCAGGACTCCACCTGGCCGGTGCCGCGCCAGCCCCACCACAGCACCCCGGATCCGGCGAGCAGGCCCAGGGCACAGGCGAGTCCCGCCCGCTGGGGCCGGGCTGTGCGCACCAGGGCGGGGAGCAGCAGGGCGACGGCGGCAACGGCCAGGCCGCGGTCGGCCCAGGGCGCCGGGGTCAGCAGCGGTGCCAGCACAGTGGCGGCCAGGTGCCACAAGCCGACGGTGATGAGCCCGGCTGCCAGCGGCTGCCAGCGGGCGGTGCGCAGGCGCGGCCGACTAGTGGGCGCGTCCTGCGGCGCCCTCAGGCCGGCGCGTGCAGGGGGCGAGGCGGCCGCCGCATCCGTGGCCGCACTGGCGCCGGCCTGCGCGTCCGCCACCAGCACCAGGGTCCCGGGCGGGGGCTGCGGCTCGGCCGGGGCACCAGTGATGAAGACATCGGCCTCGGCACCGGGCCCGGCGTCGGCCGCACGGGTGCCGGGGCGTGGGCCGCCGGGAGGGAGGTCGGCGGCGTCGTCCTCCGGCAGGCTGCTCATCTCAACCGTGGCGAGGCGTCGCAGCAGGGCGGTGGAGTGCGCCGCGGTGGCGCGGTGGCGCTCGGTGCCCAGGTGCAGCTCGACGTCGTGCCCGGCGCGCGCCCACGCCTCGATCAGCCCGGTGGCCGTGCTGACGGCGCCCTCGAAGGCGGCTGCGGCGCCACCCGGTGCCTCAGCATGCGCCGTGTAGGCGCAGGCGCGCAGGTCTAGCCGCAGGCGGCGCAGGCCTCGGCCCTCGTGCTCGCGGTCAATGACGATGAGCCGTCCGGTGCGCGCGGACTGGCGCCAGTGGACGGATCCGAGCCAGTCGCCTGGCCGGTATTCGCGCAGGTTGCCGAGTTGCCGGCCGGAGGTACCGGGGTGCGAACGGGACGGGGCAGCCGCGTCCACGCCGCCTGCCGTGTCAGCTGTGCCGGTGGCGGCGGCCTCAGCCGGCGGTGGCAGTGGTCGGGGCAGGACCAGCAGGCTGCCGTCCAGGCGCATGGGAATGCGGGCGCGTGCGAGCCCGAGTGGGTCGTAGCAGGTGAGCGCGGGCGCGCTTACGGTGAGCGGTCCGCGCCGGTGCGGACGGTAGGAGATCGCGCAGCCACCCTGCGCCACCGGGACCGTGAGCCGAGCACCGGCGACGTGCCAGGTCACCCACAGGGGTACCCACCGGGGCAGCCGGGTGGCGACGGCCAGCTGCCAGACCGCATCCTGGCCGACGTGGACCTCACCTACCTCACCGGGTCCGCTCAGCCGCGCTCGCGGCCTTGCGGCGAGAGCCATCAGCCAGCCTGCCACAAGGGCGGCTCCGGCCGTTGCCGTGAGAAGGAGACCCAGGTCGCGCATCAGGCTCAGGCCGGTGAGGCAGCCACCGAGTACCAGGGCCGCCCCGAGCACGAGTACCTGCCAGCCGGTCGTTGACGGAGCCGCCCAGGGGACGAGCCGGCGCGTGGGCTGTCCGTCGGCGGCTGCGGCTCGGGTCACGCGCAGGCGCCCACTGGGGCGGTGGCACCCGGAGGGTTGCGGTGTGGCGCCGCCCGCGTCTAGTGGCATCGGCTCAGTCACCCGCCGGTACGGGCGTGCTCGCGAGGATGCGCCACAGGGCTTGGGTGGAGGCGGCGAGCGCGTCGGCAGCCGAGGCGGGGCATCCGGCCGGGATGAGCCGGTGGGCGAGCACGTGGACGGCGGTGCGGGCGACGTCGTCGGGCGAGACGAAGTTGCGTCCGGCCATGGCGGCGCGGGCGCGGGCGACGGCGGCCAGGTGCAGGCCGGCGCGGGGGCTCGCGCCCAGGGCGATGGCCTCGTCGCTGCGGGTGGCGGATACCAGGGCGACGATGTAGCGGGCGACGGCGGGGGCCAGGTGCAGGGAGGCGACGGTGGTGCGCGCCGCGCGGGCGTCGTGCTCGGAGGCGATGGGGGCGAGGTCGGCGAGCGGGTCGGCGCCGCCGCGGGCGAGCAGCATGGCGGCCTCGGCGCCGGCGTCGGGGTAGCCCATGGTCAGGCGGGTCATGAAGCGGTCGCGCTGGGCCTCCGGCAGGGCGAAGGTGCCCTCCATCTCCAGGGGATTCTGGGTGGCGACGACGATGAACGGGTCGGGCAGGGGCAGGGTCCGCCCCTCGACGCTGACCTGCCCCTCCCCCATGGCCTCCAGCAGGGCGGACTGGGTGCGCGGGGTGGCCCGGTTGATCTCGTCGGCGACGACGACGCCGGCGAACACCGGGCCGGGGTGGAAGCGGAACTCGCGGGTGGACTGGTCGTAGACACTGACCCCGGTGACGTCTGCGGGCAGGAGGTCGGCGGTGAACTGGATGCGGGCCGAGCTCAGGTCCAGGCAGCGCGCGAGTGCCAGGGCCAGGGTGGTCTTGGCGACGCCGGGCACGTCCTCGATCAAGAGGTGGCCGCCGGCCAGGAAGGTGGCCAGGAGGGTGTCGATCGCCTCGGTCTTGCCGACGACGACGCGCTGCATTCGGTCTCGCAGTGCGCCGGCGAGTTCGCGCAGGGCGGCGGGGGCCATCGGTGCGTGCGCGTTTGCGGCGCCGCGGCTATCAGCGCTGGTCATGCGTCGATTCTGGCAGAGCCCATCAGCCGTTGACAGGGGATGGCGGTACCTGGCAGCGCGTACGGGGCGCGCATAGCCCGGTCAGGAGCCAGCCGTGCCGTAGCCGTGCAGCGCGGTATTCATGCTCCGCCCGCATCGTGGCCCGCTTCAAACGCCTTTACTGCCGGCACACCGTCGCGGAGGTTAACCCCGGCAAGATCAGGGTCATCTGTAAGCCAACCGACGAACTGTCCCATATGGTCCGGGTCGGACAGCAGCGCCGCGGCGTAGAGGTAGGAGTTTCCGGCGGCATCCCGTTTCATCCACGCATCGAAGCCGGTGTAGGCCTTGTCCTCAACGCCCTCATAGACGCCGGCCGGCAGAAGTCCGCGCTCATCGAGCTTGACATATGCCTCCACCAGGAAATGCCGCCTCACCGCCTCCGACATGCCGTAGTCCTGAACGTCACTCCAGCCGGACGCGCCGGCAACGGGTTTCTGCAGCGCAGCCACCAGATAGGACTGCGCAATGTTTCGCGCCGTACCGCCCCAGGCGGGCCCGGCGGCGCCGGCAACGGTAGCGGCGGTGGAGTACACCCCGTCGTCGAAAGCATCGAGGAGCATCTGGTTCGTCGCATCCAACTGCTCGCCATCATCGTCGCGCCCCTTCTCCGCAGCTCCCTGAATGTAACCGAGTAGACGGCCATCGGGCTCAAGTTTCTGAACAATCAGGGCACTCGCAGCCTTCAGACTCGAGTATCCCGAGTCCTCCGAGTCATCAGAGTCTGCAGGCAGCGTATCCAGCGCATCGTCGAGGCGCAGTGAGGTGTATCGGCCCGCCGCGGCGGAGACGGTCTGCAGCGCGACATCATCCTTTAGTGTCTCCTGCAGCAACTTCTTCACTTCGTCCGGATGGTAGCCCTCCCAACCGGCGGGCAGGCTGCCGTTGAATGCCGAGTCCTTTCTCGAATTCTCAGTTTCATTAGCGGACTCGTCTACCTCCTGCATGGAATTGGCCAGTACCACGGCCGCGTTCTGCCGCGAAGTGTCCGTCCACAGGCCATCCTTGCGCCCGGCCATGTCAACCACCGCCTGCTCCGTGATCCACGCGGCACGCTCGTCCTTCGTACCCGTCGTCAACTGACGATGCTCCGAAGCGCCCGCAATGGCCGCCGTAAGCGCCTCAAAACTGGTCGAATCCCAGTCACGTCCCTTAAGCCATTCCCAGGTAGTACCATCAACCTCCACGGTCTGCTCGGTGGCGCGATCATCAACCGGCGGCGCCAGGAAGTCCAAAGCCGCATCAGGCTGCCGCCCCATCGCAGTCAGAATCCCGGCCATCGGATCCCAATCACCCACGGCGCCTTCCGGAGATGGCGTCTTCATCCTCTGCGACTGCCACGCCGGCAGGCCATCGCCAGTCTGCTCGTGCGCCGTCGCTGCAGACACCAGGTCCTGGAGGAAGTACTTGTTGAATACTCCGCCCGCGCTCGCCATCGGCTCACCGTGGGACAATATGTTCGTTGCCGAGCGGTTGGCTCCCCGCAGCAGCAGATTGAAGCCTAGCGGCATGTAGTAGGACTGGCTCTCGTCCGCGAGCAGCTCACTGAGTATCTTCGCGTAGTCCGTGCGGTGCTGGGGAGTCCAGGCCGAGGAGTTCGTCGCAGTGCCGAGGCAGATCGATAGCGTCGCCTGGGCCGACAGCCACGCGTCTTCGGTCTGCTGCCAACGGGTCACGTATTCGGCGTCGGGGTCATTCGGATCGTAAGCAGGCAGGTTTTCGGTCTGCTGCTGCCTCTGCTGGTTGATCGTGTAGGCCAGTTCCATCATCCCCTCTGGGCCCATGGCGTCGGCAAAGGCCGCGGCATAGACCCCATCGTCCTTGTGGTCGGCCAACAATCCGTTAATCAGTTCCAGCAGCTCATCGGGCTTGGCGTTCTTCGCCTTCTCCGCATCGCTTCGAGCCCGGTCCGATCCCTCCGTCCCTGCCGTGACAGAGGCAGTCGTCGCGGCGGTGGCAGAGGCAGACGGCTCGGGACTGGGAGTGCCGGTGGCAGGATCGTCCCGGTTGCGACCGGGGTCCGCTGTACGCGATGCCACCCCATCCAGCACCTGTGGCGCGTACTTGATCACCAACTCCTCCAACGCCGCAACCGTCGACTCATCAGCATCCTCCGCAACTACCGTGTACATGGCAAACCCGGCACGACCTTCCAACCAATACGCATAAGCATTCGGGTGCTTTGGGTACCGCCCAAGATAGGAGAATACACGCGCATCCGCACCCGGGACCTCACGCCCCTCACCCCCAGCAATCGCCTCCAACGTGGTAAACGCATTATTACCACCACGCCCGAACGCCACCCATGAATCCGCCGTACCGTGCGCGGCCAATACGGCACGCTCACCCTCAATGCTACAATAGAACACTCCGTCACTACCCTCCTCGACCTCCGTCACACGACCCACAATAGGGTGTACATCCTCCTCGGCAATCAGCCCACAGTATGGGCCCGCGATCGAATCATCAGCGCAGCCACTCACGCAACCTAACGGCGCAACCACTAGCAGCGCCACCACAACAACACGGAGTGACGGCACGCGGCTGAACTTGAGTCCCATCATTGTCACTGACCTGGCGATCCGGTGGACGTTGAGTCAGCATCGCTGGACATGTCTGCAGCCTGGGAAGCAGACGACTCGGCACCAGGCGCACCAGTCGCCGGATCATTCCAGTTAGGGCCTGGGTCCTCCGAACGCGAAGCCACGCCATCCAAGACCTGTGGTGCGTACTTGATCACCAACTCCTCCAACGCCGCAACCGTCGACTCATCAGCATCCTCGGCAACCACCGTGTACATGGCAAACCCGGCACGCCCCTCCAACCAATAAGCATAAGCATTCGGGTGCACAGGATTTCCCGTAGACAGGTAAGAGAATACGCGCGCTTCCGTACCCGGGATCTCACGCCCCTCACCCCCAGTAATCGCCTCCAACGTCGTAAACGCGTTGTCACCATCCTGCCCAAACACAACCCACGAGTCGCTAGTGCCGTGCACCGCCAACACAGCACGCTCACCCTCGATAGTACAATATGACAGCCTGCCACCCCCCTCCTCAACCTCCGTCACACGACCCACTATCGGAGTCACGTCCTCCTCGGCAATCAGCCCACAGTAAGGGCCCGTGATCGAATCATCGGCACAACCCCCGAAGCACCCCGTACACGCCAGAATTAGCAAAACCCAAACTACACGCGCCTTGACACCCACCTCACGTTGTATTTGCCCCATCATCGCCTCCCACTCTTAGCGCCTGCTTCGAAACCATTCGACCCCATCAATGCCTCACCCAGAACAGAGTCAAGCTCCCAATCATCTTCAATCCACCCCATGAACTGCTCGATGCTTTCCGGATTGGACAGCAACGCCTCACCGTCAATATGCAAGTCTCCCTGATCGTCGCGCTTCATCCAGGAATCCTCGTAATAGTTGTTCTCGTAGTCCAAGTATGCCTCGGGCGGCAAATACCCGCGCTCATCAAGCTTGACATACGATTCCGCTAATATTCTCCTCATGGCTTGCTCCTGCATACTCACCGCCTCGTCCTGCGCCTGCTGCGCATTTGATGGCAAGCAGTCCCCCACCATATCGAGCGCATACGACTCCGCGATACTTAGCGCCTTTCCTGCCACAGCGGACTGTGGTCCCGGTATGAAGCTCAGCCCTTTACCAAAGGCGTTTAGGATCATCTGATTGGTCGCGTCTTTCTCGGCTGCGGCGTCGCCGCGCCCCTTCTCCGCGGCACCCTGAATATATCCGATAAGGCGGCCATTACTGTACCCCGTTTGAGACGCCCGCTTATACGCCTCCTCCCCACTCGCGTCTTCCGGCAGAGCATCCAATGCGCTATCCATGCGCGCAGACGCGTACCTGCCTGCAGCGTCGGAGACGGTCTGCAAGGCGACGTCATCCTTGAGCGTCTCCTGCAACAATGCGCGCACCTCCTCGTCGTGCTTCTCATCCCAGCCAGCGGGCATCGCAGCATTGAATTGCGATCTCCGTGAATTTCTTTGAACGTCGCCTGCGGCCTCATCCACCTCCTGCATGGAGTTGGCCAGTACCACGGCCGCGTTCTGCCGCGAAGTGTCCGTCCACAGGCCATCCTTACGCCCGGCCATGTCAACCACCGCCTGCTCCGTGATCCACGCAGCACGCTCGTCCTTCGTACCCGTCGTCAACTGACGATGCTCCGAAGCACCGGCCACGGCCGCCGTAAGCGCCTCAAAACTGGTCGAATCCCAGTCACGCCCCTTAAGCCACTCCCAGGTAGTACCATCAACCTCCACGGTCTGCTCGGTGGCACGGTCATCAACCGGCGGCGCCAGGAAGTCCAAAGCCGCATCAGGCTGCCGCCCCATCGCAGTCAGAATCCCGGCCATCGGATCCCAATCACCCATGCTCCCCTCAGGCGAAGAGGTCTTCAGCATCATCTCCCACCACGCCGGGTAACCTTCGCTGGTCTTCTCATGCGCCTGTATGGCATTCCCCAGATCCTGCAGGAAGTACTTGTTGAACACTCCGCCGGCCTGCACCGCCTCGCCGTCAACCTCGGCCGTATTCGCTGCGGTTCGGTTCGCGCCTTCCAGCAGCAGGTTGAAGCCTAGCGGCATGTAGTAGGGCTGATCTTCGTCCGTGACGAGTTCCGCCAGCTCCTCCGCATACTCCTTGCGGTGCTGGGGCGTCCAGGCAGAGGAGTTCGTCGCCGTGCCGAAGCAGATCGACAGCGTCGCCTGAGCGGACAACCATGCTTCGTTGGCCCTATCCCAGCGAGTGCCGTAGTCAGTGTCGGGATCCTTCGGATCGTAGTCCGGAAAGTTCTCAAGCTGGTACTGCCGGTGCTTGTCAATCGTGTAGGCCAGATCGGCCATGCCCTCAGGTCCCATGGCGTCGGCGAAGGCCGCAGCATAGACCTCATCATCCTGATGGTCTGCTACCGATCCATTCATCAGGTCCAGCAGCTCATCGGGATCTGCGTTCTTCGCCTTCTCCGCGTCGATCTCCGCCTGGACTACCGAACTGAGATCGTCCGAAGAGTTGATCGTCACGGTGTCCGGCAAATTGTAGGTGATGACGCCGTTAGCGTCCATGCCCGCAATTCCCGACTCATTCAACCGCACGATCTCGTCCTTGCAGGACTCAATCTCATCTGCTCTGGCCCTCAGGTTATCAATGGCGGTCAACGCGTCCGTGCTGAAGTCAGTGTCAGGCACGGTGACATCGGCGTTGTTAAGCTCGAGATTGATTGAGCTCCGAGCGCCTTCCGCGTCGGTGGCAACCTTACGGATTTGAGCGATGGCGGTTTCCAGCTTCTCTGCGTTGAGGGATACCTTTGTCATTATTGTTCCTCCCCTTCCTATGCAGCAACCAGGCGGAATTCCCGACACCCCTATGGGCGTCAGCTATCCTCCTCGCCGCTTTCTGCGTTGGCTATTGCCGTCGCAAGATCCTCACTGAGCGCCGCAAACACACCAATCAGCGCGTCAATCTCGGCCTTCGTCTCCTCGGACTCTTCATCCGCCAGCGGCCCCTCCCAGGTGTCGGACGCATTCACCCAGCCATGCAGCCCCTCCACAACGGTGCAGGCGTACGGATTCACCAGGTCCGTCTCGCGGTTCTTGCGATCGACATATTCCTTCAGCTCGGTGAGCTTTTCCTTCTCGGACATCTCTTCCTCCAGGGTTACTAGGCGACTCGGGCGGCCATCGACTCACCATCACTGTACCGCAACTAACAGGCTGCGTTACGCCCATCGCTTGACTCTACTTTGCCAGCACGCCGCGCAACTGCTTGCGCGCAGCATGCAGAGGCCGCGTGGGAGGATGCCGCCTGGGCGCTCCTTACTGTTGACATGCGCCCGGGAGCGGCGCACGATGGAGATGCCGTCCTCCAGCACCCCATCGTGCAGTAATGCACTCCTGGACGCGGAAGGAGCGTGAGTACCTTGCTCTCGACTGTCGCCATGATGCTCGCAGCGGGTCGGACCCTGACCGGTCTGCTGCTGGCTCTGAGCGCCTACGCAAAGCTCTCCACGTCGCGCGATCAGCAGGTAGCGGACGTTGTCGGCTACCGCATAGTGTCCGGGCGCTCAGCCCGTCATGTGGCACTGGCTCTACCTGTGATCGAGCTGTTCTTGGCAGGCTGCCTGATACTGGGCGGCCGCCTGCCCATCACCGAGACCATCGCAGCGGTCCTGCTACTGGCCCTGGCCGGCGCATCTGCCAGCGTAGTCGCACGCGGCATACATGCGGACTGCGGCTACTTCGGCACGAGGCTGCGCTGGAGAGTGGGCCCCGGCATAGTCGTCGTGGACGCGGCACTGGCCGCCGTGCTCATTGCCGACCTACTCATCACCCCGCAGCGCCTCGTCCTGTCCAGCCCCGGCAGCAACCTGGTGGTAATCGTGCTAGGCATAGCCGCAGGCTTCAACCTCCTGACAAACTGGGACAAGTTCCGTCGGCCGCAGCCAGCCTGAGAGATACCCTCCCCAGCCAACACCCAGCCGCTGCCCTCAACGGCGACCAAATGCCCCTACTGCGAACTTTTGCACCCTGGTGTGCGGAAAACTGCCGTACACCAGGGTGCAAAAGTTCGTATCGGAGCCCCGCCGGCGTGCCGTCAGCGCTTCACATCGACGGCACGCCGACGCTTCACCAATGCGTCACTCGGCCGGCTCCAGCACCGCCGCCCGACCCGCTTCCAGACGCGCCACCGGCACGCGGAACGGCGAGCATGACACATAGTCCAAACCGACCCGGTGGAAGAAGGCGATCGAGTCGGGGTCACCACCGTGCTCACCGCACACGCCCATCTTCATGCCCGGCTTGGTAGACCGGCCGCCGTCGACGCCCATCCGCACCATGCCGCCCACGCCGTCGACGTCAATGGACTCGAACGGGGAAGTGCCGAAGATGCCCGCCTCGATGTAGCGGCCCACGAAGGACGCCTCCACGTCGTCGCGGGAGAAGCCCCAGGTGGTCTGGGTCAGGTCATTAGTGCCGAAGGAGAAGAAGTCCGCCTCCTCGGCGATGTGCGCCGCGGTGACGGCCGCGCGCGGCAGCTCAATCATGCAGCCGACCGGGAAGTCGAGGTCGAAGCCGGACTCCGCGGACACCTCCGCCAGCACCGCCTCCGCGCGCTCCCGCGCCAACTGCAGCTCCCGCACCGATCCGATCAGCGGGATCATCACCTCCGGGCGGGGATCGCCGCCCGCCTTGAGCCGCTCGACGGCGGCCTCCGCGATGGCCCGCACCTGCAGCTCGATCAGGCCCGGCATGGTCAGCAGCAGACGCACGCCGCGCAGACCGAGCATCGGGTTGGCCTCGTGGTTGCGGCGCACCACGGCGAGCAGCTGCTCGTCGGCCGGGTCCAGGGTGCCGCGCTCCCGGTCAACCGCAACCTTGACGCTCAGCTCGGTCAGGTCGGGGAGGAACTCGTGCAGCGGCGGGTCGATCAGGCGCACCGTCATGGGCTTGCCGTCCATCGTCTCAAGCATCTGCACGAAGTCGCCCTTCTGCAGCAGCAGCAAGGCGGCCAGGGCGGCCTCCCGCTCGGCGTCGTCGGCGGCGAGGATCAGGTTCTGCACGTACTGCTTGCGCTCACCGAGGAACATGTGCTCGGTGCGGCACAGGCCCACGCCCTGAGCGCCGCGGTGGATGGCGTGGCGCGCGTCGTCGGGGGTGTCGGCGTTGGCACGCACCTGCAGGCGGCGTACCTCATCGGCCCGCCGCATGATGCGGTCCACGCTGGTGACCAGCTCGCGGGAGTCGTCGTCGGCGGCGGAGGCCAGCGCCGTGTCCAGGCCACGGCGCAGGTAGGTCATCACCGGGGAGTCGACCACGGCGACCTCCCCCAGGAACACCTCACCGGTGGTGCCGTCGATCGCGATCACATCGTCACTGGTCAGGGGCGCCTCCCGCCCGGCCACACGCACGGTGCGGGCGGAGGCGTCCACCTCCAGCGCCTCGGCGCCGCACACGCAGGTCTTGCCCATGCCGCGGGCGACGACGGCGGCGTGCGAGGTCTTCCCGCCGCGGGCGGTAAGCACGCCGACGGCGGCGACCATGCCCGGCAGGTCGTCGGGGTTGGTCTCGCGACGCACCAGGATGACGGACTCCCCGGCCTCGGCACGGGCGATGGCCTCGGCGTTGTCGAAGGCGATGTGGCCGACGGCGGCGCCCGGGGATGCGGGCATGGCGCGGGTGATCAGGTCGCGTCCGGCGTCGTCGCCGAACTGCGGGAACATCAGCTGGGTGAGCTGATCACCGGTGACGCGGGTGAGGGCCTCGTCCATGGTGATCAGCTTCTCGTCCACCAGCTGGGTGGCCACGCGGAAGGCCGCCGCTGCGGTGCGCTTGCCCACGCGGGTCTGCAGCAGCCAGAGCTTGCCGCGCTCAATGGTGAACTCGATGTCGCACAGGTCGCGGTAGTGGGTCTCCAGGCGGCGCATGGCGGCGCGCAGCTCGTCGTAGCTGGTCTTGTCCAGGCGCTCCAAGTCCGCCAGGGACAGGGTGTTGCGGATGCCGGCGACGACGTCCTCACCCTGGGCGTTGACCAGGTAGTCGCCGTACACGCCGGAGCGGCCGGTCGAGGGGTCGCGGGTGAAGCACACGCCGGTGCCGGAGGTCTCCCCCATGTTGCCGAACACCATGGTGCACACGTTGACGGCGGTGCCCAGGTCGTGCGGGATCTTCTCGCGGCGCCGGTAGATGTGGGCGCGCTCGGTGTTCCAGGAGCGGAAGACGGCCTCCGTGGCCATGTCCAGCTGGGCGCGCGGGTCCTGGGGGAAGTCGATGCCTGCGTGCTCGGCGACGATCGCCTTGTACTGCTCCACGAGCTCCTTGAGGGCATCCACGTCTAGCTCGTAGTCGAGGCTGACGCCGCGCTCGACCTTCTTGGCGTCCAGGGCGTCGGAGAAGTGATCGCCGTCGACGTCGAGCACGGTCTTGCCGAACATCTGGATCAGGCGGCGGTAGGAGTCCCAGGCGAAGCGCTCATCGCCTGAAGCGGCGGCCAGGCCCTTGACCGAGGCGTCGTTCAGACCGATGTTCAGGACCGTTTCCATCATGCCGGGCATGGAGAACTTGGCGCCGGAGCGCACGGACACGAGCAGCGGGTCCTCGGCGTCACCCAGCTGGCGGCCGAGCTCCTCCTCGACCTGCCGGAGCGCTGTGGTGACCTGGACGGCTAGCTCATCGGGGACGACGCCGTCGCGCAGATAGGCCCGGCAGGCGTCGGTGGTGATGGTGAAGCCGGGCGGCACCGGCAGGCCGAGTCGGGTCATCTCGGCGAGGTTGGCCCCTTTACCGCCCAGGAGGTCCTTCTGGTCCTTGTCTCCCTCACTGAAGCGGTATACGTACTTGGGCATCGTCGCCTCTTTCTAGTTCTGGTTGGCTATGCGCCCGCGCGCGTTGACAGCGCACACTCTAATGTGACTTCAGTCCTAACGCCACTTTCCGGCGCCATGTCGCCATATCGTCGCTATTTGTACGGACAAAATACGCACCGGCTCACCGCACGTGGTGCGCGGACGGCGCGCCTTGCTGCAGGTGGCAAGCAGCACCAGCCCGCGGAAAGCGGAGTGCAGCGACTCATGCGCTCCGTTCTACTTTTTGGAGGCTTCCGGTTTGCGGAGTGGGGTTGCTCGTGGGGTCGGAGGGGGTTCGCAGGAGCGAGCAGGTTAGCGGGGTGCGTGGGCGTCTCGGGGCGCCTGACTCGCCCGGGGCCAGGCTGGCCCGAACCTGGCTGGCCCGCACACGGCTGGCCGAGGCCTAGCGGGACCGCGCCTGGCTCTCCCGCACACGGTTGACCGAGGCCTGGCGGGACCGCGCCTGGCTCTTTCACGCCGGGCCCCGCGGCGCTTTGGCCCCACATTCAAGGGCCGCACGCGACCTGCCCCCGACCAGCCTCAACACCACGAACTAAAAGAGCGGGAGGTCTCCGTCAACGCGCTGCTCTCGGCCGACGTGCAGAGGGGTGTTCGTGAGTTCACTACTCGGCACCCACGGATTCGCTTTCTGCCGCGATGGTTCGCGGATATGGCGTTCGGGTTGGAGGAACGCTGCGTTGCGGTCGTGGTCGGGCCGTCGAGGTCGTTCCCGCCCACCCAAGGTCGCATTCGGGCCACTACATGGGGTCGTTTTCGGGCTCGCGAGGTCGTACTCGGGCGTATGAGGTCGTGCTCGACCACCCCACGCAGGCCGAATACGACCTCACACTCCCCAAACCCTCCACATCGTGGAGGGTTTGGGGCTGATGATGACGTTTTCGCCGGGCGGGGGACGTTCTCGGGCTGACGAGGACGTATTCGCCACGCGGAGGTCGTACTCGCCCACCCAAGGTCGTATTCGGACAACTACATGGGGTCGTTTTGGGGCCGGCGAGGTCGTACTCGGCGTACGAGGACGTATTCGGGAAGGTGGTGGCATTCGCGGACGGGGCCCCGGAGTATTCAAAGTCGTGCGGGCACCGGATCGGGGACCGTGTTCCTCCGGCTGGTCCGTCCGAGAGCGCCTCTGGGCAGTCCAAGTAGAGCTACACAGTCCCCGTAGAGCCAGACAGTCCAAGTAGAGCCAACCGCTCCGAAGTCCAATGCACCAGCCGCCGACCTGAGCACCCCCGAGAGCACACCAGCCGCCGACCCGAACGCCCCTACCGCAATGCCGCCAGCCCGCCACGCCGCAAACCTGCCACGCCGCCAGCCCACCACGCCGCAAACGCGAACAACCAGGAAAGGCAGGAACGGCTCAGGGCACCAGAGCGATCACGCCCTCGTGGGGGCGCAGTCGGAGACGTCGGGGCAGGGGTGCGCCGTCGGGCCGCCCCAGCGGTCCCGGTTGTACCGCGCCATGCGGAAGAGTAACGGTTCCCCCGCTCTCCCCGTCGGGTATGGCGGCCGCGACCCCGCCTTCAAAGCGCCGTCGCCAGACTCGGCCGGACTTGCGCACAGGCCCGCACGGTCGGCCAAGATCGGCGTCCATGGCGGGGAACCAGGGCGTACGCGAGTAGTCATCGTGCCCGGTGGCCGCATAGGACAGGCGCGGGGACCCGGCCCCGATGATCCAGAACATCGCCAACCCGTACAGGCCCTGCCGGGACCCGTCATACTCCGGACCAGACCCACCTGAGGGCGTGCGCAGCAGCCCCAGGCCCGGGCCGTCGAGCTGGCCCGCCTGCGCAGCCACCGTCGCCGCATCGAACAGGATGTCCTCCCCCAGCCCAACCAGCACTCGTCGAAGCCCCCGCCCCAGGCGGCGTGGCGCTTCCACCGGCCGGGTTCGCGCCGTGCCTCGGCGATGTTGGGAACCAGCAGGCGGCCAGTAGCGGACAGGGCCCGCCCCGCCACGTCAACCAGTTCGCTCAGCGCCAGGCGCAGCCCCGCGACATCGGCCGGGGCGTGCGGGTCGGCGGCGGCAATGGCGGGCAGGTCCAGACCGTAATAGTCCTCGAAGACATCGTTGTCCGCCATCACCCCGTCGAAAGCGGTTCCCTCCAGCGATCCGGCGACGTGCTCCGCCCAGGCGGCGCGGTAGTCGGGGTCCCACACGCGGGCCTGGAAGTGTCCCGGATAGGAGGACCACTCCACCGGCTCGCCGGAGCGGTGCGCGATCCAGCCCCGCGCGTCAGCCTCCCGCCAGCCGATCCCCGAGGCGCAGCGTTCGGGCGGTTCGAAGTCCCGCGCCGAGGACAGGCAGCGGTAGGCCAGCACCGTCATGTCGGGGCGGGCGTCCTTGAGCCTGGCCGCAACCTCCCGCTCCCAGGGCTGGAGGACCGCGGTCCGGTAGTGGGCGACGGCGAAGTCCACCTCTGCGGGTGCAATCGGCCCGCCGTAGCGCAGCCAGGCGCCGACTCCCGTGCCGGTGCCGGTCATTTCGCGGCCGACCGCCCTTTGGGCTTCCGGCTCCAGTTCCACTTAACAGGCCGCCGCGGCGCCCGGTGACGTCCCCGCGACGACGGTGGTACGCCATGTGGCCGCCGCGCCCCCGCGTTATGAGCCGCGTCCGCCCTGGGACGGCCCACTCCTCCCTCCACGTACAGCTCATGGTATGCGGCGTTGACCCGCAGCAGGTTGAAGGCGGTCTCCGCCCTTGCCCGAGCGGAGCGGCTCATCCGCTCAAACAGGTCGACGTCGCTCGTGACCTGCTGGATCCGGTCCGCCATGAGTACCGGGTCCCGGGGGAGATGATGAAACCGCTGGGGTCCAGGACCGTCCCGTCCTGGGCGGTGATGGCGTCAAGGACAACCGGCCGCAGCGCGCCCACGTCGGTAGACACGGTGGGAATACCTGCGCCCATCGTTTCCAGCGACACCACCGGCAGGCCCTCGTTGTAGGACGGAAGGAGGAAGAGGTCCCAGTCGCTCAGGTGCTCACGGACGTTGATCGTGCCGCGCACCGTGATGACGTCTTCCAGGCCGAGTTCCGCGATCCTGGCGACGCAGCGCTCGTAGTAGTCGGGAGCGTGCTCGGTAGGACCGCATACATCAAGGTGGAACCGCAGGCCGCGCTCGCGCAGAATCCGCATGGACTCAATCAGGTCCAGCAGCCCCTTGATCGGTACGACCCTGGCTATGTACACCAGCCGCCACCGGTGGGCCTCAACTCCCTCCTGCCGCAGCAGCCGGGTGGCGTCACGCCGCTCGGCGTAGGCCCCATCGAACTCGTCGATGACGATGCCGTTGGGGATGACGTGCACCGCGGTCGAGTCCAGTCCCAGTTCCCTGGCCTCTGCGACGGCGTCGGGATACAAGTAGGTGGTGGCATAGGTCTCCGGGTAGCACAGCCTCCCCATCTCGATCCACCAGGTCATCCACATCCGGTCCCGCCCGCCGACGTCGAAGGTCCGGTAGTCCTGCCGGGTGACGGGCTTGTCCATGCGCCTGCCCAGCAGCGTATTGATCGTGTCGCGTACGTAGAGGTTGTGCTCGGTCAGCAGGAAGGACCCCTGATTCTCCCGCGCGGCGTTGGCGGCCAGCAGGGAGGCGTAACCGGTTGTGTGGGCGTGATAGACGCGCGCCCGGGGCATGGTCTGCCCCAGCACCGCGTACGCCAGGGAGAAGAACTCGCGCAGGCACCAGAACAGCTCGCTCAGCGACATCCCGAGTGTAGGCATCCGGTCGCGGTAGGTCTCCATGAACTCGGCGGACCCCAGTAGCGCCCACAGCGGGTAGCGGCGCGTCGAGGCGGCCATGCCCTCCGCGATCAGGTCCCAGACCGGCTTGCCCTCACCTGCCGCCAGCGCCTGTAGGGCGTCGATGAGCCGGTGAGACAGCACCAGCCGCTCGCGGTGGTTCATGTGCAGGTCGGCGGGACGGCTGGAGGTGAACTCCGGGTGGTCCGCCATTGACAGGTACACAACCTTTACCCAGCGCACGTTCCCCGGCATGCCGTACAGGTCGGTGCGCGGGGAGTCATGGTCCCAGGTGATGTGGATGATCCCGAACGTGAGGTCCGGGTTGCCGGTGATGATGTCGTGGACGACTGCGGAGACCCCGCCCTTGAGATACGGATAGGTGGACTCCATGACGATAGCGACATCCACCTCCGCGTAACGCCCGTCAGCGGGAACGCCGTCGGGCAGGACGGCGCCTGCGGGCTCGGTCCCGTCCATCGCCGGGTCGTGTTCGCTGCTCACCATGACAGGGCCTTTCGCCAGAAGAAGGAGTACTCGGGCGAGGACCAGCGCGCCCGGTAGACGATCACCGAGACGGCGATCAGCGCTACGTCAACCAGCGCCGTCGCCGCGAATGAGGCGGCCAGGCCGCCAACCAGGGTGAAGCTCGCCAGCGCCGCCAGCAGGTGCGCGGCGGACAGCCACAGCGCCAGGGCGGGGTCCCCGGCATGGTCGATCTCGTAAGCGAGCAGGGTGAGCGCTGCCAGCAGCGCCGACCCCAGCGACACGGCGAACGCCTCAAGCAATGACGCGGGGGCCAGTACTGCAATCGCCGCCAGCACCACGGCCACGCCCAGGGCCTCTACCAGCACGGCGCGCACGAGCGCACGGTCCATGAGCCTGGTGAGATAGCGGCTGCGATCCCGCAGCGAGTCGATGCTCACCGACTCGAGACCCTGGTGGAAGTCCGACAGCGCCCCGGTAACCCTGGGTGTGGCGATTGCGAAGTAGAAGGTGTAGCCGAGTACGGCTGGCTGCAGGCACAGGTAGGCCAGGGCAATGTGCCACTGAGTGCCGACAGTGAGGAAGAGGAGGAGCTTGTCCGCCCAGAGCACGCCGCCAAGAACCAGGCCTCGCCCCATGTCCGCCACGTAGTCCCTGACAGGTACGGGCTGCGGGCGCAGCAGGCCGGGCATTAACGGCACCAGCGGCACGACCTGCGTGGCGGTGGCCAGCAGCGGCGGCAGGTACCAGGCCGTTGGCAGTAGCAGCACCGAAGCGGCGTAGGCCACCCAGCCCAGGGCCCAGTGGCGCCTGCGCCGCAACAGGTCCGCCACCATGAGCGACTGGGCGAAGACCATGTTCTCCATCAGCAGCAGGAAATGCGCGGCGAGCGCCGGCGCGGGCCAGTGCGTGGTCAGGGCCACGAGTGCTGTGACCACCAGCGCCGGCGGAACCGAGAATGCCAGGACAGCCGGCCACAGTCGGATGAACTGCCCGGCGCACTCGCCCGGTCGCGCATCCACGACGGGCCCCATGAGCCGGTAGACGGGGCCGCAAACCACTTGGCTCAGCCAGGGCACGCCCACGGCAACGCTGATGATCAGCGAGGCAATCGGCTGGCCGCCGACGACGTGCCCCGCCATCCGGCTCATGGCCAGCGGGTAGGACAGGCCCAGGAGTATCGCGGGCGACATGGCTAGCAGGAGCGTCTCGACAGCCCAAGTGGCTTTCCGCCCCAAAGAGGGCTCATCCGGGCCGGTCAATGGTCTGATCCACCCCGGCAGCGGAGGCGCTTGCCGGGCGGAAACAGGCACGGTCGCAGTCATGATGGGTGTTTTCCTTGAAGGGTCCAGAAGTATCTGTAGATAACGACTTGCAAGCACATGACCCCAGATGCGCCAAGCACTTGCGTACTACTAACGCCGCACACACTAACCGAGAACGCGCCGAGGACCAGTGAAAACGGGGCAGTAGCGCGAAGGTCACATCAAACTCACAGCCCAGTTATGGCAAGCGCCACTTGATCCTCTTCGTTACCGGGACCCGCAAACCCGTCCCGCAGCCGCCTCCCGGCCCCGATCAATCCTGCCCGCGCTTGCCCCCAGCAACCGGCGCACGCCCATAGGCGAAGGCGGGGCCACTCCCCTGGTGGGAAGCGGCCCCGCCTCCATACACTGCGGAGCTCCATGCACCACGGAGCAACCGGCACCTAGCCGACCGCCCTGGCGGCTCGCACGCCTACTGGCGGGTCAGTGCCATGCTCATGCGACGCTCACTGCTGCGCCGGCTCGGCCGCGGCCGAGGCGATCTCCTCCGCCTCGCGTACGGCCTCCTCCGCGTCCTGCCGGGGCACGCCGCGGAAGGTGAACTCACCCAGGATGCCCTCGCCCTCGGCGTCGACCAGGACCTTCTGGCCCCGCTCGATCTCCCCGAAGAGGATCTTCTCGCTCAGGGCGTCCTCAATGTCACGCTGGATGGCGCGGCGCAGCGGACGAGCACCGAGCACCGGGTCGAAGCCGCGCTCGGCCAGCAGCTCCTTGGCGCCGTCGGTCAGCTCGATGTCCATCTCCTGCTCGGCCAGGCGCGCAGCCAGGCGGCCGATCATCAGGTCGACGATCTGGCGGACCTCCGCCTTGGTCAGCTGCGGGAAGACGATCAGGTCATCCACGCGGTTGAGGAACTCGGGCCGGAACTGCTGCTTGAGCTCACGGTTGACGTGCGCCTTCATCTCCTCGTAGTCCATGGTGCCGCCCTCGGTGGACTGGAAGCCCGTGGCTACGGCCTTGCCGATGTCCTTGGAGCCGAGGTTGGTGGTCATGATGATGACGGTGTTCTTGAAGTCCACCACTCGGCCCTGGGCGTCGGTGAGGTGACCGTCCTCCAGGATCTGCAGCAGCGAGTTGAAGATGTCCGGGTGGGCCTTCTCCACCTCGTCGAACAGCACCACGCTGAAGGGACGCCGCCGCACCTTCTCGGTGAGCTGGCCGCCCTCGTCGTAGCCGACGTAGCCGGGGGCGCACCGAATAGCCGGGAGACGGTGTGCTTCTCGGCGAACTCGGACATGTCGAGCTGAATCAGCGCGTCCTCGTCGTCGAAGAGGAACTCCGCCAGGGCCTTGGCCAGCTCGGTCTTACCCACGCCGGTGGGGCCGGCGAAGATGAACGAGCCGCCGGGGCGCTTGGGGTCCTTCAGGCCCGCGCGCGTGCGCCGGATGGTCTTGGACAGGGCCTGAATGGCCTTGTCCTGGCCGACGATCCGCTTGTGCAGCTCATCCTCCATGCCCAGCAGCTTGGCGGACTCGGTCTCGGTGAGCTTGACCACCGGGATGCCAGTGGACATGGCGAGCACCTCGGCCACGAGGTTCTCATCCACCTCCGCCACCTGGTCAAGGTCCCCGGACTTCCAGGCCTTCTCCTTAGCGGCACGCTCCTCGCCCAGACGGCGCTCGTCGTCGCGCAACGAGGCCGCGCGCTCGAAGTCCTGGTCGTCTATAGCCGACTCCTTCTCCTTCTTCACGGCGGCGATCTTCTCGTCGATCTCGCGCAGCTCGGGCGGAGCGGTCATGCGGCGGATGCGCAGCCGCGCGCCCGCCTCATCGATCAGGTCAATGGCCTTGTCCGGCAGGAAGCGGTCGTTGATGTACCGGTCGGCCAGCTTGGCGGCCGCCTCAATGGCGTCGTCGGTGATGACCACGCGGTGGAAGGCCTCGTAGCGGTCGCGCAGGCCCCCGAGGATCTCGATGGTCTCCTCGATGGAGGGCTGCTCGACAGTAACCGGCTGGAAGCGCCGCTCCAGGGCGGCGTCCTTCTCGATCTTGCGGTACTCCTCCAAAGTGGTGGCACCGATGGTCTGCAGCTCCCCGCGGGCCAGCATCGGCTTGAGGATGCTGGCGGCGTCGACGGCGCCCTCAGCGGCCCCCGCCCCGACGAGGGTGTGAATCTCGTCGATGAACAGGATGATGTCGCCGCGGGTGCGCACCTCCTTCAGGACCTTCTTCAGGCGCTCCTCGAAGTCACCGCGGTAGCGCGAGCCTGCCACGAGCGAGCCCATGTCCAGTGAGTACAGCTGCTTGTCCCGCAGGGTCTCGGGCACGTCGCCGTGGACGATCGCCTGACTGAGGCCCTCCACCACAGCGGTCTTGCCGACGCCGGGCTCACCGATCAGCACCGGGTTGTTCTTGGTGCGCCGGGAGAGGATCTGCATGACGCGCTCCCTCTCCTTGTGGCGGCCAATGACCGGGTCCAGCTTGCCCTCGCGCGCGGCGGCGGTGAGATTGCGGCCGAACTGGTCCAGGATGGCCGAGCCCGACGGCGCGCCCTCCTTGTTGGAGCCGCCGGCGGTAACCGTCTCCTTGCCCTCATAGCCGGAGAGCATCTGCATGACAGTCTGGCGGACGGTGGACAGGTCGGCGCCGAGCTTGGTCAGCACCTGCGCGGCCACGCCCTCGCCCTCGCGCAGCAGGCCGAGCAGGATGTGCTCGGTACCGATGTAGTTGTGGCCCAGCTGCAGCGCCTCGCGCAGGGACAGCTCAAGCACCTTCTTGGCGCGCGGCGTGAAGGGGATGTGGCCGGAGGGGGCCGACTGACCCTCGCCGATGATCTCCACGACCTGGGCGCGCACGGCGTCCAGGGAGATGTCCATCGACTCCAGCGCCTTGGCGGCAACCCCCTCGCCTTCGTGGATCAGGCCCAGAAGGAGGTGCTCGGTACCGATGTAGTTGTGGTTGAGCGCGCGGGCCTCGTCCTGGGCCAGGACGACGACGCGGCGGGCGCGGTCGGTAAAGCGTTCGAACATCGCTGATTGCTCCTCGGCACGTGCGGTTGGTGGTCGCGTTGCCCGGGTTCGGGCACTGCCCGGATTGGGGGAACGCGGGGCACGCGCTGACAAGGCTAACGGCGTGGGGCCGGCAACCATGCCCCTGTTCGCAGTGGGCGTGAGCAGGGTTGAGCCGACCCGACTCAGGAATAAAGGAGGGCGGGCGCATGCAGGCCCTCGTACCAGTGACCGAGTGGGAGTCCAAGCATGGCGACCTACCCCCACGCTGACGCCGGGCTCCTGCACAAGGACCTAGCAGGAAGAGCGAGGGACGTGGCTACCGCTATCCCCGTGTCTGAAAGTGAGGTCATCTGCAACGCCACCTCACCGTCTACGACGCCACCTCACCGCCTGCAACGCCACCTCACCGCCTGCAACGCCACCTCACCGCCTGCAACGCCACCTCACCGTCTGCAACGCCACTTCGGGGTTAACAACGCCTGTTAACGGCCTGCTGAAGGGCTGCGAGGTATACAGCAGGCCGTTAAGTAGCGTTGTTAACACCCAACCGGCGTAGCTGACGCCCCGCCCACCACACGCCCGACCAGCCCGACCGGCCTCGTGCGCGCCAACGCGCGATAGTTCCAAAGACGAGCGCCGGTCACCGGGACTCAGGCGCCCAGGGCGGCCTGGAATGCCCGCAGCAGCCGGTCGGAGAAGAGCACGAAGCGCACCACTTGCAGTCCACCCGCTTGCTCCGCGGCGGCGTCGACGACGTCGGTTCCGCACACTTCCACGCCACTGGCGGTATCGGCTCGGGCTGCGAGCGCGCGGGCCTCGGCCACGGCGGCGCGGGCGACGGCGTCGGCATCCCAGCCGTATACGCCCGCGGAGATCGCCGGTACCGCCACGCTGCGGCAGCCGAGTTCCTGGGCCAGCTCCAGGCTGGAGCGGAAGGCGGCGCGCAGCAGCGCGGGGTCGGTCTGGCCGGCGTGCCGGTTGGGGCCGACGGTGTGGATGACCCAGCGGGCGGGCAGGTCGAAGCCGGGAGTGGCCACGGCCTGACCCACCGGCAGCCCATCGGGCAGGCTGGTGGCGCGCAGCTCGCGGCAGGCCTGGAGCAGACGCGGCCCGGCAGCGCGGTGGATGGCGCCGTCGACCCCGCCGCCTCCCAGCAGCCCGGAGTTGGCCGCGTTGACGACGGCGTCGACCTCCTGGGTGGTGATGTCCCCGCGTTCCGCTTCTATCCGCATCATGGCCCCTATCGGTTACGTTGCACGACCCCGGTGTACATTGCACGACCCTCCGGGGGTCGTGCAACACGCACGAGGGTCGTGCATCCCGTCCGGAGGTGTCGTCTACTACGCCGACTGGACCTTAACAACGCCGCTTACCCTACTGCTGTACACCCCGGACCCCTTCAGCAGACCCCGAAGTGGCGTAGTAGAGCGCTAACCGGCGTAGCAGACGACCGCGCTCGCCAACAGCCCACCACTCGTGGCCCAGCGGCCAGTCAGGTCAGCGCCATCTGCATCGAAGTGGGCGCCCGCGGCGAGCCGAGCCGTAAAGGTACCGTCCGGCCGCACGGTCACCGCGGCGTCGGCGAAGCGCAGGGGCAGTGCGTCAGGGGGAACCACGCCTTGTAGACGGACTCCTTAACGCTGAACAGGAGCCGGTCCCAGGCCACATCCGGGACCGCCTCGACCAGCTCGCAGACGTTCTCGCGCTCCACCGGTGCGGCGATCCGCTCAAGCACGCCGCGCGCGAGCGGCCGGTTCGGCTCGGCGTCGATGCCCACCGCCGCCACCCCACTCGCGCGGGCCACCGCCGCCGCCCGGAATCCCGTGCAATGAGTCAGGGAACCAACGACGCCGTCGGGCCAGGTGGGCTCCCCCGCCGGCCCGGGCACCATAACCGGTCGGGCCAGCCCCAGTTCGGCCAGCGCCCGCCCGGCCAGGAACCGCACGGTGGTGAACTCGGCGCGACGCCGTGCCGAGGCCCGAGAGACATGGGCGGCCTCGGGCGGCAGCAGCGGGGCGTCTACATCATGGCGCGCCTCGGCGACGATCACCGACTCCGGAACGAGCCCCAACAACAGGGGAGCCTCCGCGTGCGCAGGCCGAGTCGACGCGGGCGTCAGTGCACCGACAACTGGTCCGAGCATCACGCCTCGACGAGGATCGTGACCGGGCCGTCCAGCTCGGCCTCGATGTCCATGTGGGCGCCGAAGCTGCCGGTAGCCACCTCCAGGCCGCGAGCGCGCAGCTCGGCAACCACCGCCTCCACCAAGGGTTCGGCCACATCGCCCGGCGCCGCACCGTTCCAGGACGGGCGCCTCCCCTTGCGCACGTCGGCGTACAGGGTGAACTGGGATACCACCAGCACCGGCGCCCCCAGGTCGGCCACCGACACCTCCCGGCCCGGAGCACCGCCGTCGTCGCCGGGGCCGTCGAAGAGCCGCAGCTCGGCGATCTTGCGGGCCACGGTGGCCACCTGCGCGGGGCCATCATCATGAGTGACACCGACCAGGGCCAGCAGCCCGGTACGGTCAATGGCGCCGACGACGTCTCCGTCGGCCCGCACCGCAGCCCGGTGCACGCGTTGCAGGACTGCGCGCATCAGCGGCCAGGCGTCCAGTCGCGCGGACCCCGGCCGCCCTGATAGCCGCCGCGGCCATTGGGGAAGCGGATAGAGGAGCGCACCCGCACCGGTGAGTAGTACTGCAGCGCGGGACGGACGTCGGCCAGGTAGACGGCGTTCGCGACCACGCCCAGCAGGCCCAGCATCGAGGTGGCCCCCATCAGCAGAACCACAGCCACGCCGGCGGCATTGACGCCGAGCCAAAAGCCCTTCGTGCGCTTGTCAGCCGCGATGAAATGCGACGGATCGTGGGTGAGGGTGTCGATGAGCGCCCAGACGCCCAGGCCCACGGCGGTGAGCTGCGCGATCCGCCAGATCACACTGACGGCCAGCGACACGTAGTAGGCAATGAGAACCAGAATCTCCACGTTTCCACTCTAGCCGCCGCCCTGCCGCGCCGCGAGGTCCATCCCTCCGGGCATGACCCGCCGCCACACATACGTGATATGGTTCAGCTCACATTCGAGGCGGTCGTCCCCTGCGTCCGCCGCCCCGCCAACCATCTCAACACCTCGCCCCGACGCACACCGCATCACCGCCGATCCGGGAGCTCCCATGACGGCCCTGGCCGAAACAAACAAGTCCGACCTCTCCGCGCCCCCCGCACCTCAGACGCCCACCAGAATCCTGTATCCGGGCGCCGCGACGCTGCTGATCGCAGTCATCGGCTGCTTCACTGCCTGGGGCGTCGCCGCAGACCTGACCACCCCCATGGTCTCCGGGTTCAAGCGCATCTTCGACATGTCCTCCTTCCAGGCCTCGCTGGTGCAGATGGCCTACTACGGCGCCTACTTCCTGCTGGCGATCCCCGCCGCCCTGATCAACTCCCGGTGGGGCTACAAGGCGGGCATGGTCTCCGGCCTGGCGCTGGCGTCCCTGGGGGCCTTCGGCTTCTGGCCCGCCTCCCAGGTGATGACCTACGGCGCCTTCCTGGCCGCCCTGTTCGCCATCGCCGCAGGCTGCTCGCTACTGGAGACCTCCGCCAGCCCCTACGTCATCTCCCTCGGGCCGGAGGAGACCTCCACCCGGCGCCTTAACCTCGCCCAGGCCTTCAATCCGCTGGGCACCAACATCGGCGTGCTGATCGCCTCCACCCTCATCCTCCCCAAGCTCGACACCCCGGTGAACCTGGCCGACGTCAGCGCGGAGACCGAGCGGGCCATCCGCGCCGAGCAGCTGCGCGCCGTGACGGGGCCCTACATCGGCCTCGGGGTCCTGCTGGCCGTCATCCTGGTAATCATCTTCGTCCAGAAGGCGCCACCCACCGCCCAGGTCGCCGAGGACGACGCCCCGCGACCGACCAGCCCGCTGGCCACCCTGTGGCGTTCCAAGCGCTACCGCTACGGGGTAATCGCCCAGTTCTTCGACGTGGGCGCCCAGGTGTGCTGCTGGACCTACATCATCCAGTACACCCAGCAGGCGTTGAACGGCTCCCTGCAGCTGGGCTCGCAGATGCTGCAGATCAGCTTGATCGTCTTCCTGATCGCCCGTTTCCTCATGACCGCCGTCATCGCCCGCATCCGGGCCACCAAGGTGATGGCCGTCCTGGGCACGATCGCCGTTGGCCTGTGCATCTACGCCTCGCTGCGCCCCGACATCACCGGCGTGATCGCCATCATCTCGGCCTCATTCTGCCTGTCGCTGATGTTCCCCACGATCTACGGCGTGGCCCTGTCCGGGCTCGGGGACACCACCAAGTTCGGTGCCGCCGGCCTGGTTATGGCGATCGTTGGCGGGGCCATCATGCCGATGGTGCAGGGGCGGATGATGGACGCCACCAGCGCGGCCCGCTCGTTCATCGTTCCGGCGGTGTGCTTCGCCATGGTGACCGCCTACGCGATCTACGACTTGCGCGCTCCCGTCCAAACAGTCACCACTGCCGCGGCACCGGAGCCGGCCTCCGATGCGGCCCCGGCCGGAACAGCTTCTAAGAGGAGGGCCCAGTCATGACTTCCCTGAGAAAACGCGCCGCCGCCCTGATCGCGGCGGCCAGCACCGCCCTCGCCCTGACCGCCTGCGGGAGTCCCTCCGCCCCGTCCGGCTCCGTCGAGGTGCTGTCCTGGTGGACCTCCGCCTCGGAGTCCGTCGCGCTGGACACGCTCGTCGACGCCTACAAGGAGCGCAACCCCGACGTGTCCGTGGACCAACTGGCCGTCGTCGGCGGTGCCGGCTCCCAGGCCCACGTGACCCTGGCCTCCCGCATCGCCCGCGGCGACGCCCCCGACGTGTGGCAGTCACTGACCGCCGGGAACGTCACGGCGTGGCGGGACGCCGGCGTCGTCGGCGACGTGTCCCCCCTCTTCACCGACGAGGTCACTGCCCAGCTCCCCGAGGAAATCCTCGCCTCGGTCACGGTGGGCTCCAGTCAGTACGCGGCGCCGCTGTCCGTGCACCGGGCGAACATCCTCATGTTCAACCGCGACGTGCTGCAACAGGCGGGCATCAACGAGCCGGGGACGGGCTACTCCCTCGACGATCTGCTCGCCGACCTGGACACCCTGCAGGAGCAGGGGACTACGCCGCTGTGCATCGGCGGCGCCGACTCCATCACCACGGCCGGGCTGTTCGAGTCCGTACTGCTGGCCACCGTGGGTGAAGAGGGCTGGGCCCAGATCGAGGCCGACCGCTTCGACTGGTCCGGCCAGCAGGTGAGCGACGCCCTGGAGATCTTCGGGCGGCTCATGGATCACACCGATCCCGACGACGCCGACCGCACCTGGGACGAGGCGGCCGGTCGGCTGGCGGAGGGCGAGTGCGGCTTCTACCAGATGAACGACGGCGCCCTGACCGAGTCCGAGGCGCTGGCCGGGTCCACCACCGGGGAGTCCCCGGTAGCCTCAGTGGTCTTCCCGGGAACCGAGGGGACCTTCCTAATCGTGGTGGACGCATTCGTCCGCTCCTCGACTTCGGCGGACGGCGAGGACGCCGACGCCTTCCTGAGTACCGTGCTCGACCCGCAGGTCCAGACGGCCGTGTGCGAGGTGAAGGGCTGCGTGCCGGTGCGCAATGACGCCGACGTCTCCACGCTCACCCCCTACCAGCAGCAGGCCGCCGAGGACCTGCGCAGTCAGAAGGTGCTCAACTCGATCTCCTACGGCGAAGTGATATCCCCCGCGATGCAGGACGGATTCTTCAAGGCCGTGAAGAACTACCTGTCTACCCGCGACGCCTCAGCCGCGGCCTTCGCCCGCATCCTCACCGAGCGGATCAACGAGGGCGCGGCCGGCCCTAACGTCTGAGCGGTCGGCCGGCTCGCGCAGGCGGTCTGGCGCCGCCACATCCGAGCGGGGCGGCCCGCGCGGTGAGTCGACTCCTGACCCAATACCGGATCGCCGCGGGCCCATCAAGATTGCGGGGCCGTCAACCACCGGCGGTGGTTGACGGCCCGCTCGGGCGGCTGGGTGCGTGGCGGCCCTCAGCCGATCTGGTCGAGGAAGGTCAGCACCGAGTGCGGCTCCTCGATGCGCTCCTCAAGGCGCGCATTGAAGGGGCCGCCGTAGGGCATACCCAAGTGAGTCTGGAAGGCGTCCTCGTCGACGTAGGCCTCCATGACGAAGAACTTCGCGGGGTCGTCGCTGTGGCGGTAGACGTCGAAGACGCGGTTGCCGGGCTCGCTGCGGACCTTCTCGGCGAAGTCGCAGATCATCTGGGCGACCTCGTCCTCGTAACCGGGTTTGGCGGTGAACTGTGAGTGCAGAATCTTCATGGCTCCTCCTCAGGGCGCATGGGATGCGTTGCGCCGATTCTATGGTGCGCATCACGTTCACGGTAGGGCCGACGGAGATGCGCAGGCATGCAAACGCGTATTGCGCACCGGGGTGCGTCATACTGCCATCTGAGTCGCGCACCGGAGATCGTCGTCCGCCCTCAGCCTCGGGTACGACGCCGCAAACCGTGCAGCATGCCGTGCGACATGAGCCGGGCCACCGGGCGGACAGCCCACACCATCCGACGCGCGGCCGGCGTTTGGGGCACGTACCGCTCGCGCACCGTCAGGCGGCAAGAATGCAGTCCCGTCGAGGTGAGGACGAACGCCCACGTGAAGTCGAAATCCATACCGGCCGCAGCGGGCGCGCGCCCTCCCTTGGATGACAGGACCAGGAAGCGATCCGACTCCAGGCGGGCGACGACGAGGGTGGTGTTCTCCGCCAGGTCCACCGGGTCGCCCTCTGTCAGGTTCTGCCACGCCGGGTGGATCGCATCCGCATTGGAAATGCTCACTCCGGCCAACCGCTCAAGCGCATCGAAGGAGTAGAAACCGCCGCGTCCATAGCCCATCTGGACCAGCCAGGGCCATACGTCAGCCACGGGCGCCTGCAGCACCGTCTCATGCGTCTCAACGATCTCTGCGTCGGGCAGGAGCTCGTCCCCGGGCAGGGGCTCGGCGGCATCGCCGCGCGGGCGCAGGCGTCCATTCACATAGGCGACACCAGCTGCCCCTAGGGCGATGGGCACAATCCAGCGGCTGCGGTCACTCACGAGTTCACCCTCCCACAGGGACAACATTCCAACAAGGACCACAACGCCAAGTCATGGCGGGCACCGCACACTCAGGCTCCGCGGCCATGCTCGTCTGGCGGCTGCAGGCCCGATGCCCCTTCGCACCCTGGTGCAAGCTTTTGCCCTCTGGTACGAGCTTTTGCGCCCTGGTGTGCAGCAAATTGGCGTACACCAGGGTACAAAAGCTCGCAGTAGGCGGGGCGCCAGGCGCCACGCAAACCGCTCTAAACAGCTCCGTCGGCTCGGACGGCCGATTCTCAGCTCTCAGGCGGCGATCCTCAGTTGGTGGCCTGGGCCATCGCGGTAGCAAACTCGCCGGATCCCGACGAGCTGACGGGCTCATTGTCGTCAATGGTGATGGACTCGGTGATGTCCGTTCCGTCCTTGGCCTGAGCCAGCACATTGGCGTTTGAGGTGCCAAAGACGCTGGCACCGTCAATCTCGGCCGTCTTGCTGAACGGGAGTGCCTCATCACCAAGTTGCTCCTGGCTGATGTTGCCGTTGGCGTCCAGAGCGGTCAGCGTGATGCCTGCGAGGGTTGCTGTGTCGCTGGTGACCTCAAAACGATCATGTGCCTACCCGCGTCGTATCCAGCGGCAACATCGGACTCCTCAGTGGCCTCCTCGGAGGTAACCGACGCTTCCGTCACACTCGTTGAGCCTCCACCGGCAGTGCTTGAGGAGTCCGCGGAGCCTGAGGAGCCGCATGCGGAAAGCGCAAGGGCAGCGACAGCCCCATGATTCCCGGTGCGAAAACCCGGCGCGGCATGGCAGTCAGGGCAGCGAGTCTCCTATGAATCAGGACTGCGAGGACGAGCCGAAATACGCCACCCCCGCTTGCAAAACGGGCTGAGCGCGCAGTCGCCAGGTTGAGCACCGGCCCGCGTCGTACGGCAGTCGCACGTCATCGGACCCGGCGCACGCTTAACAAATCTACCGCCGACCACAAACCGCATGATTCTGCGGATTCACACACTAGTCGCAGGCCACCCGGAGAGCTCCTGCGTGCGGCGAGACCTCCGGCGCACGCAGGAGCAATTCGAGCGGAGCCTGGCGCGCCCAGATGAATCCCGTAATTCCGCATCATCTCAACGAAAATCCCTGATCGGCGGAATTCCCGCCACCAGCGTAAGCGTGCGGCACCTATCGCGCGGGTTCCGCCTCGAAGGACGACGAGCGTGCCCACTCGCGCCCCTGTTACTCGACCGCGGCCACAAGCACGAGACAGTCGGCGCAGCAAGCCCCACCGCCATTTCTACCGACCTCGGCGGTTATAGCTACCGAACTCGGCGAGGGGAGAGGGAGGCGCCGCGCAGGCCGGCGCCGGGGCGCTCAGCGGGGCTCGCCTGGGCCCGCCCCTCGGGGGAGACCAGGGGCTCCTGAGCGGCGTCCACCCGCGCGACAACCACGGGTTCAGCCCTCCCCGCAGAAACCCCGGAGTGTGTCGCCGCCGGAGCATCCGCCAGTTCCCCCGCGCCGGGGCCGCCGGACACTGCTGCCACACCTGCGGCTCCCGCGGCCCCGGCCGCCGCAGTCGCGACCTCCTCCGCATTCGCGTCGGGGTCATCTGCGTCGGTGACCTCCACGGTCAGTGCCGCATCCGCGGGCACGCCCCGGCGCAGCAGCGCCAGCGCCATGGGGCCGTAGTCGACGTGCCGGACCACGGAGGTCACGGCACCAACAGCCCGCTCCCCCAGGCGCACAACCGCCCCCGGCACCGGCAGCTGACCGGTGAAGCCGTCCAGTTGCAGGATCGTCAGGCGCCGCGGCGGACGCCCCAGGTTGAGGGTGCGGGCCACGGTCTCCTGCCCCGGGTAGCAGCCCTTGTTCAAGTGCACGGCGGTACGCAGCCAGTCCAGCTCGTGTGGGATCGTGCGCGCATCCACCTCGCGTCCCCAGCGCGGCCGCCCGGCCTCCACGCGCAGGGCCTCCCAGGCGAGCGACCCGGCCAGACGCCGCCCGGCCGAACCCGGCCCGCGGCCACTCCCGTCGAGGTCACCAGCAGTGTTGGCGCCACCAGTGGCAGCGGCAGCCGCGCCACTAACGAACGCATCCGCAACGGCTCCGACCGCGTCGGCCTGCACCAGCACCCAGGTGGCCCGGTAGCCCGCGCCGGGGTGCGTGCCCTCCACGCCGACGTCATAGCTGGTGCCGCCCTCGACCACGCCCGGCCAGGGATCGCGCCAGGTCGCCACGTGTGCACCCGCGGCCCGGGCGGCCTCCTCCAGGGCCGCGCCGCCCGTGCCGAGCGCAGCCAGCACGGCCACATCCTCCCGCAAGGCCACCTCAACGCGCAGCATGAAACGCATGGACTCCAGGAAATCCACCAGCGCCCGCCCACGGCCGGCCTCGGTGACCAGCAGCAGCCTGCCGTCGTCTACACAGGCCAGGGCATGAGTGATATGCCCCTGGGCGTCCAGCAGCAGCGCCTCCGCCCCACCATCTCCGGGCGTCAGTCGGCTCAGCTCCTGGCTGGACAAAGTGCTCAACCAGCTCAGGCGGTCGGGACCGGACACGGCAACGACGTCCCGGGCCAGGGCGGTGGCGGCGCGGCCGGCAAGCAGCGCGTTCTGCTCCCGCAGGGGGTCTTCGTACCGGGCCGGTACCGCAGCATCCAGGTCGGTCGCGGGGCTGGCGACGGCGTCGGTGCGGGACAGCAGAGGACTGCGGCGCATCAGACGGAGGCCCCCGTGGTCGGCGACTGAGTGTCGGTCGGCGGTGGTGCGTCCTGCACCGCGGAAGAGCCCCCGGCTGCGACCGCCCCGGCTGCGACCGCCTCGGCGGCGCGCGTAGCCTCGTCGGCGGCGATGGCCGCGCGCAGGGCAGCACCGGGGTCAGCCTCCCCCGCCTCCTCCACCCGGCCCAGGCGACCGGAGGCGTAGGACTGCGCCTCCTCCTGGCCAAATGCAGCCATGTCCTGGGTCCACAGGAGCTCCCCGCCCACCAGGCCGAACATGCGACTCATTTCCGTCACGGAGGCAGCGGTGCGAGTGCGGCCCACCGCCTGGGTGCCTACCTGGGCGCGCGGCCCCTGAATCCAGCCCTCCCACACGCCGACGTGTCCGGCCGGATCGGCGGAGACCAGCTCCAGGGAGGTGATCGGGGTCTTCGAGGCGGGGCTGGACGCCCCACCGCCACTGCCGGCCTCTCCGCCGCCGGCCTCTCCGCCGTCATCGGCCGCCTCCGGCATCTCCTGGCCGACCGGCCGCCAGAACGTGGTCTCGGTGGACCAGACCTGCGCGGGGGTCAGGCGTGAGGCTCCCTCCAGCCCGGGCATCTCGAAGTCGAGGTCCTGGCTACGGGTGGCGTCCACGGTCCAGATGGTGGTGGTCTGCCGCAGGTAGGGGCCACCGTCGTGGTCGAAGGTCATCTCCTGGTAGACGGCCTGCTCGGGGACGGTCTCCCCGTAGGTGAGGATGCCGTAGCCACGCCAGGTACCCACCAGCCACGCCAGCGGGTACAGCTCGGGAGAAAGGTCGTCGGGAATCGTGAACGCCATGGGTGCAGGGTACGGCCCGGGCGCCGGGGCCGCTACGGCGCCGCGGTCAGCCCGCGATGAAACCGCCCATGATCCGCGCGATGGCGTACACGGGAGCCCCCAGGGACAGGATCGGAACAATCGCGCTAGCCACTGCGGCCCGGGCGCCGGGGCCGCTACGGCGCCGCGGTCAGCCCGCGATGAAACCACCCATGATCCGCGCGATGGCGTACACGGGAGCCCCCAGGGACAGGATCGGAACAATCGCGCTAGCCACTGCGGCCCGCCCGCCGGGAACCCAGCGGTGAGTCCACAGCACCCGGTTGGAGACCGCCATGAGTACGCCGGCGACGAATCCCGCCACCAGGCAGGCTGCGGCCGACTGCAGCGCCGGCTCCGCCCCCACGTGACTGGCACCGAAGAAGCCGACCATGGCCAGTGCTCCGCCGGAGGCACCCGCAACCAGGGCGGGCAGGGTGAAGGTGAGTACCTCCAGCACGGTGGCGCGGACATTCAGGGTGGTCAGCAGGGCGCCGGTGAACAGGGCGAGCGTGCAGGGCACGATGACGGCGGGGTCGGCGATCCCACTGCGCAGGGCGCACCAGCCGGCACCGGAGATCATGACCAGGTTGCCAGTGACCGTGGAGGAGAGGTCCTCCACCAGGTGCGGACGGCCGTCCCTGCGCGCCATCTGCGCAAGAAAGGCCGCCGGCACGCTGAAGGCCATAACCACTCCGGCCATGCCGAAATCGTTGGTGATGGCCACCAGCACCGCCGCACACAGGCCGGTCAGCGTGATCACGGCGGTGGCATCCTGATCGTGCCGGGTACGCACCAGCGCCGGCCACCCCTGGCCGGTCAGTGGCACCAGCAGGACTACCACGATCAGCCTCACCCACGCGGGCAGGGCCGCGGAGATGGCCAGGAGCACGGGGACCACGGAGGCCACCGCCAGCCGCGTCCAGGCCGGGTCCACCAGCCCCACCTCGATGGGGCGGTTGCCGCCGCGACGGGTCCCGAAGCTGCCGGGGTCCACCATGCCGGGCACATCCTGCGTGTTCACGGTCGCATCGTCCCACACCTGTGACCGGCACACGTAGTCGGGCGACATAAGCCGCTCGTGTAATCCGTTCGCAAATGCGAGTGTGGTTGACTCGGCCCCAGGGTCCACCGGACCGGAAGGAGGCGGCAGCCGTGCGCATCATCATGTTCACCCGTGAGGACGATGCCACCGCCGTCCTCCCCGCAGTCTCCTTCTTGGAGCACCAGGTCGAGTGCTTGGAGCCGGTGCCGTCCTCCTACGCCGCCGTGGGCGCGGCCGACGTGGTCATGGTCGACGCGCGTGAGGACCTGATGCGGGCCCGTGCCCTGTGCCAGCTGCTGTCCGGCCCGATGGACTGCGGACCGATCATTCTGGTGCTGGAGGAGGGCGGCGCCGCCGCCGTCCAGCCGGACTGGGGGGCCTCCGACTTCGTCATGGCGCAGGCCTCACCCGCCGAGCTGGGCGCCAGGCTGCGGCTGGTGCGCGTGCGCGAGTCCGGGCCCGAGCTGATCGCCGATGACCGGATCGAGGCCGGCGACCTGGTCATCGACACCACCGCCTACACCGCCCGCATCCGCGGCACGCTGCTGGACCTGACCTACAAGGAGTTCGAGCTGCTCAAGGCGCTCGCCCTCAATCAGGGGCGGGTGCTGACCCGCCAGGCGCTGCTGGACGAGGTGTGGGGCGAGGACTACATCGGCGGCTCACGCACCGTGGACGTGCACGTGCGTCGGTTACGGGCCAAGCTCGGCACCGAGTACGACCACCTGATCGGCACGGTCCGCAACGTCGGCTACCGCCTGGACACCTCCGAGGAGTAGCAGGGACGACGCCGACGTGCGCGCGCCGGAAGGCCGTCAGGCCTCAGCCGCCCGCGTGGCGGGCTCGGCGACGGCGCCCGCGGAGGCGGGCACGGCGTCGTCGGCGTCCCGGTCGGCCTGCGGAAGCTGGTCGCGGCCGAGCCTGGCGGCCCGCCTAGCCGCGGCCTCTGCGCGCAGGCGCTCCTTCTCGCCGCGGTCACGCACCCCGAAGGCGCCGAGCACGTTTGCCGCCAGGGCCACGGCCACGATCGTCACCCCGAAGGCGACCCCGGAGGCCTGGCCGGTCAGCCCCACCAGTGGGCTGGCGATGCCGCCGACCACGAACTGCACGAAGCCCAGCAGCGCCGAGCCGGTGCCGGCCCAGCGGCCGGTGCGTCCAAGCGCCACCGCCGGCAGGTTGCCCATGCAGGTGCCCAGCGCCATCACGTGGATGATGAACAGGGCGACGGTGGCGACCGTGAGCGCCGTGGAGGACACGGGCCCGGTCAGGCGCGTCAGGCAAACAGCGGCGAAGACGAGGTCCACCACGAGGATGCCGATCAGCCCCAGGCGGATCTGCCGCTCCGGCGAGACCCGCCTGGCGAGCGAGCCGCAGGCGGCCACGGTGAGCGTCACCGTCAGGCCGCAGGCGGCAAAGACGGCGGTGTATGCGGCCGTACTCATGCCGAGCACGCCCTGCAGCATGAATGGGGCGGCGGACAGGTAGGAGGTCAGCAGCGCGTAGACGAGCGCGTTGATACCGATCAGGCGGATGAACACGTGATCCTTGGCGAGCGCACGGGTGCCGTCCACGAGCACACCGAAGCCGCCGTCGTGGCGCTGCTGCGCGGGCAGGGTCTCGGGCACCCAGGTGGCCACCAGCAGCACCAGGATGCCCTGGAAGGCGGCCACCACGCCGAGGATGCCGCGCCAGCCGACCGGACCGACCAGGGCGCCGCCCAGGATCGGGGCGATGACGGGCGCGACGCCCTGGATCGACATCACCAGGCCCAGCGCCTGCGCGGCGGTGATGCCGCGGGAGCGGTCGGAGATGACGGCGCGGCCCAGCACCATGCCGGCGGCACCGCCGAGCCCCTGCAGGAAGCGCGCGATCAGCAGGAAGGCGGCGCTGGGCGCGAGCGCGGTGCCGACGCCGGCGACGAAGGCCAGCACGCTGCCCCACAGCAGCAGGGGGCGGCGCCCGAAACGGTCGGAGAGCACACCGATGCTCAGCTGGCCCAGCGCCACCCCAACCAGGAAGGCGGTCAGCGTCAGCTGCGTGGTGGAGGCGGACACGCCCAGGTCGGCAGCCATCTGGTTGAAGGCCGGCAGGTAGGCGTCCATGGCCAGCGGGGCGACGGCCGCGAGCGCCGCCAGCGCCACCAGCAGGCTGGGGGCGAAGGAGGTGCGCAGGCCGGCTTCGGGTTCTGGAGTGACCCCCTTCCCCTGCAAGGCAGAGGCGGGTCCGGTCGAAGGGGAGGTGGTCATGGACCGAGATTATGAAACCGCGAGTCGTGAAGTCACGCATGCCGGGTGCGTGAGATCTTGCACCCGCTGCACCTGTGGGGCTCAGCGCGGGGCTCAGTGGAGAAGCGGCCGGGGGCACCCGCGTGCGCATCCGGTCTCCGCTCAGCCAACCAGGGACTCCGACGCGCGCGGCCACCGGATTCACAGGGGCCCCATACCCGGGTTCCGGGCGGCGCACACCCAGGCCCGCGAGGGTTGTGGGCATGTCCAATGCTTCGCTCCCTGAATCCGGTACCGCACAAGACGACACCCGGGCGCCGGGCGGCAGTCTGGGCGTCGCGTCACCAGATCGGCTGCCCGCACCCCGGGCTTCGCGTCCCGGGACGCCGGCCTGTGGACCCACGGCACAACCCGCCTTCGAGCCCGCGGCGCCCCGCCGTCACTCCCGACGGCGCGTCCTCCTGGGCAGTGGCACCCTGCTGGGCGCCGGGGTGGCCAGCACGGCGCTCTGGGCGCTGAACCGGTTCGTCATCGACCACGTGGAGGTCGGCGATGTGGCCGCCTATGAGGCCGCCAACTCCTCCATGTCCGCTACGACTTCCGCCACAGCGGCGGCCACCGACGTCGCCGTCACCGACAACTCCTACACCTCCTCGCTGACCTCGATCGGCATTGAGCAGGTCACCACCGGCTCCGGAGACGACACGGTCACCTACTACGTCGCCGACGTCAGGGTGTCCGACGCCACCGCCCTGCGCAGCGCCTTCGCCAACAACGCCTACGGCACCAATATCACCGCCCTGCCCTCCACCATGGCCACCGAGCACGGCGCCGTGCTGGCGATCAACGGCGACTACTACGGCTTCCGCTCCGACGGCATCTTGATCCGCAACGGCGTCGTCTACCGGGACGAGGGTGTGCGCGACGGCATGGCCTTCTACACCGACGGCCGCGTCGAGGTCTACGACGAGACCAGCACCGACGCCGGTGCGCTCCTGGCGGCGGGCGTGTGGAACACCCTGTCCTTCGGGCCGGCCCTGGTGCAGGGCGGCGCCGTGCTGGCCGGCATCGACGACGTCGAGGTGGACACCAACGTCGGCAACCACTCCATCCAGGGCACCCAGCCGCGTACGGCGCTGGGCGCCGTCGCGGACGGGCACTACGTGGTCGTCGTCGTCGACGGGCGCGACCAGGGCTACTCGCGCGGGGTCACGATGACCGAGCTGGCGCAGATCATGGCGGGCCTGGGCTGCGATTGCGCGTACAACCTCGACGGCGGCGGCTCCTCGACGCTGTGGTTCAACGGCGAGGTGGTCAACCGGCCGTCCAACGGCGGGGAGCGGGAGACCTCCGACATCCTCTACATCGCACAGGGGGCTTGAGATGAGCACGCAGACACGACCCAGCACTGGTTCCTTCCCGCAGCGCCGACTGCGGCCCGAGGCCGCGGCCCAGCCAGTGACTACCCGCGCGCCGGACCGCACGGCAGGATCGGCCGGGGCGGATGAGGCCGGCCGCCGCAGCGGGCCTGCGTCCGGCCCGGGGGTGCGGTGGGCGTCGACGTCGGGCCGCCCCGCCCGCGTGGGGCTGGTCGTCCTCATGCCCGCCTACCAGCCCGACGGTCGGCTGGTGGAGTTGGTGAGCGAGCTGGTGCGGGAGCTGCCCGGGTGCCGGGTGCTCGTCGTCGACGACGGCTCTGGGCCTCAGTACGCGCAGGTGTTCCGGGAGGCGAGTGCGCGCGGGGCCGAGGTCGTCGGGTATGAGTCCAACCGGGGCAAGGGTGCGGCGCTGCGCACGGGGCTGGCTCAGCTGGCCGAACTGTGGCCGGGGGCGGACGTGGTGTGCGCGGACGCCGACGGGCAGCACCGGCCCGCCGACATCGCGGCAGTGGCACGCCGGGTGCGCGCCACCGGGCATATGACGCTGGGGGTGCGGCGCCTGACCGGGCCGGTGCCCCTGCGCAGCCGGATCGGCAATGCCGTAACCTCGCTGGCCTTTCGGCTGAGCACGGGCTGGCGCCTGGGCGACACCCAGACGGGCCTGCGCGGCTACCCGGCCGGGCAGACCGCCTGGCTGGCGGAGGTGCCCGGGGACCGGTACGAGTACGAGCTCAGCGTGCTACTGCGGGCCCACGAGCTCGGGCTGGAGGTGGAGGAGGTGGAGATCGCGACGGTGTACGAGCCGGGCAACGCGTCCAGCCACTTCCGGCCGCTACGGGACTCGGCGCGTGTCTATGCGCCAATGCTGGGTTTCCTCGGGGCGAGCCTGGTGTGCTTCGGCATCGACTGGGTCGGGGTGGTGGCGCTGCACGCAATGACCGGCAACCTGCTGGCGAGCGTGGTAGGGGCGCGGCTGGTGTCCGGGACCGTGAACTTCGTGATGAATCGGCGGGTATTCCACGCGGCGCCCGGCACCGTTTGCCGTACGGCGGTGCGGTACGTGGCGCTCGCGCTGGTGCTACTCGCCGCCAGCTACATGCTGCTGCGGGTGCTGACCGGGATCGGGGTGCCGCTGGGTCTGGCCAAGCTGCTCGGCGACGGGGCGCTGTACGCCGCAAGCTACGTGATCCAGCGGCGGGCAGTGTTCCGGTAGAAGCGGTGTGGCGGTCGCCGCGATGCGCACGCGCGCCCAGACGCACCGACGCCAGCCCCCAGATGGTCGCCACGCCACGACGTTGCACGACCCCGGGCCACGTTCCACGACCCTGGTGCACGTTCCACGACCCCCGGGTGGTCGTGGAACACACCCCAAGGTCGTGCAATGTCCCCAAGGTCGTGGAACGAGACGAGCTATTCGTCGCGGGAGCGCTCCAAGCGACGGGGCGGGCGGCCCATTAGCCAGGCGACACCCACACCCACCGCGACGAACCCGGCCAGGCCCGCCAGCTGCCAGCCCCATACGCCCTCCAGGTGCAGCCAGGGCCCATCGATGGCCACGTGCCGGTTCCAGACCACCAGGTACGCGGCCCCTACCCAGCCGCACACCGCCCCGGCGGGCACGCCGAGCGCCAGTACGACGGCGGCATGCGCTGCGGTGAGCCGCCGCAGGAACCGCGGCGAGGCCCCCACCGCGTGCATGGTGACCAGGTCACCGCGCAGCTGGGTGCGGGTGAGCAGCAGACTCACCACCAGTGAGAACAGGGCCAACGCCACCAGTACGGCCAGGACGGCGAAGTCTGCCATGCCGCCCCAAGGCGGCAGATCCGGGTCGGTCCCTACGGTCACCAGGTCGGTGTGTTCTTCAACTACCCGCCTGGCAGTGGCGGCCTCCGCCGCGGTCAGCGGCCGCGACAGCTGCACCATCTCGCCCACGTATATCGGCGCATCGGTGCCGCTCAGCCCCAGTTCGGCGGCGGTTGCGGGCGAGACCGTGATGGAGGAGGTCATCCGTGGCAGGAAGTAGGCGTCCCGGGTCTGCGTGTGCTTGATAGTGATAGAGCCTGCGCTGTAGTCCATGAGGCCTACACGCACCGTACCGTCGTCATCAATCCAGGTGGCGTTGTTGACCACCACCCCGCCCGCCTCCAGGACCTGCGCGGCATCCCGCGCCCCGTCCAGACCAGTGGCGCGCAGCGCCTGCCCTTCCATTACGAAGACATCGTCTCCTATCATCCAGGGGGCCGTGATACCCGGGTTGTAGCCCTGGCCCTCAGGCACACAAGTCACCGTATCCGCCAGTCCCAGGGATGCGGCCACATCCGGCTCGGTGAACTCGGGGCAGCGGGCGCCGGCTGGCGGTTCGACTCTGAGGGTGTGCGACACGACCTCCGTACGAAAGTCCATCGCGCGAACCGGCACGGATCCGGTGACGGGCAGGCCTGCGTCCTGCAGCACGCTTACGGCGTCGGCCAGGACGGCGGCGTCGAAGTCCTCCGAGACCGGCACGCGCGGCCCCAGTGCCAGGCGCCCGGGCGCAACCAGAACCGCGGAGGTGTCGTTGTAGTTGGCGGCGGACGAGGCGACATACACCGTCTGTCCGCAGGCCAGCGCGACGACGGCGCCGATCGCCCCTACCACCGGCAGGGCACGCCCCCGGTGAGCGGCGGCGTCTCGGGCGGCCAGGCGCAGCGCCAGCGGCCCCTTGGCCAGCACCGCGATTGCGGCGTCGAGCGCAACCGGGGCCAACACGATCAGCCCCACCGCCCCCAGTAGCAGGGCCGCCACCAGCAGGGGTACGGCCGCACCTCCCGGCAACATGCCGGTTGCCGGCGGCACCTCCTCGGGAACGGCAACAGGCAGGGGCGCTCGCAGCGAGGCGAGGCCGCAGCCGATCGCCGCCGCCAGCAACATCGCACCGCCAAGCAGACGCCACCTGCGGCTGCGACGCGGCCGGTGCGTTTCCGCATCCGCGGGCGGGCGGGAGTGCTTGAGCGCCTCGACCGGTTCCATGCGCGCCACCCGTCGGGCGGGGGCAAGCGTGGCCAGCCAGCCGGCCAAGGCGGCGCCCCCGACGGCAAGCACCGGCAACCACCCCGGCAGCCCCGCGAGCGCCTGCACCTCGGGTTCGAAGATGCGGTAGGCCGCCCAGGCGGCGACGAGTCCGCCACCGGCGCCGAGCACTCCGCCCAGGAAGCCGATGGCGGCCCCCTGCAGCGTGATCGTGCGGGCCAGCTGTCGCGGTGCAGCGCCGGTGGCCGAGGCGAGGGCCAGGGTGCGGCGCTGCTGCTCGGCGGCGACCACGAAGGCGGGGGTGACCAGCCCCAGTAGCAGGCCCGCGGCGGCGGTGCAGGCGATCACGGTCATCACCAGGGCGGTGGCCAGGTAGTCGTCGCTGAGTGCGACCGGATACAGCTCGGAGGCGTCCGGGTAGTTGGTGAGCACGTGGCGGGATACGGCGAACGCCATCTCGCCGTTGAGCTGCTTGGTGGTCTCCCAGGTGACCGGGTCCGGGCCGATGACCAGGAAGTGGGTGTCGACGCCGGCCGGGTCGCCCTGCACCGCCGGCGCCAGCCAGGCCGGAAGCGCCCAGGCGCGGGCGGCATCGTCATCGACCAGGCCGCTGACCCGGTAGGTGCGCAGGGAGTCCTGCTGGACCTCGGCAATGCGTCCGTTGGTGGAGTACCAGCCGTCGAAGGGCGGGGCGATCAGGGCGATCGTCTCGCCGACCTGCACACCGGTGCGGTCGGCCAGGGCGGTGGTGATGACGACGTCGGCGGTGTCAGTCGGGGCGGTGCCGGCGGTCAGCGGAGGCAGCAGGACATCCAGGCCCTCGGCGTCGGCCTCGCGCAGGGTGAAGGTGCCGATTGCGCCGAAGTCCGCGCCCTTCAGGTCCCCCGCCGTGGCCGGCGTGGTCGAGCCCGGCTCAGCGTCGGGGTCGGCCAGGGCGAGCAGGTCCTCCGAGTCCCAGAACTGCAGGACCCGGTCGCGCTCGGGTAGGTAGGCGGCCAGTTCGTCCGCGGTCAGGGGCACGGTCTCCGGCGAGTCCATCCACGGTCCGGGGGCGCCCTCGGGCACCTGCCGGAATGGGGCCTCGGCCGGGTCGACGGCGGTGCCGGTGACGACGGCCTGGGCGCCGTCGGGGATGGAGGCCAGGGCGGCCTGCTGGGTGGGCGGCGTGGACAGCCGCGTCCCCAGAAAACCGACAATCAGTACCAGCGGCGCGGCCACCAGCAGAATCGCCAGCAGGCTGCGGGCCTTGTGGGACAACGCATCGCGCACGGCCAGGCGGACCACGGGGCGCAGAGCCCATAGTCGGGCCGCGTTCACCGCTCCTCCCCCGGTGCGGACAGAAACTCGTCGACGTCGGCGGGGTCGGAGGCGCCCACCAGGCGGCCGTCGCGCAGGAAGACCGTGCGGTCGGCCCAGGCGGCGAAGCGGGGCTCGTGAGTGACCATGAGGACGGCGGCGCCGTCGTCGGCGCGTTCCCGCAGCACACCGATGACGGCAGTGCCGGTAGCGGAGTCGAGTGCGCCCGTGGGTTCGTCGGCGAGCAGCAGGCGCCGCGGTCCGACGATGGCGCGGGCAATGGCGGCGCGCTGGGCCTGGCCGCCGGACATGTCGTCGGGCAGGCGGTCGGCCAGGTCGGACAGGCCGACCTGTTCCAGCGCGGTCAGTGCGGCCGTCCGGGCGCGGCGGGCGGGCCAGCCGTCGAGCTCAAGAGGGAAGGCGACGTTCTCGGCGGCCGTCAGGGAGGGCAGGAGGTTGAAGTCCTGGAAGACAAAGCCAATGGCGCGGCGGCGCACCTCGGCCAGGGCGGCGCGGTCCAGGCCCGCCAGGTCCCGGCCCGCGACGATCACCCGCCCACTGGTGGGGCCGTCCAGGGCGCCGGCAAGATTCAGGAGGGTCGACTTGCCGGAACCGGATGGCCCCATGACGGCGACGAATTCGCCGGGCGCGACCGTGAGGTCAACGGCCTCGAGGGCGGTGACGGCACGGGCGCCGGTGCCGTGGATCCGGCCGACACCGCGGAGCTCAAGTACGGGCGACAGGGCGTCTTCGCGCATCACGACCGCCGCCCCTCGGCGGCGGCGTGGGCGAGCCGACCCTCGGCGTCGTCGAGCCAGCGCAGCTCTGCCTCGACGGTGAACACGTGATGGTCCAGGACCAGGGCGGTGGCCAGGTCCTCGTCCCCGGCGGCGCGGCGGGCGCGGTTGATCTCGTGGAGGACGGTTTGCGTGGCCTGGCGCTGCTGCTGGATCAGTGCGGCCACGTCGACGTCCGGGGAGGCGGTGGCGAGCGCGAGCTTGATGACGAGCTCGTCGCGTTCGGGGGCGCGGCGGGCCACCGGGCTGGTCCACCAGCGGGCGAGTTCCTCTCGGCCGGCGTCTGTCAGGGTCCAGGCGGCCACGTCCCGGTTGGCGGTGGGCAGCGTCTGTGTTTTGGATGAGGCGGTTGCGGGAGCCGCGTCCGCGGCGACGGGCTCGGCGTTGGGGTTGTGTGACGTGGAGTGCGCCGTTGCCGTCGGGGCGGAGGTGGATGCGGCGGAAGCGGTTGCGGAGCCCGGCGCGCCGGAGCCACTCGCGGGCCGACCTGGGTCGAGGCGGGTCACCAGGCCGTCGCGCTCGAGGCGCGCCAACGTGGTGGCGACCTGGCCAATGTTGAGGGGCCAGGTAGTGCCTGTAGCGGACTCGAAGTCCTTGCGCAGCTGGTAGGTGCCTGCAGGGCCGCGGGCGAGTAGGGCGAGCAGGGCGTGTTTTACGGCCATTCCGGTCTCCTGAGCCGTGGGGGGACGGCAACCAGCGGTAGTTACCGAGTAACGCTTACTCAGTAAGCCTATCTGCTCGACGCGTCGCGCTCAAGCACACGGTGAGGCGACGCCCGAGTGGCCAGTGGACGACCGCTCGTAGAGGAAGACAGAGGGGCAGACGGAGGGACTCTGTCACTGGATGCACCACTTTCCCTGCTCCGCCGACCCGCCTCAGACGCACCAGGCGCAAGATCATGCTGTTCGGCGCTTCGCCGAGTGCGGCCGACGCGAGAAAGTGGTGCAATTAGTGACAGCTACGGACAGCTACGCCCCCACGCCCCTGCCGTGCGGGCCTCACCAGCCCGGCCTCGTAGGCGGCGATCACCAGTTGTGCCGAGACCGGACGCCCCTCCGTCAATGCCAGCTTTTGCGCGAGAACGCGGGTTGTTGCGCGTCCGAGGCACGCATTGCCGCTCCGGGTCGGACACGCCCTCGCCAAACAGGCTCACCCTGGTACTCCGCCGGACGACTTCCACGACCTCGGGCCGCACTCCACGACCCCGTGCGCGTTGCACGACCCCAGGAAGGTCGTGCAACACACCCCAAGGTCGTGCAACACACCCCAAGGTCGTGCAATACCCCCAGGGTCGTGGAACGTGGATCGGGGACCGGCCCGCCAGCACAGCTCGCGCCGCCCAGTACTGGCACGTCACCCGTGCCGATCTCGGCGGGAGCCGACTGTAGGCCACCAGGCTGACCGACCTCGGCACGTAATTGCTACCGGTCTCGGCGTGTTACAAATGCCGGTCTCGGCGGGAGAGGAAGCGAGGGGCGGCTGGGCGTCAGGCGGGGCGGTAGGTGAAGCGGTCCCAGCCGAGGGCCTCGATCTGGGCGGCCATGCGCTCGCACTCGGCGTCCCAGCCGGGCGCAGACACGGCGAAGTCGCCGGTCGTGCCCTCACCGCGGGCCTGCTGGAGGGCGTAGACGCGGGCGCCGGCGTCATGCACGCGGCGAGCAACCTCAACAGCGTCGGCGGCGGTGACATCCCCGGGGACAACGGTGGTGCGCACCTCGAAGTCGACCCCCTTGCCGCCGGCGGCCGCATCCACCAGCACCTGCAGGCTCTCCCAGGCCTTGGCGGCGGAGTTGGGGCGGCCGACCACGGCGTCGTAGTGCCCTGGCAGCGCCTTGATGTCGAGGCCCACCCAGTCGGCCAGCCCGCGCCGCACCATGTCGCGCAGGCGGCCCGGATAGGGGCCGGCGGTGTGCAGGCCCACCTGGAAGCCCATGTCCTTCACCTCAGCGGCGGCGTCGGCGAGGGCGTCCTGGCGCAGCGCCTCCCCACCGGTGAGGACGACGCCGTCGAGCAGGCCGCGCCGGCGGGCGAGCAGGGATCGGACCGCGTCCCAGGCGACCACGCCGGGAGTGCGCGTGGGTATGAGGTCCTGGTTATGGCAGTAGAAGCAGTTCCAGGGGCACCCCTGCATGAAGACGGTCGCGACCAGATGGTCGGGCCAGTCGACGGTGGACATGGGCACGAGTCCGGCGATCTGCAGGTCGTCGGCGGGGCGGTGCGCGACGCCCTTCTTGAGAGTCTCAGTCATCGAGTCCGAGGCTCGCTGCGATCTCATCGAGGCGGCGCGTCCTGATCTCACCGCGCCTGGCCGCCTCCGCCTCGGCCTTCAGCGTGTACGCGTACTCCAAGTCATCGATGTAGGACTCAACGGCCTCACGCACATAGAACGTTGCCGGGCGTCCGGTCCGACTCCCCAGGTCATCGAGCCGACGCTTGAGATCCTCCGGCAGCCGCACGCTCAGAACTGCTGTAGACATGTTTACAGCATAGGAGCCGACCTTCGCTTCCGACAAGCCCAGCCCATATGGCGAGGAGCGACCGTCTTCACATGACGAACCGGCCGTCTCCCAGCCCACATGGCGAGGAACTCAGGGCTCCCTAGACCGAGCGCCGGGGCCCCACCGCTGAAACGGCGGACGCCCCGGCGCCTCTGCGGCCAAGTCGCGAACGGTCCCGGCGATCTCACCGATAGACCGTGGAGCGATGACCGATATCGATCGCGAGGATCACGCAACGCTCATCCTGAACGTCGATGATCACCCGGTAATCCCCGACCCGGAGCCGGAATTGTCCCTTAAGCGGGCCGGTCATCGGCTTCAGGAAGCTCCTCGGCTCGTCAGCCTCCTGGACCTCTCGCAGCTTGCCGACCACACGCGCCTGAACGCTGCGATCGAGTCGGCGCAGCGAATTCTCGGCGCGAGGAGTCAACTCAACGATCCAGTCCGCCACCTACCCCTCCTGCTCCGTTGGAGACCCGGCCCTCAGGCGCTGATGGAGGTCAGGCGTGAGGTGGTGGTGCCGTGGGCGCCAGCGGCAGCCTCGGTGAACATCTGCCGCTCCATGTACTCGCCCTTCTTGCCGATGTTGAAGGACTTCACGGGGCGGAAGTAACCCATGACGCGGGTCCACACCTCGCACTCGACCGGCTCGGCGTCGGGGTGCAGCTCGGCGCACTTGGGGCAGGTGAAGTGCTCACCGGCCAGGTAGCCGTGGGTCGGGCAGATCGAGAAGGTCGGGGTGATGGTGATGTAGGGCGTGCGGAAGGCCGTCAGCGAGCGGCGCACCAGCTCCTTGCAGGCCTGCGCGGAGGAGATGTGCTCATTCATGTACAGGTGCAGCACCGTGCCGCCGGTGTACTTGGTCTGCAGCTCCTCCTGCATCTCCTGCGCCTCGAAGGGGTCGTCGGTGTAGCCGACGGGCAGCTGGGAGGAGTTGGTGTAGTACGGGTTGGAGTCGGTGCCGGCCTGGAGGATGTCGGGGTAGCGCTTGCGGTCCTCCTTGGCGAAGCGGTAGGTGGTGCCCTCGGCGGGAGTGGCCTCCAGGTTGTACAGGTGGCCGGTGGCCTCCTGGATCTCGACCATGCGTCCGCGGACGTGATCGAGGATGCGCACGCACATGGCGTGACCGCGGGGGTCGGTCAGGTCGTAGGCGTCGTGCGTGAAGTTACGGACCATCTCATTCATGCCGTTGACGCCGATGGTGGAGAAGTGGTTGTCCAGCGTGCCGAGCCAGCGCTTGGTGAAGGGGAACAGGCCGGTGTCGATGTGGTGCTGGATCACGGTGCGCTTGAGCTCCAGGGTCTGCGAGGCGATGTCGATGAGGCGGTCCAGGGCCGCCACCAGGGCCTCCTCGTCGCCGGTGTGCAGGTAGCCCAGGCGGGCCATGTTCACGGTGACCACGCCGACGGAGCCGGTCTGCTCGGCCGAGCCGAACAGGCCGTTGCCGCGCTTGAGCAGCTCGCGCAGGTCGAGCTGGAGGCGGCAGCACATGGAGCGGATCATGCCGGGGTCGAGCTCGGAGTTGATGAAGTTCTGGAAGTAGGGCAGGCCGTACTTCGCGGTCATGGTGAACAGCCGGTCGGCGTTGGGGCTGTCCCAGTCGAAGTCCTTGGTGATGTTGTAGGTGGGGATCGGGAAGGTGAAGACGCGGCCGTCGGCGTCGCCGGTGGTCATGACCTCCATGAAGGCGCGGTTGATCATGCCCATCTCCTCGGCGAGGTCGCCGTAGGTGAAGTCGCACAGCTCGTCGCCGATCAGCGGGTGCTCGTCGGCCAGGTCCGCCGGGCAGGTCCAGTCGAAGGTGAGGTTGGTGAAGGGCGTCTGGGTGCCCCAGCGGGAGGGGACATTGAGGTTGAAGATGAGCTCCTGCATGCACTGGAGGACCTCGTCGTAGCTCATGTTGTCCAGGCGGACGAAGGGAGCCATGTAGGTGTCGAAGGAGGAGAAGGCCTGCGCGCCGGCCCACTCGTTCTGCAGGGTGCCCAGGAAGTTGACGATCTGGCCTACGGCGGAGGAGAAGTGCTTGGCGGGGCCGGAGGCGATCTTGCCGGGCACGCCGTTGAAGCCCTGCTGGAGGAGGTTCTTCAGCGACCAGCCGGCGCAGTAGCCGGCGAACATGTCCAGGTCGTGGATGTGGATGTCGCCGCTCCGGTGGGCGTCGCCGGCGACCTGCGGGTAGATCTGGCTGAGCCAGTAGTTGGCGATGACCTTGCCGGAGGTGTTCAGGATCATCCCACCCAGGGAGTAGCCCTGGTTGGCGTTGGCGTTCACGCGCCAGTCGGAGCGGTCCAGGTACTCGGTGATGGTGGAGACGGCGTCTACCTGAGGGCGTGAGCCGTGGGCGACAGCGGAGTCGGCAGAGCCCCGGGCCACGAGCTCGGGGTGCGCGGCGGCCAGGTGAGCGGCGGACGGGGTCTGAGTGCTGTCGGACACGGGGGCCTCCAGTGCGGTGTAGATCTTCTTTGAAACCAGCAGGCCGGGCCGGGTCTCAAGGACCCGTCTCGGCGCCGCCAACAGCTTCGACACTACTCCAAGACACCCCTGGATGCGAGCAGGAACGACACCGATGTAACACATCATCTGGGAGAGTTACCCCCTGGCAACCACAACATGTTGTGGTCACAACCCGCACCACATCCGCACCGGCGGCACCATCAGGCGCGACTGCCGCGCCGCACACCTCCACTTCTTGTGGGTGGCACAGCTCACACTTTTACGGGCGCGCACACGCGTGTCGCCCCATCGGGCGAGCCACACCAGCCCGCGCGGCCGCAGGTCGGGCCGAAAAGTGTCCATCTCTCGCCACTTTCACCCCGAACGAGCCAGGTCACCACCCAGCCCGTCGCTATTTACCCAGGTCAGGGGCTATTTGCCCGCGGCCCTGCAGGCTGCCATCCACCAAAGTGGCGAGAGATGGACACTTTTGGCCGATGCCTCGCAGCCTCGTGCCTTCGACGCGCACCGGCGAACGCCGCCGCCACCCGCGACATGCGCGAGGCCGCGCAAGCGGATGCCGGTAGTCTTTGCGGTACCTGAACCATCCCTGAGGAGTTCCCGCATGACCGCTACGGCGCAACAGCTCTTCCGCTCAGACCTTTTTCGCTACTTCGGCCGCACCGACGCGCCGCTGACTGCGCGCCTCGGTGAGCGCAAGGTGCTGAGCTACCTGTGGGCCTTCCGGCACGCGCAGAGCACCAGCTCACCACCGCTGCAGAAGGCCTACCGGGCGGCATTAAGCCATCTGTCGGCGACGACCTTCATCCAGATTCCCTGGTCAACCAAGATTGGGCCCGGCTTCTATATTGGGCACCGCGGGCGCATCATCATCAACCCCGCCACGGTAATCGGCAGCAACTGCAACATCGCCACGGGTGTCACGATCGGAGCTATCCCCTCCGGCCGCCGCGCGGGCACACCCACCATCGGAGACCGGGTGTGGATCGGCACGAATGCGGTTATCGTCGGCGGGATCACCATCGGCGACGATGTACTGATCGCGCCCGGAGCGCTGGTCAACATCGATGTCCCCTCCGGTGCAACGGTTATCGGCAATCCCGGCGTCATCAAAGAGGGACGCCCCTGTCCGCCGGAGTACATGCAGAACCTGTGGCTGGGATGACGCAGGGCATGCGCCCACCTAGCGGAGGCAGACGCCGCCCCCGCAGTGACTGCGGGAGGGGCTTCCAGCCATCGGGCCCCGCGGCCTCAGGCCTCTGAGCTGAGCAGCCGGGCCCGCAGATCATCCAGGGTGGGGCCGTCGAGGCTCCCCAGGCCTGACTCCTGACGGTGGGTGGCGGTAGATGGGCTTTTTCGTTGGTGTGGCGTGGTTGGGTTGGTGGTTGTGGGGCACTAATCCGGTTGGCGGTAGGGTGCGGGGGTGTGAGTCCGTATGTTCGTAAGGTGCGTACCGCTTCTGGTGCTACGGCGGTGCAGATCGTGGCTAAGGAGCGCGGGGTGCGACGGATTGTGGAGCACCTGGGCTCAGCGCACGGGTGAGGCGGAGCTGGCGGCCCTGATTCAGGCCGGCAGGGAGAAGATCCGGGGCGGCCAGGGTGTGCTGGACCTGGCCGGCCTGACACCTCAAGCTGCCCGCCAGGCCGCGCCGGCGGTGGTGGAAGCTAAGCGTTCGGCTCTGCTGTGGGACGTGCTGGCCGGCGCGTATGAGGCGCTGGGGCTGGGTGAGGCCACTGGCGGGGATGAGGCTTTCAGGCAGATGGTGCTGGCCCGACTCGTGGAGCCCACCAGTCAAGGAGCAGGTCCCCGCCGTGCTGGGCGAGCTCGGAATTGACGCCGTAACCCCACGCTCCCTGTTCCGGTCCCTGGCACGCTGCATTACCGGTGACTACCGCTCCCGCATTCAGGCGGCCTGCCTGCGGCACGTCACCGGCCGCGGGGACCTGTCCCTGTGCCTATATGACGTAACGACCCTGTACTTCGAGGTGGAGAAGGAAGACGACCTACGGCGGGTCGGCTACTCCAAGGAGCGCAGGGTGGACCCGCAGGTGATCGTGGGGCTGCTGGTGGATAGGGCCGGCTTCCCCCTACAGATAGGCTGCTGGGAGGGCAGCAAGGCCGAGACCAGCACGCTGATCCCCATGATCGAGGGGTTCCGGGAGGCGTCCGGGATTGAGCACCTGGTCGTGGTCGCCGACGCCGGCATGCTCTCCGCGGCCAACCTCGAAGCACTCGATCAGGCCGGCTTGGGATTCATCGTGGGCTCGCGCATGACCAAGGCGCCGGCTCACCTGGCCGCCCACTTCGCCTGGCACGGCGATGCCTTCACCGATGGGCAGGTGATCGACACGATCACCCCACGCCGCGGCACGCGCTCGACCGAGAGGAACGACAAGACGCGTGATGAGCCCGTCTGGAGTGCTCAGGCGTATCCGGGCTCGTGGCGCGCGGTCTGGGCGTATTCCGCCAGGCGGTTCGCCAGGGACAACAAGACGCTGACCGCGCAGGAGAACCGGGCTCGGGCGGTCGTTGCTGGGGACCGGCGCCCCAAGGCCACCAGATTCGTCACCGTCAGTATGGGTGACCAGGTCCTGGACGAGAAGGCTCTGGCCCGAGCACGCCGCTTGGCGGGGCTCAAGGGCTACGTGAGCAACATCCCCGCCACCGTGATGCCCGCCAGTGAGGTGATCGCCTCCTACCACGAGTTGTGGCACGTGGAGCAGTCCTTCCGCATGAGCAAGCATGACCTGCGGGCCAGGCCCGTCTTCCACCGCACCCACGACGCCATCCAGGCCCACCTGACCGTGGTGATGGCATCCCTGGCGGTAGCCCGCCACCTACAAGCCGCCACCGGCATCAGCATCAAACGGCTCGTACACGAGCTGGGGCCGCTCCAGGAAGTCACCATCACCATCAACGGGCACCACGTCATCGCCCAACCCCAGCTCACCGAGACCGCGCAGCAAATCCTCAACAGCCTGAACACCGCAGGGCACTAAACCGTCAGGACTCAGGCCAGGGATCCAGCCCCTCCACGACAATGCCCCATCTCCTCCGGCGTCTCGGCCTACTGAATCGATGACCCCTCGCGCAGTACAAGCTTCGGAATTCCCCGCACCATCACACCCGCTCCGGAGCCCCGCGAGTCGGCTGGCAAGCGGGCCGCAGCGGGATGTTACCGTCACGCCCGTCAGGGCCTCGACGCCCCTCACCTCGCTACCACCGAGCTGCCACCGACCTGCCAGCCACCCGATCCCGCCCAGACCTTCAAACCGGAACGCCCCGTTTACGCTTTCTCATTTGTGAGGTCCCCGAACCTCTCCACGTACGCCGTCAGTGCCTCGACGACGCGCGCCTTGCGCTCGCCGCGGCTCTGGCCGGCTGCGGCCTTGCGGAATCGGGAGACGCGCGGGAGTAGACGGGTGATCGCGGTGCCCTCGGTAGGAACGACTCCGCTACGCAGGGCAGCGCCGACGAACTCCTCGGTCTCTGCTTCGCGCAGGCCCTCGGCAGTGACGATGGCAGCGAGCTCTGCCGCCATCCTCGCAGCGATGTATTCCTTCCACTGTTCGTCCACCGTCCCATTGCTGGAGACAGACCGGACGAAGTCCTCGATGAGGTCTCGCTTGGAGTGGAGCGTGGGGCTGGAGGCGATGGCCCGCTTGATCTCCACGGGGATCTCCCGGTCATCACCGTCGCCGCGCTGGGTGCGCTTGTCCTCCACTAGCCGCAGTATGTAGTCGACGCCTACCTCTACCTGCTTGATGAGCTCGATCTCGAACACGAGGTCCTCGTTGACGACTTCCTTCTCCGCCTCGGCCGCCGCGCGCATCTGGGTATGGATCTCCAGGTACATGCTGGTGTAGTCGGCGAGGTCGGCATCGTTGAGTCCGCCCATGTTGTCCTCGGCGAACTCGTCGAAGGAGATCAGGATGTTCCGCAGCCGGAGTATCTGGCCGAACAGCGTAACGAACTCCTTCTGGGCCTCCTCGGAGGTGATCACCTCGCCGGGCCGCCACTTGTCGCGCAGCTGGGCGACCTTGGCGATGAACTCTTCCAGGTACTCGCGGTAGGACCGCAGGAGGATGGTGCCGCTGGCGTTCTTGTTGCCGAACAGGGCGATGGCGGCGTCGGTCTCGGCCTGAAGGTTGCGGAAGCAGACGATGTTCCCGTAGCTCTTGACGGCGTTGAGGATGCGGTTGGTGCGGGAGAACGCCTGGATGAGGCCGTGGGTGCGCAGTTGCTTGTCGACCCACAGGGTATTGAGGGTCTTGGAGTCGAAGCCGGTGAGGAACATGTTGACGACGATGACGAGGTCGATCTGCCGCTTGGTGAGGCGGGCGGATATGTCTTCGTAGTAGCCTTCAAAGCCTGAGGCGCTGGTGTCGTAATTGGTTCCGAACTGCTGGTTGTAGTCTGCAATGGCGGCGTCGAGGAAGGCCCGGTCGTCAGCGGACAGCGCGGTGGGGTCGGTGGACTCCTCTGCGAGTGAGTCCCCGGGCGCTTCGGCGTTGGCGGCGTAGGAGTAGATGATGCCGATGGTGAGCCGCTGGTCGCTCGGCAGTCCCTGCTGCTGCCGGGCGAACTCCTGGTAGTAGGCGCGCGCGGCAGGGATGGAGGCGGTGGCGAGCAGCGAGTTAAAGCCGGCCAAACGCTGCTGCCCGAGCGTGTAGGTCCGGTTGCGCCGGGTCTTCTGGTTGAAGTGTTCGCGAATGTAGGTGACTACCTGCGCTATCCGGCCCGGCGCGAGGAGCGCCCGCTCGGTGTCGATGGCGCTGATTTCGGCGTCGACGACGTCGTCGCGGCTGTGCACGGTGTCTATGTAGTCGATGCGGAAGGGTAGGACGTTCTTGTCCCCGATGGCGTCGACGATCGTGTAGGAGTGGAGCTGGTCACCGAAGGCCTGGGCGGTGGTGCGCAGTTGCACGTTGCCGCTGGAGCCGGCGTTCTCGGCAAAGATGGGGGTGCCGGTGAAGCCGAAGAGGTGGTAGTTACGGAAGGCCTTGGTGATGGCGGTGTGCATGTCGCCAAACTGGCTGCGGTGGCACTCGTCGAAGATGAGGACGACGTGCCCGGTGTAGACGGCGTGCTTACGGTTGCGTCCGACGAAGGTGGACAGCTTTTGGATTGTGGTGACGATGATCTTGACCGTGGGGTCGTTGATCTGGGCTGTCAGCTGGTTGGTGGACTGGTTGGCTGATACGGTGCCCTCGGCGAAGCGGTTGTATTCCTTGATGGTCTGGTGGTCGAGGTCTTTGCGGTCGACGACGAAGATGACCTTGTCGATCTCCTCCATTCCGGCGGCGAGCTTGGCAGTCTTGAAGGAGGTGAGGGTCTTGCCGCTGCCGGTGGTGTGCCAGATGTATCCGCCGGCGGCGAGGGTACCGGTCTGACGGGCGTTGGTGGAGGTGTTGACGCGCTGGAGGATCGCCTCGGTAGCGGCGATCTGGTAAGGCCGCATGACCAGTAGCTTGCGGTCAGCGAGGGTGTCGGCGACGGTGAAGACGCAGTAGCGCGTCAGGATGGCGAGCAGCGTGTGCTTGGACAGGAACGTGCGGGTGAAGTCAACGAGGTCGGTGATGCGCTGGTTGGCGGCGTCGGTCCACCAGGAGGTGAACTCGTATGCGTCCGACGTCGCGGCCTTGACCTGCCGCTGCATTCCCTGGTTCCCGGTGATGTGATCCTGCCGGGTGGTGTTGGCGTAGTACTTGGTGTAGGTGCCGTTGGAGATGACGAAGATCTGGACGTAGCCGAATAGGCCCGCTCCGGACCAGAAGGAGTCGCGCTGGTAGCGTCTTATCTGGTTGAAGGCCTCGCGGATGTCGACGCCCCGTCGTTTGAGCTCGACGTGAACCAGCGGCAGCCCGTTGACGAGGATGGTGACGTCGTAGCGGTTGGAGCGCACAGCGTTGGTGGCGACGTACTGGTTAGTGACTTGCAGCCGGTTGTTGTGGATGTACTGCTTGTCGATGAGGCGGATGTTTTTGGACTCGCCATTGTCCCGGGTGAGGACCTGGACGTGGTCCTCCTGGATGCGCTGGGTCTTCTCGACGACGTCGAGCGCGCCTCCGGTCGTGAGGATGGAGTGCTCGAAGAAGCGTTTCCACTCGGTGTCGGTGAAGCGGTAGTCGTTGAGTGCCTCTAGTTGGGTGCGGAGGTTGGATATGAGTTCGGCTTCGGCGTTGTCGGGGCTGAACTGGATGTACTCGTATGCCTGGTCCTGGAGCTGGCGAATGAAGGCGCGTTCGAGGTCCGCTTCGGACTGGTACGCCTTGCTGGTGCGTTCGCTCGGCTCGTAGGCGCCGACGACGGTGGACTCGTCGGTCAGGATGACGGGTTCAATGCGTACGGCGTGGGCCTCGCGGATGGTCATGCTGCTGCGCCCTTCTCCGGGAAGGTCAGGAGCCTGTCCCGGTAGTACTCATACTGCTTGCGCCGCGCCGCGATCTCAGCCGGCAGGCCAGAGTTCAGATCGTCCACGAGGGCGTCGAACTTATCGAGGATACCAACGATGCGCCGCTGCTCGTCCAGCGACGGAACAGGTATGTCTGACGCCGCGAGATCCTTCACTCGCACATGCGGCACACCCGCGCCGAGCTTCATGCGATGCAGCCGTTCTTGAATCACCTGAAGTGCATGAAACAAGAAGCGTGAATCGATCATGCCAGGCTTTGCCTGAAAACTGAACGCATCGGTAAGAAAGAAGCGCCCAGTCCAGTAACTCACCAGTCCGGCATTCGCTCCCGATCGGGCAACGACAATAGTTTCGCCTTCACGATTGAAGTCATTGTGGGCGTATATTGGCTCTGGCCCGTTTGCCACAACGGGGTATGGGCCTGGGACCGCGGAACGTTCAGCCAGGGCCTGTCCACGTGCTACCACCGCTACATCACTCACCTTCCGCCATCGGAGAGCGCTTCGAGAGAGAGAGAGAGGAAACAGGCTTCACATCAAACGTGAGCAAACGGTCACGATAGTAGGCGTACTGAACCCGACGGGCCTCCAGCTCCGCCTCCAGCTCCGCCTCCAGCTGGGTGAACCGGTCCAATATTCCCACAATTTCACGCTGCACCGCAAGCGGAGGAATCGGGAACAGAAACCGTTTGAAGCCGACCATGTCAACTGACTGAAAACTCGAGACCGTAGTGTTCTTCTTGCACCACTCATCCAGACGAAAGCAGTAGTAGTACAGGAACTTGATATCGAAGCAGTTGCGATACTCATCCTTCAACGTGAGACACGTAAACCTCTGGTTCGAGAGATGCGGCACCCGAATCAGTGCGTGCTCCCCGATTGTTGCAGATGTTGCTACCAAGATCGAATCCGCAGCGAACAGCCGACCGCCTTTAACCGCGGACTTTGATATCCGCTGCATCGAATCACTGAGAATTCTACCGTTAGCCCGGATGTCCTCCATCCTGAACCAAGGCACCTCATCGCCAGACCATGCCTCGGCGTCAGTCTTCCGCGGCGTGTAGCCATTCCGCGTATCGAACAACGTCGCCAGCGGCTTGTACTCCACGCCGTCGGGGCACAGTTCCTTGACCAGGTCATCAATGCGGCTCACTTGGCGTCCCCTTCCAGGTCGGCGACGATCGCATCGATGCTGGTACGCAGCTCGGCCTGGCGCGCCACGATGCGTGCGATCTCGGCGTTAAGCGCCACGATGTCTACCTCCTCGCGCGTATCTTCTGCCTCCACGTAGGCCGACACCGACAGGTTGTAGCCGTTCTCGGCAAGCTGCTCGGCACCTACCACAGCGGAGCGGTGCGCCACCACCTCGCGCTTCGCCACGGCGTCGACAATAAAGTCGCGGTGCTCGGCAGCGAGATGGTTCTTGTTGCCGGTGCGGACGAACTGGTCGGAGGCGTCGAGGAAGAAGACATCGTTAGTAGTCTTCGACTTCTTGAGCACGATGACGCAGGTGCCGATCGTCGTACCGAAGAACAGGTCGGGCGGCAGCTGGATGACCGCCTCCACGTAGTTGTTCTCGATCAGGTACTTGCGGATCTTCTGCTCCGCCCCGCCCCGGTACAGCACACCCGGGAACTCGACGATCGCCGCCGTGCCCTTGACGTCCAGCCAGGACAGCATGTGCATCGTGAAGGCTAGGTCGGCCTTCGACTTCGGAGCCAGGACGCCCGCGGGCGCGAAGCGGGGATCGTTGATCAGAGTCGGATCGTCCTTGCCGATCCAGTGCGTCGAGTACGGCGGGTTGGAGACGATTGCCTCGAAGGGCTTGTTGTCCCAGTGCGCTGGATGCTGCAGTGTGTCCCCGTGGGCGATGTTGAAGTCCGCGAAGTTGATGTCGTGCAGGAACATGTTGATTCGGCACAGGTTGTAGGTGGTCAGGTTGATCTCCTGGCCGAAGAACCCCCGCGGACGTTCTCCTTGCCGAGCACCTTCGCAAACTGAAGGAGCAGCGAGCCCGACCCGCAGGCCGGGTCATACACCCGGTCCACGCTCGTCTTGCCGGCCACGGCGATGCGCGCCAGCACCTCGCTGACCTCCTGCGGGGTGAAGAACTCACCTCCGCTCTTGCCCGCCGAGGAGGCGTACATGGTCATCAGGTACTCGTAGGCGTCCCCAAACGTGTCGATGGTCGAGTCGCCGTATGACAGGTCGAGGTCCCCTATGGCATTGATGATCCGTACCAGCTTCTCGTTGCGCTGGGCGACCGTGGAGCCGAGCTTGTTGGAGTTGACGTCGACGTCGTCGAACAGACCACGCAGGTCCGACTCGGCCCCGGTGCCAAATGCGGAGAGCTCGATGTTCTTGAAAATCCTGGACAGCGTCTCGTTCAGGTTCTCATCGTGCGGCGCCCGCTCGCGCACGTTGCCGAACAGCTCCGACGGGACGATGAAAAAGCCCTTCTCGTTGATGATGTCGTCGCGCGCCTCGCGTGCCTCGGAGTCGCCCAGTACGGCGTAGTCGAACTCCAGGTCACCGGCTTCATGCTCTCCGGCGTTGATGTACTCGGTGAGGTTCTCCGAGATGAACCGGTAGAAGAGGAAGCCCAGAACGTAGGCCTTGAAGTCCCAGCCGTCCACGCTTCCGCGCAGCTCGTTGGCGACCTTCCAGATCGTCCGGTGTAGCTCGGCGCGCTCGGTCTCTTTGGTCACGGGTTCCTCGTTCTCGTCGTCGGGGCGGCGCCGGGGTCAGGCGCCACGGGACAGTGTCGCACCCATCTCTGACACGAACTCAGGGCACTCCAGCAGGCGGTCGAACCGTTGTCCACGCCGACTACTCACCCGAGCTCATGGCTCCGGGAGACTTAGCTCAGGGCGAGCTTCAGTGCTCCGCCGCGCGGGTGGAATGGTGCATCAAGCTTGCCCATCCTCTCTGCCAACCCCTCGAAGGTCGACTGCGCCGCTGTCCCCAGCATCCGGTAGGCATCCCGGTACGTCGTCCGCCCCTCCAGGGTCGAGGAGACCACCGCCCGGGTGAAGGGACGCCCCAGACGCCGCAACTGAGTGTTGTAGTACTCCCCACCCGCACCGCTGCTACGACTGGACTGCATGACTTCCATGACCCGCATGCGTTCGGCGTCGTACCGGGACATGAACTCATCCCAGGTCAGCTGACCGGCTTCTCGGAGCCTGGCAAGCACCACAAGAGTGCTGACCTTGTAGTGGGCGGCCAGTCGCTCCAGTTCGTCCTCACCGTAGCTTCCTGCCCACTCCTCACGGAGCGAGTCGAGGGGAACCAGCACCTCCGCAGCAACCTGGTTGCACCAGCGCTCCTCCTCTTTCGTCCCCTTCACAGCACCTGTAGTGGCGTCGGAGAGAGCGCTGCGTCCCAGCCACAGGTGGGCGAGCTCATGGACGAGAGTGAAGATCTGCGCAGCCTTCGTATCGGCACCGTTGACGAAGACGAGGGGAGCGATGTCATCAGCTAGGGCGAATCCCCGGAACTCCTCCGGGTCGAGCACGCGGTGCGTGTTCGCACCTACGATCCCACTGACCATGACCAGGACCCCGATGGTCTCAACACGCTTGATGAGGTCCGTTATCGCGGCGGCCGAGTCGGAGACGGACCGCTCGCCCAGGCGGAGCACGTCCCTTATGCGGGCGGCAACGTCCTCCGCAGGAGTCGCCAACGTTGCGGACCCCACGAAGCCGAGCGGGGAAGCGCCCAGTTCCAGGGCGTCGTCGCGATACCAGTCCTGGCGCCTTTGGCACAGGTAGATCGTCTCCAGCAGGTCGGCGGATGGCTCGCGGATTCCGGCGTCGCGAACGGTCCGCATGTCCGGGATAGGGATCTCCTCGACCGGCGGCGTGGGCAGGAAGAGCATCCCGAAGGGGGTGTGGGTGTCAGAAGCGAACTTCTCCACCTGCTTGAGGGTGGGGCGCTTGGTGCCATCAATCCAGTCGTCGAACTTGGGAGCGCGACGGCGGAGGGTCTCCTCGTCCCAGCGCGCCCGCCTGACAGCCCAGCGCAGCAGATCGGGCGCGACATCCACACGGACTACGGCCATGGGGTCCTCCTTCGCGTCCCGGTCTCATGCACAAGTTTGCCGCATACCGCCGACATCGTCAGCCTCCAAAGCAGAGTCGCCCGTCATCGTCCGGGCATAACCGCTGGCTGCCACGCACTTGACCACAACCTTGGCTGTCAACGGTGCGATCCGCTGGGATCCCCGCGTTGTCGCGGATGAACGGCAGTGAGGAGCAGTCCGACCACTACTCAGGCATGAGTACATCATCGCCTCGTAGCCTGCTCTCTTCCGTCCTACGCCACCTGCTCGTTGCCTTGGTCGCCCACCTGCTTGCCACCTTGGCCACCCACCTGCTCGGATATCCCTGTTCCAGCGAGCTCATCGCGGTCACCATTGACCTCCTCTGGACCGTCATCCGGCACCCGGCTACGAAGCGCCTCGGCACGCGCGTCATCAGCAGGGTCACTCGTAGAGCCGATCCTCCGCGCCACGCCGCGGGACGGCGGCCTCGGCGCCGAGACCGTCGTCGCCGTATGCCAAACCTTCGAGCTGGTCAGGCGTAACGCCGCAGCGGGGCAGGAGCGGCGCCGCCGAACTCGATGATGCCGCGGTACCGCTGAACCTGTGGCTTGAGGAGGACCCAGCCTCGGGGGCGGGCGCCCCGGAGTCCATCGCCATCCTGGCGCACCGAGGCGTGGAGGTGCGCCCCGTGGAGCGTGAGGCGGTCGGCCGGGGCCGGCCGGTGGTCATGACCATGCACCGCGCCAAGGGACTGGAATTCCGCAAGGTGCTGCTCTTCGACGTGTCCGTGGAGGCCATTCCCCGGTCCCTGCGGGAGCAGGAGTACTCCGAGGCCGATCACGACGATGCTCTGCTGCGCGAGCGCTCGCTGCTGTACGCGGCCGCCACGCGCGCCCGCGATCAACTGGTCATCTCCTGGTCCGGCCAGGCCAGTCCCCTGCTGGAAGGCGTGCGCGGGGCGGCGTGAGCGAACGCTCGGCTGCCAACCGGTTCACGGCCATCCGAAGCCACCTGTTCGTCGCCCGTGGGCTGGAGCAGTGCCATGAGCGTGACGGTGCCCAACTCACACGCGCAAACGCATGCGCCGCGGGCACGTTGGTGCCTACAATGGGATCAATCGCCCCCCAGCCAGGCCTATGACTCATCGCAGCCACGCCCAAATGGCTGGGGCCTTTTCTACTCTGGACGGATCAGGTTCAATGCCGAAAACCTGGCTCAGCTTACAAGAACAGGTGGCACAACTTCACTGCCGCGGCCTCATCATTGACGATGACGAGGCCTGCCTCAGGTTCTTATCGCAAGTCAGCTACTACCGCTTCTCCGGATACTTCCGCTACTGGCAACGGTCCCCTGAAACCGGCGACAACAGGTTCGTCAAAGGCGCTAACTTCTCCGCAATTCGGGAGGCCTACGAAACCGAGCAGGCCGTCGCCACACTCGCCTTTGAGGCCATACAAAAGCTTGAGATACTGCTACGAACAACGTTCGCACATCATTACGCTCAGTACACTTCGCCGGAGGGCGCGCTGACCCGCGGCATGGAGCTCACCCAGCCCCCAACCCAAATGAGGAACCGATCGAAGAGCACGTACTTCGCGATCTTGATCGAAGTAAAGAAGCCTACGTCTCTCACTACCGCGACGAGTCGAAGAAGGACCTGCAGGGCAAGTACCCGGCGGAGGCATACGACCACATGCCCGTGTGGGCAGTATCCGAAGCGCTGTCATTCGGAACACTCTCGAGGTGCATCCAGGCATGCAGCGGAACACCGATCCTTGATAATATCGCCTCATCCCTAGGAGTTGCGCGAGCCCCTCTGGCAAACCAAATACGCTCTCTGGCATACCTGCGCAACCGCATCGCACACCACGCCCGCATCTGGAATCACTCAGTTCTCGACGCACCACCACTACCCATGAACATTAAGCGGAGGGCCAAGCAGAAGTACGGCAACTTCGAGCCACGCTCAATATTCACCATCTTCGTGATAATGGATAAACTCCTCACCGAGTCCGAAATCTCCAATACATGGCTGCACGAAGACATCTGGCCTCGCCTTAAAAACAGTCCGCTGACCACAAGGGGACTCCTGACACCAAGAAAATACGGGCAGATGGACTTGACTGTCACCTAGCAGGCACGTTCAACATCAAGACACCCCGACCGCACCACATCAGGAGAATTGCCGTAATACTCATTTTTCACTGAAGTAAACATCGATGCCATCGCTCTGCTTCCACTTTCTCCGCCAGAGCCTCCAAGGTAGAACACCGGGCAGTCCCGAGCAGTCGACACGCTATGAAACGCGTCGTCCGCCCCTGCGGGCCGAGGGGACTTCGACGCGGGCGAAAGGAGGCTCCAGGCATCACGTCAGCTTAATCCCTCGCGCGCGCGACACAGGGCAGCCGTGTAGTCCGCAGCCTCCTGGGTCGTCAGTACCTGATCCACCGGCGCCACCATGATCGCCCTGCCCTGCGACATGGCGTGCACGACGTCCATAAGCACCCGGTGTACCTCCGCCGGTAGACCTACAGTCTTGCCGTCCGGCCCGACGAGCGCGGCCGGTTCCGCAACCTGTCCCAGAAAGCGGGATAGATCCAGCATCGCCTCGAGATCCTCGGGCGGCAGGGTCGCCTGCATCTGCGCATGCTTACGCGGGGCCGAATGAGTACCAGGCACCGGGGCGACGCTACCGTGCTCGCAGATAGTTCCCCAGCCAGATCTCCGGCTCCTCGGAGGCAGCAAAGAAACCCAACGCACCGACATCAGCAAGGCGCGCACGAGACTCGAGATCCTCAGGAGAACAGGAGACTGTGCATGAGCGGGATAGCGGAGCAGGTCGGCGTCGGACGCAAGTCCCTGCACAAATCCCTGTCCGACGCCGGCAATCCGTCCTCCCAAACGGTCGCCCGGGTGGTCCGCGCCCTACCGCGGCTCCTCGGGCCTTCGCTCTCCGCGGCTCCTCGGGCCTTCGCTCTCCGCGGCTCCTCGGGCCTTCGCTCTCCGCGGCGCCTTACGACGCGCGAGTTCCCCGCGAAGCCGCATTCACGCGCGCCGCTAGTCGCCCACCACGAAGGCCCGCACGCGGGCGGCAGCCTCGTGAGGCGCCTCCGACAGCATCAGGTGCGTGGTGTCGGGGAAGTCGTCGGCCAGGGTGAAGCCGCCGGTGACGTGCGCGCGTATGTAATTGGTGTTCACCGTCGAATACAGCGGGATCTCGGGCATCAGGTACAGGAAGGGCACGTCGATCCGGTCCATCACCGGGCGCTGGTCGGTGCGGAACAGCGAGTACCACAGAGCAGCGAAGGACAGCGGGTCGACCGACTCACGCATCGCCTCAATGGCCTCTTCCTCCTGGTCGGCCGGCAGGTCCTGCAGCTTCGGGTTCATGAGGGTCTTGGCGATGTACCAAGAACCGTAGCCGCCGTCGTCGAACAGACGGTCCAGATCGCGGTGGAAGTCCTCATCGGTCCACTCGCCTCTGCCGATGCCGCCCTTCCAGCCGTCGTTGCGCAGGTACGGCGACATGTCCGCCGCGACGATGCGCCGCAGGCGTCCGGTTCCATACTGGCCCACGTAGCTGAAGATGGCGGCAGCCCCCATGGAGTGGCCGACGGCCGTGACGCCGTCCAAGCCGAGCTGCTCGACGACGTCGTTCAGGTCCTGCCCGAGGGTGCGCACGTTCAGGTGCATGCGGGCGCGGTCGGAATCGGCGTGCCCGCGCTGGTCGTAGAAGACCACCCGGTAGTCCTGATTCAGGTCGTCGATGAACTCCGCCAGGTCGTAGTGAGAGGAGCCCAGGCCGTGGATCACCAGGAGCGTCTCCTCCGCCGCGCCCGATTCCTTGGCGGGCAAGTCCTCGTAGTAGAGCCGGGTTCCGTCTTGCGTGACGATGTGTGGCACGTTCTTCCTCTCAGGGTTTGGGCTCTCACCGACGCCAGCAGGGCAGGCGCGCCCGGAGGGCGTCGGAGGGCCTCATGCTGCCTTATATGCGGCCCGACCCGCTATTGACCGCCCTCCGGGTGGCCCGGGGATCCCGGCTGATCGAGGCCGGATCAGCGGGATTCACCGGCCCCTGAAACCTTCCCGGGCTGGTGATCTCGATCCGGTTCGGAAAGACTCAACCCGCACGGGATCCCCACCGACGCCGTAGAACAGGTGCACGACGGTGTTGACCGGACCCTCTGGCCAACCAGGTTCTTCCGGCTTGCGGGTGTGGCGATTGACGGTGCGGGTCTCCGCGACGCCACGGTCTGCCGGTGCTGAGGCTGCGGGGCAGCAGAGTTTGTTGGGTACGCCCCTTCGGTGTTTACTACGCCTGTTAGACCTGTGCTGAAGGCTCCGGAGCCCTTCAACAGACACCTAACCGGCGTACTAAAGCCCTAACCGGCGTAGTAGACGGCCCCGGGCACCAAGGACCGTCACCCCCGCCTCACAACCCAACGGCCCGCGCCGGGCGCCCCGGCACCGGCCGCACACCAGCCCCCGCCAACACAACTCCAAACTGGAAGAGCAATTAAGAGCCCAAGAGCTCCTGCCCCATCTCGCTTTCGGCGTCGTCGCGGTGTTCTGCGACGGTGGCCGGCGCCACTCTTACTCGCTCTAACGCCGGGCGTGAGAGTACTTAAGAGTAATGAAGAGTTACCGTCGAGGCGATGCGGGAAGCACTCCGATCCGCCGGGCCACCGTCACAGCCCGACCCGGTCGGGCTCCTAGCGGACGGTGGGCGACGCCGGAACCGCTCGCGCCGATCGACGAGCCACGCGCGGCAGCCCGCCACGCGGCTTCCCTCCGAAGCCGCATCATTAGACTCCGTCGCCCCGCCGCCTGCCACGCCGTCGGCAGCCGCGGCCAGCACCTCATCCCGCTCCGCACCCTCCCGGCCCGTCCAGCCACCGACCGTGGTGAGTACGTCGAGCATCTCCGGCGCGGGCGCACGACGGAACAGGGCGCGAACCATGTCCAGCTCGTCCTCGTCGCGCCCGCCCTCGCGGTACAGCTCGGCCGCACGCAGCAGATCAATCCAGTACCCGCCACCTCGCCTGCGTCAGTAGTCCAGGTTGCTCATGGACACGCACCCCTCGTCGACCGCCCGGTCCAGGTAGGCCATTGCCTCCCGACGGCGACCCGCAGCAAGCAGCCGCTCGACGATCGCCCCGTACTCGGCGTGCTCGCCCAGGCTCAGCAGCTGGACGGCGCGGTCGACGTCGCCGTCGTGATCGGCTAGCTCCAGCAGCATCTGCTTCAGCTCAAAGTCCGGGCTCCTCCCCTCGGTCTCGGCTGCCGCCTCCGCCTTGGCCGCCGCACGCCGGCAGACGTTCAGGCCCTCGTTCCCCAGCGCCGGCAGGAACTCCGCCAGGGTGAGCGAGGGCCACCCGGAGGATTCCAGGCGGAACTTAGCCAGCTAGCGCCCAAGCTTGCCCGGCGCGGGCGGGCTCGCGCAGCAGGCGCGGGCGGGCTCGCGCAGCAGGCGCGGGCGTAGAGCCTCACGGCGCGCTGGCAGACATCGACTGCCACGCCGCTGGAGTCGTCAATGTTCCTCTCCAGCTGCTTGCGCAGGCGGGTGGTGTTGTGAAGTCGTGCGGGCGCCGCCGCCCGGGCGCCGTCAGCGATTCGAAGTTCGCCGACCGCGTCCACCAGGCCCGGGCCGCGCCCGTAGACGGCCCCATCAGCGGCTGTGGCAAGCGCCGCCTCGGTAAGCGAGCCGAGCGATTCGATGCGCATACAGTAATCGTGGCAGATGCCGTCTGAGGCGCCAACCGAACCGGTACTCATGCCGTCCACGGATCGATGAGTTTCAATCCCATTGGCTTGAAGTCGCGCCCATTCCGCGTGGCCAGTGTCATCGAGTGGGCATACGCGATTGCCCCGATAAGGGAGTCCATCACCGGCAGGGGCGCCCTTTGGCGGCTGCCCGCGCCTGCAACTGCGCCCACGCGCTTGCGGCAGCATCATCGAACGGAAGGACCCTGTCACTGAAGAACGGCAGCAGCGTCTCCTCCAATCGGTACTGGAGCGTGTCTCGTCGTCGCCCTTCCGACAGGGCCAAGACACCCCGCCGCAACTCGGCAAGCGTCAGGGCGGTCACGAACAGCGACTCCTGAGGCTGCCGATCGAGCCATTCAACAACCGCCGGCTCCGGTGCACTACGCAACGGCTCGGAGATGACATTCGTATCGAGAATGATCACGACAGGTTCACCGGGACATAGGGAGCGTCGTCACGATCCATGTCGAGTTCCACAGGCCCGACCTCTTCGCGTATCGAAGTCAGCAGCGAACCAAGGCCGGGCCGGTCATTCGCGGCAACAGCCCGTCCCAGGATCTGCCGTATCTCGGCCTCCATGCTGCGACCATGCGACTTCGCCAGCGCCTTCAATGCCCGGTGGGTCCCATCGGGCAGGTTCCGAACCAGAACATCTGCCATGACAGCCTCCTGCTAACACTTTCGTAAAATGCTAGCAAGATGCTCCTACTCGCGACAACCCCATGATCACGAGGTCCTCCCGGGATGGCGCGGGACGCAATCTGCTCATGAGTAAGGCTTGGCACCCAGCTGCGACTCGGAAGAGCACCACCGAGATCGCGGAAGCAGCGGCATCGCGTCCATGCCTCGCGGTCGCCGATCACGTATATGCCCCTAAGGCTCCGACTTGCACGCAACCGTTCCGACGCCGACTCCCAATTCCGTGCGATTCCGCGGTTTCACTGAAACAGCCTCGGCGGCAGAACACCTCCAGTGTGCAACGAGGCCCTCGTTGCACACTGGAGCGTCATCACCAATCTCCAGCCCAATCGCCATTTCCGCGTGATTTCAACGAAAAGACACGATCGGCCGACTTTGTCCTGACAGCTCCAGTGTGCAGCCGCACCGGCTCGACCCGGGCCGACCCTTCCCCGCACGAAACCTGCGTCGCTCGGGACGGGCCCCACCCGGCGCCGGCCCCGCCCGGAACCTACACAACCCCAACGGCTCCACTCGGAACCGCCCCGCTCTCTCCGCCTCACCCCCGCCCGACCACCCGGCTATCAGTTCTCGTCAGGCCCCTGCGGCACACTTGCCCCATGAGCACCCAGCCGCACTCGCCCGCGCGCAACCTCACCGACCTGCTCGAAGGCATCGGCGCGCGCGACAGCCGGCTGATCCACCTGCAGCGCACCCCGGCCCGCCCCGGCCGCCACGGCGAGTGGCCCGCCTGGGCGGACCCCGACCTGCTCGCCGCCTACGCCCGCCTGGGCGTGGACCGCCCCTGGACGCATCAGGTTGCCGCCGCCGACTCCGTTCACGGCGGCCACCACACCGTGCTCGCCACCGGCACCGGCTCGGGCAAGTCCCTGGCCGCCTGGCTGCCCGCACTCTCGGAGGTCCTGGCCGCCCAGCGCGCAGACACCGATAGCCACATTTCCGCCTACGGGCGCCGCCCCACCGCCCTGTACCTGTCCCCCACCAAAGCACTCGCTGCCGACCAGGCCGCCGCCCTGGGCCACCTGATCACCGAGTTGGAGTCGGTTCAGCGCGAGGCGGGCGTGCCGGGCGGCTCACTGCGCACGGTGCACGCCGCCACCTGCGACGGCGACACGCCGCTGCCCGAGCGCGACTGGGCCCGCGCCCACGCCGACGTCGTCCTCACCAACCCCGACTTCCTGCACTTCTCGCTCCTGCCCGGCCACGAGCGCTGGAACCGCCTGCTGCGCTCGCTGCGCTACGTGGTGGTCGACGAGTGCCACGCCTACCGCGGCATTCTCGGCGCCCACGTGGCCCTGGTACTGCGTCGGCTGCTGCGGCTGGTGCGCCGCCTGCGCCCGCACGGCCCCGAGCCCGTGGTGCTGTGCGCGTCGGCGACGGCGGCCGAGCCGGCAGTCACGGCGGCCCGCCTGATCGGGGCGGAGCCCGAGGCCATCACCGCCATCACCGACGACGCCGCCCCCACCGGTGAGCACACCCTCGCCCTGTGGCAGCCGGCCCTATTGGATCCCTGGGCGGCCTGGGAGAACTCGGTGGCGGCCCTGGCGCAGGCGAGTGACTTCCCCGCCGCCGACCCTCGCCTGAACCACCCGGGCGATGTGACCGCATCTTCGGTGGAAGACGACCCCTCCTCGGCGCAGACGCCGACCAGCCAGGCAGACTCGCCGCACCCACCGGCGCCATCCCCCGCCTCCCGGCCCGCCACGCCCGTCGGCCCGGACACGGCCGACCCGACGGAGGACCCGGCCGCCCGCCGCAGCGCCGTCGTAGAGGCGGCCGAGCTGCTGGTGGACCTGCTCAGCGTGGGCGCCCGGGCGCTGGTGTTCGTCCGCTCGCGCCGCAGCGCGGAGATCGTGGCCGAGCGCGCTCGGCACACGCTCGGCCTGTCCCAGCCGGAGCTGGCGGGCACGGTCGCCGCCTACCGGGGCGGCTACCTGCCCGAGGAGCGGCGCGCCCTGGAGCAGGACCTGCGCCACGGCCGCCTGCGGGCCCTGGCCACCACCAATGCCCTCGAGCTGGGCATCGACGTCACCGGCCTGGACGCCGTGATCATCGCCGGCTGGCCGGGAACCCGGGTGAGCCTGTGGCAGCAGGCGGGCCGGGCCGGGCGGGCCGGCAGCCGCGGGGTGGCGGTGCTGATCGCCTCCGACAATCCGCTGGACGCCTACCTGGTCCACCACCCGGAGGACGTGTTCGCCGCCCCGGAGGCCACTGTCTTCGACCCCGCCAACCCCTACGTGCTGGCCCCGCACCTGTGCGCGGCGGCCTCGGAGTCGCCGCTGCGCACCGACGACCTGCCCCTGTTCGGCCTGCCCGACGAGTCCCTACTGACGGAGCTCGCCGCCCGCGGGGCGCTGCGACGCCGCCCAGCCGGCTGGTTCTGGAACACGAGCCTGCCGGGCCGGGCACAGGACCTGACCTCCTTGCGCGGGGACGGTCCGGCGGACGTGCCCGTGGTGGAGGAGGCGACCGGCGCCGTCGTCGGCACCGTGTCCGGGGCGTCCGCGGACTCCACCGTCCACCCCGGGGCGGTCTACATCCACCAGGGCCGCACCTACCTGGTGGAGGAGCTGACCGAGGAGGCGGCCGTCGTCACCCGCCGGACGGCGGTCGGCTACCGCACCCGGGCGCGCGAGCAGAGCTCGGTGCGCATCGTCGCCGAGCGGGAGCGGCAGGAGTGGGCCGACGGCGTGGTGTGGGCCTTCGGCTCGGTGGAGGTCACCAGCCAGGTGGTCGGTTACAACAAGCTCGCGCTGCCGGGTATGGAGGTGGTCTCTCAGCATCCGCTGTCCATGCCCGAGCATGTGCTGCCGACGGCGTCGGCGTGGTGGACGGTACCGGTGGAGCTCACCGCCCGCGCGGGCTTGAAGGCGGATGAGCTGCCGGGCGCCCTGCACGCCGCCGAGCACGCCATGATCGGCATGCTGCCACTGCTGGCCACCTGCGACCGCTGGGACATTGGCGGACTGTCGACGGCGCTGCACCCGCAGACGCTCGCGCCCACGGTGTTCGTGCACGACGCCCATGCCGGTGGTGCCGGCTTCGCCGAACGGGGTTTCAGGGCGGGGCGCGCCTGGCTGGAGGCGACGCTTGCGGTGGTTTCCGAGTGCGCGTGCACCGCCGGCTGCCCCAGCTGTGTGCAGTCGCCCAAGTGCGGCAACAACAACGAGCCGCTGGACAAGGCCGGCGCAATCGCGCTGCTGCACCTGCTGCTGGATGCCATCCCCGACGACGTCGCGGCCGCGTAATTCCGTCGGGGCTGTTCGCACGGTGGCGGTCATGCCGCCCCCGGGTTGTGTGCCCGCAAACACCACCGCCATGACGGCGGCGTAGAGCGCCGGTGACATTGGCCCGCCCACCACGACCGGCGCCCCGCCCGCGACCGGCGCCCCGTGCCCGGTGCGGCGTTAGGCCATGGTCAGGCCACAGCCAGCAGCCAGGCGAGCCAGCCGCCCGCGGCCAGGTAGGGCCCGAAGGCGATGGTGTCTTTCAACCCGGTTCGGCCTGTGATCACAAGCCCAATGGCCGACAGTCCGGCGAGTACGAAGCTCAGCATTAAGCCATTGACCACGTGCTGCACGCCGGTGTAACCCAGCCACAGGCCCAGCAGGGCGCATAGTTTGACATCCCCGAGCCCTAAACGGGATGCGCGGATGAGCCACACGACCAGGGCCACGGCTCCCACTACAAGCGCGCACAGTACTGCACGGCGCGCCTGCCAGCCTTCCGCTGCGGGTGCACCCAGGGCCGCACTGCCGAGCGCGAGCGCAGGCATGCTCGCCAGGAGCCACAGCGCTGCCAGGCCCAGCAGCCGGTCGGGCAGCCGGTGGCAGACGGCGTCGACACTGCCGGCCACGCCGAGCAGGGCCACCACCGGGATGGTGAGGGCCGTATCGACCACCGCCCCGTGGCCAAGTCCCCAAACCAGGGTCACCGTGCACAGGATCGTTGCGAGCGCACCCTGTGGGAGTGGGTCAAGCAGTCGCCGGAAGCGTATGCGCACAGTGGCGGTGGCGGCGTCTGCGGAGCCCTCCTCGTCCTGGTTCTCCACGGCCCGCTCCAGGCCGTCCACGTAGGCCCGCGCAAAACCGGAGGCGGGCCAGGCGGCTACACCGACGGAGGCCACGGCGGTCAGGCAGGCCGCAACCACTGGCAATACGGCAGCAGCATTCACCATGTCATCCTCTCATCGCTTCTCCCGTCCATCCCTCCTACCGCGGCACCCGGTGCTGGCCCGTTCCACCCCGGTGCTCGACGTCTCAGGGGGAATAACGGGGCCGGGTGCGGTGGTAGCCGCGTCATGCCGATGTAGTGCCTCGTGGCTTCCTGATCGGGCCGCGGCTGCCCCGGTACAGCTGATCGGGCCGCGGCCGCCCCGGTACAGCGGACCGGGGCGGCCGGGCGAGGGGTTCCCGCCGGCGTCGTCTCCGGCGCGTCACTCACAGCGGGTTAACCGGTCCAGCGCGGGCGGCGGCACCGGCACGGCGCGGAATCCCGAGTACTCGGGTGGGCACAGTGACCATGACCGTGACGTCCTCGCCGTCAATCTCGCATGTGCCCAGTTCTGCGCCGTTGGCCTGGGCCACCCGTTGGGCGGTGGCGCAGGGGTCGGCGGGGGCGAGCACCGAGCTCAGCGCCGTCGCCCCGGCAAGTGCCGCCAGGTCGGCCGCCGAGCGGGCCCGCCCGGCGGCCGACTGGGCCTGAATCAGTCCGGCGGCGCCTAGGGCCAGGCACAGGGCGACGGCGATGATGCCCAGCACCATGACTGTGCCGGAACCCCGCTCGCGGCCCGCCGGTGCTGCGGCACGGCCCGTGCCGCACGCCCGTGTGCCATTGCCCGGGGTGAGGAACGGACGCATGGCCCGCCTCATGGCACACCCGCCTGCGCAGGGGCGGGCTCGGTGTAGGCGCAGGCGCGCGAGCGGGCGGTGAGTCCCAGTCCGCCCAGCGGCCCTGGGACCCGGCGGCTTGCTGTCACACAGGTGAGTTCACCGGTTTCAACGCTGACCGTTACCGGGCCGCCCGCCCGCTGGGCGGCGCCGACGACGTCGCCTGAACCGATCGCGGCCTGACGGGCGGCCACGCGGGCGGCGTCGGTGACCCGCAGCTGGGTGAGGCCGGCACTGATGGTGGCCAGAACCAGCAGCAGGACCAGTGCGACCGCGGGCATGGTGACGGCGAGTTCGGCCGTCACCATGCCCGCCTCGTGCCGCCCGTGCGGGCTGCGGGACTGCCGCCCGCCACGGCCATGCGCAGCCTCCGGGTCAGAACGGCCGCCCTGGCTGCTGGGTGGTCGGCCCGGGGAGGATGGGACGGCGCTGTGAACTAGGCGGCTCGCGGGCGCGTTCGACCACGGGTTCGGTGGTGTCCACATGTCCGCCTCAGCCCACCGAGAGCGCGGACTCGATGACGCCCCGCAGGATGCCGGACAGGCTCCCGGACCGCATGATGGCCAGCAGCAGGCCGGCGAATGCCGCAGCCGCGAGGGTGCCGATCGCGTACTCGGCGGTGGCCATGCCGGCCTCGCCGTCCGGGTCGGGCGCTCCGTCCGGCCCGCGCAGGAAGGGCGGGTTACCGTGGGCGAGGGCCCAGGCGTTGTGCAGCGTCAGCAGGGTGTGCTTCATGGTCTCCTCCTTGAAGAGTCGGGGGATGTGGCCGGCGTTGGCCGTATCCCGCGGGTGGCTTGCCCGCGTATCCAGCGTCGGGTAACCGCCCCGCCCGCGCATCTGTGCCCTTCGAGCCCTGTGGATTGGGGGTGCGCGAACCGCCCCTGTGGACGCCGGTGCCTCTGATGCCACAGCAGGACACCTCGGTGTACTACAAGAATTGCAGCGAGGCCAGGGAGGCGGGTGCCGCTCCGATCCATTCCGGCGAACCGGGCTACCGCAGCGCGCTAGACCGCGACAATGACGGAATTGCCTGCGAGTAGACTGGAGTAGTGTCACGCTTCGCTTACATGCCGACCCGCCGTCGTCTGCTGCAGGGCCTGCCCGTTGTCCTGAGTGCCCCGGCACTGGCGGCCTGCGCCCCACGGACCGGCGGTGCGGCGGCGTCGTCGGCAACCGGCCGTGAGGTGTCGGCCCCCGCGGACGCCTCCATCAGCAACCCGTCCGCCGCCTCGGAGGCCACCATGTCCCCCATCCCCATCCATATCAGCCTCGGCAATGCCTTCGAAGGCACCGTCATGGAGGCGACTCTCGATGACAATGCCGCCACCCGCTCCCTGCTCGCCCAGCTGCCCCTGGAGGTCAGCTTCTCCGACTACGGCGGCCAGGAGCTGACCGCCTCCCTGCCGCAGGACCTGGACACCACGGGCATGAGCGCCGGCGCCCCACAGCCAGGTGATATCGGCTGGTACGAGCCCGGCAAGGTGCTCGTCCTGTACTACGCGGCCGTCGGCTCCTGGCCGGGCCTGTACGTCATTGGGCACACCGACTACGACGTCGTCCTCCTCGCCAGGCAGGCCGACATGCCGGCTTCGATCACCCGGGCGCAGTAACGCACTGGGCAGCAGCCTCCGCCTTGGGCTGAGCACCGAAACTGCGGGGTGGGCCGCCGGGAGTGAGCGGCCGATATCGGCCCGGTAGGGCGACGGCGGCGCGATACTTGGGGGCATGCTCCAGCCGTACTCCCCCTCCGCCGAGCCGCTGACGCGTATGGCGGACGGGACCGTCAAGCAGATCAGTCCCTTCACCGGCACCGAGGTGTGGACCGTGCCCGGGCGCGGCAACCGCCCCATCTCCCACCCTGCGGCTGAGGTGCACGAGCTCACGCAGGCCGAGCGCACGCGCGCCTGCACCTTCTGCCCGGCGCACTACACCGAGACCCCGCCGGAGAAGTCCCGGGTGGTGGCCTCTCCCGGCGGAGGCTTCGAGCGGATCGACGCCCTGCCCGCCTCCGAGCTGTTCGACACTGTCGCCGAGTTCCGCCGCATCCCGAACCTGTTCGAGATCCTGTCCTACGACTACTGGCACGCCAACCACGGCTATGAGGTGCCCGACGCCGCCCGGGAGCGGATGGAGGCCTACCTGGCCGATCCTGCGGGGGCCGCCCACGTGGCCCGGGTGGCCCGCGCCAAGCTGCGCGCCTCCGGACGCAGCCCGGAGGCCTGGGAGAGTATGGACGATGACGCCCGCCGCGAGTACCTGGCGGCCTTCTTCGCCGGCGGTCACGACGTGATCGTGGCGCGAAGGCATTTCACCGACGACGCCGTCGACTCCTCCGCCCTGGCCGGCTCGGGCACGCTCACCCCGGCCGAGCACCGCGCCTATGTCCGCCTGTCCGTGCAGGCCGCCCACGACCTTTACCAGGCCAACCGCTGGGTGCGGTATGTGGCGGTGTTCCAGAATTGGCTGCGCCCGGCCGGGGCCTCCTTCGATCACCTGCACAAGCAGCTGGTCGCGATTGACGAGCGGGGCGTGTCCTCGGAGCTGGAGCTGCAGCGGGTGCGCGCCAACCCGAACCTGTACAACGAGATGGGCGTGGACTACGCCGCCTACCGGGGGCTGCTGGTGGCGTCCAACGAGCACGCCGTCGCATTCGCGGGCTTCGGGCACCGCTACCCCACGCTGGAGGTGTATTCGACGTCGGCCACCTGTGAGCCGTGGCTGATGAGCCGGGACGAGGTGGATGCCGTCTCCGACCTGCTGCATGCACTGCACGCCGCTACGGGGGCGGATGTGCCCAGCAACGAGGAGTGGCACCACAAGCCGCTCGACGTCGACCAGCCGATGCCCTGGCACATCACGCTGAAGTGGCGGGTGTCCACCCTGGCGGGCTTTGAGGGCGGCACCAAGATCTACCTCAACACGATCGACCCGTGGACGCTGCGGGACCGGGTGGTGGCGCGCTTGGAGGACCTGCGGGCGGACCGGCTGATCGCGCCCATGGCGGTGGGCGAGGAGTGCCCGACTACGCCGAACCGGCTGCTGTACAACCCGGTGTTGGGGCGGTGACTGGGTGACTGGCTGCCCTCCTTGGTAGCAGCCGAGGCAGACAGCACACGCCGTGTGACCTGAAGCACTCGCACTCGCATTAACAAAACGGTAGGGTAACGGGAGTCTCGTTTCTTGAACCCTGCTGGGAGGCCACGCATGTGCGGTGACACGGACGCCGACGACCCGGGCCCGAAGCCCAATCTCTACCGCGACGCCCTGTATGACCACTACACGGACGTTGGTAACTCGATCTCCTACAAACTGACCCCGCCCAATGGCGCCGGGCATGTCTGCACTGGGGTTTGCCAGGGGGCCGCGAATGCATGGAAGTCGCCCGCATCGGATGACTGGGTCGACGGCATTGACACGCTCGGCTCCAGCATCCGGAAGGCCTTCAGCGACTACAGAGATGACATCTACGACGCACATGCTGCGGAGCCGGAGACGGTTGAGGTCCCCGGCGAGGATTCATGGAAGGCGGATTGGGAGTGACGCGCAGGTTTCCACCTGCCATTCGCTTCCCCAGCCCGCATCGCCTGCTTGAGGAGACAAGACTATGACGCTGGTCAAGGTCAATATTGAGAATCTACGCTCCGCGGCCACCTCGCTGTCCACCATCGCGGAAAACGTGGAGGAACTTTATGACACCACAACATCGGAGGGTCGCGATCTCAAGCTTTCGACGTCGTCGCTGGCGCATGTGCCCGAGCACGTGGAGAGTCTGCGGAAGGAGTCGACATTCCTGTCCGCGAAGGTCGACTGGATCGTCCTGATCAACTCCGACAGCGAAGGCAACCTGCCTGAGTCCGGGGAGGTTAGCTACGAGGTCAACGGTGAGGACCCGGACACCCTGGAGGAGATGGAGACCGCCCTCGGGGAGGCCATCGCGGATCTCGGCGCCGACATCGCCACCTCGGACTTTGAGAAGGGCGATCCACGCATAGAGACCCTGAACAAGTATCTGGATACCTGGGGCGGCAACAAGAATGTGAATGCCGCCCTGTTCAGCACTCTGGGACCCGATGGGACGCTGGCGCTGACCGAGGCGGTAGGGAACCATGTGGGCTTGGCCTTCAACGTAAGCGGGTCCGAGAGCGAACTGGCCCAGGAGACACTCGAGCAGCTCAAGCGCGGGCTCGGGATCGCCACCCAGCAGTGGGAGCCGGACTATGCGCAGCAGTTCGGCTCCGACCTGGTAGAGGCGGCGCAAGGTCTAGACTACGATTCCCCCTACTACCGGCTCGGGGACCGCAACGAGTCCCTGGCTTACCTCCTGTACAACGCCAACGGCACCAGTAGTCCATTCATACTAGGCGCAGCCGAGAAAATGGAGGAGCTCCAGCTAGCAGCTAATGAGCGCGGCCTACCCAGCCCGTGGGAATGGTATGGGCCCTCACGCTTCCTGCCCGACATGATCAACGAAACCGACGAGGGCTGGGCCTTTGACATCCCCTCGATCATTATGCATGACTTGGGTAGCCATCCCTCCGCCTCTTACCAGTTCCTTTCTGCCGATGACAGCCGGGTCAGCTACTGGGCAGGTCAGCATCCTTATACGAGGGGCGATCTGTCCGGCATTGCCGCCGCCCTGGACTCTGCCTCAACCTACGGACCCATCGTCGCAATGGACAGGCAAGGAACGGCCAGCATTGCCGCCCGTGGCCTGGAGGCGCTAGCGAACCGGGACGACTTCGGCGTCGAGCGAGGCAAACAAGGAGTCGAAGGAGCCCAGTCCCTTGAGCACATCCTTGAGACCTACATGGACTCCCTGGTCGACTCCTACGCAAACTCCCAAACGGACCCGTGCGGCGACAGCCCGACCTACACCATCGGCACAGCAACTCAGCAAAAATTCATCGACAGCCCCTACTTCAGCGTCGGCACATTGGATACGATCCTAGGGGTTGTCGGTCGCGACGGGCAGGCCCTCATCGACCTACGCACCGCGGTCAACAACGCCGAACTCAACTCTCTCCCCGAAGGCAGCACTGACGAAACCCTAGCCCTAGTGGCAGACAGGTGGGGCACCACCGAAGGAGCCATAGCCAACGCCATCGGTACCGGCGGTATCAACGAAAAGCGATCAAATGACGAGTATGCGCAGGCATGGATCGACCTGGCAGGTAAGCCCGCCTCCGAGCTTGCCGGCCTGGCCAAGACCTACGCGCCAGCTGGAACAGCCAAGGGCGTCGGCTGGGCATCGGATGCGCTTGTCAATCACCTAAAAGAGCAAGCTAGCCAGACCTGGGCGAGCGGCGCAGACACCGAAATCGAGAAACAGGAAAAGAGTGCCGACGAGGCGTACTCCTCCTTCATGCGTCGCCTACTTTGGGCGGCCGATGCAGCCGGACTCAACGGCTACCAAGACCCAGACTCTGCCCTCACTCTAGACGGATACGAGTATGCCGCCATACAAGAGCCGGACGGCACCTACCGACTCATCACACCGCAGGAATACGAACTCCTGAGCGACGCCGATAAAGCCGCAACAAATAAAGAACTACAGAATATCGCAACCAACGACTACGGCATGGGAGCCGAGGCAACAAACGTAGACACCAACTTCAATCAGAAGTTTCAGAAGCGGTTTTCATGACACATGCACATGCACCCAGACCGCTCTTTGTGCTGGTACTGACGGCCGGCCTGGTCACTGCTTGTGGCCATGGCGGCGCCGATCAGGAGGTCACCGCCACATCCGAGCCGATCCCCACCACAGCCCTGACACTCGCGGACGTCCCCGGAGCAACCAGCCAGGCCGCCTACCGCGGAATACGCGTGGAAGTACTCTGCAAACGCGTCGAAACCAGCATCCGTAATGCCGCTCTGCGGTCGAATCCGAATCACACAGTCACCGTGGAGCACAAAGTGGGTGATGCCACGGTGCACGAGACCCTCGCCCTCGGCTTGAACACTATATGGCCCAACGGGCGCTTTGCCGGTATTGCGAGCGATATTGCCGCTTGCGACGGCACTGATGAGGAGGTCCAGTTCTGGTCCTACGGCGCGCCCGATTCCGAGACCGGCGTACTCCACGCCACTGCGGGTCTGCCGGATGCCCTGGCGGGCTTCACCATAACCACCACCGGCGAGGACGGCGCCAAGCACCATATTGAGCGCATCTACGCAGCAGTCACCACCAACAACGGCGAGCACCCCGGCATCATCGTGCTGACCACCGTGTCCAGCACCGACCAACCCGCAGCCCTCGCACCAATGGACCTGCTCGACACCGCCCTACAGCGCGCCAACGCCACCCTCGACCCCACCGCCATCACCACCGATATCGGCACCCGCGCCACACCCCACCCCACCAACACCACCGGGCAAGGGTGAAAGCATGACAACCACCCCAGCTAACCCCCACCACTCCCACGCGGCACCAGCCCACTCGGGCGACACCGGAACAGAACAGCGATTCATGACCCGCGCACGTTGCCTTAAGCCGTTCCTGGTGCTGGCACTGGCGGCCAGCCTGGTCACTGGTTGCGGTCACGGCGGCGCCGATCAGGAAGCCACCGCCACACCCGAGCCGATCCCCACCACGGCCCTGACCCTCGCGGACGTCCCCGGAGCAACCAGCCAGGCCGCCTACCCCGGAAAACGCGTGGAAGTACTCTGCAAGCGCATCGAGCCCAGTGTTCACGGTCTCGTTCTACTGTCTGAGCCTGACCACGCTGTCACCGTCGAATACCAGGTGGACGATGTCACGGTTTATGAGACCCTCGCCCTCGCTCTGACCACTACAAGACCCAACGGAAGCTTCGCGAGCATCGCCACGGACATAGCCTCCTGCGACGGCACTGATGAGGAGGTCCAGTTCTGGTCCTACGGCGCGCCCGATTCCGAGACCGGCGTACTCCACGCCACTGCGGGTCTGCCGGATGCCCTGGCGGGCTTCACCATAACCACCACCGGCGAGGATGGCGCCAAGCACCATATTGAGCGCATCTACGCAGCCGTCACCACCAACAACGGCGAGCACCCCGGCGTCATCGTCCTGACCACCGTGTCCAGCACCGACCAACCCGCGACACCCGCACCAATGGACCTGCTCGACACCGCCCTACAGCGCGCCAACGCCACCCTCGACCCCACCGCCATCACCACCGACATCCGCCCCCACACCACACCCCACCCCACCAACACCACCGGGCAAGGGTGAAAGACATGACAACCAACCCAGCTAACCCCCACCACTCCCACGCGGCACCAGCCCACCCGGACGACACCGGAACATAACAGTGACTCATGACCCGCGCCCGCTGCCTCAGATCCTTCCTCGTACTGGCACTGACGGTCGGCCTGCTGACTGGTTGTGGTCACGGCGGCGCCGATCAGGAAGCCACCGCCACACCCGAGCCGATCCCCACCACAGCCCTGACCCTCGCAGACGTCCCCGGAGCAACCACGCAGGCCGCCTACCGCGGAATACGTGTGGAAGTACTATGCAATAGCCTCGAGAACAGCGTTCGCTTTGCAGCCCTGCAGTCGGATCCGTTTCACACGGTCACCGTGGAGTATGAAGTAGGCGATGCCACGGTGCACGAAACACTCGCTCTAGGATTGTTCACCAAGCGACCCAATCTACGTTTCGCAGGCATTGCCGATGACATAGCCTCCTGCGACGGCAATAATGAGGAGGTCCAGTTCTGGTCCGAGGGTCCTCTGGAATCCGGTAGGGGAACCTTCCATGCCACCGTCGGCCTGCCGGACACTCTGGCGGGCTTCACCATGACCTCGACCGGCGAGGACGGTACCGGGCACCACATTGAGCGCATCTACGCAGCAGTCACCACCAACAACGGCGAGCACCCCGGCATCATCGTGCTGACCACCGTGTCCAACACCGACCAACCCGCTTCCCCCGCACCACTAGACCTGCTCGACACCGCCCTACAGCGCGCCAACGCCGCCCTCGACCCAACCGCCATCACCACCGACATCCGCCCCCACACCACACCCCACCCCGCCAACACCACCGGGCAAGGGTGAAAGACATGACAACCAACCCAGCTAACCCCCACCACTCCCACGCGGCACCAGCCCACTCGGGCGACACCGGAACAGAACAGCGATTCATGACCCGCGCCCGCTGCCTCAGATCCTTCCTCGTACTGGCACTGACGGTCGGCCTGCTGACTGGTTGTGGTCACGGCGGCGCCGATCAGGAGGCCACCGCCACACCCGAGCCGATCCCCACCACAGCCCTGACCCTCGCAGACGTCCCCGGAGCAACCACGCAGGCCGCCTACCGCGGAAAACGTGTGGAAGTACTCTGCAAACGCGTCGAAACCAGTATCCGCAACGCCGTCCTGCTGTCAGAGCCGTTTCACGCGGTTACCGTAGAATATGAGGTGCGTGACGCAACGGTTCACCAGACGCTCGCCCTGAATCTGAACACTATCAGACCTAACGGGAGTTTCGCCACCATTACCAATGACATTGCCGCTTGCGACGGCGCCAGTGAGGAGGTCCAGTTCTGGTCCGACGGCGCACGCGATTCCGAAAATGGCATCATCCACACAATCGAGGGTCTGCCGGATGCCCTGGCGGGTTTCACCATGACCTCGACCGGCGAGGACGGTACCGGGCACCACATTGAGCGCATCTACGCAGCCGTCACCACCAACGACGGCAAAGAGCCCGGCGCCATCGTCCTGACCACCGTGTCCAACACCGAAAAGCCCGCAACACCCGCACCAATGGACCTGCTTGACACCGCCCTCGAACGCGCTAACGCGACCCTGGACCCAACCGCCATCACCACCGACATCCGCCCCCACACCACACCCCAACCCACCACCACCCCCTAGCCAGATAGGCGCTGTGCGGGGCGTTGGAAGAAATTCAAAGAACTTCTCAGGGTTACTGGGTGTTATTGGCGTTCGGGACCTGTATTTCACCGACCGGAATTTAGGGCTGTTAGCTTGTGTGGGTATGGCGGCCTGGCGGGCGGCGGTTGGTGCGTTTGGGCCGACTAGCTCCGCTTGGACTGCCTGGCTCCATGGGGACTGCGTAGTCCTGCCTGGTCTGCCCGGAGGAACTCTCAGGCGGTCCAGCTAGAGGAACATGGTGGCTCTTCGTGTTTGTGGGTGTGGGGGTTTGAGCTGGGGGTGCTGGTATTGGTTGTGTTCAGGGCCCTGTTTGACGAGAACCGGCCCATCAGGTGGTTGTGTTCGAGCGTGGGAGGTCGTCCTCATCCGCCCCCGAAACGACCCGCTGCGCCCGGCCGAGTACGACCCCGCCGGCCCGAGAACGACCTCCACGCGGCGAATACGACCTCATCCGCCCGAGAACGTCCCCAGTGCGGCGAAAACGACCTCGTGGGCCCGAAACCCTCCACGATGTGGAGGGTGTGGGGCGTATGAGGTCGTATTCGGTCGGAGTCGGATAGTCGAGTACGACCTCACACGCCCGAAAACGACCTCATCCGCCCCAAAACGACCCCCTGCGCCCGGCCGAATACGACCTCTCCAACCCGAGAACGACCTCCGCACGGCGAAAACGACCTCGCCAGCCCGAAAACGACCTCGCGCACCCGGCGACCACCGATACGCAGCAGTCCTCCAACCCGAACTCCACGCCCTCGAACCGGAAAAGCCGCCAATCCGCCCTCACGCCCGCTACCACGGACGCCGAACAGGCCGTGACGAGCCGCCACCGGTTCGCCGTTCGTGACGTCGCATTCGCGCCGGTCACGCAAGCATGAAGCACCGCCGCCGCGGCAAGGCGGCGAAGCCCTTACACCGGACGGCGGCAACTTCGTCATTCACCAATCGTTGACGCACGGCGTCGTCCGGGAAGCAGCGCAACTGTCCCACACACTCGGTTGCGCACGCGCCTTACCGCATTACAGCCCGAGTGCGCTGCGCTCCTCAATACCGACCCAGCCGACACGTCCCTCCAGCGCCCGGAACCAGCGGGCGAGCGCGGGCCAGAAGGCGACCGACGGCGCCTCACCACCGGGGTAGTAGGCGCGCCCACCGTACTCATATGCCTGCACGGTGGTGAACAGGCGAATGTCACTACCCGTGGGAGCGGCACCGCACAGGAACTGCTCCACGGACACCACGGCGGACAGCGGCGGCACGTCCTGCACGGTCAGGGCCGCCTCGCGGGACGCCTCCATCTTGGTGGCGCGGGCCAGCAGGGTGTCGACGACGTCGAAGGCCAGCAGCACGCTGTTCGCGGCCGTCGTCGCCTCCTCGGTGTCCTTGGAATGGGTGGCGGTAGAGTGCGGACGGTTGATGTGCTCGCCGATCCACTTGTCCCAAGCGTCGGTTGAGTTGCGCCGGTCCAGGGGGTACAGGTCCGGTGCGCCGGCGCGGTGCAGCGGCTTCCAGGCGGTGGCAAGGTCGAAGAGCAGATCCCCGGAGTCGTCTACGACGACGTGCCCGGTGGTGGTGTCCACCAGCGCCGGCACCGTAGGCGGCGGGGTGTATCCGGGGGTGCCTGCGTAGACCTCCGCAATCGAGGTTGCGTTCCCCAGAGTCGGGTCGGGCCCGGGCTCGCCATCGGGGCCGGTCAGCTCCCAGAAGCCGTCAACGCCGCGCCCATAGCTCCAGGAGACCGGGATCGCCTCCGTCAGGCCCAGCAGCCGCCGGGCAATGAGGACTCTGCGGCACCAGGGGCAGGAAGCGGAGGCTACCAAGCGGTAGCGGCCGGCCTCGACTGGCAGGTCTCCTTCAGTGAAACGGTGCGAGTGGGCGATGGCCATGGGTGCCTCCCGGAGCATGGAAACGAACGTCATATGGGCTCAAACCTATGGTGACCCCTGCACCGGCCTCCCGTCAGCCCCTTCACCGGAGGCGAACCCGCATTGTGAACTTGCCGTGCGCCGTACTCACCTCGGAGGCACCACCGCCGTCACTTCTACCGGTCTCGGCACGTAACAAGTGCCGGTCTCGGCACGTAACAAGTGCCGGTCTCGGTGGGGAGGGCGCGGGCGGCAGGTACCGGTACGAGCCGGTTCGGGTCAGGCAGCCCGTAGGCGCGCGGCGCGCCGGCGGGCCTGGGCGTCGGGGTCGGGAACCGGCACGGCCCCGACCAGCCGCCGCGTGTACTCCTCGCGCGGGTGGGCGAGCACCTGCCGGGTGGGCCCTGCCTCGACCACCCGCCCATGAGCGAGCACCACCGTCCGGGTGGCCAGGGAGTCCACCACCGCCAGGTCGTGGGAGACGAACAGGCAGGCGAAGCCCAGCTCGGACTGCAGCTGACGCAGCAGCTCCAGCACCACCGCCTGCACCGACACGTCCAAGGCACTGGTCGGCTCGTCCGCGATCACCAGCCGCGGGTCCAAGGCCAGGGCCCGGGCGATGGCGACGCGCTGCCGCTGGCCGCCACTCATCTCATGCGGGTAGCGGTCCGCCAGAGCCTCCGGCAGGCGGACGGCATCCAGCAGCTCACGCACCCGGGCCCGCCGCTCAGCGGAGCTATAGCCTCCGTGCACGAGCATCGGCTCGGCAATGGCGGCACCCACCGTACGGCGCGGGTTCAGGGAGGACGCCGGATTCTGGTAGACGACGCCGGTGGCCCGCCGCGCGGGCAGGAGAGCGCGGCGCCCGGCTCCGGCCACCTCCACGCCGCACACGCGCACCGACCCGGCTGCGATAGGCACCAGCCCGGTCAGGGTGCCGGCAATGGTTGACTTCCCCGAGCCGGACTCACCCACCAGGCCTAGTACCTCGCCCGCGTCGATGTGCAGGGACACGTCGTGCACCGCGTGTACCCTGCGGCGGCGGTTGCGGTAGACGACGTCGAGCCCGCGGATCTCGACGACGGACTCGCCCTGCGGCTGCCCGTCGCCAGGGGCACCGGCGCTAACCGCCGCAACCGCGGCCCCGCCCGGAGGCGGCGCTGCACTCGACCTGCCCTCCTGCGGCGTCTGCGTACCCTCCACAGCCCCATCCACTGCGTTACCCGCCGTGCCCTCCGCAGCATTACCCGCTGCGTTATCCGCGTTGGACCCCACGTCCCCGGCGCGCAGGGACTCCAGCCGAGGCACGGCTGCCAGCAGGGCGCGGGTGTAGGGGTGGCCCGGGTGGGCGAACAGCTCCCGGGTACGGCCCCGCTCCACAATTCGGCCATGCCGCATGACGGCGACGTCGTCGGCCACATCCGCGACCACCCCCATGTCATGCGTGATCAGCAGCACGGCGACCCCGGACTCGGTCAGCGAGCGCAGCAGGTCCAGGATCCCGGCCTGCACGGTGACGTCCAGGGCCGTGGTCGGCTCGTCCGCGATCAGGACCGGCGGGTCCGCGGCCATGGCCAGGGCGATGCAGGCGCGCTGCAGCTGACCGCCGGACAGCTGGTGGGGGTAGGAGCGGGCTATGCGCTCAACCTGCTCACCATCCCCCAGGCCCACGCGCCGGAGCAGCTCCAGCACGCGGGCACGCACCTGGCTGCGACGCTGACGACCCACCGCATGAATGCGTACTGCCTCACCGATCTGGGCGGCGATGGTCTCCAGCGGGTCCAGCGCCGTCGTCGGCTCCTGGAACACGGTGCCGACCAGCCGCCCGCGCACATCGTCAAGCACCTCCCGGGATGCCCCCACCAGCTGCAGGTCCGGCGGGGCAGCGGGTGCCGGCGCTCCGTCCGCGGTGCGGTCGGCGGCGTCGGGGGCACGGGGCGCGTCGACCACGACGGCGGAGCCGGTAACGACGGCGGTAGGCGGGAGCAGGCCGAGGGCGCCCATGGCGGTAACCGACTTGCCGGACCCGGACTCGCCCACCAGGGCGAGCACCCGGCCGGGCACCAGGTCCAGGTCGATATCGGCACTGGCGTGCTCGACCGTGCCGGCGAAGGACACCCCGAAGCCGCGCAGCGACAGCACCGGGACGGGCTCCACCGCGTCCCTGACCGAGGGCTTCGGCGCGTCCGTCGCCTGCTGCGCCGTCACGGCCTGGTCGGAGTCGGCCGTCCGCTCCCCGGTCGGCTCCTGCTCCCGGCCGCGCACTACTCGCTCACTCCCAGCACCAGGTAGTTGGGGTAGGCGGGGAAGGGCGCCACGAAGAAGCCGGTCACCTTCGAGCCGTGCAGGAAGGAGTTGCGGCGGTTGACCAGCGGGACCCCGGGAACATCCTCGGCGATACGCCGGTCCAGCGCCGCCCACTTGGCGGCGGCCGCCTCCGCGTCGGTCTCCTGCAGCGCCTCGGTGATCAGCCGGTCCACCTCCGGCTCGGAGTAGCGGGAGACGTTGTGCCCGCCCTGGCCGATCTCGGAGGAGGCGTACAGGGGCTGAATGTTGGCGTTGGCCGACGGGTAGTCGGGGTTCCAGGACACCACGGTCAGGTCGTAGGTGGAGCCGTCGCCCTGGGTGGCCCGCTCGGTGTAGGCGTCGGTGGTCTGCGGGTCGATGGTCACCTTCAGCCCCAGCTCGGTCAGCGACTGCTGCACGGCCTGGGAGATCGCCAGGCGCGCCTCATTGTTCTGCGACAGCAGGATCAGCTCCGGCACCTCCTTGCCCTCCAGCAGCTCCTTGGCCTTGTCCATGTCCGTGGGGTAGAGGTCGTAGTCCTCCTGCCCGGGGATGCCCGGGGTGATGTAGGTGGTGGCGATGCCGGCACCCAGCTCCCCGCCCAGGGTGCGCTGCACGGCGGTCTTGTCAACAGCGTAGGCGATCGCCTGGCGCACCTCCGGGTCGGTGATGCGCTCGGTGTTGATCGCCAGGTACAGCAGCGGGCCCGGGTCGGAGGTGGCCAGGCGTGCGGACACGGAGTCGTTGGCACTGACCTGGGCCAGCTTGGACGCGGTCAGCAGCTGGGCGGAGAAGGCGTACTGGTCATTGCCTGAGTCGGCGATCAGCCGCTGGCTGACGGTGTCCTCGTCCTGCCCCAGGGAGAAGACGATCTCGTCAGGCAGGGCTGAGCGCACCTGGTCTGTGGCTGCCGACCAGTTCTCGTTGCGGGCGAGGGTCACCGAGTTGCCCTGGCGGTACTCCTGCACCCGGTAGGGGCCGGAGGCCACGGGCGCCTGGGCGTAGGTGGCGGGGTCATCGCTGGCCTCGGGCACGGGCGCGAAGGCCGGCAGGGACACGATCCACGGCCAGTCGCCGTAGGCGTGGTCCAGGTGGAAGATGATGGTGGTCTCGTCCGGCACCTCAATGGAGTCCAGGTGCTCCCCGTCATAGGGGCCGGTGTAGTCGCCGGCGCCCGCCAGCAGGGTCTTGTGGTAGCCCAGCCCGCCGGACAGGGCGGGGGCGAAGGAGCGCTCGATGCCGTACTTGATCTGGGAGGCGGTGATCGGGGTGCCGTCCTCCAGGGTGATGCCCTCCTTGAGGGTGTAGGTCCAGGTCAGGCCGTCATCTGAGGCGGTACCCGTGTCCGTGGCCAGGTCGGGTACGACGGCGGGTACGCCGTCGGCGGTGATGTCCCAGGTGGTCAGGCGGCGGTGCACCAGCGCCAGGGAAGTGGTGGCCAGGGACTGGCTCTTGGCGGGGTCCCAGTTGATGTCGGTGTCGGTGCTGAGCACGTACAGGGTGCCGCCGGACGCGCCCGTGGCGGCCGCGGCACTCTCAGCACCGGCGGAGCTGCGGGAGTTGGCGCCGCAGGCGGCCAGTGCCAGGGCCAGGCCGGAGACACCGGCCCCGGCCAGCAGGCCGCGGCGGGAGACAGCGAGACCGGTCTCGGAGCGCCGCGCGGAGGCGGGCTGCGACGTCGTCGGGCGGGTGGAAGACATGAGTTTGTCCTTTCGGGTGGATGACGGCAGAAGTGGAATTCGGGGGCTCAGACCCGTGGGTCGATGAAGGTGGCCACAGCGTCCATCAGCAGGTTCGCCACAATCACGAAGGCGGCGGAGACCAGCGTGACACCGGTGATCACCGGCAGGTCGGTGGAGCCGACGGCGTCCATCAGCAGGGCGCCGAGCCCAGGCATGGAGAAGACGCGCTCGGTGATGACGGCGCCGCCGAGCATGCCGCCCAGGTCGAGGGCGAAGTAGGTCAGCACCGGCAGGGACACGTTGTGCATCACGTGGCGGCCAATCACCCGGCGCTCGGGCAGGCCGACGGCGCGGGCTGTGCGCACGTAGTCCTCACCCAGGTTCTCCAGCATCTCTCCACGCACCATGCGTGCGTAGACGGCGGCGGAGATCAGGGCCAGCACGCACCATGGCAGAACCAGGTGCCACGCCCAGTCAATGGGACTGTCCGTCAGCGGCACATAGCCGGAGACGGGCACCATATCCAGGGTGAAGCCGAACAGGAGGATGCCGAGCAGGCCCAGCAGGTACGACGGCGTCGACACGCCAATGACGGTTCCAGTCATGATCGCCCGGTCCAGGCGGCTGCCGCGCCTCAGTGCGGAGACCGCACCCGCACCCACGCCGATGATCAGCCACAGGACAGCGGCGCCGATCGCAATCGATGCGGTCACCGGCAACCGGGAGACGATCAGCTCCGTGACCGGCGTCGACAGGCGGAAGGAGTAGCCCAGGCACGGGGCGGCGCAGGTGATCGCGGAGGCGCCCGAGCCGAAGGTGCGCCCGGTGAAGATCCCGGACAGGTAGTTCCAGAACTGGGTGTACCAGGGCTGGTCGTAGCCCATGAAGCCGCGGGCACGTTCCAGGTTCTCCGGCGTGCAGGGCTTGCCGCAGGCCATGGTGGCGGGGTCAGAGGGCCACAGGGAGAAGACCGCGAAGGTCACGAAGGCGATGATCACCAGCACCAGCAGGGTCTGGGCGGTGCGGGAGGCAAGAAAGCGCAGGCGGTTCATCGGGCCTCACCGGTCCTGGGGTCAAGGGCGTCGCGCAGGCCGTCACCGAACAGGTTGAAGGCGAGAGTCACCGTCAGCAGGGCGGCGCCGGGGAACAGTAGGTACCAGGGATCCGTGCTCACCCACGTCACCGCGCTGCCGATGGCGCGTCCCCAGGAAGGGGTGGGTGGGGCCACACCAACCCCGAGGAATGACAGGGCCGCCTCGGAGGTGATCTTGCCGGGGATGGAGATAGTGGTGAACACGATGATCGTGGCCACCAGGCCGGGAAGGATCTGCGTGGTGACAACATGCCACTGGGAGGCGCCCATGGCCCGGGAGGCGCCCACGTAGGTGCGTGAGCGCAGGGACAGGGTGCGGGCTCGCAGGACCCGGGCGGTTGAGGGCCAGCCGAGAATCCCAATGATGGCGATCATCACCGGCACGCGTGGGGCGGTCGCGGGCACGATCGCGGACACCGCAATCATGAACACCAGATTGGGGAAGCCGAGGGTGATATCGGTCAGGCGGGAGACCAGCGCGTCCCACCAGCCGCCGAAGTACCCGGCGGACACGCCCAGGATGATGGCGATGACCATGGACAGGACGGTGGCGCCCATGCCGATCGCGAAGGAGGTGCGGGTGCCCTCAACCACAATGGCGAACAGGTCGCGCCCGGTCTGCGGCTCCACGCCGAAGGGGTGGGCGGCACTGATTCCGCCGAAGCGGCCCAGCGGCAGCCCCGCCGCGTCCAGGGCGTCGAGGTCGTAGGTGTAGGGGTCCACGCCGAGGGCGCGCGTGATCAGCGGGGCGAACAAGGCGACCAGGGTCGTCAGGATCACGATGCCGGCCCCGATCACGGCCGCCCGGTCGGAGCGCAGCCGACGCAGGCGGGCGCGCGCAGCGGAGGTGGGTGAGGCCCCGGCGCCGGGCGCGGCGAGGGCTGTTGGGACGGCGTCGGCGGGCGCCGACGCGGCGTCAGGGGGGTCCTGGACGGACGTGTGCACGGGGCACCTCACATGGGCTCGGGAGCGCAGAGCGCTCGGAATGGATGGCGAACGGGTATGGAGCTGTCGTCAACGACAGCAACAACACATTCGCTCGGCCAGCATGTTAGGTGGTTCCTCCGGGGATCGGATTGCGTTCGGCACGCTCCGGAGAGCCGGTTCGACCGCCGACGCCGGGTGGCGTCGGGGCGAGACGCTAGCAGCGTGCTGAGTAGTTTGACGAGTAGCCACGGCATTGTGAGACCAGGCTCTCACCCACCCCAGCGAGTTCGGTAGACAAAACCACCGAGTTCGGTAGATATGACCGCCGAGTTCGGTAGCTATCACGCCGCACCCCGCCAGCGGCGGAGTCAGCCGACGTCGGCGTCGGAGGGGACGAGTTCCACGCCCGCCTCCGCCATGGCGGCGCGGGCCGCCTCACCCTGCTCGGGGCTGACGGGGGCAGTCAGGTCGGTCAGGACGCGTACCCGGTAGCCGCCTTGCACGCCGTCGAGCGCCGTCTCCTTCACACAGTGGGACTCGGCCAGCCCGACCACGTCCAGGGCCTCGATGCCGTGGGAGCGCAGAACCGCGTCCAGTACGGAGCCGGTCTCGTCCACACCCTCGAAACCGGAGTAGGCCGCGGCGTACTGACCCTTCTTCACACTCACGTCCGGCGCCAGCCCCGCCAGGGCGGGGTGCAGCTGGGCCTCGGCCGTGCCGGCGACGCCGTGCGGCGGCCAGGTGTCCACGAAGTCCGGGGTATCGGAGAAGTGCTCTCCGGGGTCGATATGCCAGTCCTGGGTGGTTACCACCAGCTCGTAGTCGCCGCGGTGAGCGGACGCGTAGTCGGCCACCCGAGCGGCGACGGCGTTGCCCCGGGTACGGCCAGGGCGCCTCCCTCGCAGAAGGTCGGCTGAACGTCGACGATTATCAGGGCACGGCTGGCTGCGGTCATAGCGCCACGCTAGCCACCCTGGTGTCTTGACACAAGGCGGAGCGGCCCAGTGTCAAAATTGATGACAAACGGCTCGCGCGACCGCGCGCACCAGCGCGGTGCCCGCATGATTTCGCCATTTTCAAGACCGTCAAGAACGTCGGCGCCCCCGTTTGTCATCATTTTTGACAGCCACGTGCGGGCGGCCGAGTAGGTCATCGCATGCGGCCAACAGGCTCCGGACCTCCGCGCCCACCTTCCCGAGGTGGACGTCCTTGCCGGTGAAACGAGCAACTCGATACCCCTGTCGGACCAGTTCCCGATCACGGGTGCGATCCTTAGCGAACTGAAAGTCGTCCTCGTGGTAGGTGTAGCCGTCCAGCTCCATAACCAGGCGGCCGCCAACCAGCAGGTCCACCTCTCCCACACGCGGAATGACCACCCCGTCCTCGAAGGGGATCCCGGCGTCGTGCAACTGCAAACGGGCCAGAGTTTCTAGCGGGGAGCGCGCCCGCGGACTGGCCAGCGCCAGCCGCCGTAACGCCTGCCGAGACCCCGGGCCCCGCAGCAGCGCCGCAATCGCCTCGACACTGGTATGTCCCCGGTGAAGGGCGGCGTCGCAGGCCATAAGTGGCGCTTCACGGTCGGGATCGCAGCGCAGGTAGCGCGCCAGCATGAGCGGCGCCGACGCCACCGGGAACCGAGTCAGGGGAGGCGGCTCAAGGGAGCCTTCAGCATGCAGCACCTCGCCTTTGAGCGAAGGCACTGTTCTGCCGCGAGGAACCGCCAGATGCACCGGCGTCCACAGCCGCGGGCATGGGTACCCATAGTGCCTGGCGGCGTGCATACAGGTAATCACCCCGCCGTGGATGCGCGCCAGCACCAGGTCCCAGCCCACGCCGGGCAAACTCACCACCCCATGGGGGTGCGCAATCAGCTCACGTGCCTCGACCAGCCTCGCGACGTGACGCCGCTCCGTCCGATCCGGGTGCAAGTCCCGTAGCCGAACGGCGCCATGGCAAGCCCGTACCCGCACCAGAATGTCGTCATCCTGTCTCATAGCCCGAGGCTGCGCCGGTTGAAGACGCCGCGCCAACCGCCCGAACGAGCTCTGTGAACTGCCCCCGCACGAACCGTGCCTGTGGACACCGGGCGCACCTGCCCTCCGAGCGCCCCTCAATGTGTCAAAAATGATGACAAACGCTGCGGGCACACGCCCGCGGCAACTCCGTATCCGCGTGATTCCACCGTTTTCAAGGACGACGCCGACGGCGACCAGCCCGTTTGTCATCAATTCTGACACCCGCCCCAGACGACGTTCCCACGCCACAAACGACGGGTCCCCGGCCCAGTGGACCGGGGACCCGACTAAGCGCTCAGCGCTCAGGCCTTGGCGGCGGCAATGCGCTCGCGGAACTTGGCCAGCTCCTCACGGATCGCAGCCGGGACCTTGTCACCGAACTGCTCGTAGTACTCCTCGGTGGAGTCCATCTCGGCAGCCCAGGCGTCGGGGTCGATGTCGTACATCTGGTTCCAGACGGACTCGTCGACGTCCACGCCGTCGAGGTTGAAGTCCTCGAACTTCGGGTACAGGCCCGTCACACCCTCGATGGCCTCGACCTCACCGGCGGAGCGGCGCACGATCCAGTCGAGCACGCGGGAGTTGTCGCCGTAGCCCGGCCACAGGAACTTGCCGTCGGCGTCCTTGCGGAACCAGTTGACCTGGTAGACCTTCGGGAAGTTCTCGCCCAGCTGCTCCTGCATCTCCAGCCAGTGGCCCCAGTAGTCGGCCATGTGGTAGCCGCAGAAGGGCAGCATGGCGAAGGGGTCGTGGCGCAGCGAGCCGGCCTTGACGTCGGTGGCGGCAGCGGTGACCTCGGAGGCCACGGCGGAGCCGATGAAGACGCCGTGCGCTGGGCTGTACTGCTCCGCCACCAGCGGCACGTTGGTGGCGCGGCGACCGCCGAACAGAATGGCGTCAATGGCAACGCCCTCGGGGGCCTCCCAGTCCGGGCAGATGATCGGGCACTGCGCAGCGGGCGTAGTGAAGCGCGAGTTCGGGTGCGCGGCCTTCTTGCCGGCCTCGGCATCGGCGGGGGTGTAGTCGTTGCCCTGCCAGTCGATCAGGTGGTCCGGCAGCTCGGCGTCGATGCCCTCCCACCACACGTCGCCGTCGTCGGTCAGGGCGACGTTGGTGAAGATGGTGTTGGCCTTCATGGTGTCCATGGCCACCGGGTTCGTCTTGTACGACGTGCCCGGGGCGACGCCGAAGAAGCCGGCCTCGGGGTTGATGGCGCGCAGGCGGCCGTCCTCGCCGGGGCGCATCCAGGCGATGTCGTCACCGACGGTCTCGACCTTGTAGCCGGGGATGGTCGGCTGGAGCATGGCCAGGTTGGTCTTGCCGCAGGCGCTCGGGAAGGCCGCGGTGACGTGGTACTGCTTGCCGGACTTCTCATCGGTCAGGCGCAGGATGAGCATGTGCTCGGCCATCCAGCCGTCGCGGCGGGCCATGGTCGAGGCGATGCGCAGCGCGTAGCACTTCTTGCCCAGCAGGGCGTTGCCGCCGTAACCGGAGCCGTAGGACCAGATCTCGTTGGTCTCCGGGAACTGGGTGATGTACTTCTCGTCGTTACAGGGCCAGGTGGTGTCCTCCTGGCCGGGGGCCAGCGGGGCGCCGACGGAGTGCACGCAGGGAACCCAGGTGCGCCCCTCGTTGATCAGGTCCATGGCCTTGGCGCCCATGCGCGTCATGATGCGCATGTTGGTGACGACGTACGGGGAGTCGGTGATCTCGATGCCCAGCTGGGAGATCGGACCGCCGAGCGGCCCCATGGAGAAGGGGATCACGTACATCGTGCGGCCGGCGTAGGTGCCGTCGAACTTCTCGTTGAGGATCTTCTTCATCTCGGCCGGGTCGTACCAGTTGTTGGTCGGGCCGGCGTCCTCCTCCTTCTCGGAGCAGATGAAGGTACGGGACTCCACGCGGGCAACATCGCTGGGCAGCGAGCGCGCGAGGAAGGAGTTGGGGCGCTTTTCCGGGTTGAGGCGGACGAACATGCCCGACTCCACCATCTCGGAGGTCAGGCGGTCCCACTCCTCCTCGGAACCGTCACAGAAGTAGACGTCTTCCGGCTTGCCGAGCTCGGCGAGACGGACGGCAAAGGCAATGACGTCCTCGGGGGCGTTGGCCGGTGCAGCCGCCCGGACGTCCTGCTCAGACACAGTCATGTGAGTCCTTCTTTCTTTTGGTTCTCATGACTCAACGGGGTCGGGTCCTATCCTTCCTCATCCGTCGCCGAAGGTCACGTCCGAAGGTCCCTCGTCCGCACATTCGCGCCCTCCCGGGGTGGTGTTTCCCGCCACATCCGCGTGCGTGTAGCGTCGGGGCATGGCCGTCAACCCCTGCCTCGTCATCCGTCATTCCGCGCGCCCACGCGCTTTACGCGGGCTTACTGCGCTGGCGGGGGCCGCAGCCGTGCTGTTGCTGTCGGGCTGCACCGCACATATGGACATGCGCCTGGACGCCTCCGGCACCTACGACGCCGATCTGGTCATGCGCGACACCACGGGCACGGTCTTCACCGAGGCCTCCGACTGCCAGGAGCTCGCCGCCGAATCGCTCGTCGGCACCGCGGACGGCGTGGGCGTGACCGCATCCCCGCTCGGATCCGCCGACGACGCCGACGGCCTGGGCTGCGAGGTGCACGTCACCGGCGTGCCCATCCCGGACGTCGGCGCCTCCGGCTCCAGTGCCGACGCCGGCCTGCTGGTGGCGCGCGACGGCGACCTGTACGTCGTACACCTGGCCGGTTATGGCAACGTAGCCGCCGACGCTTCGGGCGCCGAGGGCGCCGACGGCGCGGCTAACGACGACGCGACAGCCGCAGCGCCCGCCACCGCGAACTCCGCCTCGAACCCGACCACGGGCCCAGATGACTCAGCACCGGAGGACTCGGGCCTCTCCCCCACGGCGGAATCGCTGAACACGGTTGTGGATGCCCACCTGTCGATCACCTTCCCGGGCGCCGTCGTCGACGCCGGCGGCGGCACCGTCTCCGGCACCACGGTCACCTGGGAGGATGCCGACGTCCTGTACGACGGCGTGAGCGCATCGGGGTACGCCACGGCGGGGACAGGCGTTTCCACCTGGGACCGCTACGGGTGGTGGATTGTCGCGGGGGTCGCCGGGGTCGGCGCGGCAGTGGGTGCGGCCGCGCTGCGCCGGCACCGTTCCTGACGCCGCGGCCGCCCCCGCCTCAGCCGAGTAGCCGGTGGCGGGTGATGGTGGCCTCGCGGCCCGCACCCACCCCGATGGCGGAGACGCGGCAGCCGGCGAGCTCCTCGATGCGCAGCACGTAGTCGCGGGCGGCTGCGGGCAGGTCCTCGAAGCGGCGCACGCCGGTGATGTCCTCGCTCCAGCCGGGCAGCTCCTCGTAGACCGGCTTGGCGTGGTGGAAGTCGGTCTGGGTCAGCGGCATCTCGGAGGTGACCTCGCCGTCGACGTCGTAGGCGACGCATACGGGGATGGTCTCGTGCCCGGTGAGCACGTCGAGCTTGGTCATGACCAAGTCGGTGAGCCCGTTGACGCGGGCGGCGTAGCGGGTGACGACGGCGTCGTGCCAGCCGCAGCGGCGCGGGCGGCCGGTAGTGACCCCGTACTCACCGCCCTCGGCGCGCAGCCGCTCACCCATGGCGTCGGCGAGCTCGGTGGGGAAGGGCCCCTCGCCGACGCGGGTGGTGTAGGCCTTGACCACGCCGACGACGGCGTCGATGCGGGTGGGCCCCACGCCGGTGCCGGTGCAGGCGCCACCGGCGGTCGGGTTGGAGGAGGTCACGAAGGGGTAGGTGCCGTGGTCGATGTCGAGCATGGTGGCCTGGCCGGCCTCGAACAGGACGGTCTTGCCGGCGTCGAGGGCCCGGTTGAGCAGCAGGGAGGTGTCCACGACCATGGGGCGCACGCGGTCGGCGTAGGACAGCAGCTCGTCGGCCACGGCGTCGGGGTCGATGGCGGGCCGGTTGAAGACCTTGAGCAGCAGGCTGTTCTTCTGATCCAGGGCGGAGTGGACCTTCTGCCGCAGGATCGACTCGTCGAACAGGTCCTGCACGCGCAGGCCCACGCGGTTCATCTTGTCCGCATAGGTGGGGCCGATGCCGCGGCCGGTGGTGCCCAGCTGGCGGGCACCGAGGAAGCGCTCGGTGGTGCGGTCCATGACCCGGTTGTAGGAGGGGATCAGGTGGGCGTTGGCGGAGATCTTCAGCGAGGAGGCGTCCTTGCCGCGGGAGGTGATCTCCTCGATCTCGGAGAACAGCACCTCCAGGTCCACCACCACACCGTTACCGATGACGGGGGTGACCCCGGGGGTGAGCACGCCCGCGGGCAGTAGGTGGAAGGCGAAGGACTCGCCGTCGATGACGACGGTGTGGCCGGCGTTGTTGCCGCCGTTGAACTTGACGACGTAGTCGACGCCCTGGCCGAGCTGGTCGGTCGCCTTGCCCTTTCCTTCGTCTCCCCATTGAGTCCCGACGACGACGACGGCTGGCATTGCTGCTCCCTGTGTGAGTGGGTGCCCCGCGGTGCTCCTGCGCGCCCCTTGGGACAGGCGCGGCCTGCGGACGCGCCGCGGGTCAGCCTACCCGCGCCAGGAGCCGCCCACGGGCAACGCCGACTGGCGGACACGCTCCGACGGCTTGTCCCGGCAGCACGCGGACGCCTCCGACCGTTGCGGCCGAAGCCCCGCCGCTTCAGGTGGATGTGACCGAGTTGCAGCACTTAACGATAATCATTACCGTTTAACGTATGAGAACGATTCCCCATACCAGAAATCTCATCCTGGCCGCCGCAGCGGCGTTGACCATGACCTTGACCGCCTGCGGGTCATCCCCAGCGGGAGACCCCGGCTCCCCCGATACCACGCAGGCGCAGGCCACCACGGCGTCGTCGGAGAAACCCGTGGAGGTCGCCGACGTGGACCCGCGCGCCGCCATCGCCTACGACGGCGGCATCCAGATCGTGGACACCTCCGACGGCTCCGTCGTGGCGGACATCGAGAAGGAGGGCTTCCTGCGCCTCAACCCGGCCGGGGACGGCCGCCACGTGCTCGTCTCCTCCGCCGAGGGATTCGAGGTCCTTGACCTGGGAATGATCGTCAAACCCCACGGGGACCACAACCACTACTACACCACCACCCCGAAGCTCACCGGGTCGGTGATCGCGGCGGAGACCCCCGGACACGTCGTCACCCACGCCGGGAAGACGGCCGTATTCGACGACGGCACGGGCACGGTGACCATCTTTGAGACCAACGCCCTGGAGGACGGGCAGCTCAGCCCCGAGGAGCTGACCAGCTTCAAGACGAATGACCCGCACCACGGCGTCGCCGTCCCCCTGGCCAGTGGCAGCGTCCTGGTGACCGAGGGGACCGAGGACGAGCGACACACGATCCATGAGCGCAAGGCCGACGGTTCCATCGGCGCCGAGTCGACCGACTGCCCCGGCGTCCACGGCGAGGCCACAGCCCAGGGCGAGGACGTGGCCAGCTTCGGCTGCACCAACGGCTCGGTAGTGTTCCGCGATGGGCAGTTCCACAAGGTGGCGGTGCCGGAGGCGTATCAGCGCAGCGGCAACCAATTCGGCTCCCCCGACTCCCCCTATGTGCTCACCGACTACAAGACCGTCGAGCCGGTCGACGGCGCGGAGCCCGAGCATCCCACGCGGGTCGGCATCATCGACACGACCGATGCCACCACCAAGACCGTGGAGCTGGGCTCGGCCTACTGGTTCCGCTCCTTCGGCCGCGGCGCCGATGGGGAAGGCGTGGTGCTCACCTACGACGGCAAGCTGAACATCCTCGATCCGGCGTCCGCCGCCGTGACCAAGCAGGTGGATGTGGTCACGCCCTGGACGGAGAATGAGAACTGGCAGGAGCCCGGCCCCAATGTGAAGACGGCAGGCGACTTCGCCTACGTCACCGACCACGCCGCCAAGAAGTTGCACCTCGTACAGATCTCCACCGGTGAGCTGATCTCCAGCCTGGACCTGAGCGTGGTGCCCAATGAGATGACGGTGATTGACGCCGAGCTCAAGCACTGAGACCCGGTTTTTCGGCACCGGCGCATACCGCCACGCCGTCGCCTACCGGGTCCGGCGTCCCGGCGCTCTGGTCCGTGAGCGGCTCTCATGGACCAGAGCGCCGGGACGCAGCTACGTCTTCGCCTTATCGACCGACCTCGGCACGTAACTTCTACCGACCCCGGCGAGTTGGGGCGGCGGCGCGCAGGCGGTCAATCACGGGCCGCTGCACCAGAGCCATGAGATAGCCGATGAAGGCGACGCCGAGCAGCACCATGAACCAGCCGGCGGCGGCGCGGGCGCCGGGCAGGGCAACCACGATCACGGGGACGGCAAGCAGAAGCAGGCACACGGCGGTGCGGCCGAGCGCCCCGACGGCCAGGCGCGCCGCATTGGCCACGTGCGCGCCGACGGTGTTGTCGAAGAAGGCGACCAGCGGCACCAGCCAGATCAGGACGGCGACGATCAGCAGCGCCCCGGCGTCGACCAGACCAGTCAGGGCGGCACCGCCCAGCTGGGAGAGTGACAGGTTCATCCAGGCGGCCAGTCCCGCCGCGGCGAGCGCCGGCAGCCACCAGGCCAGCGACTGGGCCAGGTTGGTGCGGAACGAGTGCCACCAGGTGCGCACCGTGTAGGTGTCCTCATCGCGCGCCATTTCCATCACCACGCGGGCGCAGGCGGTAAGCGCTGCGCCCGCGGTGATGATGGGCAGGCACCCCAGCAGGGTGAGCAGGTTGACGACGACGAGGTCGGCGGCCGCAGACCACGCCCGGTAGAAGGCCGAGTCGGGTCTTAGGAAACCGGACATGACGTGGGCGGCTCAACCCTTGACGGCGCCGGCGGCGACGCCCTCGACGATGTACTTCTGGCCGAAGGCGTAGAAGACGACGATCGGGATGATGGCCAGAACCAGCATCGCCATCTGGGCACCCATGTCGCGGTTGCCGTTGGAGCCGACGAGCATCTGGATGACGATGGGGACCGTCTTGTAGCGCTCGTCCTGGCCGATGACCAGGTTCGGCAGGAGGAAGTCGTTCCACACCCACATGGCATTCAGGACCGCGACCGTCACCGACGTCGGCTTGAGCAGCGGCATCACCACCCGGAAGTAGCTCTGCAGCGGGGTGCAGCCGTCCATGTAGGCGGCCTCCTCGATGTCCATCGGCACGGACTTGATGAAGCCCGCGAACAGGAACACGGACAGGCCGCCGCCGAAGCCCAGGTAGAGGATGATCATGCCCCACGGCGTCGCCAGGCCCAGCGCGTCGGCGATCTTGACGGTGGGGAACATGACCAGCTGGAAGGGGGCAATCATGGAGAAGGCGAACAGGTAGTAGATCAGGGAGGTCCACCAGGTCTTGACGCGGGTGATGTAGTACGCGGTCATGGCCGTCAGCAGCACGATCACCGCCACCGAGCCGACGGTGATGAACAGCGACCAGCCCAGGGCCCGGGCGAAGCCGGACAGCTGCAGACCGGTGATGTAGTTGCTCAGCCCGGCGAAGGTCTCGCCGGTGGGCAGGGAGAAGGGCGAGTCGGAGATGAAGAACTTGCCCTTGAAGGAGTTGATCAGGATGAACAGCAGCGGAATGATCCAGATCAGCGACAGCACCGTCAGCAGGGCGGTGAGCAGGTTCTGACCGGCCGTCTGCTTGCGGCGGGCGGGCTTGGAGGGCTGCATCGGCTTTATGGCCGTCGGGCCCATGGGGGCGAGGGTCTCGGTGCTCACGCTTCAACCTCCTTGGCGCGGGTCGCGCGCAGCTGCAGCACGGCGATGACGGAAACGATGATGAAGAAGATGACGGCCTGCGCCTGGGCGATGCCCTGCTTGCCGACCTGCTTGTACATCAGGTCGACGATGTTCAGCGCCGCCATCTGCGTCTGCTTGAGCGGAGCGCCGTTGGTCAGCGCCAGGTTCTGGTCGTACATCTTGAAGGTGTTGGCCAGGGTGAGGAACAGGCAGATGGTGATGGAGGGCATGACCATCGGGATGGTGACGTGGCGCAGGGTCATCCACTTTCCGGCGCCGTCGATCTGGGACGCCTCGATCAGCTCCGGCGGCACGTTCTGCAGACCGGCGATGTAGATGATCATCATGTAGCCCATGAGCTGCCAGTTGATCAGCAGGATCAGGCCGGCCATGCCCAGGCGCCAGTCGTTGACGATGGTCTGACCCCAGTGGCGCAGAATCGCGTTGAGCATGACCTGCCAGGTGTAGCCCAGGACGATGCCGCCGATCAGGTTCGGCATGAAGAACACCGAGCGGAACAGGTTGGTGCCGCGCAGCTTGCGGGTGAGCAGGTAAGCCAGGACGAAGGCGCCGAGGTTGACAGTAATGATGGAGATGGCCGAGACCAGGGCGGTGAAGCCGAGCGCCTTGACGAAGCCGGTGTTGCCGGTCAGCGCGGTCTGGTAGTTGTCGAAGCCGACCCACTTGGCGTTGGTGAGCGTGGTGAATTTGGTCAGTGACAGGTACAGGCCCATGAAGAAGGGCACGATGAACGCGATGAGGAAGGCGATCAGCGTGGGGCCGGTGAAAACGAGGAAGTACTTCTTGAGCGACTTGGTCATGTGTGTCTCGAGGGGTTCACGGAGGCGGGCGGCGACAGGGCGGTTGAGTGGGAATGACAGGCGGCGCCCGGCAGTGTCACCGGGCGCCGCCGTCGTTAATTCACGATCCTACAAGGGCCACTCGACGGCCACTGTCGGGGTGCGGAGAATCAGGCGCTCTTCTCGGCGTGCCACTCCTCGACGAAGTAGTTCTTGACGTCGTCCCAATCCTCGGCGCCGGAGGCGTACTGGGACAGGTGCTGGCCGACCTGGTCCTTGAAGTCCTGGCTCGGGAAGGTCTGGAAGACCCAGTTGATCGGGTACAGGTCATCGTTGTTCATGTACTCCACGACCTCGGCGCCGAGCGGGTCGGCAGGGGCGAGCTCGGCGAAGGCCGAGTAGGGAGCCATGGAGACCACGGAGTTGTCGGTGAGCAGCTTGGCGGCCTCGGCATCCATGAACAGCCAGTTCAGGAAGTCGATGGAGGCCTGCTGGTCCGCCTCGGAGGCCTGGGAGTTGATCGACAGGAAGTTCTCGGTTCCCAGCGCGATGCCGGAGTCCTCCTCGCCGTCCACGCCGATGTAGATCGGCATGAAGTGGATCTGGTCCTCCTTGACGACGTTGCCGTCGACCTCGGAGATCTGGGACCAGGCCCAGTTACCGTTCTGGACCATGGCGGCCTTGCCCAGGGCGAACTCGGCCATCGAGTCCGAAACGTACTTGGAGGACAGCGCAGAGGGCTCGACCGTGGAGTTGTTGAGGTAGAGGTCGAAGATCTGCCGGTAATTGTCCGAGTAGGTCAGCTCGAGGTCAGGAGTGTCGGTGACGCCCTTGTCCTTGAACTCGTAGTAGATGGGGTAGTTGGCCAGGTGGGTCTGCCAGCGCCAGTCCTCACCGGGGGTGAAGGAGGTACAGGCGAAGACACCGTCGATACCCAGCTCGTCCTTCTTGGACTGCATGTCCTCGACGACCTCCTTGAGCTTGTCGAAGCCCTTGATCTCATCGATGGAGGAGGCCTTGGCGCCGTCCGTCGCGAAGTAGGCGTCCATGATCTCGCCGTTGTAGATCAGGCCATAGCCCTCGGTTGCGAGCGGGGAGCCGTAGACGGTGCCGGCATCGTCGGTCAGGGCCATGGACGGGTCGGTGAGGTCCTTGACGAAGTCTGCGTCCGAGATGTCGAGCGCGTAGTCCTGCCAGGTGGCCAGGCCGACCGGGCCATTGATGTTGAAGATCGTGGGCGGGTTGGACTTGGCTACCTCGGTCTGCAGGGTCTGCTCGTAGGTGCCGGAGGCGGCGGTGACGACCTTGACCTGGACACCGGTCTTCTCGGTGTAGGTGGAGGCGATGGTCTTGAAAACCTCCTCGGCCTCGGGCTTGAAGTTCAGGAAGTAGACCGAGCCGGTCCCGGAGTCGCCGGAGTCGGACCCGTTGGAGCAGGCGGCCAGAGTCGCGGCGAGCGCGACCGCCGCGGAGCCACCGAGCATAGAGCGACGGGTGATGGGTCGCATTGATTGTCCTCCCTTGGACACGGAGTTGCCGGACCGAGGCCCGGAGAGAGCGGCTGCCAATCGTGCGTCACGAACCGCGAAGCGGCCCATCGCCCGACGGCGCTGACGCCCCCATTACACACGACACCCCGGCTTGTTGCAAGCCTTGCAAACCAGATTCGGGGCATTCATGGGCGGATGCGGGGTTTTGTGTGCATTCACAGCCCCATCCTGTAACCTTTTTGCAAGGACTGCGCCGACCCATTGCAGGCCGGTACTCGTCCTCACACCGCCCCTCACGCCAACCTCCGCCTGTCATGCCGCTGCCGCATTCCGACCCGAGCGGTATGATTCTGGTATGACTCAGAAGATTGCGGTAAGCCTCCCGGATGCGCAGGTCAGCTCGATCCGGCGCGCGGTTGCGCAGGGGCGGGCGGCGTCGGCGTCCGGGTACATCAGCGCCGCGGTCGCCCGCGCCGAGCGCGAAGACGGCCTGACCGAGCTGCTCGATGACTTGGACCGCGAGCTGGGCCAGGTCGACGACGCCGACCTGGCCTGGGCCGACCGCGCCCTCGGACTGGCGTGACTACGGACGTCGAGGTCACGGGCCTGACCCTGGACACCGGGGCGCTGCTGGCGCTCGAGCGCGGCGACGCCAGAATGCGGGCCCTGCTGCGCCGGGCGACCGAGGCCGGGATGGCACTGGCAGTACCCGCCGGCGTCGTCGCCCAAGCCTGGCGAGGAGGACCCCGCCAAGCGCGTGTCGCCCGCCTGCTCGGTGACCCCGCGGTTCAGGTCATCCCGCTGGACGATGTGACGGCGCGGGCGGTGGGGCTGCTATGCCGCCGCAGCGGACACCCTGACATCGTCGACGTCCATGTGGCACTGCACGCCCACGAGCATGGCCACGCGGTGGTGACCTCGGACCCGGGCGACCTGCGCGCCGTCACCCCCACTCTGCGCCTCATCGCCGTCTAACCTGCCGACGCCACCGGCCCGGCGCCGACATCAAGCACGCCCCGCCTCGCCAGGCGGTGTGCTCAGTCGTCCCGGTGGCGCATCCAGTACAGGTAGGAGTACACGCCCATGACTCCGAAGAAGAGTGGATACAGCCAGACACGCGGGGTCAGCCACGCCTCGATGGACAGCAGGTCGCCGTTCTCCAGCCCCAGCAGGACTCGCGCCACCATGAGCGACCACAGGAACTGCGCGGCCACCCGCCTGGCAGTCGGCCGACGGTGCCGCGTGCGCTCGCCGGTTACAGTCATGGGACTCCCCTTCAACTCGTGCATCCCGTTGTTCTCCGCGGAAGCCGGCGGCCCCGGCACCGCGTGGGTGCCGGGGCCGCCGCCAATGTCACAGCGCGTTCAGACGCTCTCCGCACGCACGGCTGCCCGGTGAGGCAAGGCCACCGCCGGGCACGCCGTCGTCGGGACGATCAGCGCTTGGCGGAGCCGACGGAGCCGAGGCGCTCGCAGGCCTCGACCACGCGGGCGGCCATGCCCTCCTCGGCAGCCTTGCCCCAGACGCGCGGGTCGTAGGTCTTCTTGTTGCCGACCTCGCCGTCGATCTTGAGCACGCCGTCGTAGTTCTTCAGCATGTGGTCGACGACCGGGCGGGTGAAGGCGTACTGGGTGTCGGTGTCCACGTTCATCTTGATGACGCCGTTGCGCACCGCGGTGGCGATCTCCTCGTCGGTGGAGCCGGAGCCGCCGTGCATGACCAGGTCGAACGGCGAGTCCTTCACGCCCACCTTGGTGGACAGGCGGTCGCCCAGGCGGGCGGCGACGTCCTTCTGGATGTCGCCGAGGATCTCCGGGCGCAGCTTGACGTGGCCGGGCTTGTAGGAGCCGTGCACGTTGCCGAAGGTCAGGGCGGTGATGTAGCGGCCGTTCTCACCCAGGCCGAGGGCCTCGATGGCGCGCCAGGCGTCATCGGCCGTGGTGTAGAGGTTGGCGTTCTCGTCACCGGAGATGCCGTCCTCCTCGCCGCCGACGGCGCCGATCTCGATCTCCAGGACCGTGTTGGCGGCCTTCGCGCGCGCCAGCATGTCCACGGCGATCTCAATGTTGTCATCCAGGGACTCGGCCGAGCCGTCCCACATGTGGGAGTTGAACATCGGCAGCTCCCCGCGCTTGACCTGCTCGGCCTCCATCTCCAGCAGCGGGAGGATCCAGGGCTCGAGCATCTTCTTGGGGCAGTGGTCGGTGTGCAGACCGATCGTCACCGGGTAGAGGTCACCAACAGCGCGGGCGTAGGCCGCGAAGGCAACAGAGCCCTTGACGCGGTCGAGCCGGGAGGAGCCGGACCAGTAGGCGGCGCCGCCGTTGGAGATCTGGACGATTCCGTCGGACTCGGCGTCGGCGAAACCCTTGAGCGCCGCAGACAGGGTCTGCGAGGAAGTGACGTTGATCGCGGGGATGGCGTACTTGCCGGCCTTGGCGCGGTCAAGCATGTCGGCGTAGGACTCCGGGGTTGCAATGGCCACTGGGTGCCTCCTGAGGAAAGTGAATAGTCAGTGGTGCACCGCTGATTCTGTCACGGATTTGCGCGTCGGTGAACCGGATCATGGTCCCGGTTGGTTCCGAGCCGAGGTTTCACCGTCGGCGATGACCTGGATCACCCTGCCTAGAGCGGTGCCACAATTGAGGTGCAGCTGGTTGGGTGCAAGGACGCCCAGCCGCGCGACTCTCGGAACCTCCGAGGCCGCAACCACTGGAGGTGGTTGACATGGCAGCATCAGCATTCGACCCGTTCCGCGACCTGGACCGCTGGCTGAGTGGCGGCATGGTACGCACGCCCGCATCCGTCGGTATGCCGCTCGACCTATACCGCGAGGGCGAGTCCTTCGTTGCCCGCATCGACTTGCCCGGCGTGGACCCCGCGACGATCGACGTCGACGTCGAGGACCGCACCCTGACCGTGCGCGCCGAGCGCCCGGCCACCGACGCCAAGGACGTGCAGTGGCTCGCCCACGAGCGCCCGAGCGGCACCTTCGCCCGCCAGCTCACGCTCGGCCACGGGCTGGCACTGGACCGCATCTCCGCCCAGTACACCGACGGCGTGCTGACCCTGACCATCCCGGTGGCCGAGGAGGCCAAGCCCCGCAAGATCGAGGTCACCCACGCCCCGGCCAACCACCCGGTCATCGAGGCCGAGCAGAGCTGACCGCAGCGCCGGGGCGGCCCGCCGTCGTCCCGCCCAGCGCTCGTCGCAACCCGGCCACGGCCGCTTGTTCACCGCCGGGCCCGTTCTCGACTCAGTCGGGGGCGGGCCCGGCGTGCTGCAGCACCCAGGTGTGCATGGCGACGGCGGCCGCGGCGGCCACGTTGATGGAGCGGGTGGAGCCGTACTGGCCGATCCGCAGCACCCGGGAGCAGCGCGCCAACAGTGCCGGGCTGATGCCCTCCCCCTCGCTGCCGAACACCATCAGGCAGCGCTCGGGCAGTACGGCCTCCTCCAATAGCTCCGCCCGCGGCCCGTTGTCGATGCCGACGACTTCGTAGCCGGCTTCGGCGGCCCACTCCAGCAGCGCGTCCGGCTCGGGGTGGTGGCGCACATCCAGGTAGCGGTTGGTGACCATGGCGCCGCGCTTGTTCCAGCGGCGCCGCCCAATGATGTGCACGGCAGCCACGTTGAAGGCGTTGGCGGTACGCACGATCGACCCGATGTTCAGGTCCTGGGCGACGTTCTCCACGGCCACGTGCAGCGGGTGGGCGCGGTCGGCCAGGTCGGCGCGGATCGCCTCGATTGTCCAGTAGCGGTAGCGGTCGACGACGTTGCGGCGGTCGCCGTCGGCCAGCAGCGCCCGGTCGTAGCGGGGGTCGTCGGGCCAGTCGTCCCGCCCACCGGGCCACGGCCCGACCCCGACCTCGCGCGGCGCACCCTCCTCTGTCCGCGCATCGGGCTCGAGCGGCCCGGACGGGTCGGCGGTGTCGCGGTCGTCTGGGATGTCCGGATCAGCGCCGCCGACGTCACCCGCACACCGTTCACCTCGGTATCCCAACATCATCATCTGTCCCCTGCCAGTACGCGACATACGACCACATCCACGATCGCACCTGCGGTAGCTTAGTGACCGTCCTACCGACACGGCTTCAACATGACGACGTCGTCCGAGGAGTCCCATGGCCTTCCCCGACATCACCCGGGAACTGATCGACCGCATCGTCACGCCTCCAGACAAACTGATCTTCCTCACCGGTTCGGGAATCTCATACGAGGCCGGCTACCCCACTTGGGATGACTTCGTCATCAACCTGCTGGTGGGCTCGGGCGCACTGCCGGATCGAGACTCCGCGCGCGGATACCTCGCCGCCGCCGGCAACAGACAAGTCATCGCCGAAGGCGCCCGCGCAGCATGCCATGCGACGGCAGTCAAGCAGGGCGTCGACCCTGACGACGCTTGGCGATCACTGGTCGCACGCGCGCTGCACCCCGCCAACACCCCCGATGACGCCATCGCACCTCCAACCACCTTGCATTACATTCTCGCTAGGCACGCGGCCGCTCACGGGCTTCCGATCCTGACCACCAATTTCGATCTGCTGCACGAAGGAGCCGCAGCGGACTACAACAGATCAGACGTCTTTGTTCTAGACGATTTCCAACCGAGCGAATCTTTCATCAGCGACAATAACGGAAACGACAGGTATCTCCCTACGGTATTTCACCTGCACGGTTATGTTGATGACACAATGTCATGGGAGGGTGGAACTCTCACAGGATTCACATCTGTCAACCCCATAGTAACCCAGTCCGACTACAATAAAGTATTGCACGACAAGAGCAGTTGGCAACTCGAGTTGCTGAATGCAATCAGAACATCCGGATTCAGCCTTTTCATAGTCGGACACTCACTGACGGACCACGATCTACAGGCATGGTTCGAAGCGATACGAAACTCCGCATCTAGGTCATGCAACAGCGACGAGTCAGCATCTCCCACTGAGAGCGTCCCTCTGGGCTACCTGGTGATCGCGAAGGAGAGCTTAGGCGGGCTACAGGATCTGGGGGACGCCGATTTCGCGGATTACCGTCGACTTCTCGAAAAGCAGTGGGAACAACTCGGAATCACGGTGCTTATCACGGAACACTTTTCTGACGCAACGACGCTAATCGAGGAGTACCTGTATCGCTATGGCGCCGGTTCCACTTCCCGCAGCGACAACCAGTCACCGCAAGAACGCGTTTCTCACATCTTCAACAGCGTTGTCAGCGGCAACCGTCTCGAGACTACATCCCGGGCGTTCGTCAAATGTGCCACGCTAAACCTGAAGGACGACCGGCTTGCACGGTCAGACGTGTCAGTATGGCTCGCCGACGGCTCCCATCAACTGCACAGGATCGGCAAGCAAGGACACGTCTTCCTGATTCCGGAAGTCGTCAAGACGATAAGCACTCGACCAGGCAGTATGTGGGTAGCAGCACAGGCCCTACATTCTGAAACGCAGCAAGTGGAGACGAAAGACATAGAGCACTGGGACGCAATTCTTGGACAGCGCGTGACAATCTCCCAGCCGAACAAACCACCAACCGTATGCGGATCCGTCACGATCGCAGTCCAACTCGCAGATGACGCTGACACCGGTTCGAAAAACGCCCAGGATCTCGCTGATACCATAGTCGAGGACCACGCCCTTCATGATTACCTTGACAAGCTCGTCAAAGACGTAGCCGATGTTCTTGAACGCCAGCTCGTGCCGCTCGCCTAGCCGCCGCGAGTCATGTATCCTGAGTTGGTCTCTTAAGGAGCAGACATGACGATGATGATGCAGTCTCTACCGCAGTCACCGAATCAGCCCGCACAGGAAGAGCGCGTTGTCGCCGTCCCGGTCACTGGCGACGGAACTCGGTTCCGTCTGGTGACCGTGCGTACCGGCCGTCGCAACATTCGCACGCGATCCAAGCCGCAGCGCACCGAACCGCAGTCAAAGACGGCAAGAAGCGCCTGACCGTCGCCGATCCGAAGCTGACGGACGCTGCAGATACAGTCCTAACGCAGTCCTCGTCCTAGCGCTGGCCTCCCGGCCCCCGCTCACACGTGGAGCCTGCGGGGCGGTCCCGGGCGGCCCGGACCGGTCCGCGGTGTCAGTCAAGTCCCAGGTCCGCGAGTCCGAGGGCAGCGTGGTAGGGCAGGCCGGCGGCCTCGATCCGCTCGCGCGCCCCGGTGGCGCGGTCCACGATCACGGCGACGGCGAGCACGTTCGCACCCGCCTCGCGCAGCGCGGCGACAGCCTCCAGCGGGGAGCCGCCGGTGGTGGAGGTGTCCTCCAGGACTACCACGTTGCGGCCGGCGACGTCGGGGCCCTCCACGCGGCGCTTCATGCCGTGGTCCTTGGCGGCCTTGCGCACCACGAAGGCGTCCAGGTCCAGCCCGCGGGAGGCGGCCGCGTGCAGCATGGCGGTGGCAACCGGGTCGGCGCCCATGGTGAGCCCGCCGACGGCGTCGACGTCCTCGGTGCTCAGCCCGGCCTCCTCCAGCATGTCCAGCATGACGTGGCCGATGAGGGGGGCGGCCTCGTGGTGCAGGGTGGCGCGGCGCATGTCCACGTAGAAGTCGGACTCCAACCCGGAGGCGAGGGTGACTTTTCCGCGGACGACGGCGAGGTCGCGGATCAGTTCGGCCAGGCGGGCGCGGTGGGAGTCGTTGGCGATCACGTCGGTACTCACGCCGCCAAGGCTAACCCGGCGGTGGCTGCTGGACGATCTCAAACCGGCCCTTGGCGTTTGAGGTTGTGATGGCGAGGAGGGGATGGGTGTGTGGATGGTGGGATGCCGATGGTTGTGGAGGATTCGCGTCTGCGCACCGCTTGGTGACGGGTGTGATGTCTCAGGACATCGGTGACAGTTCTGCCTCAGGACATCGGTGACACTTGGTGTGTCAGGACATCGGTGACACTTGTGGTTGTTTTCGGGGTCTGCCGCGGTTGGAGCGTGTGCTGGGGTCGTGGTGGCTGACGTACCTGGTGGCTGGGTCGGGCCAGGGGTAACTGGTGATGACCTCGCCGTCGGTGTCGACGAACCGGATAGCGGTGGCGTCCCAGCAGGCGGTGACCTGTTGGCCGGCACGTTTCCTGGAGACCAGGAACGAGGTGTTAGCGATCGTGACGGTGCCGTTGGATGCGATCGTCTTGGCCCGCTCGCCCTGCTCGCCGAGCCGGGACCGGCTGCGGCGCCCCTTGTCGGCCAGGACTTCGTAGTCGTCCAGGGCCTGCTGTGCGACCGCGGCGCTCGGGTCCGGTGGGCCTCCAGGGATCACCGGCTCATCACGCGCGGGGTCGGGGCGCGGTGGAGCGGCGACGGGGGTGGCCTGCCATGCCTGGGCCGGGGTGATGCGCCCGGGCAGGCCCTGGTGGGGGCGCTCGTTGTTGTACAGGTGATCGAAGGCGTCGACCTGGGCCTGCAGCTCCTTGAGATCTTTGGCTAAGGGCTGGCTGTCCAGGTAGCGGAACAGGGTTTGGTGGAAGCGCTCATTCTTACCCTGAGTGGTTGGCTTGTACGGCTTGCCGGTGATCGCATCAACCCCAAGAGTCTTGATGTGCTCTACCAGCGCGCCCTGCATGCCCCGCCTGGTGGGGTTCACAGCAGCACCGTTGTCGGTCAATAGCCGCTGGGGCACCCCGTAGCGGGCGACGGCCCGGTCGAAAACCGCGATAGCAGCATCGCTGGTTCTGCGACCAGGCGACCAGCCACGCCACCGCCAGGCGGGAGTGATCGTCGATGAGCTGGAATACGACGCACTTGCGTCCTCCGGCGAGGACGTACTCGGTGGCGCCCATCTGCCAGCAGGCGTTCGGGGCGGGGTAGACGAACCGCCTCCACGCAGACCTAGGCCGCTTGTGCGGCTCGCGTCTTGCCACGCCCCGTTGGCGGAAGATGCGCGCCAGAGCTGCCGGCGAGGGCGCGTCCAGTCCCATCGCCACCATCTTGTCATGAACCGATACCGGCCCGTGGTCCAGGCCGGAGGACGCCATCGAGGCGCGCACCGCCACCGCCTGGTCCTTGATGTCCTGGCCTAAGGCGGCTGGGCTAGACCTCGGACGCCTGGACAGCGGCTCGAGGACAGCGGCCTGCCCCAGCTCGACGGCCCTGCGTCGCAGCTTGTAGAAGGTGTTGCGGCGGATGGCGTGCTCGGCGCAAAACGAGGTCACCGCACCACGCGGGGCGTCGTCGGGCCACTGAGCAATCGCAAGTCTGATACGCGGGTCAACAGGATCATTACTCACCGGCCCATCACAGCCGAACTGTCACCACCAATAACCCCCGAACTGTCACCGATGTCCTGAGGCAGAACTGTCACCGATGTCCTGAGACATAACACCGCTTGGTGACGGGCGGAGGCCGGAAATGTCCATATTCGGCATTAACGCCGTCGATGCGAATGCAGCCCAATGCGGCATCCGCATGATTTCAACGTTTTGTTCGCGGCCGCCGACACGGCTGGCACCGTTCGTGCCGAATCTGGACATTCCGCTGCGGCCTGCACCCGGGATCGGCCCGCCACACCCTCATACCGAAAGCGCCACGTGATTCCCACCGGTCTCGGCATGTAACAAGTGCCGGTCTCGGCGAAAGAGGGGAGGGTCAGGCGCCGGTGAGGGCGCGCAGGGACTCGTCCATCTGCGCAGGAGTCAGCAGGCCCACGTGCACCTGCTGTACCACGCCGTCGGCACCGATGAAGAAGTGGGAGGGCACGCCCATGATCCCGTAGGCGGCGGAGATCGCCTGGTTGCGGTCAGGCACCTGGGTGAACTCGTTGCCCACACGCTCGGAGTAGGCACTCACCGCGGCGGCGTCCTCCCCCACATAAACCACGATCACCTCCACGTCGTCGCCGTATGCGGCGGCCGCCGCCTGCACATCGGGCATCTCGGTGCGGCAGCCCGTGCACCAGGTGGCCACGAACATCAGCCACACCGGCCGCCCCTCCGTGGCCTGCGGATCCAGCGCCACCTCCTGGGAGTCGAGGTCCGCGGCGGTGAAGGCGGGCGCCGTCTGCCCCGCCACCGGGGCGGTGCTCGCCCCCGCCACGTCCACCTCGGTGACTACTGCGATCTCCGCCTGGGCCGGCCCGGCATCCTCGGGCCCCACCGCCCACCAGGCGGCGATGGCAATGGCGAAGGCCGCCACGATCACCACGGCCACCTGCCCGAAGTGGGAGCCGCGGACGCCGGCGCGCCAGGCCGGCTCGCCGGGGACACCGCCCCGGGCATTGGGATCGGCGTCGGGCCGGTCACCGGCGTCTGCGGAGGCTTCTTCCGGCAGCTCGTCACTCATGTCGTCACGCATAGGAGTGCAGTCCTCCGAAGAACAGGTTGCCCAGGTAGGTGAACAGGACGGCGGCGAATCCGAGGATCAGCAGCCAGGCGGCGCGGTTGCCCCGCCAGCCGCGCGTCACGCGGGCGTGCAGGTAGGCGCCGTAGATGAGCCAGGTGACCAGGGCCGCGGTCTCCTTGGGGTCCCAGCCCCAGTAGCGCCCCAGGCGACATTCCCCCACAGCGCCCCCAGAATCAGCATGAGCGTGAGCATGGGGAAGGTGACCACGGTGGCCCGGTAGGCCAGGTCGTCCAGCACCTCCTGGCGGGGCCAGCCCCGCCAGCGCACGTGCGGGGCCAGCAGGTACATGACCGCGGCGGCGAAGGAGACCACTGCGGCCCCGTATCCCAGCGACGCGGTGAACACGTGCAGCGTCAGCAGCGGAGAGTTCTGCAGCGCCGGCATGAGCGGGCTCGGCTGGTAGGACAGGGTGGAGGCGTAAATCAGCATCGCCAGGATCACCGGCAGCACGATGATTGACACGGTGCGCACCCGGTAGCGCCACTCGAAGACCACCTGCGCCAGCATCATGCCCCAGGCAAAGCAGATGGCGAACTCGTAGTGGTTGGAGAAGGGGGCGTGCCCGGTGGCAATGGCACGGGCGATCAGCGAACCCGTCAGCAGCAGCAGGCCCAGCTGAGTCGACTTAGCCGCCCACCAGGTGATGGTGAAGCGCTTGATCGGGGCTCGCTGAACCCCGCCGGTCACCTCCACGGTGCGCTCACCGTCGCCGGTGTCGACGACGACGCTCACCCCCGCCCCTCCCGCCGGGGCCGCGACGGCGGCCCGGGACATGCGGGCGGAGAAGAATGCACCCAGGTAGGCGATGGTGGAGATCACCACCAGGGCGGTGGTGATCAGCAGCAGGGCCTGGGAGTACTCAAGCATCGGCGTCGGTCCTTTCCGCGTGCTGTGTCATCTGTCCGCTCAGGCTGACGGACATGTCGGTGAAGAAGGCACTGAATCCGTAGTCGCGGCGGTCGGGGGAGGCCAGCTGCACCAGGGCGCCGTCGTCGACGTCGGTAACCCGCACCCAGATGCGCCGGTGCCGGAAGAACATGGTCATGCACACGCCAATCGCCAGTAGGCCGAAGCCGACCCAGACGATCGGGGCACCGGGGTCGCGGCGCACAATCATGCCGGTGAACTGCTGCTCCCGCTCAAACGTCAGGGTGTAGTCCCCCACCGCCGTCGGCGCACCCTGGTCCAGGATGGCCTGCGCGCTGGGCGTGGTGGCGTCGCCGTCGTACAGCTCGACGCGCACCTGGCCGGGCTCGATGCCGGTGCCCACCTGCCCGGAGGCGGCCTCGACCACGTACAGCACCGGGCCGTCGGGCAGGGTGGTGTGGCCGTAGTTGAAGATCTTGTCCGAGGTGGTCCACTCCAGGGCGACGCCGTCGTGAAGGATCTCCGTCCCGGAGGCGTCGGCCACGCGCATGACGGCGGATACCCCGAAGTAGGACTGGTGGAACATGACGCCGTGGTAGCTCAGCGGGGTGTTGACCCGTACCTGCTGGGAAGCCACCTGCTGGCCTGCGTCCAGCAGGGTCAGGTCGGCGACGTAGTCCTTCGGCGAGCCGTCCTCGTAGTAGGTGTCCTGGAAGCTGTTGGCCTGCGCCGTCAGGACGGTGCCGTGGCCCACGTCCTTGGGGTAGCCGACGGTCAGGGTGAACTGCTGGTCGCGGAAGCCGGTCAGGGAGGAGACCACGAACCCGGCCATGACCACCACGAAGGCGAGGTGGGCGAACACCGTGCCGAAGGGCGCCCAGTAGTTGCGGTCCAGGTAGGCGTTGAGGCCGGGACCGCGCTCGTCCACGATCACGCGCATGCGGCGCCGACGGGCGTCCTTGCACACGATCGCGAAGGCGTCCGCGGCGCTGAGCGGCGCGGTGAAGTGGGAGCGCAGCCGGGCCCGGTCGAAGAAGCGGGCGGTCACCCGGGTACGCGGGTGCCGGTAGGCCCGCCAGATGACCGGCAGGCGGTGCACCGTGCAGGCGATGATCGAGGCGGCCAGCAGCCCCATCACCACCAGGAAGGGCACCGAGGTGAACATGTTGAACGCGCCCAGCGTGCGCAGAATGCCGGTCCAGCCGCCGAACACCGGCCGCACCTGCTCCAGCCACTGCTCGGTGGCCTGGGCATCCCCCGGGCGGAGTCGGGCATCTGCGGGAAGATCGCGCCCAGCAGCCCCAGCAGGCCGGCCAGCAGAATCAGCACCAGGCCCACGGTCTTGTTGTAGAAGAAGGCGTAGACCTGCCGGAGCACCTGGCCCAGGGGCAGCGCGGCCTGGTCGTCCAGGCCGTCCACGGCCCCGGAGCTGCGCGGCGCCCCGGCGGTACGCGGCTCCGGGGGCAGCGTCTTGGTCTGTTTCACCGTCAGTGCCTCCTTACTTATAGTCCCAGCGAGGGAATCAGCGCGGACAGCCGGGTCAGCAGGCCGCTGACCATAAGCAGCCCGACGACGACAAGCACGCCCCCGCTGGCCAGGGACACGCCCACGTGGTGGCGGCGGAACCAGCCGAATCTCCGCGTCACCTGAGCCGACCCGAGGGCGACCGCGATGATCGGGATGCCCAGGCCCAGGCAGTACGCGGTCATCAGGGCGATGCCGGACCAGACCGTCGGGCTCGCCGTCGCCAGCGCGAGAATGCCCCGAGGATCGGGCCGATACACGGGGTCCAACCCGCACCGAAGGCGATTCCCATCAGGGCGGCGCGCAGCGGCGACCCGGCGGCGTCGGCGGGGCCGGAGGCCCGTACCTGGGTGTCGAAGGGCCGCAGCGTCAGAATGCCCGCAACGTGCAGCCCCATCAGCACCAGGACCGCCCCGGCCACTATGCGCAAATGAACCACGTAGGGGCCCAGTGAGCGCCCAAGCAGCCCGAGCGCGGCCCACAGGGCGATGAAGACCACGGAGAAGCCGAGCACGAAGCTCAAGGAGTTCGCCAGGGCGGCGCGGCGGCGCACGGGGCCGCTCCCGGCCCCCACCAGCTGCCCCACGAAGGCGGGCACGATCGGCAGGAAGCAGGGCGAGGCGAAGGAGACGAGGCCCGCCAGCAGGGCGACAGGAAGAGTCAGCTCCATCCGCTCACCCCGCGCTCGGCGTAGCCGTGGCCGAGCCCATGGTTCCCACATGACCCCGGACATTCGCGGCCATCTCCGAGTCTGGGGCTAGCTGAAGCACCTTCTCCCAGCACTGATTCGCCCGGTCGGCGTCGGGAGGGGTGCGGGCCATGTACAGGAAGCCGAGGTTGTACCACGGTTCGGCCACGTCCGGGTCGATCTCGGCGGCGCGCAGCCAGTGCGCCTCCGCCTGCTCGTACTGGTTGGACTGGTACTCCGCCACGCCGATGGTCAGCAGCGCGTCCAGGTTGTCGGGGTCGACGTCGAGGATCTGCTGCAACCAGGTAATGGAGTCCTGGTACAAGGCCGCCTTGAGGTACATGACGCCCAGCTCCTGGCGGGACTGCGCATCCGCGGGATCCGCCTGCGCCTGCGCCTGGAGCTCCGCCTCCCGCTCGGTGTCCACCGGCTCGGCCTCATCCATGGCGGCGATGGCGCTCGCATCGGCGGTGGCCGCGATGGACGGGTGCCCCTCGGGCAGCGCCGTGCCGGCGGCATCGTCCTGTCCAGCCTGCTGCACGATGATGACGACGGCGGCAGCCAGCAGTGCCACGAGCACCAGGTTCAGGCGGGAGACGCCTCCGCGCGGCCGCACCGCCGCGGAGGTGCGCCCGCGTACGGCCTTGACCGGCCGGGCGGGGGCAGCAGCATCGTCGTCCTCCGCCAGCAGGTCCTCGACGTCGGCCGCGTCCTCACCGTCGTCCTCACCATCCGGCTCGTCCCCAATGCCGTCTTCAGGAGCAGGCTCGTCGGCGGGCTCGCCGTCCGGCGTCCTGCGTGCCGCGGCCGCGGCGGCGTCGGCGGCCTTGCCCGCGCGCCCGGCCTCAGGGTCGACCTCGAGGTCGGCCTCGAGGTCGGCCAACTGCGCGGCCGCCCATCCCTTCAGCCCTTCCGGGGCGGTGGCCAGGAAGGCGGCAAGTTCCTCCCGATTCGGCTCACCGCTGGTCTCCTGTGCTCGCGATTCCTCGTTCCCCTGCGCTTGACGCATACCGCTCTTGTACCCCGTCAGTCGCCGGTGTCAGGCAGGTGCTGCTCGGGGATGGCCGGCCCGATCCCGTTGTCCACCTCGACTCCGCGCAGCGCCAACTGCCCGGAGCGGGCCCAGTCGGTCGCCTGGTTGAGGATGGAGATCGAGTAGGCGGGTGCGTGGAAGCCGCGGCCGTTCTCCGAGAAGGAGTAGTCGATCACGAACTGCGCCTTGCGCTGGTAGTCGCGGGCCGTGGCCAGCTCGTCCGCCGACGCGCTGCCGTCCTCATCCGCCGCCGTGATATCGGTGATCAGCGCATCCAGGGCGGTGAAGGATACGTTCAGCGAACCCTGCCAGCGGGTCTGGATGACCTCTACCCGCTCGCGCATCTGCGCCGCCGTGGAGTGGTGGCAGGTCAGGCAGGAGGCGTTAATGCTCTCGTCACTGACCATCGGGCTCATGATCTGGTGGTTGGAGACCTTGGCGGCACCCTCCCGACTGTAGGCCATGTGGCAGTCGGCACAGGTCACGCCATTTTCGGCATGGATACCCTGGGCCCAGGTCTCGAAGTCTGGGTGCTGCGCCTTGAGCACCTCGGCACCGGACTCCTCGTGAGTGAAGTCGGTCCAGCCGACCTCGTCGTAGTAGTCCATGGCGTCGTATACGGTCAGGCCCTTGTCCCACGGGAAGGTCAGCGTCTTGGAATCGCCGGCGAAGTAGTACTCCACGTGGCACTGGGCGCAGACGTAGGAGCGCATCTCCTGGTTAGTAGCGTCCCGGTTGACGTCGTAGTCCGCGATGCCCTCGGCGGCCTTGGCCTTGCGGATGCCGTCGATGAAGGCGGGCCGGGTGATGGTCAGCTCCATGGTCTGCGGGTCGTGGCAGTCGATGCAGGCGATGGAGGAGGAGGTGTGCTCGTAGGCCTCGTCGTAGCTCATGGCGTTCATGGCGTGGAAGCCGGCCTCACGGTCGCCGTCGCCCAGCTCGTCGTAGACCTCCGGCATGGAGGCGTGACAGTTCAGGCAGGTGCCGGGCTGGTTGAAGCGCTCGTCGGTGCGCTCGGTGTAGCGCTGGTCCACCAGCGCCCACTCGTGCCCGCGCGGCTCGGTGTAGTCCACCGCGAAGGCGTAGCCGCGCCACATCCGCTGTGCGCGGGTCTCGGACTCGATCCGGGAGATCGTGTGGTACTCGCGCGGATCCTCAGCGGTGGGGGTGACGGCGATGAAGTCACCGTCGGTGTCCTCGATGGTCTTGCGGTACTGCTCGTACTGGATGGGGAAGTTCTGGCCCCATATGGCCGGATCGTAGGTGGTATCGCTTAGCTCAACCACCTCGGTGAAGGGGGACGCCGACTCCTGCTTGTGCTCGAAGATAGTCGTCAGCATCCAGGTCACGGCACCTGCCGCCACGGCGACTACCACCAGCACCAGGGCCGGCACCCACTTCTGCGCCCGCCCGGCCTTGCGCACACCGCCCGCCGCATCGGCCTTAGCGGCCTGTGCGGCGCCGTCCGCCCCGTCCAGGTCCGGATCCAGGTCCGCGTCCAGGCCGGGGTCCTCCATAGCGGCGTTGTCCCTCTCGGTACTCATGTCGCATCACCTCGTGTGCCCGACGCCGTCGTGACAGCGGATGCACGACACCGTCTCGTCTTTGTGGGTGGAACTGTTGGTGGCCTGGTCGACGAAGTCGCCATGGCAGTACAGGCAGGCCGCCTCGGTGATCTCACGGTTGTGCTCGCGGATCTGGATGTTCTCCGGATAGTCCTGCAGCGTGAACTTCAGGGAGTGCCACAGGCCGTTGTCAGCCTTGTTGATGTACTTGTAGACGACGTTGTCATGCGGAAGGTGGCAGGAGTTGCAGGTGGCCACCTCATGGTGGCTGCCCCGCTGCCAGGCCTCGTACTGCTCATTCATCGCATGGCAGTTGGCGCAGGTGGCCGGATCATCACCGAGGTAGGAGACAACACCCGAGTAGTACACGGTGAAGCCGCCCACTCCCAGGACCGCGCCCAGCAGCGCCGCCAGGGCGATCCTGGTCCAGCCGGTGAACAGGCGCGTGTAGCCGCGCCATAGCGTCCTGACGAGACGTACCACGCGGCACCCCCTCACGCTCCGGGAATGTCACGCCCCGTCCGTTGGGGACACGGACCGACAAGGGCTTCCTGACCATATGAAGGATATCACACGGCGTCGTGAAACGTCAGGACTTACGCCCCAGCCTCCGGCCGGGGGCACGTAGCAGTCACGGCCGGCTAGCCATAGCCGACCAGTCAGTAGCGGGTGCGCACGCTGGCATGCCCGGCGATGCGCCGCACCACCCCGCGGGGCGCCACGCGCAGCAGTGCGTTGACACCCAGGTACCGCAGCGAGGGCGTGCAGATGACCTGGCCGCGGCGCACCGCCGCGAGCGCGGCCCGGGCCACATCGTCGGCCCGCAGCCAGGCGATCGGCGGCCAGGCCGCATCCATGCCGGCGCGGTCGTGGAACTCCGAGCGCGTCAGGCCAGGGTTCACCACCGTGGCCGTTACGCCGGTGCCGCGCAGCTCACTGGCCAGGCCCTCGGTGAAGGTGCGCACCCAGGCCTTGTGCGCCGCGTAGGTACCCATGGCGGTCAGCGCGGTCACGGAGGCGACGTTCAGGATGGCGCCGTGCCCGCGCGCGATCATCCCCGGCACGGCGGCGTGGGTCAGCTCCATCACGGCACCGACCATCACGCTCAGGGCCCGCCGCTCCTGGGCGATGTCACCTTCTGCGAAGGCCTGCCCGACGGCAAAGCCGGCGTTGTTGACCAGCAGGTCGATGGGCTGGGCCGCCACCTGCGCGGCGGTGTGCGGGGCATCCGGGCGGGCCGGACCCGCCGCGGGGTCGGCTGCGGGCGCTGCGACGCGCAGTCGCTCGGCGACGCGGCCAACGTCATCGGCGACCGACAGGTCCGCGGCGATCACCTGCACGCCGACTCCCGCCGCCTGACTGATTTGCGCGGCAACCCGATCCAGCCGCGCGCGCGTGCGGGCCACCAGCACCAGGTCGTGGTGGGCCTCGGCGAGCTGCCAGGCCAGCTCCAGGCCGATTCCGCTGGTGGCGCCGGTGATGAGTGCGGTTCCCATGGGGCTGAGCCTAGCCGCGCCGCCCACCGCCCGCACTACGCGCACGGGCGCCGGGCGGGCGGCCGCGGTAGCCTGCCCGTATGCGCCTGGCTACCTGGAACGTGAACTCCGCCCGCACCCGCGTCGACCGGATCGTCAGTTTCCTTCAGCGCAGGGACGTAGACGTGCTGGCCATGCAGGAGATCAAGTGCCGCCCCGACCAGTTCCCCGCGCGCCCTTCGAGGCGGCCGGCTACGAGCTGGCCGTGCATGGGCTGAACCAGTGGAACGGCGTGGCCATCGCCTCCCGGGTGGGGCTGGCGGACGTCGTTACCGCCTTCCCCGGGCAGCCCGGCTGGGCGGCGAAGGCGGGGGCCGAGCCGGTGGTGGAGGCACGCGCTCTGGGCGCCACCGTCGGGGGCGGGGACGGCGAGCCGGTGCGGTTGTGGAGCCTGTACGTGCCCAACGGCCGCGAGCTGGCACACCCGCACTACCAGTACAAGCTGGCTTGGCTGGCGGCCCTGCGCGATGCTGCGGCAGGCTGGATGGCGGCGGATCCGGGCCAGGCGCTGGCACTGGTCGGCGACTGGAACGTGGCGCCGCGGGATGAGGACGTGTGGGATGTGAGCGTCTTCGAGGGCGCCACGCACGTGTCCGCGCCGGAGCGGGCTGCCCTGGCGGCGCTGGAGGCTGTCGGCCTGACCGAGGTCACGCGCGAGCGCGTCACCAACTACACGTACTGGGACTACCAGCAGCTGCGCTTCCCCCGCAACGAGGGCATGCGCATCGACTTCGTCTACGGCTCGGCCGCCTTCGCGGCGCGCGTGCGCGATGCCGCCATCGAGCGCGACGAGCGCAAGGGCAAGGGACCGAGCGATCACGTGCCCGTCATCGTCGACCTCGACTGACCGGGATGGCCCGGGGTCCGCCCTCGCGTCGGCCTTCACACGGTGCGCCACGGCGCGCTAGTGCGAGTGACGCACGCTTAGCCATCGGTGCGCGTCACAAGAACCGCGAAATTCTGCGGTTTCACTAAGCGCGCCGAAAACGGCGAAGGGCTCCAGCGTGCGCCGGGTCCTTCGCCGCACGTGGGAGCGTCGGCGCCGCGAGTCGGGCAATTTCAAAAATGGCTGTTTTTCAAGGAAAAGTCCCGATTCAGGTAATTGGGGCGACCGGCTGAGCGTGCGCGGCCGCGATGCCCGAGTCATAGGGCGAGTAGCTGGGCGCTGAGCGCGGGCCAGTTCTCCCGGTGCACGGCACTGAAGGGGCGCGCGCCCAGGAATACCGCCTGGCGGCGGGCGACCGGGTCTATCCAGATGAATGAGCCGGACTGGCCGAAGTGGCCGAAGGTCTCGGGGCTGTTCGTCGGGGCGGTCCAGTGCGGCTGCTTGGCGCCGCGAATCTCCAGGCCAAGGCCGAATTCGTTTGCGGCCTGGCGTCCGTATCCGGGCAGTACGCCCGGCAGGCCGGGGTGGACGGGGCGGCGTGCGGCTGCGGCAAGAGCGGGCGAGACGAGGGTTGGGGCTGCGAGCTCGCGGGCGAAGGCGGCCAGGTCGGCGGCGCTGCCCGTCCCCGAGTATGCGGGCGAGCCGGGGATGCGGACACTCGCCATGCCGAGGGGTTCGAGGACGCTGGTCTCAACCCACTCCTCAAGCGGGGTGGCGGTCGCCTCCTCCAGGCACCGACCGAGGATTTCGAAGCCGCGGTTGGAGTAGATGCGGCGGTGGCGCGGCGGCGCCAGGACGGCATCGGAGTCGAAGGCGATGCCGGAGGCGTGGGCGAGCAGGTCACGGATGGTGGCGCCGGGCAGGCCGGGCGCAGCCGAGGCGCCGAGGTCCAGCAGGTGCCGGTCGGCGGCGACCAGGACGCTCCAGGCGACGATCGGTTTGGTCAGGGATGCGAGTGGGAAGACCGTGTTGCCGTCGCCGACCTGGGCGAGAGTGCGGAAGCGGGGTCGTGTGCTGGGGGCCGAGGGGGCGCCGGTGCCCGCGTCCGTGCGGTGTTCATCGGCGATGAGCGCGATGGGGAAGTCGAAAGCCGTTACGGCAGGGAGGGCCTCCGGCCCGACCGGGGCGGGCACGGCGCCAAACCCAGCAGGGAGGGCCTCCGGCCCGACCGGGGCGGGCACGGCGCCAAACCCAGCAGGGAGGGCCCCCGGCCCGGACGTGGTCGGCACGGCTCCTCCTCAGTGCAGGCAGAGCAGTTGCTCGTGGAGGACATCCAGTACGGGCGCTTGCGAGGCCGGGCCGCCGCCCAGGGCGCGGGCGATCTGGGTGGTGAAGGAGTCGACGCGGTTGTTGGTGTCACGCAGGTCGTAGTACTGCTGGACCTCGGCGTCGTAGGCGGCCAGGGCGTCGACGTGGGCGTCGAGGTCGGGGTAGGTGTCCACGGAGGTGACGATCTCGCGGGGCAGGCGCGGCTTGTATTGCGGTTCCTGGGCGGGGTGGCCCACCAGCAGTCCGAGCAGCGGGTAGGTGCGCTTGGGCAGGCCCAGGGCGGTGATGACACGGCGCACGTCGCCGATGATGGAACCGAGGTAGACGGTGCCCAGGCCCAGGGACTCGGCCGCGACCACCATGTTCTGGGCGGCGATGACGGCGTCCTCAACGCCCTGGAGGAACAGGGCGGTGCGCTCGAGCGGCTCCAGGGAGGCGCCGGCCCGCTCGCGGATGACGGCGTTGCGGTGCAGGTCCACCACGAACACGAACAGCTCCCCGCGCTCTCCACCCACGTAGGGCTGGCCGGAGGCGAGGTGAAGCTGCGCGCGCACCGCGGGGTCCTGGACCCGGATGACGGTTACCTGCTGCTGGAAGGAGGAGCTGGCGGCCTGACGGGCGACATCCAGCAGGGTGGACACCACGTCCTCGGCAACCGGCTCGGAGGTGTAGGCGCGGATGGTGCGGTGGGCCAGCTGGGTGGCGATTGTGGTGTTGGTGACTGGGGTGGCCAAGGGGGCGGTCAGGGCGTTAGTAGGCGCTGAGGCAGCGGCGCCGGTGGAGTCATTGGCGGGCGTGGTCGTCATGTCTCGACTCTAGCCCGGTCGGCCGGGTTGGCGCCGGGAGACTCGGGCGACAGCCACGAGCGGGGACGGCCCCGGCGGCGGACGCCTACGATGGGGCCGATGCCCTTCTACCACCGCCCGCGTCGCCCGTTGCGCCAGACGCTCCAGCCCCGCCCGAGCACGAGCGCACCCGATGCGGCGGACGTCGCGGGAGTGGGTTACGCCGTCGTCGACCTGGAGACCACGGGGCTGTCACCGGCGGCGGACTCGATTATCGAGATCGGCCTGGTTCTGGCGGGACCGGACGGGACGGTGGAGCGGACCTGGTCAACCCTGGTGAACCCGGGCGTCGGCGTCGATGTGGGGCCCACGCACATTCACGGGCTGGTGTCCGAGGATCTGATCGGGGCGCCCGCGCTCGCTGACGTCGCCGACCTGCTGGTGCGCGACCTGGCGGGACGGGCGGTCGTGGCCCACAACGCGCGCTTCGACGTCGGCTTCCTCACCCAGGCGCTGGGCGGCTTGGACCGCCTGGAGCGCGGGGCGCGAGTGCCGCGGGTGTGCACCATGGAACTGGCGCGGCACTTCATGGCCACCCCGTCGCGGCGGCTGGTGACCTGCTGCGAGACCGCCGGGGTTCAGATTGGGCGGCACCACACGGCGCTCGACGACGCCCTTGCCAGTGCCGGGCTGCTGCGCCACTACATGGCGGTGGGGCGGGAGCGCGGCGAGGAGCCGGTGGCCTGGTCGCGCTCCCTGGCCGAGGCGGTGGTCTTCAATGGCTGGCGCTGGAGTGAGGCGTCGGCCCGCGCCCAGGAGGCGCGCCTGGTGCCGCGCCGCGGCGATGGCGTGCTGCGGCAGGTTGACGCCGGGCGGCTGTAGGACGTGGCAAACGCGCATTACGCATGTGGGCTAGCAGACCTGTGCGTAGTACATAGAATCTGATTTGTGATTTACTGCCGCGGGTTCGTATCCGCACGTCTCGTCGAGAGGCTCCCTGATGTCTTCGATCCCCCTGGCAGCTCCTGGTTCGTCCTTTGGTTTGTTGCCTGGGGGCCGCGTGGAGTGGTGGGAGGTGTTGCGTGATCGTGTGACCGGCACGGCCTGGTTCGGACGCCTGTTGCGGTTTCGGGCGGCGTGTTCGTGGGTGGCGGCCGTGGTGGTGCTGGTGGCACTGATCGTGTCGCCGACGTTGCGGGCGGCCCTGGGCGCGTGGATCGGCTGCATGTGGCTGGTGCTGTGCTGGTTCGCACTGGCGCGGGCGAAGAGCGTGTCTTGGGCGCTGGTGTCCGGGGTGCTGGCGGCGGCGATGCCGTGGGCGGGGGTCATCGCGGCAACGAGTACGTGGGTGTCGGGGTTGGCTGAGGTGTCGGTGAGCTCTACGGCCGCTTCGGTGGTGGTGGCCCCGTTGGTGGAGGAGGTGGGCAAGCTGGTGCCGCTGGCGGTGCTGGCAGTGGCGGCTCCGGGGCGGGCGCGGCGGCTGCTGGCGAGCGACTGGCTGGTGCTGGGCGTGGCTTGTGGCGCTGGGTTTGAGGCGGTTGAGGAGATGGCGCGTCGTGTTCTCATCTTGGAGGCGCAGCCGAGCCTGTTCGGTGCATTGGGTATGTTGACGTGTTCCTATCAGGGTGTCGGCGACTTGGAGTGCTTGGGCGCGGCCACGTTCTCCCTCAGTCCGTTCTCAGGTCAGGCGGGGGAGTATCTGGTTTTCGCGGGGCACGCGATAGTGACCGGCCTGGTGGCCGGGACGGTGGGGTTGTCCGTAGCTGCGTGGCGCCGGTGCGCAGGCATGACCGGTCCGGGGCGCCTGGTGGCGCGGGCGGTGTGCGCGCTGGCGCCGTTGTGGGCGTTGTGGGTGGCGATGGTGGATCACGCCGGCCGCAACGCCAGTCAGTACGGTGCCTGGTCGAGTACCGGGGACCAGGCGCCGTGGTGGCCGGTGGGGGCCACTTCTGCTTTGACGCTGGGCGGTCACGGGCGCGGCTGGGTCCTGCTGGCCTTGTTGGGTGTGGCGTGGCTGTTGGACATGCGCACGCTGTGGGAGGGCGGCTACACGCTGTCGCTTGAGGGTGACGACGGCGGCGGGCGGTGGGGGCTGTGGCGGCTGCGGCGCATCAAGGCGCTGCGCTATGACCGCTGGCGGCCGCTGCGGGCGGTGCTGATCGATCTGGTAGCCACCGCGGGGATTGAGTGGCGGTGGGCCTACCTCACGCTGCTTGAGGCCGCCGACACACGCCAACCAAGTTTGTTGGCGGTTACGCCCGCGAGGCTGCGCGTGGGCCGGGAGGAGGCGGCGCGCGCGGTGCTGGACGCCGTGCCGCAGCGCTGGTGGGTGTGGCGGCTGGCGGGCGTGGGCTCCCTGGGGGTGGCCGTCGGCGTGGTGGCTCTCGCCCCGGTGCTGGCCGCTGCCCTGGAGACGCAGTTGAGTAGCTCCGGGGTCTTGTGGTGGCTAGCGGGGATTCTCCACGCGCTGGGGGCCTGGTGGGAGGGCCTGAGCCTGGGGCAGAAGGCCGCATTGGTGTTCTTTGTTGGGGCGGTGGTGGTGCTCACCGGAGGGACGCTGGGGCTGGCCTTCGAGGTCGGCATGGGTGTTACCACTGCTCTCGGAGCGGCTCATGGCGCCGCTGACCTCATGCGTGACCCGTCCGGGACGGCACGCCGCTATGTATCCACCCACACGCCCGCTGAGGTGGTCTTGGACTTGGCCTTGACGGCGCTGACCTTCGTGGGCGGTGGCGCGGTCAGTGGGATGGGCGGGCAGACCGCCCGCGGCGCCTACTGGGCCTCCCGGCAGGCCGCCCGCGAGGCCCGCTACGAGTACTGGCTGTGGCACAATAACCGGCCCGCCTGGCGTAGTTACGTCAAGGACCGCAACCAGGCCGTACGCCGGTACCTGGCCGATGAAACCGGTGCGGTAAAGCCCGGTTTATTCGATCCGCGTGCCGGCAAGCACTACCCCGGCGTGCGCAAACCCGTGCGCGGGTCCAGTGAGGGCGGTGTCGGTACCTGGGGTAAGGGCAAGAACCACAGCCCCTCCTGGCGCTCGGCGACCTATGAGGAGCAGGTCACCGGCGTGCGCGTGGATGACTCCTACTTCGTGGGCGGCAAGGAGTTCGACGGCTTCAGGGACGGCGTGCTCCTCGAGGCCAAGGGCGAGGGCCTGGCCAACCTCATGAACAAACCCTGGGGCGAACACATTGTCGATGACGCGGTCGAGCAGGCGAGAGAACAGGTCGCGGCCGTGCGCGCCACCGGCACCAACACCCCCATACACTGGCACATCGCCGAAAAAGAATTCTACGATGTTCTCCGAGACCTACAGAAAGACGGTAAATTCGCTTCCGAGGTCAAGCTGTTCTTCACCCCACCCAACTACTACTAACCAGCAACCACAACCGGTCCACAACCGCAGCCAACAGGAAAGGACAATCATCATGAGATGGAAACTTGTGTTCAGGACATACCGCCCGGGTTTGGACCAGGACATGGATGAGTCGATCGTCAAGGCGTGGGAGTTCATGCAGGCCATCAAGCCGTATGACCCCACCTTCCACCGGTGGCGGGAGACCGCCCGCACCAAGGCGCAGGCCGAGGCCAACCCCAATATCGAAACCCTCGACCAACTCCGCCAGTCCGTCTACGCAAGCGCCGACCCCGAACTCCCCGGCGCCATCCGATCATTCTTCAGCGGCGACATTGACACCGACGGAAGCAGCCTTAGCATCCAGTTGGGCATGCCCAGTCCCGACACCCACTTCATAAGCCTGCACACAGGCCACGCGCTCGGGGCGCGTATTGACGCCGACGAGGACTTCGCCGACTGGCTGATATACACCGGCGCCCGCATCATCAACCCCACCATCGGCGCACTACGACGAGACGGCGAGCCTCTCAACCCCGACCCCGAACCATACGACTTCGGACCCGGGTGGAAGATGTTCTTCCACCAGGACTCACCCCACTGGCCCCAGGCCTGCGCCCTAGCAAACAAGACCATGCCCGTAGCCGAGGGCGCCATCCTCACCTACGGCACCCCCGACACCTACACCCAAACCCTCAACCAATGGCCCCGCGACAACGCATGAACATCACGGCCTGACTCCGGATCACACCCCCGACCCTCAAGCCGAACCACCGCCGTCGCCGTAGTCGACAAGCATGCACCGCCCCATGAGGGCGGGGTCGGCACCTGGGGCAAGGGCAAGAACCACAGCCCCTCCTGGCGCTCGGCGACCCATGAGGAGCAGGTCACCGGCGTGCGCGCCACCGGCACCAACACACCCATACACTGGCACATCGCCGAACAAGAACTATACGAACGACTCCTCGAACTCCAGAAGCACAATAAGTTTCCCGCCACCATCAAGCTCTTCTTCACCCCACCCAACTACTACTAACCGCCACCCACAACCAACAACAGCAAGGCAGCAGGAAAGGACAGACGCCATGAAATGGTATCTAGATTTCAGCATCTATCGGCCCGGCCTTGACCAGCGTATGGATGAGTCGATCGCCAGGGCGTGGGAGTTCATGCAGGCCATCAAGCCGTATGACCCCACCTTCCACCGGTGGCGGGAAACCGCCCGCACCAAGGCACAGGCCGAGGCCAACCCCAACATCGAAACCCTCGACCAACTCCGTGGGGCCGTCTACAACACTATGAAACCCGACCTACCCGGCGCTCAGCTTATGCTGTTCAGCGGCGACATCGATGCCGACGGCAGCACCCTTGACATCCAACTGGGCTTAGGGCTCGCCGACACCCACTTCATCGCCTTGCACACAGGCCACGCGCTCGGGGCGCGTATTGACGCTGATGAGGACTTCGCCGACTGGCTGATATACACCGGTGCCCGCATTGTCAACCCCACCATCGGCGCACTGAGCAGACAAGGCTCGCCGCTCAACCCCGACCCCGAACCCTACGACTTCGGACCCGGGTGGAAGATGTTCTTCCACCGCGACTCACCCCACTGGGGCCAGGCCCACGCCCTCGCAAGCAAAGCCGTGCCCGTAGCAGAAGGAGCCATCCTCACCTACGGCACCCCCGACACCTACACCCAAACCCTCAACCAATGGCCCCACCAGCAATGACCGGCGTGGCCGACGAGATGACCTAGACGAGATGACCCAATAGAACCGAATTGGGACTAAAACCCGACCAGGAACCCGTCGTCGTCAACTACTACTCCCCCAGCGGCGGCCAGCAGTGCGGCGGCAACATCCTCAATGAGAACGCGTGCGGCAGCGCGTGCCTGCCGCACGCCGTCAGGCAGATCCTCGCGGTGAGCGTCGGCAGGGTCCAAGGGCGTCCACACGATCTGGTAGGCGATTACGCCGTCGCGCGACCACGCCTCACCCCGCACAGCCAGCGGCACCTCCTCCGCCGCCTGCACGCGAATCTCGATCCCACCCCACTCGGGGTGCGCGTGCGCCACCTCCGCGACTACGCCGTATCCGTCGCGCAGCTCCTCCACGGGTGCGCCCGCCGCCCGAGCCCGGGCCTCCTCCTCCGCCTGTTCGTGGCGACGACGCTCGGCCGCCTGCCAGGCCGCATCCAGCACATCCTCACCGATGGTCTCAGAGAGCCTTACCAGCTCCTCATGCGGTATGGCAGCAAGGCCGGTCGGGCCCGCCGTCGGCTCCGCATGCAGCAGCAGGCGAGCACCCGGAGCGATCGGGGCGGCCACGGAGACAGCGCCGTCTGGCGTGATCCACACCGGGGAGTACACGGTCAGCGTGGTGGACAGCTCGGGGTCGGGCACCACGAGCACAGGAACAGTACGGCCACCAGCTTCCTGCGGGTCGCCAGCCAGCCTCAGTCCTCCGGCCAGGCGGCGGGCCATAGCGCGCACGCGGGTCAGCGCAAGCAGTTCGGCGCCGGCGGGCTGAGCCAGCGGGAAGGCGTCCGTGAGCGGATCAATACCCGCCAAGGCGGCCGGCAACGCACCGTCCCGCTGAGGCGGGCAGTCCAGGACCATCACCTGGGCGACCCACTCGGGCAGCTCCAGAACACCCCGCAAGTCGGCGTCGGTGTCCCACGGCCCCTGCAGCTCGGCGCCGGGAGCCACCTGCAGGCGGGAGGCGCCCACCCAGCCGGCGTTCTCGTCCAGGGACAGGGCCAGAGCCTCAACCTCATCGACGGTCACGTCATCGGCTAGCAGCAGGAGGTGCTGCGCATCGGCGCGCCCCACTGGGAAGGAACCGACCGTGGACAGGGCAGCACTGGGCAGGGTAGTGGCCAAGTCGGTGCCCGCGGCGTAGAAGTCCGGCAGCACCGGGACAGGCTGCTCCTGGTCGGCGGAGCGGTTCGGCTTACTCATGCGCCCGGCCCCTCGGAGACGGGCGCGGCGGCTTCAGCCAAGGGGCCTGCGTCAGTGATGCGGATGCGGTGGAATGACAGATGTGAGCGCGACGCCGTCGGGCCGCGCTGGCCCTGGTAGCGCGAGCCGGTGGCGCCCTGGCCGTAGGGGGCGGCGGCGGGCGAGGACAGCCGGAAGAAGCAAAGCTGCCCGACCTTCATACCGGGCCAGAGCTTGATGGGCATGGTGGCCGTGTTCGACAGCTCCAGGGTGACGTGGCCGGAGAAGCCGGGGTCGATGAAGCCGGCGGTGGAGTGGGTCAGCAGGCCCAGGCGCCCGAGGCTGGACTTGCCCTCCAGGCGGGCGGCGATGTCATCGGGAAGGGTGACGCGCTCGTAGGAGGACCCCAGGACGAACTCACCGGGATGCAGCACGAGCGGCTCGTCGGGACCCACGTCGACCAGGTGAGTGAGCCGGTCCTGCTCGACGGCGGGATCGATCACCGGGTAGCGGTGGTTGTCGAACAGGCGGAACCAGCGGTCCAGGCGCACATCAATAGAGGCGGGCTGGATCATCTCCGGGTCATAAGGCTCGAGGCCGACGTGACCGGATTCGAGTTCTGCGCGGATGTCACGGTCGGAAAGCAGCACGCCCCCGATTGTGCCAGGTTGCCGGCGCCCCGGCACCCGGCTCGGGGCGCCGCGGCCGACTCAGTTGCTCAGCGGCACGCCTTTAGCGTCGACGCCCCACGGCTGGGCGCCGGGCGTGGCAGTGAGGATGATGATGCCCTCAACCAGTCCCCAGATCCCCGATACCACAGCAAGCAAGCCAAACGACAGCAGCGTGATCAGCAGCTGGGCGATCGCCTTGCCGTTGTAGCCCAGGTAGAAGTTGTGGACGCCGAAGCCGCCGAGGAAGATTCCCAGCAGGCCCGCAGCAACCTTGGACTTCTGGTTGTACATGGCGTAGGGCTGGCCGTACGCCGCGGCCGGCGCCTGGTAGGCAGGCTGCTGGTAGCCCTGCTGGTACCCGGCCTGCTGGTAGGCGGGATCTTGGTACCCCTGCTGGTAACCGGCGTTCTGGTAGCCGGCCTGCTGCGCCTGATCGTATCCAGGCGGGTAGCTACCGCTCGCGTAGGCCTGCTGCCCCTGGTAGGTGTCTAGTTGCTGATAGGGATTGGCCGTCGCAGCGTCGGAGGAAGCGGCATGGTCCTGCGATACCTGGGACTCCGGCTGATAGCTGCCGCCGGAGGCGTCCTGCGTGTTCGCCCCGTCGGAGCCGTCAGTGTTCTGCGGTTCGGGCGGGCTGAAGGGCGAGAAACTCATATGCTCACTCTGGCAGATCGGGGCGCGGCCACGCAGCCCGTCTCATGGGTCGTTCTCCCCACGCGAGGAATCTCACGCCCGTTGCAGCGACTTGGGTCACGCTGCCGCGGAGCACCGGCCGACCCGCCTGTTTGTGCCGGTGCGCACCAGCCCCCGCGGGCGCCCGCAGCCACCGGCGGGACCCACCTCTGCCGGGGCGCGTTGCAACGCGCCCACCACGTGGTAACCTGTGCCCGCACCTCATCCAGATATGAGGCGCGCGGGTGTAGTTCAATGGTAGAACTTCAGCTTCCCAAGCTGACAGCGCGGGTTCGATTCCCGTCACCCGCTCCACCGATGGCCCGCGGATTCCTGAACCGCGTCCCTCACCACAGCCCGGCGACGGCGCGCACCACCAGCCAAGTGACTCCGGCGTCGACCAGCACCCAGGTCAGCCACCAGAATCCTGCAGGTAGCGGGGTCAGCGCGGCCAGCGTACGGTGATCGGCACCGCCGTCGCGCGAGCGGGCGACGGCACCGAGAGACTCCCACGCCCCGGCGAGCAGCAGCAGTCCAACGCCGACCACCACACCTGCGCGCACAGGCACGGCCACGGCGGTGTCACCCCACCACCACAGGACCGCCACCACCGCGGCGCTAAACGTCACCAGTGCTGCGGTGCGCACGGACCGGCTCATCACCAGCAGCGCGACCAGCACCACCAGCGCCGCCGCCAGCACCGTGCCCGCCCAGCCTGACAGGGCGGCGAGCACTGCGCCCGCGCCGATGACCGCCGGCATCGGGTAGCCGGCCCAGGCCGTGATGCAGCGGCCGGGCCCGCGGCTGCGGCCGGAGGTGACCGCCCGCCCGGACAGGTCGCCCGCGATGACGAAGCCGTGGAAGCGGCGTCCAACCAGCATGCCGATAGCGGCGTGTCCGGCCTCGTGTACGAGCGTTGTCAACGCGCGGGACCAGCGCCGCACTCCCGGCAGCGCCCAGGCCAGGACCAGCACTACGGCAGCCGGCCAGAGCAGACGCGGGTCGGGCGCCGGGGAGGCGGCCATGCGTGAAAGCACCTCCTCCCAGAGCGTGCCGGCTCCCGGGAGAGCCACAGCTGCTACCGGCACGTCCGCCGCCGCCCATCCGGAGGTCGAACGCACCCCGGCGGGCAGGGCGGCACTGATTGTGGGCGCGCTAGTCACGATCACCCGCCGCAGTCTGCCAGGCACTTCTGTGCGGGTGTTGTCGATGCGCAGCCTGGACCGGTGCTCCTGCCCTTAATCGGGCGAACACTGTCACAGAATGCACCACTTTATGACCGGAGCGCTCCCTGTAACATCGCCGGGCCGCATGACTACGCGGATTTGAAGATGGGCCAACCGCCGGGTGGGTTGAAAGTGGTGCATTTCATGACAGCTGTGCGCACCCGGCCGGTCTAGGCGCGCGTGGCCTAGGGTCGGTCCATGCTCGAAACGCGTCGCGCCCGCCCCGGCCGCCTGGTGGTGGCGGCCGCCGTTCTGGACCGACTGCCGAACGCGGCTAAGACGGATGCAGACCGCGCATCGACCGCGTTCTCACCCGCAACGGCCCCGCAGTCAGCCGCAACACCTGACCTCAGCCCCACGCACGCTGCGCCAAGAACGCTGCTGTGCGCGGCCCGCTCCTACCCGGCCGAGCACGCCGGCCAGTACGAGTTTCCCGGTGGGAAGGTCGAGCCGGGCGAAACACCGACGGCCGCGTTGATGCGGGAACTGGCGGAGGAGCTCAACCTGCGCGTGCGCCTGGGCGCCGAGGTGCTCCCCTCACCCGACCTGGCGGTTCCGCCGACGCGAGCAGTAATGCCCCCGGGCGCTCCTCCCGGGGGCAACCGCTGCTCCGACCGCGTTGCCAACGGGCACGTACAGACCGGCGCCGAAGCCGCTGTCGCCGCCTTCCCCGGTGACGACCGCCCGGCCTGGCCGGCGATGCACGGCTACCGCATGCGCGTGTGGCTCGCCGAACCCGTCGGGACACCGCCCCACCTCGGCGATGCGCACGCCGCGCTGAGGTGGGTCCCCTTGGACGAGGTCGGAGCCCTGCCCTGGCTACCCGCCGACCGACCGATCCTGGAGGCAATCCGCTGCCTACTCGCGCACACGCGCTGACTGCTCAGTGTCAGGACGCTCCGCCCGAATTCGCTGTTCCCGGAGCGGCCTGACTCAGGCATCGAGCCACTTCTACCGATCTCGGCACGTAACTGCTACCGACCTCGGCGGTATGGGGGTCCACTTGCTGACACTTCTCGCCGCTCCGTCACCTTAAGGGTTAGGGTGTCCTCATGCCGAAGATCTTGGGTAGTTCCCTCGCCGAGCACCGCGAGCGCACCCGCCGCGCCCTGTTCGATGCACTGTCCGATCTGCTGAGCCAGCGTCCCTTCGACAAGATCACCCTGTCCGACGTCGCAGCCCGGGCGGGCGTGGGCCGCACCGCCGTATACAACCACTTCACGGACAAGGAAGACCTCCTCCTGGCCTTCATGGAGTACGAGACGGGCCGCTACGCCAAGGAGCTGACCCGCATCCTCGCCGACGTCGCCGACCCCATCGACCGCCTGCGCATCTACGTACGCCAGCAGGCCCTCATCAAGCGCCACTACCACTTCCCCTCCGGCGGCCCGCTGGCCAGCTCCGTTTCCCGCGACACCGCCGGCCGCCTGCACGCCCACGCCGGGCACATGGCACGAATGCTGACCCGCATACTCACCGACGCCATGGACGCCGGCGCCATCCCCCGCCAGGACCCGGCCCTGCTGATCCCACTGATCCACGCCTGCGTGCTCGGGGGGCGGCCCGCGCCCGCCGAGCCGCACGCCCGCGCCGCCTACCTGGAGTCCCTGGACGTGTTCGTACTGCGCGCCGTGGGGGCGTCGGCACCGGACCATGCCATCCCCAACGTGCCGCCTACGCAGGCGACGGAGCCGACGGCGCCCCCGGCTCGCGCCGTAGGGTAGCCGCCCCTAACCACCCACTGCCGCCCGTACTTGCGCTTGCTCGCACTGCAAACAAGACGTACTACCAGCGCCGCCCGTCACCGCCGCTAAGGCCGGAGTGACCGGTGGAGTTGGCCTCTCCATTGCGCTCCTCCAGTTCCCGGCGCCGAGAATCGCCGGGACTGGGCGACGGGCTCGACGGCGGCGTGGCCTGCTGGCTGGACTGCCCAGTGCCGGTCGGCTCGGGAGTGGGAGTACCCGTCGAGCCTCCCGAAGGCGTCGACTCGCCGCTCGCGGACGCAGTGGCCGTGGAGCTGGGATCTGACTGGGCGCTGGGGTCCGGCTCGGACGCAGGATCGGGCGGAGGCGGCACTTCGCACTGGCCCGCGGCTTGCATCGCCGCATCCCACTGTGCCTCCGCAGTGGCCGAGTCGCCCCCGTCCTGGGCTACGTCCGCGAGGGATGCGTGGGCGGTGTAAAGATTCACGCGCACCAGGCACTCAGGCGCCTGCGGATCAAGGACCGTCACCGTGTTCCCCGCTTCGTCCTTCACCTGTACGGTGCCGACGGCGGGCGCGGTCACCAGCGCCTCCTCCAGCTCGCCCACCGCGGCATCCAGCCGGTCATCCAGTAGCTGGGCGGTACCCAAGTTGTAGTGGACGCGCCACTGCTCCAGCCAGGGGTTCAGGCGCGCCACCGCACCGTAGCGGTCCACCGCGGCGGCGTAGTTCCCGGAGACGGCGGCATGGTTGGCGGCGAAGGTCAGACCGGATACCACCAGCATCCACACCGCGACCACCGCGGCGATGACAGCCGGCACCCCCTGCCAGGCCAGCAGCCGCCGCCGACGCGCCAGCCGGGCACGTCGGTGCTGGGGCGACTCCGCCTCGGGCCCGGTGGTGTCGGCTATGCCGGCACGCACGGCGTAATCGTGGGCCTCGGCAGTACTACGGGCCCCGGGGCGGTAGGCGTCATTCTCGCCGGGAAGCCCGGCGGAGCCCGCCTGCGGGTCTTGGGGACCGGCTGCGCCGGAGTAGGTCATCGGGGTCCTCCTGCCTGCGCCCCCGGGCGGCCACCGACGGCGGGGAGCGTCAGTCTTTGCACGGCGCGGTCGGCGCGTATCAGCGCCACTCCCTCCCACACCAGTAGGACGGCGGCTACCAGCCCGAGTGGCCAGATGACGTAGTGGCTGTAGCGCTTGCGCTCCCGCCCGTCCGACAACACCTGCTCCACGTCCTGGTCGGTGAAGGCCTCACCGGGGTCGTCACCGGTGCCCGTGCGCTGGAGGTAGGTGACGCCCAGGGCGTCGGCCACCGCCTGCAGCTCGGCGGTATCAGGCACGGAAACCGCGGGCTCGCCGGTGCTTGGATCGGTGATGTAGTCGGCGTCGGGGTCGTCCGAACCGCCGAAGGCGCGCATGCGTCCACCGCCCTCAGTGCCGTAGCCGAGCACCGCGCCGCCGTCCACGACTTCCCCCAACTGCTGCCAGCTGACCCCGGCGGCGTCGGCCGTGCCCGCGCCGCGGCCGTCATCGGTCGCCTCGCCGTCGGAGAGGATGAACACCAGGCGGGCGTTCTCGGGGGCGGACTCGGCGGCGCCGGTCAGGGTCTGAGACAGCAGCGGCAGCGCGCGCTCAAGGGAGGATCCCTCGGAGCGGTTGGTGACCTCCTGCTGCAAGGAGCCGATCCAGGAGGTGACCGCGTCAATGTCACTCGTCAAGGGCAGTTCCCGGGCGGCAGTGGAGTCCAGGGCGATGATGCTGAAGCGGGCATCGGGGTAGGCGTCACGAATGGTGGTCAGGTCGGCGCGCACCCCGTCCAGGCGGGTGCCACCCCCGGCCTCGGGCCCGCCCGCCCAGTCCTCCGCCGCCATCGATCCGGTGCGGTCCACCACCAGGTAGACCTCAACATTGGAGACGGCCACCGCCTCGGTCACCGGCACACTGGGTCCCGCCAGGATCAGTACGACGGCGGCGCCCAGCGCCACCCGCCGCCACCAGGTCGAGCGCGCGCCAGGGTCGGCACCGCTGCGCAGCAGCCAACGTGCGGAGGCGGCCAGCACTGCGGCCACAGCAACGGCAGCCAGCAGGGTGAGCGGCCAGCCGAACAGGGGCACCAGTCTCATGCGCGCCTCCAGGCGGATACCGCCAGGAATCCCAGGACGAACACGGCAAGAACCGCCGCGGCCTGCTCGGGCACATCCGTCACGCGCACCTGGGTGTTGGTATCGAGCTCGTCCACCTGATCGGCCTCCAGCTCCCGGACGATCTGGCCGGCCGTGTCGGCGTCGTCCACCTCGTAGAAGAGTCCGTCGTGGGCGGTGGTGATCTCGCGCAGGTCCTCGCGGGCCGCATCCACATCCTTGCCGGAGACGTCAGGGTCGGCCAGCTCCGGGTCCGCTCCGAACAGGGAGAACAGGCGGATGGACTCCTCCTGGGCGAGGTCGGCGGCCTGGGACACGGAGTAGATCTGCTCGTGGAAGGGGTCGAGTATCTGGTTGTCGGTCGCCAGGATGATGGAGCGGGAGCGGTCGGCTACCGGATTGTCAAAGGCGAGGGTGCAGGAGGCGAGCCCGTCCCCGGCCAGGGAGGACCCGGTGACCTCCTCGGCGAGGGTCCCGGAGAAGGTCTGGTAGTAGCGTTCCAGCGCGGGATTGCCCCGATAGGGCAGGAAGTCGAGGACGTCGGCGATCTCGTTGAACTGATCCTGCAGCAGCTCGTAGTCGTCGGTCAGCGGCACGATCGTCTGCGCGGTGGAGTTCCAGGCGACCAGCGCCACCCGCTCGCCCTCGAAGGTGTCCAGCAGCTTGGCGAAGGTATCCAGGATCTTGGAGTCAGTGGTCACCATGGAGGTGGAGACGTCCAGGCACAGCACGATGTCCCGGCTGGCCAGGGACTCATTGCGCACGGTGCGCTCGATGGGGCGCCCGGCCATGGCGGCGGCCGCGCACAGGGCGACGACGAGCGCCGCTCCCAGGAGCGCGTGCAGCATACGGCGCCGGGCCAGTCGCTCCCGCAGCATGGGACTGCTCAGCAGGGAGGCGGAGTTCGCCACCCGGCGCGCCGCTTCCCCGTGGCGGCGCCGGGAACCGTCCCCGAGGCCGCCCGTGGCCGCCGCCGCTGCCACGGCCACGGCCACGGCGGTTAGGATGACGACCCAGACGAGCCAGGGCATCACCATCGGTTGACCACCTCCCGGGCCCGCGCAATAGCGGCATCTGCGGCGGCGTCGGGGTCGCGGTCGAAGGAGGGCTGCTCCCACACGGCCAGCAGCTCACCCACGTGCCCGAGCGGGTTGGTGTCCAGGGGGCGGCGGCTGGCGCGCACCCGACGCAGCCGCTCCGTGATGGAGCGGGGGCCGGCGGTGTCCGCCATGTCCAGGATCTCCAGGACAGTGGCGGAGACAATGTCCTCGCCGCTGCGGGCAGTCGCAAAGCCCCGCAGCGTGCCGGCCAGTTCCAGGTGCAGGCCGCGCAGGTCCAGCTCGTTGCGCTGATAGCGGGCGGCGGCCTCATCCACCCGGCGGGCCCACTGGCTGCGTTCCGAGGCCGCCATGGGGATATCGCCGACCGACAGGGCCGTGTCGCGGCGGGTGACTAGGAAGGCGCGCAGGATGAAGGCGGCTGCCGCGATCAGGGCGACCACGCCGATCAGTGGCATCCACAGGGGCATCAGTACCGGTGGGTTGACGACCATCTCAGCGCCTCCCCCGGCGGCTGCGGCTCGATGCCAGCCGCTGGCGGGCCAGCAGGGCAGCGATGGAGTCCACCATGGACGCGTCGGAGCGGATGGCGGTGTGCTCAATGCGGCGGGCGTCCAGCAGGGCGGTCACAGCGGCGCGCCGGGCGTCGGCGGCGGCACTGAGCTTGGCCGCCAGGGCGGCGTCCTCACGCAGGAACGCGGGGATCTCACCGTCCAGCTCAACATCTCGGGTGCGGCCACGGCCGGGAGCCAGCGGGGTGTCGTCGGCGATCTGGACCGCGATCAGCTCGTGCTGAGCGGACAGGCGGCGCAGCCGGTCCACCACCGCCGGGTCGGTTTCGGCATCGGGGTGGAAGGTATCGGTGATGAGAACCACCAGGCTGCGCCGACGGTGCCAGGTTCCGACCCGCTCAAGCAGGGTGGACAGGGCCGCGCCGGGGGCGTCGGGCGCGAGCGCATTGCCGTGGGTCAGGGACTCGAACTGGTGCTCTAGCAGGGACAGAATCATCTCGGCGTGCTCACCGCCTGAGCGCGCCGGGCGGGTGATCACGCGGGCGGCGTCGGCGGCGACCAGCGCCACCGTGTCACCCCGCAGGCGCGCCAGGTAGGCGAAGACCTCGGCGACGGCAAGGGCAAGATCGCGCTTGTCCTCGCCACTGGGAGCCTGGGCGGCCATCGTGCGGCTGGTGTCGACGGCAAGCACTAGCGGCAGGTTCGACTCGCGCTGGTAGCGCTTGATCACCGGCTGGCCGGTGCGGGCGGAGGCCTTCCAGTCGATGTCGGTGACGTCATCCCCGGGCCGGTAGACGGACAGGTCATCGAAGTCCTGCCCGTGACCGACGAACACGGAGCGGTGGCGCCCGTCAAGCAGGCTGGTGGAGCGGCGCAGGGTGGGCAGTGACAGGCGGCCGCGCACGCGCGCCACCCGAGGACCGGACCGGCGCCGGCCGGGTGCGGTCGGCTCCTGCGTGGAGGCGGGGTCGGGGCTGGTCATGGTCGCGGAGCCGGTCAGGGGGTCGGGACAGCGGCGAAGATCGCATCGATGATGGACTCCGGCGCGATGTCGTCGGCCAGGGCGTCATAGGTCAGCACCAGGCGGTGGCGCAGAACCGCGTGGCGGAGTAGGCGGACGTCGTCGGGCGTGACGTAGGTGCGGCCGGCCTGCAGGGCAACGGCCTGGGCGATCTTCATCAGGGCGATGCCCCCGCGCGGGAGGCGCCCACGCGCACGTGCCGCTCCAGCCCGGGCACGGGCCGGGGGCCGCCGCCGCGGGAGGTGTTGACCAGGGCCACGATGTAGTGCTTGATGACCGGGTCGACGTACACGCGCTCGACCGCGCCCTGCAGCCATTCAACCGCATCGGTGGAGATCGGCCGGGCGTGGATGGGCTCCTCGAAGGCACCGTTGGAGATGCGGTCCAGGACGTCGGCCTCCTCCGCCGGCCGGGGGTAGGTGAGCACCTCCTTCATGAGGAAGCGGTCCATCTGCGCCTCCGGCAGGACGTAGGTGCCCTCCTCCTCGATCGGGTTCTGGGTGGCCAGCACCATGAAGGGGTGGGGCAGGGGGTAGACGACGCCGCCGATGGAGGTCTGCCGCTCCTGCATGGCCTCCAGCATGGCCGACTGGGTCTTGGCGCTGGAGCGGTTGATCTCATCGAGCAGCACGATGTTGGCGTGGACCGGGCCGAGCTGGGTGGTCATCTCACCGGTGGCGTAGTTGAGCACCTGGGTGCCGACGATGTCGTTGGGCATCAGGTCGGGGGTGCACTGGATGCGGTGGAAGGTGCCGGACACCGCGGCGGCCAGCGTCTGGGCGGCGGTGGTCTTGGCCAGCCCGGGCACGGACTCCAGCAGGATGTGCCCGCCGGCGATCATGGTTGACACCAGGGCCAGGCGCAGCTGCTCCTGACCGACCACGCGCTGGGAGAAGATCTGGGTGACGCGGCCCAGCAGCTCCCCGGCGCGTTCAACGTCGGCGCGCGGGGAGGCGTTGGAGCGGGAGTTCCGCTCGGCCTCACGCTCAAGCTCGGCGGAGGACGGCAGGGACTGGGTACCGGGGTATCCACCCTCGGGCGCGGAGGCCGCGGTGGCTGCCGCGCCCGTTACGCCTCCGGCACGGCGAGAGCGGCGCCCCGATCCGGACGGGTTCGGCTGGCTGGGTGCCGCGGGCACAGACGGGGGTACGGACGGGGGGACCGCAGGGGGATCGTGCCACCGGCGGCCCCGCCGGCGGCACTGGCGCCAGACCACGCGGAGCCCGTACCTGAGCTACTGGTACCGGCTCCCGGCGGATCGGGCTGCATGGTCATGGCACTCCTCTGGTTCTCCGCGCGTCGCCCGCCTCACGCCTGGCGCTGCGGCAAGCATATTGTCTCGGGGAGGCTACACGAGCCCCTGAAGGTTTCATCGCACTGTGGTGGGAAGTACTTCCCGCCACCGCCACCCGGCGCGCCTTCGGGGCAGCGCGTGGCCCGCACGCTCCCGCCAACCCGCCCCATCCGCAGATACCGGCCCCGGTGTCACTGGATGCACCACATTCACGTCGTTCACGCCGCCTCGGCCCACAAGCCGGGAAACCAGGCGCAGAATCACGCCGATCGCCCCGATCCCAAGGACGCACCACACCCGAAAGTGGTGCATTCCATGACAGATCCACTCCCCCGCGCGGGCTCGCCCCCCGCTACCAGCTGGCGAGGCTGACGTCAGAGCCGGACAGCGTCAGCCGCACTCCGTCACGCGCAACGTAGGCCTGGGACAGTGTCAGTCCCTCCGGCAGCACCTCGGGACCGATCTCAATCTCCGGTTTGTCCAGGCCGAAGTACTCCAGCGCGGTCCCCAGGGACAACGCGCTGATGCCGCCGGCGCCATCCGTATCATCCCCGCCTGCCGGGTCATCCACGTCGATATCCACGCCGAACACATTCAAGGAGACCACCGAGAACTTCAGCCCGCCCGCGTCGGTGACCACGGGCTCAAACGTCAGCGACGCGTCGACTCCGAGCACGGTTGCGAGGGCAGTAACCCGCCCGGGCTCAGTAGTCGAACCGTAAACGTCAGGGGTGATCGTCAGCTCGGGCACATCAGGCGCAGCCGCCGCCACGAGCCGCTCCAACTCGTCGAAGCCAATCGCCGCGGAGGCGTAGACCTCGCCGGCCCGGTAGGGGTCACGGGTACCGACCTCCGTGAGGTTCGCGGTCACATTCGTGAACTCCAGGCTGGCCACCGCAGCCAGGCCCGCCCCGCCGGGTCGTCCCCCGTCCCCCCGGCGCCGGTGGGCGCATCAGTCGGGTCGGCCGAGGCGTCATCCCCGCCGGATCCGGTTTCAATCACCAGGCTCTCCGACCTCAGGCTCAGTGTCTTCAGCTCGTGCCGGAGCAACTGCGGCAGCACGATGCCGTCCGTGGTGATGCTGGCATCGGCGGCAAGACCCGGCAGGGCCGCGCGCACGGTCTGCTCGACCTGTCCGCGCGCATAACGCTCCGCGCCGACCAGACCGCCGGCCGCCACGCACACCAGCACCAGCAGCGCTGCCAGCCCACGCCGCCGCCAGCGCTGCCGACCGTGCCGTCGGAGTTCAGACCGCGCGCCCTCCTGCCGCCCAGCCGCGGTGGCCGCGGCGCCCTGCGCGTCATCCGGCCCGGCTGTGGATGCCAGGTCGGGGGTCGCGGCGTTAGCGGTCACCCCGCCTCCCCCGCCTGGGCGGCGCCGCGGGACGGTGGGACCGGGGCGGTATCCACGCGGGATCCGCTGCCCGCCTGCGCCGCCTGATTCGCCTGGTACTCCTCATCCAACAGCGGCAGGTCCTCCGCCGTAACCATCAGTGTGGACACCGCATGCTCCACCAGGGCGGCCCGGCGGTTGGAGGCGACGCCGCCGGCGCGCCCACCGCGCAGGCCCCGCACTCCCACGCGGTCGAGTTTCTCGCAGACATTGTCGAGCTTGCGGTTGAACTTAGTCAGCGACCAGCCCAGCCGGGCGGCCGCCGAGGCCGAGGAGGGGATCTCGGCGGAGCCGGTACCGGCGCGCTTAAGCACCGGCTCCGCCAGGGCGAGTACCAGCAGCCGCTGCGACCGAGTCATGGGGGTGGCGCCGATGGTGGTCTGCCCCCGCGACTCGCGCGTTCCGTCAATGCCGGTGAAGCGCCCCGCCTCTGCGGTGATCAGGTCGATCTCGTAGGTGGTGGGCCCGGCGGAGAAGGTCAGGATGACGCGGGAGAACACCAGCGGCATGCTGGCGCCGGGGGCGAGCCGGGACTGCACCAGTCCGTCGCCGTCGGTGAGTGTGGCTGACAGGTGCGAGCCCTCGTTGGCGATCCACCACAGGCCCGAGTCGTGGCGCAGCACCAGGAAGCGGCGGTGCAGGTAGGGGTTGTCATCGATGTCGAGGTCTCCGCCGCGCCCGATGACGAAGGTCTCCTCCGTCCCCACGCGGTAAACCTCCCCGGAGAAGTCGACAACCAGCTCCTCCGGGCGGTCGGGGTCGACCTCCGGCAGGTCGGTCCAGGTAAGGTCACTCATTGGGTCCCCGCTTCCTCGCGTGATGGCTGAATGTACTCTGAATGCGCTGCTCACCGCGGCGTTGCGGCACCGCCACGGCCCCTGCCCCCGGCTGCGCCGCATGGTCCGCTGGACCGGCCGACCGGAGCGGCCGACCGGATTGACTAACAGCAGCGTAACGGATTCCCGTCCCGGCGCCCGGGCGGGCTGCGTGCCCCGCCGCAGCTCGCGCGCTCACAGCGGCGGCTCAACACGCAGGGTAACGCCGTCGCCGACGTCGAGCAGGTCCCCGACTTGCAACGGGGTAGGCAGGGCTGTGGCCAAGAGCACCGGGGCCGCGCCCGGGCGCACTAGAACCGTTCCGTTGGCGGAGCCCAGGTCGCGGGCGAGCAGGCTCCACCCGGCCACGGTGATCTCCAGGTGCGAGCGCGATACGAAGTGATCGGCGCTGGGCACGGTTACCAGCTGGGTAGCGGCCTCCTGGCCCGGGCGGGGCCTGGGCGCGCGCCCGACGACGACGTCTCCCCGCACGGGCACGGTCTGCCCCGTGGAGAAGGTCAGCACCGCCAGCACGGGCCGCGGCACCTGCCGGACCTCACCGGTCAGCGGCGCCGCGCACGCCTGGCAGGCGACGGCGTCCAGGGGGTTGGGGTGCCCGGCGGCGCACATGGCCGCCGGAATCAGTGGCACCGGCGGCTCCGGCGCAGAGGCGCCCCCCGCATCCTGCAGCGCCAGGGTGCTTTGGGCGGCGTCCGGCTGCTCCGCTGCGGGGCCGACGGCGCCTGCGCCCTGGCCTGCAGCGCCGTCACCACCGTCCGCGGGCGCCTCCGCAGTCGCGCCGGCGGGCACGCCCGCGCCGGAGCCACCGGTCCGGCGGCGTCTACCGGAGCCGGGCTCGGGCACGGCCCCGGCGGGCGGGGGCGCTTCCTCTGGGGCCTCGTCGGCGGTATCCATCCACACGCCGGTTTGGGGCAGCGCGGGCGCATAATCCGGATCGATCCACACCCCGGTCTCAACCAGGCCGGTGCCGTCGGGGCGCTCCGCGGTCGGCTCGCCCCGGCCCGAGTCGTCCGGCTCGTCGGCGGTGGCGGCATAGGCAGCTCCGGGCTCCTCCACGGCCGGGCCGACAGCAGGCGCCGTCCCGCCCAGGGCGGCGAGCACCTGCTCACGCACACCTGCGGGCACCGGCGCCCGCAGGACCGCCGTGCCGAACCGACCACTGACGATCTCGTCCGTCAGCCCGCCAGCCCCGACCGGCACGCCGGGACGCGCCGCATCCAGGGCACCGGTATCGGTGTCGCTCGGGGTGTCGCTCGGGGTGTCTTTCACTGCGTCTGTCACGACGTCTCCCGCTCCGGCAGGTCCACCACGAGCGCAGTGACGTTGTCATGCCCGCCGGCCTCAAGCGCGGCGGCAACCGCCATCTCCGCGGTGCGCTGCGGCCCCAGCCCAGAACCAAGCACAGTGGCCAGCTCGCCGTCATCCAATTCATCGCTCAGGCCGTCCGAGCACACCAGGATGCGGTCGCCCAGACGCGCCGGCACCAGGCGGACCTCGGGGTAGGCGGCCTGGTCCAGTCCGGCGCCCAGCGCCCGGGTGACCACGTTGCGCCGCGAATCCCGGTGCGCCTGCGCGCGCGTGAGCTGGCCGGCATCCACCAGGTCCTGTACCTGAGAGTGGTCGTGGGACAGCTGGGACAGCAGGTCCTCGCGCAGCAGGTAGACGCGCGAGTCACCAATGTTGAACACGATCCACGTGCGGCCCTCCGGCAGGTCGGCGAGCACCGCTCCGGCGATGGTGGCACCGGGAGGGTTGGCGGCCTGGGAGGGAATCGCCGAGACCGCCTCGCCGGCCGCGACGACGGCGTCGACCACCTGCGACTGGTCAATCACCCGGCTGCCGGCCAATGGCACGAGCGCACTGAGCGCCGCCCGGGCGGCGGCGCGGCCGGAGGCGTGACCGCCCATTCCGTCCACCACGATGAAGGCGGGTGCGAGCGCCAGGTAGCCGTCCTCATTGACGCTGCGCAGGCGGCCGATGTCGGTCGCCGCGCCGGCCACCGTCGCCGCCTGCGGGGACGGCTCCGCCGGCGACTGCGGTGCCACGAGCGCGGGGGTCGTGGAAGCGCTGGGGCCGGTCCGGCCAGCGGGCTCGGATCCTGCGGCCGGTTCGGTGTCCTCACGCATCGGCGTCTCCTAAAGGTGCGGGGCGGGACGGGCTTTCGTTGCTCCGACGATACCGGCCGGGCCACTACAGCGTGCTCTCAGGTAGGCTCTTAACTGCCGGTACCCGCCGGCGGTCCGCGAAAACCCGCCCGGACCGGGCCCACGCAGTTACAAAGGATCCAGCATGCCTCAGCCTCAGGACGATCTCGTCGCACGGGCGAGTGACCCCAATGCGGAACTCAAGACCCTGCACGAGCTCGCGAACAACTACCCCGGCCTACGCCCCCACATTGCGGAGAATCCCCGCACCTACCCGGCGCTGCTGGAGTGGCTCGCCGCTTTGGGGGACCCCGCCGTCGACGCCGCCCTGGCGCGCCGCAACGCTGCGGCTGCAACTCAGGCGATCAGCGTGGAGCAGGCACAGGCGGCCGCCCGGGCGGCCGCGGCCGACTCGGCACCAGCCCAGGGCGGAGCCACCGGTCAGCTGCCCGCAGACGACTCCGCGGGCCTGACGCAGGCCCTGCCCACCGGCGGCCTGGGCGGCCAGGGGCAGGTCGTCGATCCGGTGGCGCCCACGCAGGCCATCTCCCAGGCCGAGGTGGCGCGCCCAGCCGCCCCCGAGCGGCGCCCGATCATGGAGGGCAGGCAGGCCGCAGCGGCCAGTCCGACCGCCCCCACCGCCGCCTACGGCTACCAGCAGCCGCAGCAGGCCCCCTACCCGCAGCCCCCGCAGCAGACGGCCTACCAGCAGCCGCAGCAGGCCCCCTACCCGCAGCCCCCGCAGCAGACGGCCTACCAGCAGCCGCAGCAGGCCCCCTACCAGCAGCCGACCGCCTACCAGCAGGCCGGCCCCCAGGCCACGGGCACCCAGGCGGCCGCCGGCAGCCAGGGGGTATTCGGCGTCGGCACCCCCGAGGTCGAGGCGCAGCCCCGCCGCAGCAACCTCTGGCTGTGGATCCTGGGCGGCATCGCCCTCGTGCTCGTGGTTGCCCTGATCGTGTGGTATCTGAGCTCTGACCACGGCGGCAGCAGCTCCGACCCCGCTACCGCACCGGCCCAGGCCGTGGCCACGCAGGCGCCCGCCACCGCGCCGGCGCAGGCCGACTCGACGCCGTCGCCGACCCCCAGCCCAACCTCCACCCAGAACCTGGTCGCCCCCGCGCCGGACGGCGCGCTAGAGATGAGCGCCTTCACCACGCCGTCGGGGAACATCAGTTGCGTGCTGGGCGAGGACGCGGTCTCCTGCACGGTCGATGAGCACGACTTCGTACCCGCCGACGCCTCCTGCAACAACTCCAGTGACCAGGCCTTCACGGTGAGCGTGACCACCGAGGGTGAGGCGCAGGGCAGCTGCGGACTCGCCTTCTCCTCCGCCGGCGCCTCCCTGAACTATGGCGCGTCGGCGAAGAACGACTCCTTCGCCTGCACCTCCAATGAGTCCGGGATCGAGTGCTGGAGCCAGGTGTCCGGCAAGGGCTTCCGGCTCTCACGCTCCAACTCCGAGGCCGCCAACCGCTGACCCCGGCGCGCCCGCACCGCCCATGCCCGCCCCGGTGGGCCCGTCCGTAACCAGCAGAACTGAATGTCCAGCAGCTACGCCACCATCCTGCGCCGGCCCGGTGCTCTCGGCTTCTCGGCCGCGGGCCTGATAGCCCGCTTCCCCATGTCCATGGTGGGCATCTCCACCATCCTGGCGATCCAGGAGCTTTACGGCAGCTACTCGACGGCGGGCACGGTCTCCGCCGTGAACGTGGTCGCCGTGGCCGTTGGCGCCCCCGTACTGGCCCGGCTCGTCGACGCCCGGGGGCAGTCCCGCGTCATGCTGCCGGCCACGCTCGGCTCAGCCGCAGCGCTCATCGGGCTGGCAGCGGCCACGCAGCTGCGCGCCCCGCTCGGGGTGCTGCTTGTGCTCTCGGCGCTGGCCGGGCTGCTGGCGGGCTCCTTCGGCTCCCTGGTGCGCTCGCGCTGGACTTACATCCTGGACACCCCGGAGCAGGTGCACACGGCCTTCTCCCTGGAGGCCGCCTTCGACGAGGTCGCCTTCATCATCGGTCCGGTGCTGGCCACGGTGCTGTGCACCTCCCCGCCGCTGCCGGCCACTAGTGGGTGGATCGCCGCCGTCGCGCTGCAAGTGGGCGGTGGCCTGTGGTTCTTCAGCCAGCGCGCCACGGAGCCGACGCCGCATCGGCGCGTGCCAGCCAGCACAGCTGCAGAAGCGAGCCAGCGGCCGGGACCGCGGCCGGGCGGACGCAAGCCCGCCACGGAGCCGGGCGAGCCTGCTGCACCGGTGCGGGATCAGCGCCGCGCCCAGACGCGGCCAGTGCTGCGGCACGGCGCCGTCGTGGCCGTGATCGCCGTGTTCCTGGCGTCCGGTGCCATGTTCGGCGCCAACGACGTCGCCGCTGTTGCCTTCGCCACGGAGCTGGGCATGAAGTCGGCCGCCGGGACGGTGCTGGCGGCTTGGGGCGTAGGGTCGTTCACGGCCGCGCTCGTCTACGGGTCGCGCCCCTGGCACCGGCCGTTGTGGCAGCAGTTCCTGCTGGGCACGACGGCGCTGGCCCTGGGGGCCTCGACCCTTGTGCTCGCCCCCAACCTGGTGGTGCTGGGGGTGCTCATGGCACTGACCGGCATGGCGATCGCCCCAACAGTCACCACCGGTAACTCGATTACCCAGGTGTCGGTGGCGCCGTCGCAGCTCACCGAGGGGCTGGCGTGGGTCGGCACCGCGATGAACATCGGCATTTCACTGGGCTCCATGTTCGGTGGCTACGCGGTGGATGCAGCCGGCAGCCATGGCGGCTACCTGCTGGTTGCCGCCATGGGCTGGCTCGCCGTCGGCATGTGCCTGTGCGGATTGCGCGTGCTGCGGCAAGCCCGCCCCCACCGCAGCCTGCACGACGGCGCGGAGCCAGTCGGCACGGATACGGTCGGCGTCGGCGGGGCGTAAGCGGATTACCCGCGCCACCCCCACCCATAGACTGCCGGCGTGGAGTCCCTCAAACGCGCGCTCGCATCGCCGGCCACCGCCCTGCTTGGCTGGGCCGCACTCGCCCTGTCCGTCTATCCGACCCTTTGGGGCAAGGACGGCGCGGGTGCCTTCAAGCTCGACGCCTGGATCTACCATCACGCGGTCGCGCAGTGGCACGCCGGCGGCAGCCTGTACGACTGGTACGCCAACCCCGATCAGCAGCTGTGGCCCTTCACCTACCCGCCCTTCGCCGCCTGGGCCATGACTCCCCTGACCTGGTGGCCGGACCGGGCGACCCAGGTGGCCCTGGTTGCCGCAACACCGGTTGCTACCGCAGTGACCGCCTGGGCGGTGCTGCACGCCCTGGGCGTACCTGGACGCATCACCCGAGGCGCGGCCCCGTGGCTGGCACTGGCCGCCGTGCTGCTACTGGAGCCGGTGCCCAAGACCATGGAGTACGGGCAGGTCAACGCCGTGCTCATGGCGCTGGTGGCTCTCGACCTGCTGGTGGTTCCCAGCAGCTCGCGGCTGCGCGGCGTGTCCGCCGGACTGGCGGCGGCATTCAAGCTGACCCCGGCGATCGCGGTACTGGTCCTCGCGGCCCGGCGCGAGTGGCGGGCCGCAGCCACCATGGTCGGCTCCGCCCTGGCGGTGACGGCGCTGAGCTGGGCGGCCTCGCCCGATGAGTCCGCCCGGTTCTTCTTCTCCGCCATGTGGGACTCCTCCCGCGCCGGCTTCACGGACTACTCCGGCAACCAGAACCTCAAGGGGCTGGTGGCCCGCTGGCTGCCGCCCGCGGCCTGGGACGCGGTCTGGGCGGGACTGGCCGCGGCCGGCGTCGTCCTGGCCTGGTTGCTGCTGGTGCGGCTGAATCGCCTGCGCGCAACCGCTGCCGCAGGCTCCCGGCGCGCCCCCGGTGGCCCGCCGGCCGACGGCGTCGTCCTGGTGCTGCAGACCGTGGTGGCAATGACGCTGGGACTACTGATCTCCCCAATATCGTGGTCGCACCACTGGGTATGGTGCCTGCCCGCCCTCATGGGACTGGTTGCGGCGGGCCTGGCATGGGACTCCGCGGCGCTGCTGCAGGTGGCGGCCGCCGGCGCGGCCGTGTTCGGGCTGGCGATGCAGTGGTGGTTCCCCGAGCAGAATCACGTGGAACAGGACTGGCCCTTCTGGGCGACGGTGGTGGGCTCGTCCTACACGTGGTGGGCGCTGGCCACAGGAGTCGTGATGTGGCGCGTGGCCGGACGCCATATCGACCGAACTCAGCACGTAACGTCTACCGACCTCGGTGAGGGGCGGGGGACGGGGAGGACTCCCCACCGGCTCCCGCGCCCGGAGCCGCCGGGGCGCGATGATCGCCCATAGGATGTCCCCGTGCCGTTTTCCGACCTCGTCCGCGCCGCCGAGGACCAGTTCCACCGCGACTCGATCCCCGTGCTCAAGCGCCGCGGCTGGCGGCCGCGGGTGATCCCCTACACCGGCTACGGGTCGGCGGCACCGGCTGCGCACCAGGACGGCGCCCCGCCGCGGGACATGGCGCGGGTTCTGGCCCGCATGGTCATGCGCCCGCCGAACGCCCCCAGCGAGGGGCCACTGTTCCAAAGACTCCCCGAGGAGCTGCCCACGACGCCGCAGGCGGCCCGCAAGCTGGCGGCCGAGAACCTGCTTGAGGCGCAGCGCGGCTGGCGCATGTTCATTGACGTGCCCGTGCCGCACCTGCCGGTCACTGTCAGGCTCGGCGGGGTGAGCGTGCGCACCCGCGCGGACCGTGAGGGGTATGTCGACGTCGTCGTGCGCGGACACGGCCTGAGCTCCGGCTGGCACGAGGCGACCCTGGAGGCGGCGGGCACGCGGGCGGTCACCACCCGGGTGCTCGTGGTGGCTCCCGGGCCACGGCTGGGCATCGTGTGCGACATCGACGACACCGTCATGGTCTCACATGTGCCCCGCATGTTCGTGGCCGCCTGGAACCAGCTGGTCAAGCACACCTCCTCCCGTGAGAGCGTGCCGGGCATGGCGCAACTGCTCACGCGGGTGCGCCAGGCGCACCCGGGTGCGCCGGTGATCTACCTGTCCACGGGCGCGTGGAACGTGGTGCCGACCTACCGCTCCTTCTTCGAGCGCAACGGCTTCCCCGAGGGCCCGATGCTGATGACGGACTGGGGGCCCACGAACACCGGCCTGTTCCGCAGCGGAATCGAGCACAAGCGCACCGGGCTGCGTCGGCTCATGATTGACCTGCCGGAGGTGAAGTGGCTGCTGGTCGGCGACGACGGCCAGCATGACCCGCTGATCTACGGCGAGGCTGCGCGCGAGCACTCCGACCGTGTGGCCGCGGTGGCGATCCGGCGGCTGTCACCCACCGAGCAGGTGCTCGCCGGCACGCAACTGACCCATCCGGCGGGTCTGGCACCGGAGGCGCAGGCCCTGGCCGAGTCCGGCGTGCCGGTGGCGGCGGGGATGGACGGCTTCGAGCTGGCACACGCCCTGCCGCCGGAGCTGTTCACCGCGTAGCAGCCGTGCGGCGCCGCGAGCGGCGGCGCGCATCAGACGGCAACGCCGATCAGGTGGCCGATACCCCAGGTGACAGTCATGGCGATGGCGCCGCCCAGGACGTTGCGAGTCACCGCCGGCCGGATCGGGGCGGCGCCCAGGCGCGCGGACACGACCCCGGTCATCGCCAGCCCCACCAGCACGGAGGCGAAGGTCAGGGGGATCTTGATACCCACGGGCAGCAGCAAAATGGCGAGCATCGGCAGCATGGAGCCGATCACGAAGGCGACCGCGCTGGACAGCGCAGCGTGCCAGGGGTTGGTGTAGTCGTCCTCGCGCAGGCCCAGCTCCGCCTCCAGGTGCGCCCCCACGGCGTCGTACACCGTCAGCTCCCGGGCCACTCGCCGCGCGGTCTCCTGCGTCAGGCCCTTGCCGCGGTAGTGCGCCGCGAGGGAGTCCACGCCGGAGGCCGGGTCGGCGGCCAGCCGGCTACGGGTGCGGGCCACGTAGGCGCGCTCGGTATCCGACTGGGTGGATACAGACACGTACTCGCCCGCCGCCATGGATACGGCGCCGGCCAGCACCCCGGCCACCCCGGCGGCCAATATGGCGCCCGTGTCCGTGGGCGCGGCGGCGGCGACACCAATTACCAGTCCCGCCACGCTGACGATGCCGTCGTTGGCGCCCAGGACCCCGGCACGCAGCCAGTTAAGGCGTGAAGCCAGAGACGATGCGGTGTCGGAGCCGCCGGGCACAGGCCGGGACCGCTGCGGGCGGGCGGTGAGCCACAGCGCCGTCGGGCAGGCCTCCGGCGCCGAGTGGTCGGTGGCCTGCCCCGCGACTCCAGAACCCGCGCCCCGCTCGCCCGGGTCGATGAGGCGGTGCGCGCGGGATGGGCAGGCGCTGTGCTGCAGGCTCATGCTTCGAAGGTAAATCGGATTAATTCATCTGTATAGCAAAGATAGGTTTACCTATCATCCCGCTTCAGCGGGAGCGCCGGCATCGACCTTCACCAGGCCTACGCCCAGCCTTGCCCCAGGTGGATGCCGGTAGGGTTGCGGGCAGGGGCCGCGCCGGGCGGCACCCCCGAGCAGGAGGAACCCATGGCTAGCAAGCTCCCCTTCATCATCGGACTCGGTGCCGGCTACGTCCTCGGGACGCGCGCGGGCCGGGCGCAGTACGAGCGCATCAAGGCCTCGGCCACCAGGCTGGTGGACCAGCCCTTCGTGCGCGACAAGGTAGCCACCGCATCCACGCGCGCCTCCAGCTTCGTGCGCGAGCAGGGTGAGGCCGTCACCGACAAGGTCGCCGACGCCGTCAAGGAACGCCTGTTCGGCACGCCGGGCCCGCAGGCCGCCCCGGCCCCCTCGGTCACCGTCGACGACGCCGAGGTCCGCCCGGTCGACCAGCCCGGCTGACCGCCAGGTCGCCTCGCGCGGACCGGGAGCTGACGCGGCTTTTGCCGGGTCGGCCGCTGCGGCCATACTCTGGGGGTGCCCTCTCCGCGCTACGCCCCGCCCAAGGACCTGTCCGGCTACGCCTGGCTCTCCGTGGGCGCGGCCCTGGCCACCATCACCCTGAAGGCGCTGGCCTGGTGGCTGACAGGCTCGGTCGGGCTGCTGTCCGACGCGGCCGAGTCACTGGTCAACCTGGTGGCCGCGCTAGTGGCGGTGATCGTGCTGAAGATCGCGATCCGCCCGGCCGACGCCGACCACCAGTTCGGCCATTCCAAGGCGGAGTACTTCTCCTCGGTGTGCGAGGGGATCATGATCTTCGTGGCCGCCGCCTTCATCATCTTCTCCGCGGTTGAGCGCATCATCACCCCGGTCATGCCGGAGCGCCTGAGCCTGGGCCTAGTGATCTCGGTGGGTGCCTCCCTGGTGAACGGGATCGTGGCGTGGGTGCTGCTGCGCCGGGGCCGGGCCGAGCACTCGGCCGCGCTGGTAGCCGACGCCAAGCACCTGCTGACCGACGTAGTCACCTCCGCGGCCGTCCTGGCCGGGGTGGGGCTCGTAGCCGTATTCCACTCCCCCGTGCTAGACGCCGTAGTCGCCCTGGGGGCGGGCCTGAACATCATGTGGACCGGCTTCCAGCTGATCCGCGACTCAGTGGGCGGCCTCATGGACGTGGCCCCGGACCGGGAGGCGCTGGAGCGCATCAACGCGGTCCTGGACGAGCGCCGCCGCGAGGGGGTTGTGGACTTCCACGCGGTGCGTGTGCGGGAGGCCGGCAGCCGCCGCTTCGCCCACCTGCACGTGCTGGTGCCGGGCACATGGACCGTCAAGCGGGGGCACGACTACACCGAGTCGCTGATCGACGAGCTGGTTGCCGCCGATCCGAGCCTGCGGGTATCGGCCCACCTGGAACCGATTGAGGATCCGCTTTCCTACGCCGACGTGGAGGACGTCTAAGGGCGCGCCGGATCTCGCCGCGCCTGGCACCGGCGCGCATCGGCACAGCCCGCGCGCCTTCACTCCTGCCGGGCACGCAGCCTGGCGAGCGGCCCGCCGGCCTGCGCCAGCAGCTGCGCCGGGGGGCCGGACTGCACCACGCGCCCGCCGTCGACGACGATGACGTGGTCCGCCTGCTCAATCCGGTGCAGCCGGTGAGTCACCTCCACCACGGTGGTGCCGCGGCGGGCCGCCCACGCGCGCACGGCGTCGCGCACGCGGGCATCCAGCTCGGGGTCAAGATGGCTGGTGAACTCGTCCAGTACCAGCACATCGGGCTCGGCGAGCAGTGCGCGCGCCAGGGCGAAGCGCTGCCGCTGCCCCCCGGACACGGAGGCGCCCCGTTCCCCGAGCAAAGTGCTGTAGCCGTCGGGCATGGCCGCCACCTCGGCGTGCACGCCGGCGAGTCGGCAGGCCTCCGCCACCTGCTCCCGGGTGGCTTCCGGGCGGGCCAGGCGCACGTTGTCGGTCACGCTCAGGCGGAACAGGTGCACCTGCTGGCTGACCAGGGCGACTCGCGCACGCAGATTCTCGGCCGCCGCCGCACGCACATCCACCCCGCCCACGGTCACCCGCCCGCCGGCCGGGTCATCGAAGCGCAGTACCAGCCGCGCCAGCGTCGTCTTGCCGGAGCCGGACGCCCCCACCAGGCAGGTCCACCTCCCCGCCTCGGCGCGTCCGCTCACCCCGCGCAGCGACGGGCGCGACGCCCCCGGGTAGGTGTAGTCGACGTGCTCCCAGGTGACGTCAAGCGGGCCGGCCGGCAGCGCGGAGGCGCCGTCGGGCAGCTCAGTGGGCGCGGTGGCCACCTGATGCACCCTCTCGGCGGCCGCGAGCGCGGTGGCGAGCGAGCCGGCCAGCTCCTCCACCCCGCGCACGGTCTCGCCCAGGCGCAAAACGGCCGCCGCCGCGGCTGCCAGCGCTGCGGGCCCCACCGCCCCGGACAGCACCGGGCCAGCTCCGGCCGCAACCACGGCAATCGGTCCCGCCAGCACCAGCAGCTGCACCCCGCCGCGGCGCAGTGCCCCCAGTAGGGCCGCCGGGCGGGCGGCGGCCGCCACGGCGTCGTCCAGGTCCCGCGTGCGCTCCAGGCGCTCGGCGGCGCGGCCGTAGCCGACCACCTCGGGCAGACCCTGCACGGAGTCGGTGACATGCTGGGTCAGTTCCGCCCGGGCCGCCACGGTGTGCCGGGCGCTGCGCGTGGCTGCGCGGTGCCCGAGGAGCGGGACCACCACGATCGCCGCCGCCAAGGTGGCGGCGGCAGCGGCGGCAACCGCCCAGGTGGTCTTCACCCCGATGACCACCAGCACGGTCACGGGCACAACTGCGGCGCTGACGGCGGGAGCGAAGGTGTGGGCGAAGAACACCTCGACACGGTCCACATCCTTGGTGGACCGGGCCAGCAGGTCACCGGAACGGGCGGTGCTCATCACGCGCGGGGCACGGCGGGCCAGGGCGCGGAACAGCTCGGCGCGCAGCAGCTCCAGGGAGGTGAAGGCAACCGTGTGCCCGAGGAACTGCTCCCCGTAGCGAAGCGCCGCCTTCAGTACCGAAATGGCGGCCATGGCGCCCACCACCGGCCAGACGGACGGGGCGGGGCCTCCGGCGGCGAGACTGAGGGCTCCAGCCACGACGGCGTGGGCGGCCAGGGCGAACAGGGCCACTCCCAGCAGGTGGTCCGCCACCCGGCAGGCGGCCGAGCCCAGCAGCGGCGGCAGGACCGGGCGGGTGACCTCCAGTAGCCAACGGATCAGGGGCCTGCGCGCCTTGGCGGGGGCGGCGTCGGCGGCGCCTGTGGACCGCCCTGCTGGTGCCGCACTGCGGCTGCTACCGGCCGGTCGTGGCTCGCGTGCCAGATTCATCGCAGGACACCCCCGCTGATCGTGACCACCCGCTCGGACGCGGACAGCGCCCCGGCGCGGTGGGAGACGGTGATTACGGTGCGGCCCGCGGACAGGCGGGCAATGGCGTCGATGATGGCGGCCTCACTGTCGAGGTCCACCTGGCTGGTGGGCTCGTCCAGCAGCAGCAGGGGCCGGTCGGCAAGGAAGGCGCGGGCCAGTGACAAGCGCTGCGCCTGGCCGCCGGACAGCCGCGAGCCGTGCTCACCGACGTCGGTGTGCAGGCCCTCCGGCAGGGCGTGAATCTCATCGGCCAGGTTGGCGGCGGCCAGTGCCTGCCACATGCGTTCCTCCGTGGCGGTGGGATCGGCCAGGCGCAGGTTGTCAGCGATGGTGCCGGTGAACAGCCAGGTGGTCTGGCTGACCACTGCGCTGGCGGCGCGCACGGCGTGCTGAGTGGACGCGGTGGAGGCGGTACCGGCCACGTGCACCCGGCCCGCCACGGGCAACAGGTCTCCCGCGATCAGGGCCATGAGGGTGGACTTGCCGGCGCCGGAGGGTCCTGCGACCGCCAGGTGCTCGCCGGGGGCGACGTCCAGGTTGACGTCGCGTAGCACGACCACGGGCGCAGCCCGACGCGGGCCTGCCTGATCGGCGGCACGGGGGCGCCCGGGATGGCCACCGGAGCCGCCGGGATGACCACCGGGGTGCCCGGGCCGGCCAGGTCCGGCAGGGCGGGCCGGCCAGGCCGCGGTGACACCGCGCAGTGACACCAGCGCCGTGTCACCCGGCTCCTTAGCAGCCACCGGACCTGCGGGGCCCTCCTCCCGGCGTCGGGCCAGGACGCGGCGCAGCGCCCGCTGGTTGGCCATGCCACCCATGCCGACGTAGAAGAATCCGCCTACCCGCCCCAGGGGCTGCAGCAGGACGAAGGCGATGAGTACCAGGGCGATGGCGCCATCAAGGCCGATTGCCCCGGAGCCCAGACGAGCCAGGGCGAGCACGGCGGAGGCGGTGACCAGGAACAGGGAGAACAAGCCGTCGGTAATGAGGATGACCAGCTGATTTCCCGCCAGCAGTCGCATCACCGCGCGGCGATTGGCCTCACCGAAGGCCTCCAGGTCGGTGGCGCGACGCGCTGCGGCACGGGCCAGTACCAGGGTGGTCAGCCCCTGAATCGCATCGAGGTACTCGGCGCTCAGCCGCATGCGCTGGGCGCGTGAGGCGGCCGAGGAGCGGCGCAGCCGCCGGTGCAGGAAGATGATCAGCGCGGGGACGGCTACGAAGGCGACGGCCAGCACCGCCGCCGAGAGCGGGTCCACCACCGCGCCTACGAGTCCCAGCACCAGCAGCGGTGAGACGATCGCGGCGATGGTGGGCACGAGGAAGGTCTGCCTGTAGGCGGCCACGCGTTCGGCGCCGTCGGTCAGCAGGGTGACGGTGGCACCGGAGCGCGCGGAGGCGTGGGCCGGTCCCAGCTCGAACAGGTGGGCGAGCACCTGGCGGCGCAGCACACCTTCCTGACTGGCCGCGCTGATCTGGGCGATGCCGTGCACGGCGGCTTCGCACAGGGCGCACACGAGTGCTGCCACAGCCGCAACGGCGAGGTGATGCCGCCACGCGCCGGGCACTTGGTCCGCACCTACTCCGACCACGGCCGGCACCACCGCGGCCGTCAGGCCGGCCAGGGCGCGGGAGAGGGAGATCAGCGCCCACCCCTGCGCCAACGCGGCTGCGGCAGTCAGCACTGCCGCAGCCGCGCCCGCACGGGCGCCCGCGCGAGAGCCGAGTACGGGCTTGGGTGCAACCGCCGTCGTCGGCCGGGCCCCACCGGCGCCCGCCGGGCCATCGGCAGGCTGCTGCGTCTGTCTCATGCACTTATGATTACCTAATTTTTGCAGCCTGCACCCACCCCGGGTACGGCAACCCGCCCCGCTTACATGAACACTTGCTAGCATGCGGTTCACAACTCGCCCGGCGAGTGCATGGGTACGTCCCGTTAGCATGACACCATGACCACACCCACCTATCTCCTCGTCGACGGGGAGAACATTGACGCCACTCTCGGTATGAGCGTGCTCGGACGCCGTCCCGATCCCGACGAACGGCCCCGGTGGGACCGCGTGCTGTCCTTCTGCGACGATCTCGCCGATGAGAAGGCCGACGGATCCGAGACCCGCGCCCTGTTCTTCCTCAATGCCACCTCCGGGCACATGCCCATGGGCTTCGTCCAGGCCCTGCTTGCGATGGACTACCGCCCGATCCCCCTGGCCGGCTCCGGCAGCCAGGAGGAGAAGGTCGTCGACATCGGTATTCAGCGGACCCTGGAGGCACTGGCGAAGCGGGTCGAGGAGGGCGAGGCGATTCACGTCCTGCTCGGCTCGCACGACGGCGACTACATCCCCCAGGTCGAGCGCCTCCTGGATGCCGGCGCCCAGGTCGACGTGCTGTGCTTCCGGGAGTTCCTCAACGCCCAGTTCGCCTCACTGGAGTCGCGCGGGCTGACCGTGTACGACCTGGAGACCGACGTGGACGCCTTCACCATCGCCCTGCCGCGCGTCCGCATCATCCCGCTGACCGAGTTCGACCCGCTCAAGTTCATCTGAGGCCCGGCGACTCCGTCGGCATCGGGCACCCCTGGCCAACCGCCACCGTCGGCGGCAGGCGGGGCGGGGGCGTTACCCCGTCCCGCCGCACCGGCCCGCCCCCGCGGCAACGGCTCGCCCGGTCTCGCCGCGCCGGCCGCACCGTCCCCCACACCGGCCCGCCCCCGCGGCGCCGGCGAGCTCCCGGAGAAATACATTCCCCACTCCCACCCAGGGTTCAGCAGACTCCCAGACTCGCCGTGCACAGTGGCGGCATGGACCGAACCCACGATTCTCAGCAGACGTCTTATGAAGCTCGCCTCCTCGTGGTGGACGACGAGCCGAATATCCGCGACCTGCTCGCATCATCGCTGCGCTTCGCCGGCTTCGAGGTACTTACGGCAGCGGACGGGAACGGCGCTCTGCGCGGCGCCGAGGACGCCGACCCCGACCTGATCGTGCTGGACGTCATGCTGCCGGACATGGACGGGTTCACGGTCGCCCGGCGCCTGCGCGAGCGCGACGTGACCATCCCGATCCTGTTTCTGACCGCCCGCGACGACATGGCGGACAAGGTGCAGGGCCTGACCGTAGGCGGCGACGACTACGTCACCAAGCCCTTCGGCCTGGAGGAGGTCGTGGCCCGCATCCGCGCCATCCTGCGCCGCACCCGCGCCCTGGAGGGCGAGGACGACGGCATGGTGCGGGTGGCCGACCTGGTCCTGGATGAGGACGCCCACGAGGTGCACCGGGCCGGCGTCGAGGTGGACCTGTCCCCCACCGAGTTCAAGCTGCTGCGCTACCTGATGCTCAACGCCGGCCGCGTGGTGTCCAAGTCGCAAATCCTGGACCACGTGTGGGAGTACGACTGGAACGGTGACGCCGCCATCGTCGAGTCCTACATCTCCTACCTGCGCCGCAAGGTGGACCAGATCTCCGGCGCCGACGGGAACCCGGTTGCCCCGCTGATCCAGACGCGCCGCGGCGTCGGTTACATGCTGCGCGAACCCAAGGCGAGCTGAGCGTGCGCGCCACCGTGAGGAACACGGTGCGCCGCCCACCCCGGGGACGCCAGTACCGGCCGATTAAACGCGGCCGCTGGCACCTGCTGACCGCCTGCAAGCGGGCTTGGCGCACCCAGCCGCTGCGCACCCGCCTGGCGCTGCTCACCACCGGCCTGCTGACCGTCGGGCTGTTCGCGTCGTCGCTGTCAGTAACCTCGCTGCTTGAGAACCACCTGGTCGGCCAGGTGGACGCCCAGCTGCGCAACACCGCGCAGGCCATCGGCACCCAGGGGCTGACCGCGCTCAGCTCCAGCCGCATCAACAGCTCCGACGCCAGCTCCTCCATGCCGTCCACCTACTATGTGGAGGCACAGTACCTGGATGGCAAGACCGGCCAGATGGTCTCCTCGGACACCGCCAACAAGTACGGGGTCCCAGCGATCGGAGTACTGTCGGTGGACGACGCCGTCGCGCAGGCCTCCGACCCCAGGCTGTTCACCGTCGAGTCGAACCAGCTGAACCACCCGTGGCGGGTCATCATCCTGCCGATCGATGACCGCACCTCCGGGGAGCACGTCGGCGTGGTTGCGATCGCCCTGCCGCTGAGCGACGTCATGGAGACGGTTGAGCAGACCAGACTGGCGGTGGCCCTGACCGACGTCTCGCTGATTCTGCTGGGAGCCATGGCCGCCACCTACCTGGTGCGCCGCTCGTTCCGCACGCTGCGGCAGATCGAGGGCGTGGCCGGGCAGATCGCCAGCGGCGACCTGTCCGCACGTGTTCCCGTGACCGAGCCGCCGACTACGGAGGTCGGCTCCTTGCAGCGGGCACTGAACACCATGCTGCAGCAGAACGAGCAGGCCTTCGACGTCCAGGTAGTCGCCCAGGAGCGCATGACCCGCTTCGTCTCCGACGCCTCGCACGAGCTGCGTACGCCCCTGTCCGCCATTCGCGGCTACGGCGAGCTGTATCGCATGGGCGGGGTGCCGCCGGAGCGGACCGCGGAGGTGATGGGACGGATCGAGTCGGAGGCATCCCGCATGGGTAGGCTGGTGGACGACCTGCTGCAGCTGGCCCGGATGGATGAGGGCCGGGAGATGAGCATGGCCCCCGTGGACCTGACCCAGATCGCCGCCGGGGCGCTGACGGACATGATGGTGCTGGCCCCGGACCGCGACTGCGCCCTCATTCCGCTAGGCGACGCCGCTGGCGCCGACGACGAGGTCGAGCCCGCCATGGTGCTGGGCGACCGGGACCGCCTGTCCCAGGTACTGACTAACCTGCTGGGCAACGTCACCCGGCACACGCCTGAGGGCACGCCGGTGGAGATCGCCGTCGGCACCGTGCCGCACCCCGCGGGCGCAGGCGCGCCGGGGGCGCCGAGCGTTGTAGTCGAGGTGCGCGACCACGGGCCGGGCGTCGCCCCGGCCGACGCGAAGAAGGTCTTCCAGCGCTTCTACCGGGCCGATACCTCCCGCAACCGCAAGACCGGAGGCTCTGGGCTGGGACTGTCGATTGTGGCGGCCATCATCGCCCGCCACGGCGGCACCGTGCGGATGGACCAGACGCCGGGGGCGGCGCCACCGTGCACATCGAGCTGCCCGCCCTCGTGACCCCGGTGGACAAGGCCACCCCCACACCCGACGCCCAGTAATCCCGCCGAGATCGCTAGACGTTACATGCCGAGTTCGGTAGACGTTACGTGCCGAGTTCGGTCGCGCGGCGACCTCCCTGGCATGCGCGTAGCCGCGAAAGGTGGTGGGTAGAACACCCCGTGGGCTTCAAGTTCGCCGCCAGTAGTCCTACGATGGCTCCGTTTCATCTCATCTCGGAGGCTTTCTCATGAGCCCTATGGACGTGGTTGACGCCCCCCAGTGGCTGCTTCCCGCTTTCGTCCGCTGTACCAAAGCGGTCGGCGCCACGGCACCGGTGGAGCAGATTCGCTCTGCCGGAGAGGAGCTCGTCTCCCGCTGGACGACCCCGGACCGGCACTTCCACAATCTCAAGCACGTCATCAACATGCTGGCGCGCGTCGATGAGCTTGCCGATGAGTCCCACAACCCCGACGTGATGCGCCTGGCAACCTGGTACCACGGCTGCGTCTTCTCCACCGCCAGCGAATCCACCTACCGACGCAACGGCGGCGAGGACGAGGTCGCCTCCGCCGCCTACGCGGCCAAGAGCCTGCAGTCGCTCGGCGTGCCCGACAAGACGGTGGACCGTGTGTGCGCGCTGATCCTGAACCTCAAGCGCCACAACCTGGCGAGTAACGACATTGACGCCCAGGCCCTCAACGATGCCGATCTAGGGGCGCTTGCGGTAGAGCCGCAGCAGTACAAGAGCTACCGGATGGGTGTGCGCCAGGAGTACGCGCACATCCCCCTGGAGGACTACCTGCGGGCGCGCCTGGCGATCATTACCCGGCTGCTGGACCGCGAGTCACTGTTCTCCTCCCCGCTCGGCGCCCGTTGGGAACTGCCTGCGCGCGAGAACCTGGAGGCGGAGAAGCAGCACTTGGAGGACAAGCTGGCGCGCTTGCCCCAGGCCGATGCCGCCGAGTGCTCTTGCTGCCGGGCCGCACAGCCTGCTGCCCCCGAGGCCGGGGCGGACGGCGCAGCAGCTGCCGAGCAGGGCGCCGTCGTCGGCGCACCTTCGGAGCCGGCGGGCACGGGAGCCACCGCGCCGGGGGAATCCCCCGCTGGTGCTGACGGCGCCCAGCAACCGCCTGCTCACAGGGAAACGGATCCCTGGATCGGTGGCCTGGAGGCCGCGGGTGAGGAGGACGAGGTGCGACACGCCGTCCCGTCGGCGATACGGACCTCCCCCGTGTCCGCACCGACACCCACCGAGGCTGCGCGCGCACGCCGCTCCCGTACGGTGGAGGACTCCGACGATGCGCACACGACGTCCCTGGAGTCGTGCGCCGATGAGCTGGACCAGCTGTTGTCCAAGCCACGTCCGGGCGAGGAGGGCCCCACGGATCGCGCCAGCGCGGCGGAGGCGGAGCGCGCCAAGCTCGCCGAGAAGCTACGCGCCAAGTGCGAGGAGGCCAAGGCCCTGCGGGAGGCGCGCACAGGCGAGTTCGCCGCCATCACCGAGCCGATACTCGGCTCCTCCGCAGACTGACGCCGCGGGACCATGCCGTCTGCCACTGTCGGCCGCAACCCCGATTCACGACCGAACCGATGACCTGTGAAGTCCGGCCGCATTCGTGCTTTTTCCTCGGTCCCAAGTGCCCCTTCAGGATCGGCGCAGCGCGTCCACCGCCTCGAGCTGCGACACAACGCGAGCAGCCATGAGTCCTCCCGCAATGCCAGCCGTTATCCCGATCAGAGGCCCAGCTCCGAGGACCGCCGGGGTCATGACCGGCGTCCAGTCGTGCACGGCACTGACGATGACGATTACGAGCACGCCAATTGATTCGCCCGTAAGAGCGCCCACTCCTCCCAGCAGCGCCGCCTCGATCACAACCTGTAGATGGATGTGACGCACACGCGCCCCCAGCGCGCGCCTGAGCCCTATTTCCGCGGCCCTTTCATTGACCGAGGACAGTGTGGCGGTACCGATCGCAAGCGCCGAGATCACAAGGATCACGACGGCGACGGCGAGGAGTAGTCCGCTGATGGAGTCCTCTACGCCCTCTGTGGCCCGCGACCAGTCCTGGGGCGCGGTAACCGTGAACAACGACGGCGCGTCCGGGCGCAGGGCGTAGCGAACCTGGCGGGCAATGAGGTCCGCCGCGCCGACGTCGGTGCGGATCGTCATTTGAGCGGGGTGCTGGGTGGTTGGTGGCCCGAATAGATTCAGGGCCGTCTGGTTCGGAATGATGATGGCGGTGTTGAGCTGTGGGACGGCCTCGCTTTTGCCCAGAACACCGATGATTGTGAAGTGCTCACCGTTGATGCTGATTGTGGCGGGCAGCCGCAGGTCGGCTATCCCGAGCTTGTCGGCCGCGCGCTCGCCGAGGATCGCGGTACGCGCACCAGAGGCGACGAGGAAGTCCGTGAACCCGATGCCGTCCGCACGCACCGAGGGCGCCAGGTCGTTCACGCTGGCGTCGGCGGCATATACGGCGAGGGAGTCGGCGAGGTTCTGTGTAGATGAGGATGTGCGCACGTCCAGGTCGAGGGCATTGGCGTCGAGCTGCCAATACAGTGAGGCCGACTGCACGCCGTTAAGCGCGGTGACGGCATCGGCGCCATCCACGGGGAAGCCCATCGGGTCGGCGTCGGTCATCTGCTCAGGGTCCATCCGGACGGTCACCAGGGTGGTCTGCAGAAGGGAGAAGCCGACGTTGATCTGGCCTGCCGCCGTCTGCGAGATCCCAATGAGAGCAACGAGGCTGGCGACTCCAATGAGGGTGGAGGCCAGAGTGAGTAATGAGCGCCCGGGCCCGCCGGAGACCGAGGCAAGGGCCTCGCGCACAATGTCAATGAACGCGGCGCGGCCGGGGGCAATACGGCGTCTCATGCGAACCCCTCCGTGAGAGCGCCGTCCCTGACCCGCAGCACACGGGGCGCCCGTGAAGCGTGCTCCTCATTGTGAGTGACCATGATGATCGTGGTCCCAGACTCGTTGAGGGAGGCAAAGACGTCGAGGACGCCTTGGGCGTGGGAGGAGTCGAGGTTGCCCGTCGGCTCGTCACTCAGCACGAGGGGCGGATGGGTGCAGACAGCTCTGGCGATCGCCACACGTTGCTGCTCGCCGCCGGAGAGTTCGTTGGGCAGTGCGTCCGCCTTGTGCGCCATACCGACACGTTCAAGCGCCGCCATGGCGCTGTCCCGACGCACCGACCGGGGGATGCCGGCATACAGGCCGGCCAGGGCGACGTTGTCAAGCGCGGTGCGCTCACCGATGAGGTGGAACGCCTGGAATACGAAGCCGATGCTCTTCGAGCGCAGGGCCGCGAGGTGCGCGTCGTCCAATGAGGTGGTATCCGTCCCGTCCAGCAGGTAGCGCCCGGAGGTCGGCCGGTCAAGCGTGCCGAGAATATTAAGGAGAGTTGACTTTCCGGACCCGGAGGCGCCGACAACGGCCACAAGCTCCCCACGGGCCACCGTCGTCGTCACATTGTCTAGGGCGAGGGTAGGGACCCTGCCGGAATAGAGGCGGCTGACGCCCTCCAGTTGAATGAGCGGCCGTTCCGCGCCCCTCGGCTCATCCGGGGCGGTTGCGGCGGGTGAAGCGCCGGCCCTCACGGCGTCATCACTGTCCTCCCACGATGACAACGCTATCCCGGGTGATCGCGTCAGGGTCGTTCGGCCGGATTTCGACGTAGCCGTCGGCCTCAAGGCCAACGGTGACCTCTACACGGGTCAGCGTATCCGTGCCGGTGAGGGTTATGACCGTCGTCGTCCCGTCCGCGCGTTCAGAAACCGCCCCGATCGGAACGCACAGGACGCTTGTGCCGGTGCTCTCACGGATAAGACGGGCGGTTACCGTCCCGGCTAGGGCGGCGGGGTCCAGGTCCGTGTCGCAGCCGACCGTCACCTGCGTGCGTCCGGAGTCGGCGGCGTCCAGCGCGGTGACGCTGCAGGCCGCACCGTCACCGAGCGCATCGACATTCGCCGTCGCACCGACGCGCAGTTCGGCCGCCTGACCTGCCACGGTTTTGCCGCGCAGCACCAGGTCTCCCGATCCGAGGGAGACAACCGCCTGCTGGGCCTCCCGTCCAACCTGCCCCGATACGGACAGGACGGTCGCGCTGCCTTCGGGAACGAACACAACTTCGGAGCGCGGCAGGACGACGCCGATGCGAGCCTCGGTATCGGCCAGGTCGGCCTGCGCATCGGCGAGTTCTGCCCGCGCCGTGGTCAATGACGTCGAGTCTGCGCTGGTGGGGCCTTCCTCCTCCTGACTCGTGCCACTTTAGTGCCCTGCGGTGTTTAGGTTGTTGAGGATTTGCTGTGCGGTCTGGGTGGTCTGGGGCTGGGCGGTGATGTGGTGGCCGTTGATGGTGATGGTGACTTCTTGGAGTGGTTTGAGTTCGCGGATAAGTCGTTTGATGCTGATTCCGGTGGCGGCTTGTAGATGGCGGGCTATCGCGAGGGATGCCATGACGATGGTGAGGTGGGCCTGGATGGCGTCGTGGGTGTGGTGGAAGACGGGTCTGGCCTTCAGGTCATGCTTGGACATGCGGAATGATTGCTCCACGTGCCACAGCTCGTGATATGAGGCGATCACCTCACTGGCGGGCATGATGCCGGCGGGGATGTTGCTCACGTAGCCTTTCAGCCCGGCCAGTCTCTTGGCGCGGGCAAGAGCCTTCTCGTCGAGGACCTGGTCGCCCTTGCGGGTGGTGACGAACCGGGTGGCCTTGGGACGCCGATCCCCGGCAACCACCGCCCGAGCCCGGTTCTCCTGGGCGGTGAGGGTCTTGTTGTCCCTGGCGAACCGGCGCGCGCTGTAGGCCCAGAGCCTGTCAATATGTTTGTGTAAGTGGGCTGGGTCACAGGTGGGGGTTGATTCGTTCCGGGTAGGCCAGGGCCAGCTGTTGGAGGGCTTGTTTCCAGTTGGTGGTTACCGCTCCTTCCACGAGCCGGCCCTTGGCTTTGCGTTTGCTGGCGGGTAGGTTCTTCTCCTTCTCGCGCTGTCTGGCGCGCTTGTCCTCGATGTTGCAGATCGCCAGCCACAGCAGCTTCACCGCGGCGGCGTCGGAGGGGAACTGTCCCCGGTTCTTCGACACCTTGCGCAGCTGGTAGTTCAGCGACTCGATGGAGTTGGTTGTGTAGATGACCCGGCGCAGCATCGGCGGGAACGCCAGGAACGGCGTGAACCGCTCCCAGGCGTCGGTGAAGGTCTTGACCGCCGCCGGGTAACGCTGGCCGAGTTCGCTGGTCTCGAAGGCCGCCAGGGCCTCCAGGGCGGCCTCCTCGTTGGCGGCCTGGTATATCGGCCGCAGGGCGGTGCACACGGCCTTGCGGTCCTTGTAGGACACGAACCGTGTGGCGGCCCGGATCAGGTGCACCACGCAGGTCTGGACGGTGGCCTGCGGCCAGGTCGCCTCGATCGCCTCGGGGAACCCGGTCAGCCCGTCGCAGCACACGATCAGCACGTCCTGGACGCCGCGGTTGGCCAGCTCGGCGCACACCCCGGCCCAGAACTTCGCCCCCTCATGGGCCTGTACCCAGATCCCCAGCACGTGCTTGATTCCGTCCATGTCCACGCCAACGGCGATGTGGGCGGCCCGGTTGGAAACATGGGCTCCGTCACGGATCTTGACCACGATCGCGTCCAGGTAGATCACCGGGTAGAGAGACTCCAGCGGCCGGTGCTGCCAGGCCAGGACCTCCTCGCCGATCTGGTCGGTGATCTTGCTGATCGTCTCGTGGCTCAGCTCGGTGCCGATGGTCGAGGCCAGATGGTGCTGGATGTCCCGCACCGTCATTCCGCCGGCGTACAGGCTGATGATCATCCCGTCCAGGCCGTCCAGGCGGCGTTGTCCCTTGGGTACCAGCATCGGCGCGAAGGTGCCGGCTCTGTCCCGCGGCACGTCCAGGTCGACATCCCCGACCTCGGTGCTGATCGTCTTACGGCTGGTGCCGTTTCGGGAGTTGGGATGCGCCGCGGCGTCCGCAGCGCCCTTCTCATAGCCCAAGTGGCTGGTCAGCTCGGCCTCAAGACCCCGCTCCAAGGCCGCCTTGAGCACGCCGGTCAGCAGGCCATCCTCTCCAGTCAACGGGGTACCGGCATCGATCTGCGCGAAGATCTCATCCAACGCGCCCGAGGCCTTCAACTCCTCAGCGACCTTACGCTGCCGCTCACCAGCCGCAGCCCGCTCCTCATTCACATTCACACTCACAGTCTCATCTCCTTACAGACCAGCCCACCACCCCTTACACAAACAATCTGACACCCTCTAGGCCCAGATCGCGCGCCACGAGCCCGGATGGGTGGCAGGGTCCCACACGGGCTCATCACGCAGGCCGCTGTCGCGTTCCCTGCTGATGGAACCTTTACGTGGGGTGATGGTGTCGATGATCTGCCCGTCGGCCAAGGCGTCCCCGTGCCAGGCGAAGTGCGCCTCCAGGTCCGCCGGCGCCTTGGTCATGCGGGACCCCACAATGAACCCCAAGCCGGCCTGGTGGAGGGCTTGAAGGTTGCCGGCCGAGAGCATGCCGGCGTCCGCCACCACGACCAGGTGATCAATCCCCGACGCCTCCCGGAACTCCTCGATCATCGGCACGATCGTGCTGGTTTCGGCCTTGTTGCCCTCCCAGCAGCCGACACGTAGGGGGAAGCCCGTCCGGTCCACCAGCAGCCCCACAATGACCTGCGGGTCCACCCTGCGTTCCTTGGAATAGCCCACCCGCCGTAGGTCGTCCTCCTTCTCCGCCTCGAAGTACAGGGTCGTCACGTCATACAAACACAGACTCAGGTCCCCGCGGCCGGTGACGTGCCGCAGGCAGGCGTCCGCAATCCGTTCCCGCCACTGGCGGCCCGCGCAGCGCGCCAGCGAGCGGAACAGTGTCCTCCTGGAGGCCGGCTGCACACCCAGCTCGGAGATCACCCGGGGTACCTGCTCCTTACTGGTGGGCTCGATCAGCCGGGCCAGCACCATCTGCCTGAAACCCTCATCCCCGCCAGTGGCCTCACCCAGCCCCAGGGCCTCGTAGGCGCCACACAGGACATCCCACAGCACAGCCGAGCGCTGCCCGACGACTACCGCCGGCGCGGCCTGGCCGGCGGCCTGAGGTGTCAGGCCGGCCAGGTCCAAAACGCCCTGCCCGCCCCGGATCTTCTCCCGCCCCGCCTGAACCAGGGCCGCCAGCTCCGCCTCGTCGTGCGCTGAGCCCAGGTGCTCCACAATCCGGCGCACCCCATGCTCCTTAGCCACGATCTGCACCGCCGTAGCACCCGACGCGGTACGCACCTTACGAACATACGGGCTCACACACCATCACTCTACCGCCCACCGGATTAGTGCCCCACAACCACCAACCCAACCGCACCACACCAACGAAAAACCACGATCCCGACGTCATGTCACCAAAAGTGGCACGAGTCAGGTCTACACGGGTCAGCGTATCCGTGCCGGTGAGGGTTATGACCGTCGTCGTCCCGTCCGCGCGTTCAGAAACCGCCCCGATCGGAACGCACAGGACGCTTGTGCCGGTGCTCTCACGGATAAGACGGGCGGTTACCGTCCCGGCTAGGGCGGCGGGGTCCAGGTCCGTGTCGCAGCCGACCGTCACCTGCGTGCGTCCGGAGTCGGCGGCGTCCAGCGCGGTGACGCTGCAGGCCGCACCGTCACCGAGCGCATCGACATTCGCCGTCGCACCGACGCGCAGTTCGGCCGCCTGACCTGCCACGGTTTTGCCGCGCAGCACCAGGTCTCCCGATCCGAGGGAGACAACCGCCTGCTGGGCCTCCCGTCCAACCTGCCCCGATACGGACAGGACGGTCGCGCTGCCTTCGGGAACGAACACAACTTCGGAGCGCGGCAGGACGACGCCGATGCGAGCCTCGGTATCGGCCAGGTCGGCCTGCGCATCGGCGAGTTCTGCCCGCGCCGTGGTCAATGACGTCGAGTCTGCGCTGGTGGGGCCTTCCTCCTGCTCCGCCGCGGTAACGGCATCCTGCGCCTGCCTAACGGCCGCTCGCGCATTCCGCAGGGCCTTGGCGTCCTCCCCGCTGCCGCCGTCCGTCGACGCCGCCGTGTACCCCAGATAGCTGTACAACTGCGACACGGCGGCGCTGGTGGCAGAACCGTAGGTTCCATCGACCGCGGAGTCCGAAAGCAGCCCCTGGGCGACGAGCGCCTGCTGAAGCTGGGTCACGTCGGGCCCGCTCGCGCCGGGCGCCAAGTCCCGATACGACGGGATGTCCCCCTTGAGCGCAATGATCGGCCGACCGGAGAGCTCGAGAACGACCGCCCCTGCCGACACCGTGTCTCCAACACTCACCGGGACCTTGGTGACGACTGCCGTCGTGGAGCCGCTTCCACTCGTTGCCCCGGCTCCCGCATCATCATCACTTTCCTTATCGCTGTCGCCGCCCTGCTGCGCCTGCCCGTTGGGGCCGACGCTAATGGTCTGCTCGGAAACAAGCTCAGTGTCAATCTCGAAGGAGTCCACCAGCACCCGCTCGTCGACGTCGGCCGTAATGAGCGACGGGGTCGGGGCCTCGGCGCTGGCGGCAAGGTCAGCCGGGGACTTGAGCAGGAGGCCGGTGGCTATTCCCGCTGTACCGCTCACGAGGGCGACAACAACGAGGACAACGAGCCAGTGCCGCCGCGGCCACGAGCGGTGCTTTCCATCACGAGCAGATACGGCACCGTCGGTGTCTTCAGCCTCTTCGGTCCCGCGATGTCCGGATGCCTCGGTCGCGGTCACGAGCCCAGGACCTCTTGGGCACGTTCGTATATCTGGGAGGACAGCCGTTTGATCGTGTCCATCGTCGCCTGGTTGTCAGTGACGGCCTGCGTCTCATAACGGTTGATCACACCGGTCAGTGTCGTGGCGAAGGAGGTATCCGCCTTGCATTCGGCGTCGGCAACCGCCGTCTCCCGTTCTTCTGCGCTCGGGGTCCCCTGTGAGCCATCCAGGTATTTGCTGGCGAGCGACCGGGGATCGTCGGCGTCATAGCCCTTTCGGGACATGCACGCGGACCAGTCCGCAAAGAGCTGGACCGCTTCGGGATCCGCCACGGCGGACTCGTTGGCCGTGGCCCGCGCAGTATCGTAAGTGGCGATCTGCGAGTACCACTCGTCGTCGTAGCCAAGTTCGGCATATGCCAGATCGTCGCAACCGGTGTTCTCGTCGTTGACGAGTGCGTCGATGTAGCCCGGCTGCTGCTCGGCGGAGGAAGTCGCTGCGCCTGGGGCCCCGCTGTCTTCTTCGGGCTCCGCATGGTAGCCGTTGCGCCGAGCCTGATCCAGATCTATCGGCCCCCATGTGGCGCCGTCCAATCCTGCGGTGGAGTCGCTAACGCCGCTCATGGTCTCGTTGATGTCCTCGGAGTACTCGAAGCCCTTCCCCGCCATGCACTGCGTCGTCAATTGGATGCGCGCCTGCTCGACGGTGCGCAGCTGTTCGGCGTCGAGGAAGTAGTCGTCGAAGGGGGAGCGGGAATCGGCGGTTGTTGCGCCCGTTGTCGCCACTGCGGTGGGTTCACTCCCGGGCCCGGACCTCCCGTAGACGTCCTGTGCGGACAGCCCTCGTCCGAGGCTTCCTGCCCGCAGCCAGCCGGGAGTACCAGGCCCGTGGCCACCAGGGCGCCGAGCAGCACCCTGGTGGCCACCGTGAGAAATCGAGTGCGCGTCACGCTGGAGACTCCTGCGGACGACGGTCAGCAACCGTGCCTAGGCTCTGCATTAGTGCGCATGTACCGGTGCAGGGAGTAACCCTTGACTCCCGTCCTAAGGTTCCGGTGATAATACCAGTCGCCGTTGTTTTCATGAAAGTTCCAGTCATAGCAGTAGACATTCGCCCCCTGCCCCTTGTAGCCGGAACCGACAACGACTGAGTTATATCCGGTGCGGTTACGGATGTTGACCCCATTGGCGGTGTAGTCACCTCGTACCGCCCAGGCCGAGGCCGGAGTTGCCACCAGGGTGACGACGAGTACTAGGGAGACGACCAGACGCTTCAGGACGGATCGCGAGGTACGGGACAAGGGCATCGTTATGCTCTTATCTTTCTCAGGGGCATCAAGCAGCAACAAGACCACCGTCATTCTGTCTGCGGGAGTTTGCCGCTGAGGATCAGTATGCACAAGCATCAATATGCGCGTCAAGTCACCGACGAGACTCATCTCAGGTGCCCGCGTAAGCAGTAGCTCGGTGAGGACCCTCACTCCACCAGTATCCACAGGCACGGTTCCTGCAGGGTGAATCCACAGGGCTCGACGGCGGTGGATGCGGACGTCTCGACTCAATCCCTACGGTGATTTCAGGCGCCGCGGCCGCGGCACCGCCCACATGTCCGAGCCACAGGGACTCCGGACCGTCTCACCGAAAGGTTTCCGTCATGCCCGTCTTCGCCGTTGACACCCAGGCAGTCACCGACACGGCCACACGCGCCCGCACCCGCATCTCCACCATCCAGACCGAGGTGGACGGGATGAAGGGCGACATCGCGCTGCTCCAGTCCTCCTGGACGGGCGGCGCCTCCGACTCCATGGCCGCGTGCGCCGCCGACTGGCACGTCACCGCCCTGCAGGTGCAGGCGAGCCTGGATTCGATCAGCCAGGCCCTGGACCAGTCCGCCACCTCCTACGACGACGCCGAGACTGCCAACTCCGGTCGCTTCACCTACCAGACCCCGCCCGCCTGAGCGGCGCGCCCGACGACGGCGGGTGGCCCCCTCCCCCGCAAGCGGGAGGGCGGCCCGCCGCCGTCGTCGTGATGGGACCGGGGTCCTGTCTAGCGGCTTCGCGGAGGCACGTCAGCAGGTACGGCCGGACGTGTCCGGGCGACGCGGGCCTACACACCACGCAGGGGATTGAACTCGCGGCGGCGCACGGGCTGCGGACCGTCGGGGTAGCGCCCGCATCGCAGGGCCACGCACACCCCCAGGAACAAAGCCAACAACGCAAGTCCACCGGTGAAGGCGCCCCAGTTGCCGAGCAGGATCAGCAGCCCGATCACCGCCAGGCGCCCCAGGTTGTTGATCCGGACCCCATCGGCGTCACCCGCGCCACCTATGCGAGCGAGCGCCAGCACCTGCCACAGTACTCCGCCTCCGACCAGCAGGCCCACCGCCCACAAGGAACCACCGTAAACCCGCAGCAGTCCTCCGGACCCAACCAGCAGGAAAGGCGGAACCTCCGCGAGTACTCGGCCAGCGAGGGCATTGGCATCCGTCCGACTCATACGCCCATCCAATACCGCGTCGATGTCGTCGGCAAGGGTGAGCTGGGAGCCGCCATCGACCCGTCACTGAACGCCTGAGTGGCACGGCTTCGCGCAAACGACAGGCGGGCCGCCTCCTGCGCTTGCAAGAGACGGCCCGCCTGTCGTCGTGATGGGGCCGATAGCCCGCCGGCGGCCGCGCGGGGCGCGCCTACCGGCGAACTGCGTCGGCCGAACCGACCGGGTGACCGATCAGTACATGCCACCCATCTCGTCACCGGCGCCCGCAGCGGCGGCCGGGGCCGGGGGCTCCGGCTTGTCGGCGACGACGGCCTCGGTGGTCAGGAACAGGCCCGCGATGGACGCCGCGTTCTGCAGCGCGGAGCGGGTGACCTTGACCGGGTCGGCGATGCCGGCGGCCAGCAGGTTGGTGTACTCGCCGGTCGCGGCGTTCAGGCCCTCGCCGGTAGGCAGGTTGCGCACGCGCTCGGCCACGACGCCGCCCTCAAGGCCGGCGTTAACGGCGATCTGCTTGAGCGGGGCCTCCAGGGCGACGCGCACGATCGCGGCGCCGGTGGCCTCGTCGTCGGACAGCTCCAGGGCGTCCAGGGCAGTGGCGGCCTGCAGCAGCGAGACGCCACCACCGGCGACGATGCCCTCCTCGACGGCGGCCTTGGCGTTGCGCACGGCGTCCTCGATGCGGTGCTTGCGCTCCTTGAGCTCCACCTCGGTGGCGGCACCGGACTTCAGGACGGCCACACCACCGGCCAGCTTGGCCAGGCGCTCGGACAGCTTCTCGCGGTCGTACTCGGAGTCGGAGTTCTCGATCTCGTTGCGGATCTGAGCGACGCGGGCGTCAATGGCGTCCTTGTCCCCGGCGCCGTCGACGATCGTGGTCTCGTCCTTGGTGACGACCACCTTGCGGGCCTGGCCCAGGTCCTCCAGGGTGGCGTTCTCCAGCTTCAGACCCACGGTCTCGGAGATGACGGTGCCGCCGGTGAGGATGGCCATGTCCTGCAGCATCGCCTTGCGGCGGTCGCCGAAGCCGGGGGCCTTGACGGCCACGGACTTGAAGGTGCCGCGGATGCGGTTGACCACCAGGGTGGCCAGGGCCTCGGCCTCGACGTCCTCGGCGACGATCGCCAGCGGCTTGCCGGACTGCATGACCTTCTCCAGCAGGGGCAGCAGGTCCTTGACGTTGGAGATCTTGGACTCGACCAGCAGGACGTAGGCGTCCTCCAGGACGGCCTCCTGACGGTCGGCGTCGGTGACGAAGTAGGGGGAGATGTACCCCTTGTCGAAGCGCATACCCTCGGTGACCTCGAGCTCAAGGCCGAAGGTGTTGGACTCCTCCACGGTGATGACGCCGTCGTGGCCGACCTTCTCCAGGGCCTCGGCGATCATGGCGCCGATCTGCTCGTCGGCGGCGGAGATCGAGGCGGTCGCCGCGATCTCGTCCTGGGTCTCGACCTCCTTGGAGTCGGCCAGCAGGCGCTCGACGACGGCGGCTACGGCCTTGTCGATGCCGCGGCGCACGGCGATGGGGTTGGCGCCGGCGGCCACGTTGCGCAGGCCCTCGCGCACGAGCGCCTGGGCCAGGACGGTGGCGGTGGTGGTGCCGTCACCGGCGACGTCGTCGGTCTTCTTGGCGACCTCCTTGACCAGCTCGGCGCCGATCTTCTCGTAGGGGTCCTCGAGCTCGATCTCCTTGGCGATGGTCACGCCGTCGTTGGTGATGGTCGGGGCGCCCCACTTCTTGTCGAGGACGACGTTGCGGCCCTTGGGGCCGAGGGTGACCTTGACGGTGTCGGCGAGGGTGTTCAGGCCCCGCTCCATTCCGCGGCGGGCCTCCTCGTCGAAGGCGATGATCTTGGGCATTGCTGCTCCTGTATTGGGTGGTGGCCGACGGGTGCCCGCGACGGACGGGACGGCGCCGGACGTTCACGTCCCGCCCGACGCCGACCCTCACCTTCCGGCCTGGGTCGTTCACCGGATCCGGGGAGCGGCTTTGTCACTCTCCGGGTCCGAGTGCTAACCGCAATGCTGGCACTCTCGACCCTTGAGTGCAAGGCGCTCAGGTTCGCCGTCGGCCCGAAACGGGGTGTGAAAGAGCTCTCCGTACGTCACAAGTGCCGGTCTCGGCGTGTCACTTGTGCCGGTCTCAGCAGCCATATCTACCGAACTCGGCGGGTCAGTTTTGCCGGTCGCGGCGGGGAGGGTCACTCCTGGTAGTCGCTGCGCAGCACGACCACGATCGGGTTGGACTGGGCTTCCTCGGCGGACTCCACCACTTCACCCGACCCGAGCGCGTCGGCGACCGCTTGGGCAGTGGCCGCCAACTCGGCGGAGGCATAGTAAATGGTCGTAACAGTCGGCTCTTCCATGGTGTAGACACCCTGGGACACCGTCACAGAGGTGAAGCCGACATTGCCCAGCTTGTCACCGGTGCGGGTGGCCAGCCCAGTGGTGTCGGTGCCGTTGTGCACCGTTATCCCCGTGGTGAAATCGGTGCTGCCAGTGGCCTCGGCGCTCGCCTCCGAACTGGCCTCGGCGCTGGCCTCCGGGGCGCCCCGCTGCCCGTCGGCAGACGCCTGCGCCGTCGCAGCGCCGCCCGAGGCCGCGGCCGTGGACGCCCCTCCCCCGGTCGCGTGCCTGCCCAGCAGACCGACCACGCCCCAGGCCAGCAGCGGCACAATGATGAGGATGGCCAGCAGCGGGATCCAGCTGCGCCAGGCGGGAACTTGGGCGCGATGCACCCCGACGGGCACCGGACCGTCGTCGTCGGCGTCGAACTCGTCGTCGGGGTAGTCGTAGCGGCTCACACGGTGAGGATACCGGCAGGACGCCGCTAAAGCGGCAGATGCGCGCCGACACCCCGAGCCCGGGCCCGCCGATTAGGCTCTGGGTGTGACCGAACCGAAGCCACTGTCCGAGCTCATCCACCCCTCCTGGGCCCAGGCCCTGGCCCCCGTGGAGCCGACGATCCACGAGATCGGCGCCCGGCTGCGCGAGGAAGTCGCGGCCGGCCGCGGCTACCTGCCCGCGGGAACTGACGTGCTGCGCGCCTTCACCTACCCGCTTGACGATGTCAAGGTGCTGATCGTCGGCCAGGACCCCTACCCCACGCCGGGCCACCCGATGGGGCTGAGCTTCTCGGTGCAGCCGGGCGTGCGCCCGCCCCGCAGCCTGGAGAACATCTACACCGAGCTGGTCAGTGACCTGGGCGTCGCGCGCCCCACCTCCGGCGACCTGACCCCGTGGTCGCTTCAGGGGGTGATGCTGCTCAACCGGGTGCTCACCGTGCGGCCGGGCGCGCCGGCGTCGCACCGGGGCTGGGGCTGGGAGACGGTTACGCAGCGCGCGATTGAGGCGCTGGTGGCGCGGCAGCGGCCGCTGGTGGCGATCCTGTGGGGACGCCCGGCCCAGTCCCTGTCCCCCATGCTGGGGGCGACGCCGATCATCGCCTCTCCGCACCCCTCACCGCTGAGTGCCTCTCGCGGCTTCTTCGGCTCCCACCCCTTCTCCAGGGCCAACGCAGAGCTGGAACGCATGGGGGCGACGCCGGTCGACTGGCGCCTGCCCTGAGCCCCGCGGGCCGCCGGTCACTCCCCGACGGCGTGCAGGTGCATGCGCACACCGGGCCCGATCTCACCGGACGCGGCCAGCTCCTCCAGGTCGGCGGCGGAGCGGACCTCAGCCGCCGGCACGAATCCCGTGACGGTGGCGACCCCTAGGTCCAGGAACAGCGGATGCATGGGGGTGGAGGGGCCCACGAGCACCGTATGTGCCCCGCCGCCAACCGCCAGGTCGACCAGCCGCGGCATGGTCTTGTTGACCAGGCTTGAGGAGGAGATGAACACGTAGTCGGCCTGTGGCAGCAGGTACTCGCAGGCGGTGTCCGGGTAGTCGCCGGGCCGGGGATCGCGTTCCAGCGTCCACAGTTCGCCCGCCCGCCACAGCACGCGGCGGGCGAAGGGGAAGTGACCGATGACCGCCACTTTCAGGCCGGCGACGGCGTCTTGATACGGGTCGAATACCTGCCCCCAGGTGAGTCCGTCACCGGTGGGAACGAAGCCGTGAGAGGCGGCGACCTCGGGGCGCGAGTACCAGGAGTTGATGGCGGCCAGCCCGACACTCGCCTCGGCGAGGTTCCAGCTCCTGGCCAGGGCGGCGACGTCGCGCAGGGGCCGGCCGACGTCGGGGATGTCGGCGGAGGCGGCCGGACGCGATACCGCCTTCAGCGACCAGGCGGAGCCCAGCCCGTCGGCGGAGTTGAGCACGCGGGTCCAACGCGGGCCGCGGCGGGATGCCGCGACGGTTACGCCGTCGGGGAGGTCATCGATAAGGGCCTCATAGACTTCCCAGGGGCTGGCCACCGCGGTTCTCCTTAAGGTCGACGGGGCCCGGCCGCAAGCCGAGCCGTATTCAGGCAAGGCTCACCTTATCGCCGCGCGTTCCGGTTCGGCAGGCGGGTCTCAGCAGGCGGCCCACTGCGCGGGAAAATCATGGAGCCGCGTGTCGGACTCGAACCGACGACCTGCTGTTTACAAGACAGCCGATCCGCCCCTACCCTGACCACGCGGGACACCGCAAAACGGCGGAGTTCCAATGAAAAACAGATGGTCGCCGTACGCGGGCATGCGCCCACGTACGCCAGAGGTGGCTAGCACAATGGCTATCATCGGGTATCAGAGCCCAGCAGGGAGGAGCAGACGATGGCGTACGGGGACGGCACAGGCCCCTACCAGACCAGGAGCGGCAGGTGGGTGGGCGCCGTAGACGTCGGGTGGACCGAGCGAGGCACCCGCCGGAGGCGCACCGTCTCCGCCAAAACCCGGGCCGAGTGTGCCCGGAGGCTGCGGGACCTCAAGCGGGAGATCAACGCCGCCCAGGGAGCCGCACCAGCCGCATCGCAGGCCACCGTCAAGCGCTGGGCCGACGAGTGGCTACCGATCCAGGCCGGGCGGCTCCGCCCCAAGGCGTACGCGGTCACCGAGGGGATGGTGCGCCGGTGGATCATCCCCACCCTCGGCAACCGGCGCCTCGCGGACCTCACCGCCCGCGACGCACGCCGACTCGACCAGGCCGTCATCGACGCTGGCCGGTCGTCGACGACGGCGCGCACCTGCCGGGCCACCCTCGCCCGCATGCTCCGCGACGCACGCCGAGAGGGCCACCCCGTGCCGCAGGCGATCCTCGACGCCGAGCCACCCAAGCGGGCCGCCAGCACCAGGCGGGCGATCCCGGTCGACGGCGCGATCCGGCTCCTGCGCGCCGCAGCCTCACGCGACCAGTGGCCGGACCCCGGCCCGGAGGTCACCGGGCGCCGACTATGGGCACGCCACCTCGCCGAGCGCGTCGACCCGTCACGGTGGGTCGCCGCCCTCCTCCAGGGCATGCGCCAGGGCGAGTGCCTCGGCCTCACCTGGGACCGCGTAGACCTCGATGCCGGGACGATCACCGTAGACCGGCAGCTACAGGCCATCCCCCGCCGGGCCAGGGAGGCCGGCACGGCAGATGCCGACTGGTACGCCGCCGAGCACCTGGCCGGCACCTACTACCTGGTGCCGGTCAAGAGCGCGGCGGGGCGGCGCGTGATCCCGCTCGTGCCGTGGATGGCCGGGGCGCTCGCCACGTGGCGTGAGCAGTGCCCGGCCTCGCCCTGGGGGCTGGTGTGGCCGCGCCCAGCAGGCGGCCCGTGGTCGAGCGGGGACGACCTGCGCGCCTGGCGCGCCCTCCAGGAGGTGGCCGGCGTGGCCCGCCCGGACGGCAGGCCGTACACGGTGCATGAGGCGCGGCACTCGGCGGCGACGCTGCTCATGGCGCTACAGGTGCCCGCCCCGGTGCAGGTGGCGATCATGGGGCACTCCTCGATTGCGGTGACGCAGGGGTACCAGCACGCGGACCTGGAGGGTGCGCGGCGTGCACTGGAGGGTGTGGCGGGGCTGCTCCAGATCGAGGCGTGACCCCTGGGAGTGTGAGCGGGGCCCTACCCCACACCTTGCGTTATCGCAAGGTCTAGTGCTATGCTCTTGCCATACCGAAAGGGGGTGGTAGATGATGGACAAGGACCTCAAGAAGCTCGTCAAGGCGCTCAGGGCCGCCGGGTACAGCGTCGAGGAGACCCGTCGCGGACACATCCGTGTCAGCAGGGACGGCCGCCTCCTGACCACGTTCGCCGGCACGGCCTCGGACCGCCGGAGCCTCGCGAACGGGCTCGCCCCGCTCAAGCGCGACGGCTTCCAGTGGCCACCGCGCCGCTGACGGGCCGGGGAGGTCGGAGGCGGACCTGGTGCCTCCGACCTCCCCGGGGTCCCCACATCATCCCACCCCACCAGGACAGGAGCCAGCATGGAGTACAACGCGACCATCACCATCCGCTCGGCGGGCGACGACGCCGACGACGCACTGATCAGCGCCCTGATCGACTACCACCCCGCCGTGTCCCCGTCCCCCCTCGCGCAGGGCGCCTGGGACGCCACCATCACCCTCAGCGCGGAGACGCTCGGGCAGGCACTGACCACCGCGCGCGCTATCGGGGAGCACCTGGGCGGGATGGTCGGCCTGGAGGTCGTGCCTACCGCCGCCTGGGACCGGCGCGCCGCCCAGGAGGCGGGCCCGGGCGGTGAGCTGGTCGGTGTCACCGAGGCCGCGGCGCGGCTCGGGGTGACACCCCAGGCGGTCCGCGACCGGATCGGGCGCGGCACGCTGCCCGCGCGGCGCCTCGGGCGGGAGTGGGCCGTCCCGGTGCGGGCGCTCTCCCGCTGACGGGCACACCGCGCCGCTATTGTGACCCGGTTCACCCCTCCACATGTTGCCCTACGGGATATCCCATAGGTATAGTTAGGGGTGTCGGGAGGCCACAGGGGCCAACCAGGAAGGAGAACCGAAATGATCGGGTACCGGATGCAGGACAAGAACCGCGACATCAACGACCTGCTCGACCCCGAGCAGCAGTACTCCTTCCCCATGGACAACGATGACGAGATGGTGCGCCACGGCGTCTCCGCCTGCGAGACCCTCGCCGAGCTGGCCGCCTACATCGCCTGCTACGCCATCCAGGCCGGCGACCCCATCATCGTCGAGGTCGAGGGCCCCGTCTCCGACGACGAGCCCTGCGACGCCGACGCCGGAGAGATCCTCCTCCTCCCGACCCGCGCCGAGCAGGTCACCGACGACGACGCCTTTTTCGCCCTCGTGTCCGACCTCGTAGACCTCCGCTGGGAGCAGGGCCTGGAGTACCGGGACCTGCTGGAGATCGCCGAGGACCGCATCTGACACCCGCCACCACACGACAGGAGACCACACCATGACCACTACTCAGGACACCGCCCGTCGGATCCTCCGACAGGAGCTCGAGGAGATCGCCGCCCAGGGCTGGGCTGACCTGCCCGTCTGGACCGACGAGGCCGAGATCCCCGGCCCGAACATCCCCGGGGAGCGGGCCGCCGACGGCGCCACCTACCACGTCGGCCTATGGAAGGGCACCGACGGCACAGTCGCCGTCATGTGCCGCTGGTACCGGGACGGCGTGGCCTGGTGGCCGGACGACGAGGGCGAGGCCGTCGACCTGGATACCTACCAGGCCGAGAGCGAGGACGACGCCGCCGACCAGTACGGAGACGTCAGCACCCACTACGTGCCGGTCGACGCCGACACGGCGCGGCGGGCCGAGGCCGCCATCCGGGCCCACCTGGCCGAGGTCGAGCAGGAGGAGGCCGGCGACGCCCTGGGCCGCTACCAGGGCCTCAGCACCGCCACCATCACCATCACCACCACCAGCGAGGAGGCAGACCAGTGACCCGCCCATACGACCCGGCCGCCGAGACCGAGGCGATCCGCGCCTGGCTCGGCCCCCTCGCCCACGACACCGACACCGTGGACCAGCGGGTCGAGGCCGTGCGCACCGCCTGGCACGCCGTCGACACCGCCGCCGCCTGGGACGCCGACGACACCGAGGGCCGCCGGGCAGCCGCCGAGGCGGCCGCACAGTACATGCTCGGGGACCTCACCGTCGCCCAGGCCGCCGACGCCGTACTGCGCGCCCGCGCGGTACTAGCCGACGCCGAGGACCGGCTGCGCGGTACCTGCCTGGCCGCCCTGGCCGACGGGCGCGGCGTCACCAAAATCGCCCGCGAGGCAGGAGTGGCCACCAACACCGTGTACCGGTGGCGCGACGGCAGGCCCGACCAGTAAACACAGCAAAAAGGGGCCGCCCCACACCCGCAATTGGGTGTGGGGCGGCCTCGCTTGTGAGATCAGAAGTCGGGGGTCCAGTCGCCGACGCCGGAGACCATCGCACCGACCGCGCCGCCCTCCACAGCAGCCGCGTACTCGGTGCGGCTGGTCAGGATGTGCGCGGTCAGCGGCTTCCCGGCCGCCAGAGCATCCCGCCAGGCGGCCGACGTGTACGGCCCATCCAGGCTGAGGATGTCCTTATTGGCGTCAGCCAGGAAATTACTCCAGGCGGCGGTGTTGCCGGTGCGCCAGGACTGGTAGCCGTACGCCCACGTCGTGAAACCCCTCGACTTCCACGCGCTGAAGGCGGCGAGGCCGTCCCCGCTGTACTTGAGGATCGTGCGGTCCCTGTAGGGGGCGAGCATCGCCAGGTACTCGCTCTGGAAGGTCGTGATCGCGTACTTGGGGTCGAAAAGGATCACGTGGGAGTCGCCGTAGTGCTCGATGAGCCAGTCCAGGCGGGCGGGCATGGTGTCACGGCCGCTCATGGCCGCCTCCACCTGCGCCCAGGTCAGCTCGGAGACGGGCGTGTCCGGGCCGCCCAGCCGCGCCAGGGTGCGGTCGTGGCAGCCCAGCCACACACCATCGCTCGTGCGGGCGGCCGAGAACTCCAGCATGTGGGCACCGGCCCACACCGCCTGCGTGTAGGCGCGCTGGGTGTGCTCGGGCCAGGACGCGGACCCGCCCCGGTGGGCGACCAGCCACGGCACCCCCATGCCCAGCAGGCCGGTGACGGTAGTGGCGCCGTGGGGCATGAGCCGGGCGGGCGCCAGGCCACGCGCGGTCTGGTATCCCACGATCTCCACCGCCCGGCCGTCGACCTCCAGGGACCGGTCCACCGGGTCCGGCTCCGGGTCAGGCTGCGGCGGCTGGTGGGCCGGGTCCGCAGCCAGCGGCACCACGCACCATGCCCTCAGCGCCGTATCCCCGGACAGGGTGGGCACTAGGGCCTCACCCTGGCAGTCGTCGACAATCGCCAGGGTGACTGCGCTCCAGGACGCGGCAGTGGTGTGCCCGGCCTCGTCAGCGGACACGACCTGCCTGCCCGCGGGGTCGTGCCCGACCACCTGCCCGGAGGCGACCTGGTGCTGCTGGGTGATCACCAGGGCCGCGCCGGACGCGGGGAGCACCGGTGCGGGCTCCTGCCACGCCACCGGCGCGGGGGTGGACAGCAGGCCGCGCAGGACGACCAGGGCGGCGGAGATGCGGCCGCCGCCGACCGGGGACCCGACGGGCACGCCGCGCGTGTCCGCGGGCGAGGTGACCGCGCGGGTGGCGATGGTGCCCGACCGGCCCCCGTCCCCGATCTTCGCCACGTATGACCCCTGCCACCCGGCGGGGGTCATGTCCCCGGAGTGCCCATACTGGGCGCCGACCACGAGGACGGCGGCGTCACCGGCCTGGGCTCCCTCCACCGTCAGCACGGCCCCGGCGGACGTGGTGGCGGCCGTGCCCACGACCTCCACGGTCATGCGATCACCCGCACCACGAGCGTGCCCGCCTTGGTGCCAGCAGGCACGGACGCCCCGGCCGGCAGCACCAGCACCTGCACGCCGTCACCGCCGCCCTGCGAGGCCGCGGGCACCTGCACCGCCTGCACGGCAGCGGCGATAGCCGCGTCAGCCCCAGCCTTCGTGTACACAGTCACAGCCATGATTCACTCTTCCTCTACAAGTCGCTGCCCTCGTGGGTGGTGGGCCATGCGACGGCCGAGCCCTCCCCGGGGCCCCGGGGCAGCCGCTCGACCGGCACGCCGGCCTGCACAGCCATAGACCGCGTCGCCCAGCAGGCGGTCTCCCAGGCGGCCGCCTGCCGCCGCCACCGCTGCACCTCAGTCTCGATATCACGGCGCTGCATCCACGAGCGGCGCGCCGCCCTGGCCACAGACAGCAGCAGCGGCGACCCCAGGGCCGCCACCACCACCGACACGATCAGGTCAATCCTCACGTCCATCGACGGCCTCCCTACTCCCGGGCGGCTGCTCGTAGGCAGCCAGGATGTCCGCGCCGAGCGCCCGGGCGGCCATCAGGCGCGTCTCCTCCCGCCGCAGCCGCGTGGGAGGCTCCCGGCCAGGCTCCCACCAGCGCCCCCAGATCCGCAGTATCCGCTGGGCCACCAGCAGCGCCACCGCCAGGGCTATCCACAGGTGCCACGACGGCCAGCGCTCGGCCAGCAGCGCCCGCATCACGCCCAGGGCGGTCACGTCCCCATCCCGAGGACCACCAGGCCCGCGGCGGGCGCCTCCACGCCCCACCAGCCGCGCCACGCGGCCGGCGCGGCAGCCACGGCCCCCACGATCATGCACCCGGCGCCCAGGGCGAGGTCCAGCGGCACCGGCCCACCGGGGTGCAGCAGTACCGCACCCCCTGCGGCGCCCAGGCACACGTAGGTGACAGCGGCCAGCAGGGAGATCACCCGCGGCGGCGTGAGCGACCCCCACACCACCCGCGGCACCAGCAGCGGCGACCACGCCATGACAGCTCACTCCCCCACGCCGCCGCCGGCGGAGTCGTCATCCACGGGGCCGATGACGGGCGCCTCATACACGCCGCCGGTGTGCACGGCAGCGAGGATGAGGGCGGCGACGGCGAGGGCCTGCTCGGCCACCTGCCCCACGCGGTCGCCTGCTCGCCCGTGATGACGCCGACGGCCGCGAGCGCAGCCAGGATCGCAGCGGCCGCCCCGTAGATCGCTTTCCTGCGCTCGGGCGTCAGCCACGAGACGATGGTTCTGTCCTCGGTGAGTGCTACATGCTTCCCCATTGGTGGCCTCCGTTCATTTGGCGAGGAGCTTGCCGGAGTTGGCGTAGCTGGAGTTGAGGCAGTGCTGGAGCATTTTGATGGTCATGGGGCCACCGATGCCGTCGACCCATTTGCTCCAGTTCGCGCCGTTGAGGTCGGGCGGGCCGCCGACCTGCCGCATCCAGGCGGGGTTGGCGTGGGCGGCCCAGTACTGGAAGACCTTCCAGGTCCGCCAGCCCATCACGCCGTCGGCGGTGAGCGTGGTAGAGCCGGTCAGTGTCCGCTTCGCCCCGGCGGGCACGGCCCCGTCCAGGAAGCGCTGCAGCCGCTTGTACGCGTCTGTGGCCGGTGTGCCGGAGGTGGTGATGGTGACTCCCATGACCTCCTGTAGGCGGCGCAGGGTCGGGGCGCCGAGCACGCCGGTGATGGCGAGCTGGCGGGCGCCGTCGGTGCCGGTGCGGGCGTCCAGTGCCCGGTCCGCCACCGCCGGTGCCGCTGGTGCCGTGGTGCTGGCAGTACCGGTGGTGGCCGCCGAGGCCGTGGAGACCACGGACGGTGCCGGCGTGCCCTTAGCCATGGCGTCGTACCAGGCCTGCGCCCGCGCCATGTAAGCGGCGTTGCGGGCGCCGGCCAGCTGCCCCGGGCAGGCCGTAGCCGAGAAGTCCTGGTGCGGGAAGACGTTCACGCGCCAGGCCGGGCGGCCCAGCCCGTAGTAGTGGCACAGTGCGGCCACCAGGTGGGCTCCGGCCTCGATGGTGGCGTCAGAGATGGGCCAGCCCGCGCCTGCGCCGCCGGAGTTGGCGTGCTCGATGCCGATGCTGGTCTGGTTGGCGGCGAGGTTGCCTGCGTGCCACGCCGTGTCTGCGTCCCACACGAGCTGCCCGATACGCCCGGCCCCGTCCACCTGGTAGTGGGCGGACGCCTGGCGGGTCTGCCAGGCGTTGTAGCAGTCTGCTATCGACAGGTTGCCCGCGTTGTGGTGGATGACGATCTTGTTGATCTTCTTCCCGCCACGCCCCGGCGTGTAGTGCTTGCTCAGGATGCGGTTCTCGTCCGCCCTCAGATTCACCCAGTCCATTTGACCTCTTCCTCTGCTGAGTTGTGTCCTGCTTTGTACCTATTGCCTGGTGCCGAGGACGACGGCGCGGCGGCCGTGCAGCAGCACCAGCACCCGGGCACCCGCCGCCGGGGCCGCCACCAGCGACACCGGGGCCGCCCCCAGCGGCTCACTGTCACCATCCAGGCGCACCCGCAGCGGGGAGCGGCTGGTGACGGTGCCCCACCGGTAGGACGGCGCCCGGTCCACGCGCCGGCGCAGGTCCGCGAGCGCGGTCACGAGGGCGTCCAGGGTGGTGGTCATGGGATCTCCTCCAGCTCCAGGCCCATCAGGGCGGTGGGGGCGGCCTGGTAGGCCACCTGGCGGACGGTGGTGTCGGTGCGGTGGCCGGCGGTGTCCCAGGTGACGCGCTCCCTGGGCCAGATGGGCAGTGGGAGGCAGGAGGCTGTGATGGTGGCGGTCGAGGTCGTGAGCTCGGCCAGGCGGCGGGCCGCGATGGCGGTGAGGGTGGCCTGGCTGGTGGCCTCCACGCCGGTCTCCACGTGCGTGATCCACCTGCCCCTGGCCTGGTAGCTGTAGGGGCTGGTGGGGGTGGTGTTGGTGGCGGTGGCGGTCATCTCCGGCTCGTCCTCGCCGCCGCCCTGGGCGACGGCCACCACGCGGTTGGGTGTGCCGGCGGTGTCGAGGTCGCGGGTCCAGGTGGCGGAGTGGACGGCCCGGTCGCCCTCTGCCAGCTCGCGGGCCAGGGGGCGGTCGGCGGGCAGCCGGTAGGGGTGGAGCCGATGGTGCCGTCCGGGGAGGGGTGCAGTGCCCAGTAGTTGGCGGCCGCCAGCACCTCATTCAATGCGGTGAGGAGGGTGGTGCCTGCCTCGAAGGTGAGGGCGGAGGTTAGCTTGGCGGTGGAGGGGTCGATTGCGGGCCGCTCGCCGGCCGAGGCCACCCGGGAGGCCACCCAGTCCGTCACCACGGTACCCGCCGGGACGGTGAGCGTCTCGGGCAGGGCGTCCTCCGACAGCACCAGCAGCGGTGAGGACAGCTCCACCTCCCACGAGGACCCGGAGGACCTGTAGGCCCTGGTGGGGGCGGACAGGAGGTACTCGCCCAGCGGCCAGGAGACCTCGCGGCCGTGGCGGTCGCGGATGTGCTGGAGGATGTGCACGCGGTCGGACAGCCAGTCGACGCCCTGGCCACGGTCGGCCAGGGACAGGGTGCCCGAGGCGCGCAGCGTCGTGGTCGCCGACAGCTCCACGCTCCCGCCGGTCACGCCGTCCAGCGGCCGCAGCTCCGCCCCTCGCCGGTCCGCCAGCACCACCTCCCACCAGGACTGCCTGTGCCCGGTCAGCACGCGCTCCACCACGTCGCCGTCCAGGCCCGCGGGCGTAGTGGTTACCCAGGCGGGCACCGCGTCAGTCATCGGGATCCACCTCCACCAGGTCCAGCGACACGCCCCAGATCCCGCCCCGGTAGTCCCGCGGCAGGCGCAGCCCCGACATCGAGCACCACATGCGCCGCCCCACCGGGTCCCGGTACACCACGGGCCCGGGGAGGACCGCGAGCGCGGCCAGGGTGTCCAGGATCGCCATATCGTCGTCGTCCAGGGTCGCGGAGACGGACAGGGAGCGGGCCTCCTGGGTGCCGGCCAGCTCCACCGGCAGGCGCCGGCCTGCGAAATAGGCGGTGTCCCGCTCGGCGAGGTCCACGTCCAGGGCGTGCGCGGGGTCCCCGTACAGGGGTGCGGTGGTGGTGTAGGCGGGGCCGCCGCCGATCCACATCGCCTGCGAGTCCGCCACGGCCGCCACGACGGTGGCGGCGGAGGCGCCGTCAGCGGAGACCGCCTCCGCCCGGTACATGGTCTCCCCATAGCTGAGGGCGAGGGGGTCGCTGGTGGCGTAGTCCAGTGGCACCTCCGCGTCCAGCGGCTCCCAGGTGGTGCCGCCGTCCACCGACCGCGACACCCGGTTGCGGGCCGCCGGCGGGGAGTTGGGCACGACACTGGTGGTGCCGTCAGCGGACACGGACACGGCGTAGGACTGGCCTCCCAGCTGGGCGTACGGGCCTGCCGGGTCCCACCACTCGGTCACCAGGCCCGCCGGGCTGGTGGCGGTAGTCAGGAGCGGGCGGCGCACCCACAGGGTCGCGCCCTGGCACACCACGGCGGGACGGGCCGCCACCGCACCGGCCGGGACCGTGGCCGCCACGACCGCGCGCACGCCGCCAGCGGGGGCGGCACCGGGGGCGGCGGGCTCGCTGGTGACGGCCAGCACGGTGCCGTCCGGGCCGAGCCAGGCCACCTCCACCGACACCACCGCGTGGTCCGCGACGTCCACCCCCGGCACCGCCACGGGGGCCGCGGTAGTGTCCACGATGGCGGTAGCGCCGTCAGCGGAGGTGGCCGCGCCGTCCACCACGACGGTGGCGCCGTCAGCGGACACGGACACGGCCGCGCCGTCCAGCACAGCGGTGGACCCGTCGGCGGACGCGGACACGGCCAGTGACGGGGCCGCGGGCTCCGCCGGCGCCCCGGTGTCCTGGCCGGTGACGTCCAGCACCACCGCGTCGTGCACCACCAGGCGGCGGCCGCCCGCACGCAGGTAGGCGATGCACTGCAGGCGGTCCTCCCCCGCCCGGTAGGTGATGGGCAGGTCCACCCAGATCAGCTGGCGGTCCGTGCCGGCCGACAGCTGCTTGCGATTATTGGCGGGCCACAGGGACCTGGAGTACGCGCCCGCGGTGGTCATGTAGTAGGCGCCCATGTCCACGTAGCAGTCGGCCTCGCAGGACACGAGCATTGCCAGCCGGTAGGTGCGGCCACCCGGCAGGGGCCGCGTGCTGGTGCCGATGCGGCCGTTGTTGCCCGACACCGCCGCCGTCGACGTCGAGACCTCCGAGGCGGTCTTGGTGACCTCGGCGTTGACCCACCAGTCCGAGGTCCACAAAAGGAGGGTGTCCTCGGCCTCGGGCGGGGCCGCGGCAGCCACGTCCACGCTCCACGCCGCCTGCTGCCCGGCCACCACGGGCACCGGGTCAGCCAGGGACAGCCGGCATCCCCAGGAGGGCACCACAGGCACCGCCTGCGCCCACCCGTCACCACTGCCACCAGACACAGCCAGCGCCCCACCGGGGGTGTCCCACGCCTGCGGGCGCGCCAGGAGCGGGTCCGGCACCAGGCTCACCACACGCTCCGACACCGGCAGCGGCGCAGGATTCGCCAGAGCCAGGCTCATAGCCCCACGCGACTCGTCCCACACCGCCTCCACCACCGGGGCGGGAGGCGACGGGTACACCACCGAGACGACCACGCGGGCGGTAGCGGTCTGGCGGACCGCCGAGGTCACCGTCACAGTCACCTGCCACGCGGAGCCGTGCGGCAGCCGCGACGACATGGCCACGCTCGCGCCCGCACCCGACACGCTCACCGACTCCACCGGCCCGGACGGCACCCCGTCCACCAGCTCCACCAGCTCCACCACGGCAGACGACTGGGCGTGCCCCTCAGCCTGGGAGTACGACCACGCCACCTGCGTGGACGAGGTACCCACCACAGGGCCAGGCACCGTGATACCCACCACCGGCGGCGTAGCGACCCGGAACTGCCCCGGCGAGCCCAGGCCCCCACCGGCGGGGGACCACGCCGCCGAGTCCCCGGCCGCGCCGCCGTCGTACATGCCCCGGGTACGCACCGTCCACATGTACTGGCCCACAGGCAGGGTGAGCGCCGCAGTCTGCGCCGCCCCCGTGACCTCGATGACCTGCACCAGCTCGGTGGACAGCGCCGACACCACGCGCCGCACCTCGACACGGGCCGCGGTCTGCGCCGTGGAGTCCACAGGATTGTGCCGCCACGACAGCACCACGCGCCCCGGCGCTACCGTCCCGGTCGGGCCCAGCACCGTCGGCGCGGACGGCGCGCCCAGCACCTGCACCGCAGGCGACGCCGCCGACATCGCCGACCGCAAACCATTAGGCGTCCTAGTGACGACCGTGTACGTGTGCGCAGCCGCCGGGTCCGGGCTACGGTGCACAAACGACGTCACATTCTCGGCGGTACTGCCGATAAGGACCCCATTGTCATAAATATCGTAGGAGCCCTCATTATGCAGGACAGTCTTAACCCAGGAGACGGTAATATTCCCCGCCGCGTCCTTAACCGCCCGCACATTAGTAGCAGCTGTCGGAGTCGTCCATACGGTAGCCGACTGCGCACGCGCAGACTCCCGCCCATTCCACGCCCACACCCGGTAATAGGTGGCGCGGCCCGCCGGCAGTGACGTATCGGACCAGGCCGTACCAGTGCCCTGCACGGTACCGACCCGCACCCACGTCTTGGACTGGTTGTCGTAGCGCTCAATACCCGATGCGCTGACCGGGTGGGCCGCATCCCGCCTCTGCGCCCACGAGACGCGGATCGTCCTGCCGTCCGTCGTGGAGGCGGTCACCGACGTAGGCGCGTACGGCACCTCATACTGCCGCGCAGCAACCGTGTGCGTCCGCGAAACCGACGGCGCCCCACCATTCCAGATCGGCCCCAAGCTCGCGGAGAAAGTGCGCGACACCGTAGAGCCGTACGCCGTCGAGACCGTAACCGTCTGCCGGGCGACCTCCTTGGTGACGGTCGCACCAAAACCACTAGAGAAGCTAACCGACACGTCGCCGGTAATCGCACCCGACCGGTGGAGCGTGGACGTGTAATTGTGCCCGTAAGCGACTGACTGAATGTAGTAGACGACGGTCAGCCTCACGCTGCCGGAATCGACACTCCCAGACTGGGAGACATCAATCCCGACACGCATGTACCCGGACGCGGCACCCCACTGGACAGCCACCGACTACACCCCCAGAGCCTCACGCAGGCGGCCACGCGACGCCGGCCCAACCGCACGCTCAATACGCACATCCAGCTCGCCGATAATCGAGTTGCTCGAGTCCACGAGCGTGACCTTCTCAGGCCACGGCCGGGACATTGCCGCCAGCTGCTCCTGCGTAAAAACAGCCTCCGGCTTACCGGTAGCATTGAGCGTTGTTGTCAGGCCCGGCTGCAGCCAGCCGCCGGAATCGTACTTGAAGACACCCGCCGAGGGGCTGCCCCATATCGGCCGCTCGACCACTGACAGGCCAGCGCGCGGGGCCTCAACCATCATTCCTCGCCCGGACGCGATAGCGACGTGATAAGCGCCGCCACGCCCCACGGCGCCGCCCCAGAACAGCAGGTTCCCGGGCGTGTTGCGGTCACCAGGAGTGGAGGCCGCCTGGAAGCTGGACGCGGTGTGCCTGGGCACATTCTTGCCCATCTGCCGCAGCGCCCAGACGATCAGGCCCGAGCAGTCCACACCCCCGGGAACGTTGACGCCGCCCCACACATACGGGGTGCCGATTGCCTTCCGCGCCATGTCGACCAGGCCGGACGCCGACATCGTGGCGGTCTTCTTCTTCAGCCAGTCGCCGACCCCGCTAATAATCTTGCCGGGAATTGCCTTGCCGATATCCCAGAATGCGCCGGAGTCGAGGAATCCGCCCAGCATGGCGTCGACAGGCGCCTGCACGAGGGTTTTGACGGCCCCCAGCGGGTCAGTGATTATGTCCGCGACCGCGGACGCACTGTTCTTCAGCCAGTCGAGGCCGCCCGCGACGCCGCTCTTGACCTTGCCCCAGATGCCGCCGAGCGCGAAGGCGGTCTGCCCGCCGCGCCGGCCGGCGCCGATGTCGCCGCCGGGAATGCGGCCGCCGCGCGATGCGGCCCGGTTCATCACGTCGACCGCCGCGGGGCCGCCTACGGCGCGCACCCACTCCGGCCGCATGATCGCCTCACCACCGGACAGGGCGAGCACGCCGCCGCCGTCCGGGGAGATGAAATGGTAGACGTCCCGGCCTGGCGTGTAGCCGGGCAGGACACCACCGGACGCGTAGCCGGAGATCTTGCTGATCGTCGGCATCCGCAGCGAAAGGCCGAGCTTCGACATGATATTGTCGACAAGCTTCTTGATGCCGTCAGTGTAGACGGTACCGATAACGAAGTTAATTGGCCTAGCGGCCTTAGCCTTAATCTTATTGAATGCGTCGCCGACGGTGTCCTTCATCTTCTGGAAGGCATCACCAATCTTATTAGCAACATTCGCGATCTTCGGCTTTACCGTATTGTCGAAGAAGTTCGCCAGCGTATTCATCTTGCCCGTGATCCAGTCCGCCACGGGCCGGACCGCCTTGTCCCACAGCCAAGTGAAAATATTGCCGATGACGCGGACAGCCGCCGAAATCAGCTTCGACGCGACGTTAATCGCGGGCACCAGTGCGGCCGACACCACGTTAATCACACTGGTGACGACCTTGATAACCCCGTTGATGACCTTCACCAGCGTGGGCAGGACCGCCTGCGACACCTTGACGACCACCGACACGACCGCGCCCAGGATCTTCCCGAGCGCAGGCAGGACCTGCCGGGCCATGTTCCCGATAGTGACGAGCATTTTCGCTAGCACCGGGGCGATAGCCTGGATCGCCGACTGGAGCGGCGGCATCAGCCCTTTCACGAGCTGCTCGAAGATCGGCGCGATGATCTTAATCGCGTCCACGAAGATCCCGGCGATCACGTCAATAACCGGCACGAGCGCCGCCGCCACCGTGCGGACAATACTCGCGAGCGCGGGCAGCACAGTCCGGGCAATATTGGTGATCGTCGGCAGGATTGCCGCGAGCGCCTGGCTGATCGCCCCGATAATCGTTGTCGCGATGGGTGTCACAGCCACCGCTACCGTGCGTAGCACGTTGGCGAGCAGCGGCAGGACGGTGGCGGCCATCTGCGACAGGAGCGGCGCCACCTGGTTGATGGCCTTGCCTAGGCTGTCGCCCATGGTGCGGGCGACGGTCCCGAGCGCGTCGCTGAGGCCCTTAAGCGCGGTCTGTGTGCCGGAGCCCGAAATCGCCTTCTGCAGGCCGGAGAACGCGCCGGTGATGGCGTCCCGGAGGGTCTGGCTGCTGGCGACCATGCTGCCGAAGAGGCCAATGACGACGCCGACGGGCCCGGTCAGCCCGGAGAACAGGCCGCCGACCACGGGGATCTGAGCCAGGAGGGGGCCGAGGGCGCCAGCGACGCCGCCGATCACCGGCGCGAGGCCGCCAATGGTCGCACCGATCCCCTCGAACCCACCGTCCTTCTTCGCCGCTGTTATAGCGTCGGCGATCTTGCTGCCGAGCCCGACAATGCCGGACGTGGCCGCATTGATCTTCGCGCTGATCTCGTCGACACCGATTGCCTCGATAACCGACGCAATAGCCTTAACGATGCGGTTTCGCGCGTTCTGGAACGCGGTGCCGATTCCCGCGGTCGCGGTGATTGCCTGGTCGTGAAAACTGGCGAGACCGTCAAGCCCCTCACCATCAAGCTTCACCAGCGCATCGTTAAACTGCTCGAAGGTGACGTTGCCATTCTGCATGGCGTCGTACAGTTCGCTACTGTTGGCTGCCGCGCCGAGCAGGCTCTTTGCAATCTGGTCGAGCTGGCCCGGCATCGCCGACTGGAGGGACCGCCAGGCCGCCATGTCGACCTTGCCGACGGCGAGCATCTGCCGGTACTGCTCCATCGCGTTCTCGGCCAGCGTCGCGGAGGCGCCGCCTGCCAGGAGCGCATCGTTGAGTGCGAGGGCGACATCGGTCGCAGACTCCAGCGACCCAGTGAGCGGGGCGAGTCCCTTGACGGTCTGCGCTACCGCCTGCGTGGAGGTGGGCAGCCCGTCCAGGGAGGAGCTGATCCGGTCGATCTGCTCCCTGGCCTCATCGGCGGAGTAGCCGATATTGGCCATCACCTTGGGGAAATTGTTGAGCATGTCGGCGCGCTCGATGGCGCCGCCCAGGTTCGCGGAGATCACCCCAGCGAGCCCGGCCACGGCCACGCCGGCCGCACGGACACCGACGCCGATTGCGCCGCTGATCGCCGACCCGACCTTCCCGGCCACGTTCGCGGCGACGTTGACGGCCCCGGACAGGCCGGTGGACAGGACACGGCCCACGCTGGAGCCGACGTTGCCGAACGCCGCCGTGATCTTCCCGGGGATGGCCTGCACGGGGCGGGCATCTTGGCCCACGCCGACGACCAGGACGCCCCGATCTGGGACAGGGCGTTGCCGACGACGGCCCGGGTCGCCTGCATGTTCGCGCCGACATAGCTGGTGATCGGGGAGACCGCCTGCCGTACCTTCGTGATGGTGGAGTAGGCGTCAGCGTAGATGCGGGTGCCGGTGTTCTTGGCGGCCCCCGCCACCGTGTTAAAGGCTTTGGACGCGGCCGTGGACACTGGGGTAAACGCCTGCGCCACCCGGGCCAGGGCGCCGGACAGGCCGGTCGTGATGCTGGCACTCACGCCGCGGACGGCGCCGGTGATAGAGCCGACCGCGCCAGTCGCGACCCGCCGGGTCGCCGCGAAGCCCGCCTGCACCTTGCCCAGACCAGGGATCATCCGCGCCAGGACAGTACTGGTGCCCTGCCAGGACTTGGACACGTACCCGGCGGCCTCACCGGCGATCCGCCGGGTGGATGCCATGGCCTTCCCCACCAGCTCCACCGACTGGCGGGCGCCCCGGAAACCGGCGGCGATCTTGCTGCCGAGGCTCGCGACCGCCTTGGGGATGCCGGCGGCCTTGGACAGGGCCGTACTGATTCCGGCGACCACCTGGTCTCCGACCTGCCGCCCGGCCTGCCGGGTGGCTGCCCCCCGTAGCCCCTTGGCGATGGCCTCGGGGCGCCGCGTAGGGACGGCACCAGGGAGACGTAGACGGACGCGAGCTCTACGGATTCGGTAGCGGCCTCGGCCATGTGCGCCTCCCTGGTGCTGTCTCTGTGGAGTTATTCGGTGGCCGCCGCCTGGGCGGCCTGCTTGCGGCGCCGCTCGGCGGCCCGCGCTTTGAGCCGGTCGACCCGCGACCGCTCGTACTCGGCCTGCGCCTCCGCCCGGTCCAGCCATCCGGGCTCGGGCGGTTTCGCCTCCGGCTGCCCCGGATTCGTCCGCGCGAACAGGCTGGCGATCAGGTCGCGGAGGGCGTGGATCTCCTGGTGGATGGCGCGCGTGGTGTCATCCCACGCGAGGTCACCGCCCATGCGCCGATGCAGCGTGGCCCCGGGCGGCAGCCCCTCTATGAGGACCATGCACCTGCGCGGCGACAGGAGCCCCCTATACAGGTCCAGTAGGTCCACACCGTAGTAGCGGAGCAGGTCCGCTTCGATGGCCTGCCCCTGCTCGGCGAGGAGCTGGGGCAGGCGGACTAGTTTCCCGCGCCCACGGCCTGGGACAGCTCGATGATGATGGCCGTCACTGCTGTGGTGCGTAGGCGGCCGTCGTCGTCGCGGGCGTCGTCGAGCACGGCCCGGCGGGTGGGCTCATCGGGGATGAGCGCCTCCATCAGAGGCCCCGGGAACCCCTGCCGCAGGGCCTCGAAAGCGTCGTAGTCGTCGAGCCGGTCAGGGTCGATGTCGAGGGTGCGGCCGCGGAACTCGACGGTCGAGTGCTTGCCGGTCGCCTCGCCCTTGGCTAGCCGGTCCTGCGGGGCCCTGCGGGCGCGTGCGGCAGCAGACGGCTTCTTAGGTTCTGTCATGGGTCAGTCCTCCCTGGTGATGCGGTCCTCACGGTGATGGGGTGGCCTCGTGGCCGCCGGGGAGGACCGTCCGGCGGCCACGAGGAGTCAGTCACGCGCCCCGCGGCTTGAAGTTCGGGTCGTCGGTCACGAGGATGACGTCCTCGGTGAAGGTGCCGGTGATCGTGTAGGCGGTGTCCTGCGTGCCGGACAGGGTGAAGTCGGAGCGCTCGCCGATCTCGTACTTCGGGCACGCCCACACGTAGGTGTGGCCGTTGGCCTTCGCGGAGATGACGATCGCCACCTCGGTGATGTCGTTGGCGGCGGAGAGCACGTGCCGGCTCACACCGCCGGTCTCGCTGGACTCCTTGATCTGCCACTGCAGGCCCAGGGTCTGCAGGTTGGACTGCAAGGCGACGAAGCTGAAGTCGACGGAGGATTCGGTCATCCTGGTCTTGTAGACGCGGTTGCCCTGGTGCCCGCGCCGCTTCTCCACGCTGTCGGACGGGGTGAAAACCTGCGTGTCCTGGCCGATCCAGCCGACCTCCACGAAGGCCGGGTCCATCTTGTCGATGGAGGTAGGCATGGGGGTGCCGACCGGGGCGAGAGCGACGAAATCATCGTCGCTGCCGAACTGGAGTACCTGCTCGGCGTTCAATAGTGCGTAGGTCATGGAAGTGTCTCCTGCTTGTTGTGGGGGTGGTGTTGCTTGTTGCTGTGTGGTGTGGCGGCCTTCTCGCCGTCGGCGGCGGGCGGGGCGTCGACTGCCTGCCCGGCACGGAGCAGCCGCAGCCGCTCCGACTCATGGGTGACAGCCACAACCCGGCCGATGGCGTCCACCCCGAGCGGCCGGCCGTCGACCTGGCACGGGGCAGTAATCCTCATCAGAGTCACGTAGCCTCCTCGTCGATGAGCTGGTGGCGGACCCGGATGGTCCACCGGTAGCGCCGGTACCCGGCCAGCGCGGGCGGCTCACGGGACGGCCCCGCATACTCGCTTCGGCCGATCACGCGCACACCCCCGACGGTCGGCGGCAGGTGGCGGAGCACGTGGTCGCGCACCGTGTCGGCGAGCCGCCACGCGTCCGCGTCCCCGCGGCTGGACCACGCCTCCACGGTGATGGTCGGCTCGTCGTAGGCGAGCCCGCCCGCCCCGCCGACCCGCTCTAGGTACAGGTACCGGTCGGGCCGCGGGTTGGGGTGCTCGCCCGCCCACGCCGGCACCCCAGTTAGGGCCTCCAGGTGGGCGCGCAGCCGGTCCAGGAAATCGGGGGGCGGGGTCACCGGCCGGCCCCCACAGCCTTGATGAGCACGTTGTCGTCGGCCTGCCTGCGGCGCCCCACAGGGTCACTGGTGCGGACCTGCGCGCCGTACCGGTTGACTCGCTGGGGGCGTCGGCGGGTGTGGAATCCGGGGCCGGCTGCCTGCGCGATGCGGGCTGCCCGCTCGTCGATGATCGCCTGGACCTTCGGGTGGTTGAGCACGGCCCGGACACCCGGACCGGACATGACCACCTTGACACCGTCACTCATTGGGCGTGCCCCCATCTGCGGCAGGAGACCTGGATATTGGATACGGCCCCGGTCGGGGACGTGTTGGCGGCGGGCTCGCCGACGATCACCCAGTCGGTCCCGGGATCGTCGGGGAACCGGAGCCTGCACGCCCCGGTAACCGGCGCGCCGGGGTTGAGGTACACGGTGCGGGTGCCGAGGATCGTATCCAGCCCATCCGAGGAGGATTGGGCGGGCGCCCCCATCTCCCAGATGCACGGCACCATGGCCTCGGTGGTGGTGCCCCAGTCGAGCACCTCGTGGCCCCGCTCGATGCGGGTTCCCGGCGTGACGATGGTGACCCGCTGGCGGGCGAACGACGGCAACATGCGTGGCCTCCTCTATGCCCAGTTTTGGAGCCGGTATGGGGCGAGCGCCTGCATGTCCTCCCCGGTCATGGTGAGGCCGGACCGCCCCCAGGTGACGGAGACCTGCCCGGCCTGCTCGCGGGTGGCCCCCATGGGGGACGCGAGCACGGCCAGCACCTGGGCGGTGACGACGCCGGCCAGTGGCGGGCACGTCTCCCACCCGTGCCGCACCGCCACCTGGACGGCGCGGAATCGGTCTGGGAAGCGGCCGCGGCGGAGCCGGATCATGCCCGCCCCGGACCAGTCCCACAGGGCCGGGTCCACTACCTCGCCGTCGACGGTCAGGTCGGCGGCGGACAGGAGCCTGCCGGTGGGCAGGCTGAGTGACTGGCCGCCCTCGCCGTCGAGGAGCATGGTCTCCTCGACGACGGGGGCGATGTGCCAGCCCGCCCACGCCCTCGCGGCTTCGGTGGCGGCGTCGAGGAGCACCTTGATGCGCGGGTCACCGTCTGCGACTTGCCCGCCGGATGCGGCGGCAATGTCTGCCGTGGTCAGGATTGGCGGCGCGCTCACAATGATGCCCCCTCGGCGACTACTGGTTGGTGGCGGTTGGGCGGCGACGGCGGGACGGCTTGACCGCCGCCTCCGGCTCGGGCTCCGCCTCCGGCTCGGGTGCGGCGGGCTCGGCCTGGTGCCGGCCGAGGCGCGCCTCGACGTCGACCAGGCCGAGCGCCTGCGCATCCTCCAGCCGGTACCGGACACCACCCACGGTGACCATTACGTGCCCAGCCATCAGGCTGCCTTGACCAGGCAGAGGCGGTTGGGCCGCCAAATGACCACGCCCGCACGCAGCTCAGCACGCACGTACACAAGGTTCCGCTGTGCGAAATCCTTGTGCTGGTTGAACGCGGTCACGGCAAGGCCCTCACGGTCGAGCAGCTGCACCTGCTTGAAGTCACCGACGAGCGCCTGACCGGCCGGGATCTTCTCCGACGCGATCACCGGCACACCCCACAGGGTGCCAGGGCCGGTACCGAAGGGACCCTGGCCGTAGAAGCGGCCGGTGGTGTCCTGCAGGAGGTCGATCTCCTCCTGGTCCTCCGGGTTGAGGAGGACGGCGGTGGTGACGCCGCCGACACGCTGCACGCGGCCCTTGGCGCGGCGCACGGCCTTGACCAGGCCCATCGTGTCGGCGCCGTCGGGGTTGACCTCCTGCACGCCACTGGTGGCGAGGATGCCGGTGGGCTCGCCGGTGCCGGTGCCGTTGAGCACCTTGTCCTCGATCACAGAGTCCAGGTTGTACGCCAAGCTGGTCTGCATGTAGGAGGCGAACGCGGGGCGTCGGAGAGCAGCTGGTTGGTGACGACGAAACCGTCCGCGAAGGTGTACGGGCGGGCGTCAGCCAGCGTGGTGGTCATGTCGGAGGTCGGCTTGAGGCCGTCATCCGCACTGGTGGCCTCCTCCACAATCGCCGCGTTGTTCGTGACGCCGGTGATCTGCACGTAGTCGAAGGGGCCGGACATGCGGCCGCGACCGATGACGTCGAGCAGGGTCAGCGGGCGGCGGTCCACCATGTCGACGGTCGGGTACCGGTCGACGGTCGGGTGGCTGATCGGGGTGCCGAGCACGGCCCCGTCGGCCTTCCTGTTGGCCAGGAAGTCGGCCATGTCGCCGATCTTGACGCGAGGCATCGACAGTGGGGTGCCCTCACCCAGGCCGGCCGGGTTCGCCTTGCGGAACGCCTGGTAGGCGTCGGAGCGGATGTACCGGTCGCCCAGGTCGCGGGCCTTGGTGCGAGTGTCCTCGCCGGGCTCGTAATCGTCGACGGCGTCGGCATCGTTGGTCTTGGCGATGGCGGCGAGGGCGGCCTTCGCATCCTTGGCGCCCGCGATACGGGCGTCCAGGGCCTTCACCTCGGCCACGGCGTCCTCCACGGCCTTGATCTGCTCGTCGGTGACGTCCGCGCCGGCGGAGGTCATGATGTTCTGCGCGTCCAGGGCGGCCTTGACGGCGGCCTCGCGCGCCTCGGTGAGCGTAGCCATCAGGCTGCGTCTCCCTTCTCCCCCACCGTGGTGAGGGCTCGTATCTGTTGGGTGAGTCGCGCGACGGCCTCCGCCCGCGACTGGGCCTTGCCGCCGCATGTGGCCTCGGCCCCTTCGCGGGTGTTGTCGTCGGCTGCCCCCTTCTCGGGGGTGGTCTGGTGGGCGAGGAGCGCCCGGACGGCCGCTACCTCTCCGGGCGTGAGGGCATCCGCGACGGCGGGGGTCTTCACGTCCTCAATGCTGGTGTCCTGGTTAGCGCCGACCGGCACCACGGACACCTCGTACAGCTTCAAATCGCGCAATTCGCGCGCCTCGCTGCCGTCGGAGAGTTGGATGGTGCCGGAGTCGCGGATGTCGAACGCAAAGCTCATCTGGGCGACGGCCCCGGCACGCAGTAGGTCGCGGACGCGCTGGGCCTTCGGAGCATCCGGGTAGAGGCGGGCGTCGACTTTCAGGCCGTGGTCGTCCTCCATGGCGGAGCGGAGGTCGCCGATGAAATAGTCGGGGTCGTCCATGCGGTGCCCCCACAGGACGGGGATCGGCCGCCCAGACTCCTCCCACTCCTTCAGCGTCTTCGCGAATGCGCCCTTTTTGACGACGTCGCCGTAGGAGTCGGGCTCCCGCGTGAACGTGGACGCGTAGCCGGTGAACCCGGGCTCGCCGCCACTATCTGTGCCGTCGGAGAGCTTGACCGGGACGGTAATGGTTTTCGTGAGCATACCTATGCCTGTCCTAGATGGTGAGGTTGACGGAGCAGTTGCAGCCGGCGCACTCGTCCGCGCCCAGGCTCGGATCACCCGGCCACGTCAACCCGTTAGAGAAGGTCTCGCCCTGGGGGACGGTCTCCCCGTCCAGGGCCGCATGAGACGGGCGCGGATTCGGGCCGGCAACCCAGGTTTTGGTGCCCTGCCCGGGGGCGGCCTGCCTGCCCGCTTCTAGGACCGCCCAGGCGACCATCGCGGCCGCGAATGCGTGCCCGCCCGCCCCCGTACGCTGTGCCTCGGCACGGTCAAACACCGTGGCGGGGTCGGTGTCGGCGGCGAGCGCCTGCTCGATCTGCGCCCGGGTGGCGTCGTTGACCCACTGTGCGCGGGCTCGGGTGACGGCTGCCAGGTAGGCGCGCGTCCGGGGCGTGGACCACACGCCGTCAGGGTCGAAGCCGAGCCGCTGGCACGTGTCCGGGCCGACCTCGGCGACGATCTCGGCGGCCAGGGCGTCTAGATCCTCGGCCAGCTCGCGGTTCCACCGGTCGGTGTCCCACCAGTCCGCTGCCTTAGCGCCGAGGGCGGACAGGACGGCTCGACGCTGCCGGGCGAAGTGGCGGGTGAGGACGGCGGCCGCCCGGTCGGGCCACTCGCCTTCCATGCCGCGGGCCTTCACCTCACGCCCGCCAGCCTTCACGGCCGGGGAGGGCGCCGCCGCCTGATTCTGTACCCCACTATCCGTGGGGGATGTCTGCCCGCCGACGAGCACGTTCAGCGGCGTCACCAGGTCATCCCCGCCGTCAATCGCCGGCAAGTTGGCCTTCGCCCTGGCCTCGTTGCGGGTCAGCCACGGCGCGCCGGTCGCGGTCTGCAGGTTGCGGGCCTGCTCCTCGAAGCTGCCGCGCAACTTGGCGTCAAGGTTGGCCTCAATGTAGAGGCGCCTGCCGTCGCTGTACCGGTCGGCGAGCGGGGAGAGAGCCTGCTCCCACACCGCAATGTAGGGGCCCAGGTAGTCGCGGTACAGGGACTCTCTCATTGACTCCATGTTGGAGTAGGTGCCCTGCCGGATACCGAGCAGCTCGGGCGCGATGTGGTAGGCGGTGCACACCTCCACGTCGGTCAGCTGCCGGGCCTCCAGGTCGTCAATATCGGTCGGCTTGTACGACCGGTCGTGCCACTCCATGCCATCGTCAAGCAGCGCCGTACCACCGGCACGCTCACCGTCCCGCTCCAGTGCGCGGAGCGACTCCAAGAAGTTGGCGCGGGCAGTACGCGACGGCCACGGAGTATCGCGGCCGACCCAGCCGGTGTGCCGGGCGGCGCGGCGCATCACGGTACGCCGGTACTCAACCGCCTCGGCGGCCTCCTCCAGGAGGGCCGTCAATGTGAGGATCGGTGAGGTGCCCCGCCCGGATGACTGGGCGTAGCCGACGTCGAGCAGGAAGTCGGCGGGGTCGAGGTCGCGGGTGGTGCCGTCACCACGGGTGACCCGTACCGCGGTCACGAGATCCAGGCCGTCAGTCCGGAGCCGGAACTTGCGGGGAGGGATCCGCACGAGCTGCGGCCCGTCCTCACCGTCGACGATCATTGCCGCCCACCGGTCATACAGCAGCCCGTCAATCAACAACCGCTCCCAGAACCGGCGGGGCGTCTGCCCCACCGCGTGGGAGGGGCGAGCCACCAGGGCGGCTAGGGCGCCGTCGGTGACGCGGGGCCGGTCCGTGTCAGACCGGCGCTCATACACGTGCAGCGGAATGCTGGCGATGTTGGCGGCGATGAACGACACCACCTTGCGGACCGCAGGCTGCCGCCGCCAAATACTAGCGATACTGGCGGCGCTGGTGCCGCCGTCGTAGTCAACGAGCGGGATACCCGGGTCGGCAACGTCGAGCACGGCGGCGTGCCGGTCACCCGTCACCGCCCCGGCCAGCTCCCCCAAAGACTGAAATACGGCCACGGGTCACACCACCTGCACGTAGGAGACAGGCAGCGGCACCACGAGCACGCCGTCAAGCGGCGCCTCCCGGCCCGCGACGGCCACGTGGGCGAGGACAAGGGCGTGCCGGGTGACAGCCTGCAGCTCACCGCGGGCGGCCTCCCCGTCCACGGGGACGACGACGGTCCGGCCCTCCCAGGCGCGCAGCGTCCTCCACACAGCAAATCACCCCTATAAGCGATAGTTATGAGAGCGGGAGTGGGCCGTCCTCATAGACGGACGGCGACTCCGGCGCGTTAGTCAGTAGGTCCCACAGGGCCTCGGTGGCCGCGATCAGCGGCGCCGCATCCTGCGGACTGTTGCGGCGGTCCCAGTACCAGCCGTCCCCGTAGTAGCGCTGCGCGGCCGTGTGCGCGGCCAGATTGAGCGCCTCCTGCCCCCGGTGCGCCAGCGGCGGGATACGCTCTGACGCGTCAGGGGACGCCGCGAGCACCCGGTCATACAGGAGCCCGCACCCGATCCCCAGGTCCCCGCCCTGCCACGGCACGACCGTGAGACCGTCGACCTCGGCCAGCACATCCACGAGCACGGACGCCGGGCACGCCTTCGCCTGGACAACTACCCGCGCCGGATAGTCCTCATCCACGAAGCCCCGGAACCACTCGGGCAGCCAGTCGGCCCACCCCTGCCCGGGGCGGGCCGCGACAATCTCCACCTGCGGCCGGCCGTCCGCCCGCACGCCAGCGGCGGCGACGTAGGCGGCGCTACGGTCCACGGACACGTCCACCGCGTAGGTCACCGGCGCCTCATCCGGGATCACCCCCACCGGATCAGTACATGCGTCCCACACACCATCCGGGAACGGCCCCTCACGCATGGTCGTGACCCACTGGCACAAGCACTCGGTGCGGAACACGGGCTCCGGGTCGGTGGCCTCAGCGGACGCGAGCGACCCCTCGGCAATCGTGTACCCGAGCGACGGGTTCGCCTCAGCCCACCCGTCCCTGTCCGACGTCGCCCGCCCCGGGGCGGCAGACCACTCGAAGAGCCCGATCCCCGAGTCCTCGCCGCCACCCATAGTCACCACGGTCTCGTCAGCGTTGACCCCATCCGGGTCACCGAGACCCGCATGCGCCTTCCTCCGTAGCGTCATCAGCACCACGGACGCGTCATCGCCCGCGTTGGACAGTGTCCACGTCTGCGCCTTCGGCCGGGCTATCGTGGTCTTCGTGACCGCACCCCACGCGTCCCAGTTCGTGTGCTCGCGCAGCTCGTCCAGGATGATCAGGTCACCGGACAGGCCACGCGCACCCTTACGGGACGACGCCTTCACCTTGTACTTGGACTTGGCGCCGCCATAGTCGATTTCGAGGGCCTTCTTGCCGTTCGTCCTGTTCACGTTGGTGACGGCGGCAGCCAGCTCGTCCACGGACTCGGCGATATCCACGCACCCCGACCACAGCTCCTCGGCGATATCGAGATCCTGCGCCGTACCAATCAGCAGGCCAATACCGAGCACGTACATAGCCCACAAGCTGAGCACCTGCGCGAACGTCGACTTCCCGTTTTGTCTCGCCACCAGCAGGAGCACGGTCCGGTAGCGGAGCCGGGCACCGGCGGCGTCGACCTCCAGGGCACGAATCGCCAACTCCTGCTCCCACGGCAGCAGCCGCATCCCCAGCACGTCGTGCGCAAACTCGATCAGCGAGTACCCGTAGGACGTGTCTGGGGTCAGCTCGCGTGCCGCCGGGGTGCAGACGCGCGGCGTCGACCTGCCGAACCTGGTAGCGCCGGGGATCCGCAGCGGGCACTCCTCATGGGCGCGCCGCATCCAGTCGTCGAAGTAGGTGCCCTCGGGGCTAGACGGCTCGGAGGTTCGCGGTGCCCTTGCGGAGCGTTTCAAGCCGCCCATTGTTGGCCTTCTTGTCCTTCTTCTCCCACGCGGCCCGCATCTCCGGCGTCAGCCCGAGCCCCGCCGCCGTCTTCAAAAACAGCGACTCGGAGACGTTGTCGAAGCGGCCGTCCTCCACGATCGGGAAGTACGGGTCGTCGAGCCGGGCGGCGAGGCGCCGGAGCAGGGCGACGGCGGCGGCGTCAGCGTCGGTCAGCCATGACGCGCCCGCGAGCGCCCGCTCGACGGCGTCGACCATGCTGTCGGCCTTGTCCATTGGTACTCCTTATGTCCGCGCGACCCGGCCTGCCTCACGGGGAGGGGGAGCCCACTCCCCGCCCCCACCTGGCCGCCTGGTCACGGTTCGGTAACCTGGACGCCCCTACCCCCTGGTGCGGGGCGGCGCGCCTAGGATCGGCGGTGTGCGCCGTCGCGTCCCCGTTGCGGCGGCATCCCAGGATTGAGGAGGACCGGCATGTCGCTGCCGAACCAGAATATTGAGACCTACACGCGTAGTGGTTGTGTGGGGTGCTGTGTGTGTGAGGGTGGTAGCCGGAAGGTTGCGCGGACGGCTGTGTTGTGGACCTTGGGTATCTGCACGGCGGGATTGGGGCTGCTGGTGCTGCCGTTCTCGAAGTCGTGCGTGTACTGCGGCCACAATAAGTTCATGAATGCTCATTCGCCGCATGCGGCTGCGTGAGGCTCCGCTTCCGTGGTGCTCCCCAGTTTCGGGATTGGTTGCCGATGCTGGGGAGTGCCGCGCGTTTAACGCCTTTGGCCCGGTTGCAGTCTTGGTGGACGACCATGAGGTTGGCTGGGTCGAGGCGTAGCTCGGGGTGCGTAGCCCAGGGCTTGATGTGGTCGACGCTGGGTGCGTCGCCTGCGTTGGGGTTGCGGGTGTTCCAGTTGATTGGCTGTCCGCAGATCCCGCACGGTTTGTCTTGGTCGCGGGCTCGGACTTGGGCGGCGATGCGGCGCCAGGTGCGGGAGTCGCGGCGGAGCCGCCCCGGCTGGGCGGGGTTCATCGGCGCCGTCGGGGTTGGAATTGGTTGCCCCATTTGCGGATCTCGTCCTGGGCTCGGCGTTGCAGCTCGAGCGCGGGGTGGGGGATGGGCTCGCCTTTGGGTCCCTCGACTATGAGCCCGTCGGATTGGATCGCTCGGGTGGCGGCGCGCTCTACCGCGACCTGGCTGCAGTAGGCGTCGAGTGCTGGCCCGGCGATGCTGTCGTCGCCGTAGGTGTCGATGACTTCTTGCCAGATGGTGGCTACGTCGTCGGGTAGGTGTGTGGGTGGTGTGGGTGTCATCGGCGGCCTGTCTGTGGTGGGGCGCCGACGTGGCTGATGTGTCCGACGGCGATGGGCAGGGATGGTTGTACGGCGTCGATGCCGTCGATGTCGACGTTGGGGACGCCGTGGTCGCGGCGGTCGGTCTTGTCGACCGTGGCGAAGACGGCGTCGGCGAACGCGTCGAAGAGCCGACACCGGTCGGGGTCGTCCGTCATTTCGAATTGCTCGATGCGTGGGTTGAGGTTGAGGTTCATGCTCGTGGTGATGAGCACGTTCCACGCATCGTTGCGGATGGTGACGAATTTGGCGTGTGATTTGGTGGCGCGGATGTTTTCCGCGCCGAAGACGCTGGCGACGTCGACGGCGTTGGCCTGGCCGCGTTTGCGCCCGTTGTCCATCACGAAGCGGATGGACAGGAGCCTGCCGGAGTCGCGGAAGCGCTCGGCGGCTTCGATGTCGTAGAAGCCTGCGGACCATGTGCTGATGGTGACGTGGGCGGGTCCGGTGATGTGGAGGGTGGCGTCGATGAGGTCGAGGAGGCTGAATTGGCCCATGGTGAGGCCGCAGATGTCGACGCCGTGGGTGAAGCCTTGGATTGTGTCGGCCGCGTTGGCGGTTTTGCTGTAGCGCGCCCTGGTGGTGCGGGTTGGGCGGGTGTGTGCGGTGGGGGTGTTATTGTTGTGCATGTCGCCGACCTTCGGGGGTTGGTGGCCATGGCCCCGGCGTGTTGGCGCACGCGCGGGGCCGCTTGTTTCTTACGCCGCTAGTTTAGCGGGTTTTCCGTGCATTTTCAACGTTTGCGCCCTCTTTGGCACTCCCCGTTTTTGGGCGTACGGGACGCCCATTCCGTGACAGGGGTAGGTTATCACAGGGCGCGGCAATGTGGGTGTTAGGTGATGTCGCGCGGCACGTAGTCGATGCTCACGTTGTAGCCCTCGGCCATTAGGCACAGGGCGAGGATGCCGACGCAGGCGCGGTGTTCGCGGGCGGTCATGTCGAGGCCGGCCCGTTTGGCCTGCTCGTCTGTTGCGTAGACGCTTAGGGTGACCTCGTCGGGGTCGGGCTGGCCTGCGAGCTCGTCGAGGGTGGCGGTGAGGGTGGCGGTGACCCATGCGGCGCGCTTGTCGATGATGGCCCAGGCGGCGGCGGGGGCAGTCGTGCTTGTGGACCAGTCGCGGACGGACCGGGGGTTGACGTCGAGGGCATCTGCGAGGTCGCTTACGGAGACGCCGAGCGCTTCGCGCATGGTGCGGAAGTGTGCGGGGGTGCGGTGGTCCGGGTTGAGTCTGGGCACGGGAGACTCCTTGTGGATAGTGGGGCGCCCCGCCCTGCGCCCTGCTGGTGGCTGGTGGCTGGGCGGGGCGCCGAGGTCAATTGGAGGTGTGGGTGGCGATGAGTTTGCGGGCCGACTCGGCGGCGCCGAGTCCGAGGGGCTCGTCGGTGTCTCCTGCGTACCAGCGGGCGATGCTGCCGTCGCGGTAGAGCGCCATGGTCATGGTCCCGGCGCCCGCGGCGTCGAGGAAGATCTTGTGTGCACTCACGTAGCGGCCGCGGTGTGCGCGGAGGATGCCTTCGACGTTGCGGACGGCGTCGAGGTGCTGGCGGGTTACGGTGATGGGCTGCATAGCTATTGGCCCCTTTCTTGGGCTCATCTCGGTGGGCTTGTTCCCTCCCGACACCCCAATTCTATGACACCCGCTCTCGGATGTCAACCGTGTGGGCTATGCGGCTTCGCGTTCGCGTTTTTTCATGTCGCGCTTGTGTTTGTCTACGCGGGCGTTGAGGCTGCCCAGGTTGACGTCGCGCTTGTCTGGTGCCTTGGGTCGGCTGGTGACTTCGCCGCGGTGGATCCATTGGCGGAGGAGGTCTGCGCTGATGGTGGGGTGCAGGTCTCTTGCCTCTTCGCGGGTTACCCACGCGTCGGCGTCGTCCGTGGTGGTGATGGTGTGGTGTCTGGTGGCGTCGATGATGTCGCCGTCGGGGTACCACTGCTGGCAGTTGGTGCATTGGCGGCTGTCGGTGAGGCCGCGCCGTGTGGCGGCCTGTTGCAGTTGGCCGCCGCATGCGGGGCAGCGGTGGTCGGGGTCGGTGGCGTCGGCGTGTCCGGTGGCGGTGGCGACGCGGGCATAGATGGGCTGTAGCTCGTCCAGGAAGTCTGCCCATTCGTTTGGGTGCTGCGCCTCGGCCTGGGGTGCGATGGTGGCGAGCCAGGTTAGGGCGCGGCGTCGCCGGTATCGGCGTATGCGGGCTTGCTTGTGGAGCGTCTGCCTTTTGTCTGTCTGGGGGAAGCCGGGGTACCAGGTGGTGAAGAAGTCGGCCCAGATGGTTGCCCAGGTGCGGATGCCGGCGGCGGTGCGGGCGTCGGCGGGCTCATCCTCACTGTCGACGCGGATTCCGAAGGGCACCTGCCCGGCGGTGTCGCCGGGGTGGGCGGGGTTGGGGCGTGGGCTGCGCGGCTGGCCCCTGCCCTGCTCCAGCTCGCGGAGGAGGGGCAGCCATTGGGCTAGGTCTGTGAGCATGCGTGCGGGTGTGGTCATTGGCTGGTCCTCCTGGTGCTAGTTGAGGTGCAGGCCGCCGGGGGCCGGCTTGGCGGTGACGCGGGTGGTGATGATGGCGTCGCGCTCGGGTAGTGGCGTCCGGAGGCGGAGCGGCTTCCCGGTGGGCATCTGCTGGATGTCGTCGAGGCCGTTGATGGCGGCGAGGAGCGTCTCGACGATGCAGTGGGTCTCGGTGTTGATCCTGGCGACGATGTCGTCTCCGCCGTTGGGGGTCGGGTCGGTGAATGTGAGGCGGGCTTCCGCCTCCCAGGGTGTGGTGTAGTCGGCGTCGACGGTGATTGTGATGCGCATGGTTTACCTTTCTGCGAGTAGGTCCAGTAGTGCTGTGATGTAGTGGTAGGCGTTGTCGCGGAGCTCGCGCTCGGCCTCCCGGCGTTCGCGGACGGACAGGGATGGGGCGGTGACGCGGGCTACGAGGGTGGCGGCTTGGTGTGCCCGGGCGGATGAGCCGAGGGTGACGGCTGGCCGGATCTCTGGCGTGGGGTGAATGGGGCTGTAGGGGTTGTCGTAGGTCACTGCTCCTCCTGAGTGGCGGGCTGGTAGGTGGCGGCGAAGATGCCCGGCTTGCACGGGTAAAACTCGCCTTGGACGCCTCGGATCACGCAGTCGCCCCAGTCGACGGTCATGTCGCCCTCCAGGGTGTGGATGACGAGGTTGCCGTCGTCGTCGCGCTCGGCGCTGGCCGCGTCGCCTATCCAGTCGAGGATGTCGAGCGCGCCGGCGAGGCTGCCGTCGTATTGGATGGCGTCGATGGTGACGGGCTTCTTGGTGTATTTGCGTGGCTGGTTCACTTGTGGTTCTCCTGGGCGTGGTTGACGATGGCGTGTGCGGTAGCGAGGGTGTTGTGGGTCACTGGTCCTCCTGGCTGGTGAGGTCGTCGAGGGTGTTGGTGAGCTGGTGGGCGGCTTCGAGGATGTCGCTCCGGCGGGTCGTGGCGAGGGCCGAGTCGTAGCCCTTGCGGCGGATTGCGTCGCGGTAGGCGCGGACGGCGCCGGTCAGGGGGGTGAGGATCTTGTCGGGGATGAGTACGGCGGTGTCGTCGGTGATGGTTACGTCGTCGTCGGGGGCGCACAGGTAGAGGCCGCCGCGGTCGTCGGGGGCGTCGTCGAGGTGGATGCGGACAAGGCATTCGGTGGATTCGACGTCGGCGACCAGGTGGGCGTTTCCGTGGGATACGACGCGCATTCCCGGGTGCACGTGAATTGCGGGAATGTCCCGTGTCGTGACCATTCTGTGGCAGTGCGCGTCGACGAGGCCGGGCGTGTCGTCGTCGGCGGCCTGGTCGGTGGCGAGCTCCTGGGCGTAGGCGATGTGGCCGATGGCCTGGTTGAGGGTGTCGCAGGCCTCGATGAGGGTTTCGAGGGCCCGGAGGAGGGCGTCGCGGGTGCTGTTGATGGCGGCGGCGAGGTCGCCGGTGCTGGTGGTGGTCATGGTGGGTGTGTTCCTCTCAGGTTTGTACCGGGCTTTGTTTTGGGGTCTTGGCGGGCCGATCTTGGGCCGACCCTTACCGGGGTAGGGGCGGGGCGTTTTCTCCCCGCCTAGGGGGCAGCCGCGCAGGATTTGGGCATGTTCCGTCCCGGCGGCCGCCCCCAGGGTCGCGGGCGGTGTCCTAGAACGGCACGCTCTCGGTGCTGCCGCCCTGGGTGGCCCACGGGTCGCCGGAGGCGCCTCCGGCGGGGGCGTCCCAGCCACCCCCGCCCTGCTGCTGGGGCTGCCCGCCGGGCTGGCCCTGCTGGCCGCGGGGCGCGTTCCTGGTCACCTGCGCCCTGGCGTAGCGCAGGGAGGGGCCGATCTCGTCGATCTGCATCTCGATCACCGACCGGTCCTGCCCGTCGCGGGTCGTGTACCGGCGCTGCACGAGGCGGCCGGTGGCGATCACGCGCATCCCCTTGCGCAGGGACTCGGCGGCGTTCTCGGCGGCCTCCTGCCACAGGGAGCCGCGCAGCCACAGGGTCTCGCCGTCGACCCACTGGCCGGTGGCCTGGTCGTAGCGGCGGGGCGTGTCCGCGATCGTCAGGGATGCGACGGCCTTCCCGGACGGCGTGAACTTCAGCTCGGGGTCGGCGGCGAGGTTGCCGGTGATGGTGACGGTGTTGTGCGCCATGGTGGTTGCTTCCTTTCGGTGGGGTTCTGCGGATTGGTTGGCGTGTTGGCGGTGCCAGGCGGCTTGCTCGGCGTCGTGCTCGGCCCACATCGCCCGGATGCTGCGGGCTCTGGGCGCCATGCGGGCGAGGTCCTCGGGGCGGTACAGGATCGGGCTCACCGGGGGATCCCCTTGCGGGCGGCGATGGCCGCGAGCACGGCGCGGGCCTTCTCCGGGCCCACGAGGTTGTCCATCGCGATCTCGGGCGGGGGCGGCTGCCGTCCGATGGCCTGCCACGCCAGGCGCTCGGCGTCGGCGCGGTCGTGGCCGGTGCCGATGGCGCGCCGGGCCGCCACCAGCCACCGGTTCGCCGTGTCGGGCTCCCGGTCGAGGCCTGCGGGGCGGAGCGGCCCGTGGGCGTCCTCCTCGGCCCTGATCCGCTCCGAGCGGCCCTTGCGGATCGCCTGGGCGAGGTGCTCGACGTTGATCTGCCAGGCCCGGCCCGCGTCCTGCCAGGCCCGGATCGCCGCACGGCAGGCGGGCCGCAGCTCGCCGGTGTCGGGGCCGCCCGGCACCTGGTCGTTGAGGTAGTCGGCCCACACGGGGCCCTGGGCGTCGCGGGCTGTGGTGGCTCCGGCGGCGACGAGGTAGGTCACGGCGTCGGCGGCGTCCCTGGGGGTGATCATGCTTGGCCTCCTGCGATGAGTCGCAGCGCGTCGCCCTGGGGGTTGGCGGCCTGCTGCTGCCGGGTGATCTGGTCGGCTTGGGCTCGCATGTCGGCGAGCACTTGGGCCTGGTTGCGGTAGCCCTGCTGGCGCTGCTGGCGGGCGTCGGCGTCGTCCTGGCATCTCCTGGCCCAGGTCTTCCAGGTGCGGGTCCAGCTGGCCTTGCGGCCCCTGGCTCCGGGGGTGGATAGCCAGTAGTCGCGGAACTTTTCGACTTCGCGGTCGGTGGCGGCGGCTGGGCACTCGGCCCTGGTCCAGGCCACGAGGTCGGGGGGCGGCTGCCAGTCCTCCGGGAGGCGGGTGCCGTGAGCCGTCGAGGCCTTCGGCTTAGGTGCCGGTGCGTCGACGTCGAGCATGCCGTCGGCGCCGTCGTCGTGGGGGGGGGCTCACTCCCCGCGTCAGCGGGGAGTGAGGGGGAGTTCCCCTGTTCCCCTGTTCCCCTGTTCCCCTGTTCCCCTGTTCCAGGCGGCATCTCGCCGCAACTTGCCGCAGCTTGCGGCGGATTGGCGGGGTCGGAGAGTTTTTCGCACCATTCCGCCGGTTTCCCTTCGGCTGATGCAGGGAACTTCGAGACTTTATCGTCCCGTGTCCTTTGGTGCTTCTCCCACGATGGAATCTCGAAGAAGCCGCGTCCCGCGACCTCGTAGAAAACCACGCCGTAAGTTGCGGCAACTTGCCGCAAGACGCCGCGGATGTCCGCAAACTCCCCACGAGACAGCACACTGATGTCGTCGTTGGGGAAGATCGCGCCTTCTATCTCCTTGAGGTTGCAGGTGCCATGCCCGGTGTCGTCAGCGCAGCACCACAGGCCGATATAGGCCAGGCGGGCCACTGCCGACGCCTTGGCGGTGTCTGGCGAGTCGAAGAACTCCGGCTTGATCGTTCGAATCCTCATGATCCCGCCTCCGACGTGTCGGGTGTGGTGATCGGGTACAGGGGCAGGATGCGGATCCCGCCCCGCTCCCTCCGCCACAGGCCGTGCTCGACCAGCTGCTCCGCGTCCAGGTCGTCGGCGTACATGTCGACGATCACGTCAGGCACGTACCAGTCCGTGCACTGCTCCTCGGCCCACAGGAGGCACTGGAGCCAGGCGGCGAGGGCGCCGCTCGTGCACGCGGCGATGCCCGGGTGGGTCAGTACGCGCGTGGGGATAGTGACCATGCTGCTCACGGCTGCTCCTCGGTGTCGTGGAGGGTGTGGGCGAGCCAGGCGGTGGCCGTGGTGGCGACCTGTAGTAGTGCGTCCGCGAGGTCCTCGTCGTGATCTGCGGGAGTGTCTGCGACCATGCCCACCTGCGTGATCAGCCAGTCGGCCCGGTCGTCGTCCGACATGTCCGGGCGGTACGGGGAGACCTTGTGGGCGCGGCGGTACTCGGCGCGCACCAGCTCCCATACGGTGCGGATCGAGACGTTGAGGATCTCGGAGATCCACCAGGCCGCCCAGGCCGCGGTCCTGACCAGTCCGCTCTGCCGGGTCGGCGCCCATGAGGTGCTGCATGCCTGCCCGGCAGCGGCGGCGAGGACGCCGATGCTGTAGGCGCGGTGGTGTCCGGGCGGGGCGGGGAGGTCTCCGGGCCAGTGCCGGAGGGTGTGGTCGATGGCCCGGTCGAGCGTGTCGGATGGTGCGCTGGTGGCGGTCATGATGCCTCCTCGGGTGTGGTGATGGTGGTCGCCCAGGTGGTGGCGTGCATGGCCAGCGCTATGAGGGCGCCGGCGCGGCCCTCAGTGAGGCGGGCGACCTGGCCGAGCGCGTCCACGAGCACGCCGAGCCGCTCGGTGTCCGCCCACGGGGCCAGGACGTCCAGCGTCCGGCTGGCCCGGTCGTAGGCGTCACGGATGGCCTGCACGGGGTCCGTGACGCCCTCATCGGCCGCCCACAGGACGCACCGGTAGGCGAGGCAGTCGAGCAGCCACCGCCTGTGTGCGAGGGCTACTGGCGTGCGCGGGCTGCGGATCGCCCCGGACCGCTCCCGGGCGGTGAGCCCGTCGGCGACCTGCCCCACCAGGGCGGTGATGTCCGCCAGGCCGTGGGGGATGGGTCCGCGTGGCGGCGGGAGCGTGAGCGGGCGTAGTGCGGCGTCCAGCGGGTGGCTCATGACTCCACCTCCGCGTCGGGGTCTGCTGCGAGCTGCTGCACGGCCCACTCGACCTCGGCGGGCGTGGGGCGCCCGCCCTCGCGTGCGAGGCTGTCGGTGAGCTGGTAGGCGGCGGTCTCGTGGATCTCGGGGTAGTACTCCCAGACCTCGCCGCAGTGGCGGGTGCGTAGGTCGCGGGTGTAGTCCGCGGCGAGGACCTGGATGGCGGCCCAGTAGGAGGGTGATCCGATGGGGGCGCTCATGCCTGCGCCTCCTCTGCGTGGTCGTCGTCGGAGAGGAGGCCCGGCCACTTGTCGCGGGGGTCCGGCACCGGGGCGGGGGCGCCAGGAGAGCCCATGAGGACCGGCATGATGAGTGCGATCGTGTCATCGCCGAGCGTGATGACGGTGGGGCGGCGGTCGCCGCCGGACGCCCAGATGGCGGCGGCCTCGACGTCCTCGGCGGTACCGAGTAGGCCGGCCAGCTGGCGGGGGTCGTAGCAGGTAGGGCCGTCAGTGGCGGCGGCGGTGGTCTTGCCCCACAGCTTGTCGAGGCCCGGCCACTCGTCGAGGGGCCGCACCTTGCCGGTGACGGTGACCTCGGTGTCTCCGTGGATGGTGGCGTGGATGTGCTCGCCGTCGTCGCTGGCCCGGAGGCTGACTGTCCAGTCCTTGGCGGGGTCGTCCTTGGTGATCCACGCCTCCTCGTAGTCGGACTCCGCCACCGGCACGGGGTCGGGGATGAGGCGGCGGGCGGCGGTGAGGGTCTCGGCGGGGATGACGGCGTCGAGGCTGGCGTTGTCGGCGTCGAGCGGGTGGCGGGTGCGGATGACCCGGTACCGGTCGCTGGCCTCCATGAGCAGGTGCTTGCCGTCGGCCCAGGCGTGCACGCAGTGCAGGGCCGGCGTCTCTAGCGGGTCGGTGGAGACGGCGGCGGTCGCGCGGTCGGTGAGGCGGGCGAAGGTGCGGGCGGGGATGGTCACGGTCATGGCTGGGTCTCCTCTGTGAGTAGGTCGAGCAGTCCGCCGTCGTCGGCGGGCACGGTGGTGTGGTTGCGTCGCCAGGCATGGGCTAGGCGGGTGCGCCAGCACTGCCCGCCGGTGAGGGACTGGCTGGCGTGGCGGGTGCCGCACGAGGGGCAGCGGGTCGCCGCTGGCGCGGGGTGGGCGAGCAGGCGGGCTACGGCGTCGACCTTGCGGGCCGTGCGCTCCCCGTCGCCGTCGCCGTTGTGGGCGGGGCGGTTGAGGCCGCCCGCCTGGATGGCGAGGGCCGCGAGGGCCGCCTCGGTGTCGGTGATCTCGGCTCCGGCCTGGAGCTTGATAAGCGCCAGCCGGATAGGCGGGGCGTGCCGCTCAGGCTCAGACAGGACGGTCACGTGGTGGTCCCAGTGGTTGGAGGCGGCAGAGTCGCGCGTGTATACGCCGTTGCGGTCGGGGATGCCGTAGTTGAGCTCCCGGCAGTCGTGGCAGTAGGCGAAGGTCTGCGAGGCGCTCATGCGGCCACCTGCTCGTCCGCGTCGTCCTCGTCGGCGAGGTACACCATCGGTGTGATGATCAGCGTCACCCGGTGCCAGCCCTCCCGCATGTCCCGGTCCGGCGCCCCCGTGTACATGTGTGGCCCGTCCAGGTGGCGGCTGTCGTCGTCCGGCAGCACCCGGGCGTCCACCAGGCCGTCGACCAGCGCTTTGACGGTGGGGTAGGTGTTGGCGGGGTCGACGCGCCGGCGGAAGCGGCCATGGATGTAGGCGTCGATGCGGGCGCGGGGCATGGCGGGGATGCGTGCCCGGCGGGCCTCCCATCCCGCACGCTCCCGCAGACGGCGTGTGCGGCGGGCCTTCTCGGCCCAGTGGAGGCGCCCGGCGGGGCCGTTGGAGGTGATCCACTCGCCCTTGGGCACCAGAATTGATAACTTATACGCCATTAGATGACATCCCCTAAAAACTTGCCGTAATAGTTTCGTGCCGCGTCTTGCGCGGTGGGGCCGGTGGTGCCGGTGCACAGCGACCCGACAGTCAGCGTGCGGCTCATATCCACGCCTCCCAGTCCTCGGTGGGGAGACCCACGGTGTCGGCCCAGTCGACGGCGGCGAGCGCGTCCGCGTCGTCACGCCAGCCGGGCATTAGGGCGATGGCGTCGCAGTCGGCGAGCATCCGCAGGCAGGCCCGCGACCTCGCCATCTCGGCCGTGTCGCCGGGGCGTGCGCCACTGGTGACGGTGCTGGTGGCGATTGCTGCGGGGACGCGCACGTCATGGCCCGCGGCGCGGAGCTGCGTCACCGGGTCGGCGTCGGTGTAGTCGTGTCCTGCGAGGTAGAGCCTCATGCCGCCTCACCGCCCCACAGGTCCATGGGCTGCTCCGCCAGTCGGCGGGCGATGATCTCGCAGTACCGCTCCTCGATCTCCACGCCGATGGCGTAGCGGCCGAGGTTGCGGGCCGCGACTAGGGTCGCCCCCCTCCCGCGAAGGGGTCAGCGATGGTGCCGGGCGGGCACAGGCCGATGAGCTGCTCCATGAGCCCGACCGGCTTCGGCGTCGGGTGGCCGAGCTTGGCGGCCTCGCCGCCTGCGCCTCCGCGCGCCTCACGGGTGGTGTAGACGGCGCCACGCCGGTGGCGGCCGGTGGCTGTGATGTCCCAGCCGCGGCCGATGACGTGCACCTGCTCGTAGTTGGTGCCCCACGGCATGGTCAGGTCGCCCATGCCTGGACCTGCGGCGGCCTTGTGCCAGATGAGGCGCATCACCTCACCGTCTGGCGGCTGGACCGACCAGCGGCCGAACGCCAGGCCCGGCTTCTCGGCGCCCCATAGGGCAAGTGCGGCGTCCCGCATGTCGGTGCTCTCGTCGCCCACGATGGGGGCGTCGTCACGGAGCTTGACCTGCCCGTTGCGGTATCGCATGCCGTAGGGCGGGTCGGTGACCAGTACGTCACCGGTCAGCCAGTCGGTGATCTCCCGGCAGTCACCGTGGTAGAGGGTCACCAGATCATCGCTGTAGTAGGGGGTGATCATGCTGGGTCTCCTGTCCCTAGGCCGCGGCGGGCCAGGGCGGCCGCCTCCGTGTCTGTCATCGGGCGGACCGGGCACACGCACCGGATCCGCGGGGTACGCCCGTGCACGAGCGTGATGTCGGGGCGGGCTGTGAGCACGAGCCGCCGCTCACGCAGTGCCCGGGCGACCGCCCCCTGGGCCTCGGTGACCCAGTGCGCCTGCGGGATGGATGAGGCTGCCGGGATGGCGGACTCCCACACGTACCGGGTCGGCGTGGCCGGCACCTCGGGCTCCTGCGCCTCGGCCCGCCGCAGCTTGGCGGCGCAGGAGCTGCACCGGCCGTGCCCGTGGCACGTGAGCGTGCCGGGCCACTCCGCCCGCCGGACGTGGCTGGGCCGCATCGGGCGGCCACAGTCCACGCACGGGACGGGCCCCTGCGACCAGTCGATGCGGGCGCTCATGCGACCGTCTCCTCTCCGATGATCTCGGCGCCGTCCATGGCGTCAGTGGTGGTGTCCTCAACGTCCACGCCGTCGTCGTCGACCACCTCGGCGTCCACGGCGTCCACGGTGTCGCTGTCGGCGGTGGATGCGGCTAGCTGGCTGTCGAGCCAGGCCCGGTAGGCGTCGGGTGTGGCGTCGACGCCCGCGGCCTCGGCCTCGGCCGCGAGCCGCTGGACCGTCGCGTCGCTGCTGTCGTAGCGGTGGACGGTCAGCCACTCGGCGATCAGCCGCTCACGCCCCGACGGGGCGCCCTGCGCGGGCTGCGGCTGGGGCTGCTCGGCGGCGGCAGCCTGGTCCGCCTGCTGCATCTCCTCCGCCGTGTAGATCCCCGACAGGTCCATCGGGCACGCCTTGCGCAGCGCCTGCGCCTCCGCGCACTTGCCGAGCATCGTCATCGGCATGCGCGCCCACATGCCCGTCGGGCTGCCGTCGCGGCCGGTCTGCGCGTACTCAGACAGGTACGCGGTCGCCTCGTAGGTGCCGTCACCGAGCCTGACGGTGACCCTGGCGGCGAGGGGCGCCACCCCGGCGGGGAGCACCGGCCGGAAGTCGCCCGTGCGGGGGTCGGCGTACTCGGCGGCGGAGATCGACAGTGGCACGCCCATGCGCTCGGCGCGGCGGGCCGCCACCAGGCGCAGGCCGTCGATACCGGTCTGGATTGTCTGCTTGGTGCGGCCGCTGCGCCGGTCGTAGCGGCCGATCATGTACAGCTGCCGGGCGAAAGGGTCCAATCCGGTGCGCTGGGCCTGGTGGAGGAAGACGGCGAGGTCGGCGGGTGACGCGTCGGCGACGCCGAGCTGCTGGAGGGCGGCGACCTGCGCGGGCGTCCACTCGGTCTGGTCGGCGCGGATGGTGAGGTCGGTGCCGGTCATGCCGCCACCCTCTCGGTCTCGTCCAAGGCGGGCAGGTAGTTACTCATTGGGGTTGGTCCCTTCAGGATCGTCATAGGAGATGGTTATGAATGCGGTTCCGGCTGCGGCGGACACCAGGGCGGCGACATTGGACACGCCGTGCAGGGCGGAGGCCACAGCCCCCACAGCCCCCAGGACGAGCAGCGCCCAGCCGACAAAGGCGATGAATCGGTCAGTCACGGGTCACGCCTCCGGCATCCCGGCGACCCACGCCTTGAGGTCCTCGCGGAGAATCCGAATGTTGCGGCCGATGCGGCGCGCCGGCAGCGGCGGCAGCTCGCCCGCGCCGCCGGTGGAGCGGATGGCCCGCCGGATCTGGTCCTCGGACAATTCCGTGATCTTGGCGGCCGTCTTGACAGTGACGGAGATCTTCTCCGGGTCGTCGGTGCTCATGCCGCCACCCCCTCGTCGAGCGTGTAGCGGCCGGTCGTGAAGCCCTCGATCAGGTCGGCCTGCCCGGGGCCGGTGATCTTCGGCGTGGTCTTCTCGACCTCACCGTGACCGGTAGTGATCAGGGTGACCACCGAGCGCACGTAGCCGCGCTCCAGCGCCCACTTCGTCGGCGCATTCCACAACGCGCCCTGGTTGCGGCACAGCCACCCGTGCCCACGCAGCCACCGGAAAAGCTGCGCCTGGTTGACGGGCACGCCCTCCTGCGTGATCGCGTCGGCGACCTGCTTCACCAGCAGCTCCCCACCGGACGCGGAGATGGCCTTGCCGAGGCGCGTGTGCGGGCGATCCTCCTCAACCTGCGCCTCCAGCGCCGCACGCTTCGCACGCTCCTCCTTCAGGCTGGTCGCCAGGCCGATGATGAAGTCCGGGTCGGTCAGCGCTTTCTCGACCGCGGCGGGGGTGAGGTAGCCGCCCCGCTGCCGGATCGACGGCAGCACCTCATCAGTGATCCACGCCTGAAACTTCAGCGCGTCGGGCTTGTCAGAGCGGAGGATGACCCGGTACATGCCGGACTCGTTGACGATGGTCGCCTGCTGAGTCCGCCCCAGGGAGTCCTGGATGGGGTGAGTTCGGCTCACCCCATCCCCCAGGCGCTCCGCCACCTTGGCCGGTGAGGTCAAGCCCAGCACCTTGCAAAGGTCAGCGAGGACGAACCAGGGAGCGCCGTCGATGACGATCACGCGGACGTTCTGGCCGTCGAAGTCAAACAGGCTGGGCGCGTCAGCCTCGGCGTTGCCGCTGTTGACGTTGGGTACGTCGGCTTCGGTGATGATCCCGCTCATCAGTGGGCCTCCTTGGCGGTGATGCGGGCGATGGTCAGGGCGAGGTCACGGAAGACGCTGTACGGCTCTCCGTGTCGGGGGCTGCTGGTAGGCTGGGACATGAGATTTCCTTTCTCTCGCCCCCGTCGGGTTCCGTCCGGCGGGGGCACTCTTTTGTGGGTCAGGCCGCCTCGGTCTCGGCGGCGTGGGTGGCGCGGTACCGGGTATCGGCCTCGTCGATCAGTGCGGCGGCGGTCGTGCCCAGCTCGGCCGCCACATCCACCAGCTCGGCGGCGGAGAACGCCACCTGACCGCGCGCCTTCCGCCCGAACACGTTCGGGTGCATGTGGAGGCGGCGGGCCATCTCGGCCTGGCTGATGTGGGCTCGGCTGAGTTCTGCGCGGACGACGCCGGAGACCTCCTGGTCGATGCCACAGAACCTAATTGGGTTTCGGCTCATGCGAGCATGTTAGAACCCGATTGGGTTCTAACGGAACCTAATTGGGTTGCGTTTTGGTGACGGATGCGGGATGATCGGGGCATGGCCCACGCAAAGCAACTCCGCACAGTCGACCGCCTAGCCCAGTCGCTCCTTGCCGACGCGGTACGCAGCGCCGGCGTCAAGCACGCGGACATCGGCGCTAGGACCGGCCTGTCCCAGAACCGGGTATCGAAGATCCTGCGCCTGGACACACCGCCCGCCACCGTCGGCGAGATCGCAGCCATCGCGGGCGCCATCGGGTACAGCGCCGCCGAGATAATCGGGCGAGCGGAGGCAATCGCCGCCAGCGATCCCGACTGGGCCGACGTCGTGCAGATCGACGATCAGGAGCCCAGTGGCGACGCCGAGGTGGTGCAGCTGCGGCCAGGCTGGCCCGAGGGACTCCCCCCGGCCGAGGAGCTGGCCGCACAGGACCAGCCGGGCGCCGAGCAGGAGGACGAGGAGGGCATGTGGACGCCCTAGCCCGCGAGCACACACAAATAGCGGCCCCGCTTGTAATCCGGCGATTACAAGCGGGGCCGCAATACATGTCAGTGGTCGGGGCTAGCGTCCCCCGGTCGTGAGACCATCCCTAGATGCCGTGCTCGCCACCGCCGCCGGGCAGGGTGTGGCCGTGAGGTGGCTGCCTCTCGCCGGCACGGGCTGGCGCGGCTGCTACCACCAGCCCACCCGCACCATCTACCTGCGCGCGGGCATGAGCGACCGCCTCGCCGTGGCGACGCTCATGCACGAGCTGGAGCACGCGGCCCGTGGGGACGACGGACACCAGGGCCGGGCGGTGGAGGCACGGATCGACCGGGCCGTGGCGTGCAGGCTCATCACGCCGTCGGAGTACCGGGCTGCGGAGGCGCTGGTGGGGCCGCACCCGGGGGCGCTGGCCGTCGAGCTGGACGTGCCCCGGTGGGTGGTGGACGCGTACCGGACCACCCTCCGGTAGGTCACGGTCAGGCCACAGACGAGATGGCTAGCACAGTGGCTATCATCCGCCCGACCCGGCACCTCGCCCCTGTTGGTGGCCCCGCATGATGACGCGGAAAAACATGGAGCCGCGTGTCGGACTCGAACCGACGACCTGCTGTTTACAAGACAGCTGCTCTACCAACTGAGCTAACGCGGCATGCGGGGTGAGCTTACCCGGTCCCGCCCGGAACGCCCACAACTGCTCCGCACGGCACCGGACACGACCCTGCGCGGGCATTGCCGGGACGGCAGTAACTACTGCGGCTACTGCGCGGAGGAACCGGAGCCTCCCCGGATGCGGTCGGTGATGCCGGTCTCCGTGGCGATATCGGTCAGCTCAAGCTTCTCGCTTCCCAGGGCGACTGTCGGCGTGCCGGTGATCGCGGCCTCCGCGAAGGTCTTGTCACACAGGTCGAGCCAGGCGCCATAGGTGTTCGCCGTGATGGCGGAGGCGATCTGCTCGACGACGGCATCGCCGACGCCCGCCTCTGTCGCAGCCTGCGTGACCGACTCGGCGTTGATGGCCGAGAAGTCCCCGCGGGCGTAGATCTCTGAGAATCGAGTCATGACCGCATGGTGGAAGGCGAACGCGGAGGTCGGCTCCTGATCCAGGACCACGCCCATGGCATTGCACACCATGTCACTCCAGCTGTTCCCGAGGGACCGCGAAGTGTGCAGCACCAGGTTGATCGTGCCGTCACCCAGTAGCGTCTCGATCTCCGTCTTGTGGAGTTCCTCGAAGTTGGCACAGTGGTGGCAGGAGTAGTCAAAGTAGATGTGCAGGTTCTGGGCGCCGTCCGTGCTAGTGCCGGGCTGGAGGTCGGAACCGAAGACGAGTGACCCGTCGGCACGAATGGTTGCCGGAATTCCGTCACCGCTGGCAAGGTCCGTCACGATCTTCCCACCCAGGGCTTCCTCATCGCGCCCGGCGATCACTACCGCGGCCACGGTTCCGGCTACGGCCAGCCCGCCTACGCCCAGGAAGCTGCGGCGCGTGATCCGGGCGCGGCGCTCCCGGCGCTCCTGCTCTTCACGCAGTGCCCGCGCCTTGGCACGGGCCGCCTCTCGACGCTCGGCCTTGGTGGGACGGGGCTGATTAGAGGCCACGAATAACTCCTCGACTGGATCCTTCGGTGCGGTGCCGCCGCGAACCCTGCGGCGCCGACCAGCTTAAGCATTGTGCCTTGGAGCAGGCGGAAAGGCACGTCCCTGGGGCTGCGGCCTGCCTCACGCCACCGACAGGCGCACCCGCAGCACCCCGGCACAGGGGAACCAGAAGGAAGGCCAGATAACTAGATGGAGGGCTAGATGAAGTCGAAGGGCGTCATGCGGGCGAGCGGCACCGCCCCCATGACGAACAGGAGCACCACGCCCAGGGCGATCGCCGCGAATACCGCGGCGCCGATCAGCCGATTCGAGCGACTGCTGAGCAGCACGTCGATCATGCGGGCGCCGCCCCGGCGGGTAGGCGCCCCCAGGGAATGAACCAGGACACCAGCATGTATGCGGCACTGGCGGGCACCAGGCAGAAGCCCACCCGGTGGTAGTCGCTCCACGAGGCCAGCACGGTGGCGCTGTCCGCCGGGCCGAATCCGAGTGCGTTGCCGGTGACGGAGAAGATCACTACGGCCACCAGCGCACCAACGGCGCAGGACGCTGCGGCCGCCGCCAGGGACCGCACCAGGTACCACGGCATTGACGCCCACATGCGCGAGTTGTCGGTGCCGGACACGTAGCCGTTCCTCAGACGGCGCCACCGACGGGCGTCATCCGCCCGCCCCACGGTGCCGGCAATCACGACCAGCAGGGAGAACGCCAGCCCAATCCACCCCGGAATGGGCAGCGACAACGCCACCAGCATCAGGAAGAAGACGGCTGCGACCGACCGGTGCCGCCTGGGCTCGAGCGCCCATTCGGGGACGGCCCCCGGCTGCGGGCTCGGCTGCACCTGCGGCGGGCTCGGCTGCACCTGGGGCGGCCTTACCGCTACCGCGCCCGAGTCCGCCTCTTGCCGGACGGGCACCGCACCGGTGCCCGGCGTGTACGACGGCGGCACCGCCCGGTCCACCGGGCCGGAGGTGACTGCGACGGCGTGCGGGGCAGGGCGCACAGCCCCCGCCGCGGAGGCGGAGGCCTCCACGCCGGCGGTGTCGGGCTGCGATGCCGGGGCGGAGAGGAATCCATATGCGCCTGGAGGGGCGGAGGACACCACCCCGTACCCGGAGGCCGTGCCGGCTGAGCTCTCTGAGCTCGCGGCGGTCACCGCTGCGGCGGCCGTCGGGCTGCTGGGGAGCGAGGGACCGGCGGGCCTGACCGGCGCGCCGTACCCCGGGCCCGCTACGGCCCCGTAGGTTCCGGTCGTGGTGTCCGACTCGTCCACCGCCGTATCCGGCACCGCCCGCGACAAGGCGTTCTCCCCGGTGCCGCCGTCGGCGATCTCATCAAGAACCTCCAGCAGCTCCGGCACGGACAGGCGGTCGGCGACGTCGGGCGCCAGCGCCAGCTTGAAGGCACGGGCGAGGGCGGGGTGCGTCTCCTCCAGGTCCCCCAGCTCCGGGGTGCCGGCATAGACCCGGCGGAACACCGCCTGCCAAGGGCCGGCGCCGAAGGGCGAGCGGCCCGTGATGGCGAACAGGATCACGCCCGCGCAGGCGTACCAGTCCACGTCCGGGGTGGGCTCACCGCCGTCGAGCATCTCGGGCGGGATGAAGCCGGGAGTGCCGGTGACCTGACCGGTCTGGGTGAGGCGGACGTCGTCGGCCACCTGCGCGATACCGAAGTCGATCAGCACCGGCCCCTGCATCCCGAGCATCACGTTGGAGGGCTTCAGGTCGCGGTGAATCACGCCGGCGGCGTGCACGGCGGACAAGGAGTCGACCAGGCCGTGCGCGAGATCGGACAGGTCACGGATGTCGGTGTCCAGCCGGTAGACGCCCTCGTGGTCGACTTCGCTTTGCAGGGTGGGCCCGTCCACGAGCTCGGTGATGACGAAGGTGACGCCGGCGCCATCCGCGCCGTCGCCGGTCTCAATGTCGAGGATGCGGGCCACGCGGGAGTCCTTGACCCGGGCGAGCACGGCGGCCTCACGGTCCAGCCGCTTGCGGGCCATCGGGTCGGCCGCGATCTGCGGGTGGAGGATCTTCATGGCCACGTGCCGACCGTCTGCGTCAACGGCCTCCCAGACCACTCCCATGCCGCCCGCACCCAGGCGGCGCAGGAGCCGGTAACCGCCGACGTCGGCTCCCGCGCGCAGTCCTGCCAGGGAGGCGGGCGTTGCGCTGTCGGGGCTGTGCGTCATGGCGCCACAGTACCGGCAGCCGCCACAACCACCACGGACGTGAGGGGATTCACAGCCCTTTCAGAGTTTTCTGAGCTGCCGCGGGCTACCTGGAGTGCGCCGTCGTATGACAGAGTTGGTCCTGCCCGGGGGCAAACCGCTCCCGGCCCGTGTCAATGCGGACACGCATCGGCACCTTTCACCACGGATCGTCCGGCACGTACCTGCCGGTGAAGGGATACCCCTTATGGCAACTGTCACTTTTGATCATGCCACCCGTATCTACCCGGGGAACGACACCCCGTCGGTGGACAGCCTGAACCTTGAGATCGCCGACGGCGAGTTCCTGGTTCTCGTAGGCCCCTCGGGCTGCGGAAAGTCGACCTCCCTGCGCATGCTCGCAGGGCTCGAGGACGTCAACTCCGGCCGCATCCTCATCGGCGACCGCGACGTGACCGACGTCCAGCCCAAGGACCGTGACATCGCCATGGTCTTCCAGAACTACGCCCTGTACCCGCACATGTCTGTGCACGACAACATGGGCTTCGCCCTCAAGATCGCCGGTACTCCCAAGGATGAGATCGACCGGCGCGTCAAGGAGGCCGCCAAGATCCTCGGCCTGACCGAGTACCTGGACCGCAAGCCGAAGGCACTGTCCGGTGGTCAGCGCCAGCGTGTGGCCATGGGCCGCGCCATCGTGCGCAAGCCCAAGGTCTTCCTGATGGACGAGCCGCTGTCCAACCTGGACGCCAAGCTGCGCGTGCAGACGCGTACGCAGATCGCGTCCCTGCAGCGCTCGCTCGGCGTCACCACCGTCTACGTCACCCACGACCAGACGGAGGCGCTGACCATGGGTGACCGCATCGCGGTCCTCAAGGACGGCGTGCTCCAGCAGGTCGGCACTCCGCGCGAGATGTACGACAAGCCGGCCAACGACTTCGTGGCGGGCTTCATCGGCTCCCCCGCCATGAACCTGGGCCGGTTCACGGTCAGCGACGGCGTTGCCTCCATCGGCGCCGCGCGCGTCCCGCTGTCCCGGGCCACGCTCGACGCCCTCGTCCCGGAGGACAACAACAAGGTCGTCATCGGCTTCCGCCCCGAGTCCCTCGAGGTTGTCTCCGCTGAGGACCAGCACTCCATCCCGGTGCGCCTGTCCTTCGTTGAGGAGCTGGGCAGCGACGCCTACATCTACGGCGAGCTGGTCGGCGCCGAGGGCTCAGAGGACAAGCTCGGTTCCGGCGAGGACTCCAGCCAGATCATCGTCCGCGTGCCTCCGCGTACCGCGCCGGAGCCTGGTGAGACGGTGTACGTGCGCATCAAGCCGGGCGAGGAGCACATCTTCTCCGCCTCCACCGGCAAGCGTCTGCCCGCCTGAGCCGGCCCGGCCGCCTGCGGGTTGCGTTCGCGTCCGCAGGCGCGGGAAGACCAACCGGTTGGGCCCCGTTCCTCCGCGCGAGGGGCGGGGTCCAACCGCTCCGGCACCGTCCGACCCGCCTGCCTTCCCTGACGGGGCGGTTTTCAACGAAACCACATGTATCGTTCGCCATGATCCGATGACCACAAGGCGAGCGGCCTCGCCTGCAACGACCCGGCGCCGTCGCGGAGCGCTCCACGGCGGACCTGAGAGAATGCGCTCATGCCCCAGTCCATGCAGATCACTGCGGCCACGATTGACCCGGCGCTGCTTGATCTCCCGTGGGAAATCCCATTGGAGGAGTGGCCGACCGACGTGCTTGCCGCCCTCCCGCGGGGGCTGTCGCGCCACATTGTGCGCTTCGTGAACCTGTCCGAGCGGGTCATCGCCGTCAAGGAGATCGGCGAGGAGGTCGCTTACCGCGAGTACGAGCTGCTGCGGGACCTGGTCAGGCTCGGGGCGCCCTGCGTGACGCCGACGGCGGTCATCACCGGACGCAAGGGCCTGGACGGCTCCATCCTCAACTCGGTGCTGGTCACCGAGCACCTGTCCTACTCGCTGCCCTACCGGGCGCTGTTCAGCCAGTACATGCGCCCGGAGACCGCCACCCGCCTGATTGACGCCCTCGCCGTACTGCTGGTGCGCCTGCACCTACTGGGCTTCTACTGGGGGGACGTGTCCTTGTCCAACACGCTTTTCCGCCGTGATGCGGGCGCGTTTGCCGCCTATCTGGTGGACGCCGAGACCGGTGAGCTGCACACCGAGGGCCTGACCGAGGGCAAGCGGTTGTACGACATCGATATCGCCCGCACAAACATCATCGGCGAGCTCATGGACTTGCAGGCCGGCGCCCTGCTGGAGCCCAGCGTGGACACCATTGAGGTGGGTGACCGGATCGTCAGCCGGTACACGGAGCTGTGGGACGTGCTGACTGCGGAGGAGGCCTTTGACCTGGGTGAGCGGTGGCGAGTGCGCTCACGCATTGAGAAGCTGAACAAGTTGGGATTCGACGTCGGCGAGCTGACCATGAAGACCGAGGCGGACGGCTCCGGCACGCGCATGGTCATTCAGCCGAAGGTTGTGGACGCCGGCTACTACCACCGCCGGATCATGCGTCTGACCGGTCTGGATGTACAGGAGCGCCAGGGTCAGCGGATGCTCAACGACCTGGAGACCTTCCGTACGGTCACCGGCCGTAAGGATGAGCCTGTGGAGCAGGTGGCGCACGCCTGGTTGTCGGAGGTGTTCGAACCCACTATCTCCGCCGTCCCGATGGAACTACGGCGCAAGCTGGAGCCGGCGGAGATCTTCCACGAGGTGCTCGAGCACCGCTGGTACATGTCTGAGCAGAGCAGGCGCGATGTCACCACCGAGGAGGCCGTGGCGGACTACGTCAACACGGTTCTGCCGCAGCGCCCGGACGAGCAGGCGTACCTGTCGCTGGGCGACACCCAGGAGATGGAGGCCATCTTCAGCGACGACGAGCCCGTGCCCGCCGACGACGAGGAGTTCGCCGCCCTCGACGAGGCCACCGCCGCCGCCTTCGAGCTCAACCCCATGGGCTTCACCGCCGGCATGAAGTTCAAGGGCGAGTAGCGCCCCAGAAACCATCGACGAGCGCGCAGCATCGTCGGCATTATTGACATCAAGGACCCTGACCATGGGATGGCTAGAGACTCAGCCCATGCGCCGCTTCGAGGTGGCGGCGCCGCCGCGGGACGCAGTGCGCTTCGTCATTGATCAGCTGAGGCCGCGGGGCTTCTCCCTGGAGACCTGGGACCTGGACTCCGTGCTGGCCGCACGAGGGCCGTGGACCGGCGTGGTCCTGCGCGAGGGCAGTGAGGCCGGAAGCTTTTTGGCGGAGTACCTTGCCGAGGCATTTCCGTTCGCGCTCATTCTCCCCTGGGTACGCCGCCAGCACGGGCGCGTGCGCCTGGCGGTGCTGGCCCGCCCACTGCGCGACCGCGCGGCCAGCGAACTCATCTGCTGGCACTTCTCCCGCAATTCCGGAACCCCGTGGAACCGTCCCAAGCACTTCACCATTGACGTTATGGAGGGCTTGACCGAGCCCCTGCACGCAGCGGGCCTGCTGCTGGCGGGGCCGGCCAAGCCATCCAACTGGAACACCTGGAAGACTCTTCCCACCGATCACCCGCTGCATCCTAAGCAGTGGCGCGCCATCAGCGGGGAGGCGCGGCGTCGCGGCCGTCGGCGTCGGGATGGCGCGTAGCCAGCGCGCCGTCGCGGATCACGTTGCAACCCGCCCTTCTCGACCAGGTGCGCCACCACGCCGCCGGTGAGTAGCGCCAAATGTCCAGATTGATGACAAACGACGCTCAGCCCGCGATCCGCGCTGCATGAAACGGCGCAATTCCAACAACCCGTGAGCTCACCCCTGGGTGTCGGCAGGCGTTTGTCATCGATTTTGACACTGTACCGAGGGCTCCATAAGGCTTCTGCCGAATCACGGCCTTGGTCCTCCCAGCTGCACGCGCACGCCGGTGAGCACTCCGACGTCGTCAGCCGCCAGCACCAGCGCGCACAGAAAAGCCGCCATGGTGTGCGACCAGTAGGGCACGCGCATGCACGCGCTCGCCCCCGCGGATACGCGCGGCGCACCGCCTAGTGGTGCGCCTCCCAACCCGCGGCACCGGCGACCAGCGACAGCAGGCCGTCGGCGGTTTCGAATACGGCACGCGCTACCTCACCGGGACTGCCGTCACGCGCCTCCACGGCGATAACCACCGAACGCGATGAGACCTCACCGCGCACCGGCAGTCGCTCCGCAATATGAGTGGCGAGGGAATGGTCGTAGGTGACCCGCTCCGAGGGCAGTCTCAGCGCCAGCCCCTGAAACGTGAATGGTCCGGCGTCCCGGCAGGCGGCATAGGCGCACTCGCAGATCAGGCTGATGGTGGCGGGCGTCAGCTCCCGCGACACCCCACCTGGAACCAGCCGACGGCGCCGTCATCGACGAAGTCGTCGGCTGCGCCGCGAGGCAGGTCCCACCGGCCCTCCTCAATAGCCAGGCCCACACAGTCGGCCGGAGGCACCAGGTTCAGACCCCTGATCGCCGCCTCGCCGATCACACCGTAGGCTACGTCGTCAGAACGGTTGGCCGCCCCGGCCGCTGTGCCCTCGCGGTGCCCGAGCACGCCGATCTCGAGTGTCAATAGCGACGAGTGGTTTACGGTTTGCAAATTAAAGTCCTTATTGCCGTAACCACTATATTTGGTGCGTCGATTTGACTCTCATTTGGTAATCTGATCGACAGTTGGTCATCGCCAGCGGTCAGCTGAAATGCGCCGCCGGGATCTAACGGCAAAGAAGTACTGACACTGTCATCAATGAAGACAGCCGAATCACCGGTGGACTCGACACTTAAAAGTTCTTCTCCCGGAGCGTTTTCGTTCGACGCCGCAAGAATGCAGTCCTGTGCAGAATTCAGTTGACTGTCGGTTGACGAGTCCGCAGCACTCGCGGCCGAATGCAACGACAAAAACACGAGGGCAAGAGATCTCGCGGTTGACATCACCGCACTGCGATGCACGCGGCCCCCTAAAGGATTAGGGCGCGATGGCCCCAACACGCCTGTGAGCGCGGCAGCAATTCCCAAGCGCCTGCCAAGCGAGGCAGCGAGTCGTCAGTTACGGGCGCCCGTGTCAGGGCGTTTTGCAGCGTACAGCTGCCAGACCGCCTCAGGCCCCGAGCTCCTCGGCCACCAGCGCCATCTCCTCATCCGCGCGGCGCCGCAGCTCACGATGCCGGGTCCAAGACGCAAGCGAGACCTCGGCCACGGCGTCCACCAGCAGCACCACTCCTGTGCCCAGCAGCCCGCGGGAAGTCAACCCGGTGCGACCGCGACGGCGCACCGCCGCCCCAATCAGCACCCCGCCGATCCCCGCTTCCAGTAGTGCGCCGGCGCGCATGATCCAAGGCCGCTCAGTGACGGTATCAATGTAGGTCTGCCAGAACACCGAACCCGGCGCGGAAGGGTCCTGCAGCATCAGCCCGACCGAGCGCCCCACGGCATTGGACAACCCGCGCGGCTCATGCACCACCGCCCCGGGCGCCTCTGCGGGCGCCAGCCGGCCAGTCAGCACCGAGGCCACCCAGTCGGGCATACCGAGCGCGTCCACCAGTGCCACCAAGCCATCCAGCCCAGGGGTGGAGAAGGCCTCGGCCACGGCCTGCGCGTCTGCGCCAGGCACGGTCTGGGCAACCAGTGACACGTCGGTGGAGTCCTTCAGCAGCTCATCCACCAGGTGCCGCAGCGCCGGCCCCGGGGTGGCCACGCCGCCCCACACGTACTTCGAGCTCATGCCCCAGGAGAAGACGGCGTCGTCCTCACTCTCCCCGGTGACCACGGCGCGCACCGCGATATCACGCGTGTCCACGCTCATTACCAGGGCCGGCAGGGACTCCTCATCCCAGCCGAAGGTGCCCAGCTCATTGCCCTCCCCGGCGTACATGACGACGCGCCGGTCCAGGGCGGGCAAGGAGACAACCGCAAGCGGACGCTCCAGCAGGGTTGCCTGCAGCGGCACCATGTACGCGCTGAGCGGGGAGACAACCACGGTACGGGAGGCATCCGGTGTCTGCTCCGACACACTCGGCAGCGCCACACCGTCCGGCAGGGCGTTGAAGGAGGCCGGCCCGATGGTGACATCACCGGAGAACTCGCGGGCTAGGGACTCCACCAGCTCACTGATGCGGATCCCGGCGATCGCGCCGCCGCGCGACGGCGGGGTGACCGCCACGCGCCCGTCGGCGTCTGCCAGCAGAGTTAGGGACAGCAGGTGGGGCGTAGCCGGGTACCACTCGAGGCGGGCGACGACGCGATCCGCCTCAAGGCGCGCGGCAACCGCGTCCGGCTGGGTTCCGGGCACGACTAGCACACCCTCGGTGCGGTTCCAGCGCTGTGCGTGGTCCTGAGCCATAGAGGCCTCCTAGTCGGATGGTGACGACCGTTGTCCGCCGACCCGTCCGCACGACGGGCGGGTACACGACCATTGTGTCAGCATAGAGCCTCCCGGTCAGCCCCGTGCGCCGCGCTGATCCCGATACGCGAGCAGCAGCGCGGCTGCCGTCGCCTACCGGGCCGCACCCGCCAGGCGACGCAGCCGGTCCACCTCGTACAGTGCGATGCCCGTGGCGACGGCGGCATTAAGGGACTCCACCGTTCCGGCAATCGGAATGGAGACCAGCAGGTCGCAGGTATCACGCACAAGCCGCGACAGCCCACTGCCCTCCGCGCCCGTGACCACGACCAGCGGGGAGTCCGCCAGGTTCAACTCCTCCACCGGCGTATCCGCCCGCCCATCCAGGCCGACGACGAAGCACCCCTCCTTCTTCAGCGCCTGCAGGGCCCGCACAAGATTCGTCTCCCGGGCCACCGGCACCCGCGCGGCGGCACCCGCGGAAACCTTCCAGGCGGCGGCACTCACGCCCGCCGAGCGGCGCTCCGGAATGATCACGCCGTCGGCACCGAAGGCCCCGGCTGAGCGCAGCACGGCGCCGAGGTTGTGCGGGTCGGTGACCTGGTCGAGCGCCACCAGCAGCGGCGTGTGCCCGGCCTCGCGAGCGCGGTCCAGCAGGTCGCGGGCCAGGACGTAGTCGTAGGCGGGTACCTCAATGGCAATGCCCTGGTGAACGGCACCCTCGGTGAGTGCCTCCAGGTCGAGCCTGGTGGCCTCCACCACGGGCGCCCCCACGAGGGCCGCCCGGCGCACCACGGCGTTCAGGCGGTCGTCGTCCTGCGCGGAGGAGGCCATGAACACGCGGGTGATGGGCACACGCGCACGGGCCGCCTCCGCAACTGCGTTACGGCCACAGACGATCTCGTGGCCCGCCGGCACCCCGAAGCGGCGCCTGGCCTCCTCCAGGCGCCCAGCGTGGGTGGGCTGGGCCGCGCGGGACTCGGCAATGGCCTTGGCACGCGCCTTGGGGTGGCCGACCCGGTCCTCCGCCTTGGGCGTGGGCCCCCGTCCCTCCAGCCCCCGACGGCGCACCCCGCCGGAGCCCTTGAGCGGGCCCTTCTTCTTGCTCGACTTGCGCATTGCGCCGTGCCGCTGGTCGTTTCCTGGCATCGTGTAGATCCTGTTCCTCGGTTAGCGTCCGTTGGTCCCGCTTGGTCGCGGTTACAAGTGTCCTGCTATACGGCTTCGGTCGGCCGGGCACGGGGTCTCAGGCCAGGTGCCAGCGGGCCCCGCCGCCCGAGCCCGCGGCGCCGTCCTCGACGACGACCCCGGCGGCGGCCAGCTCCTCACGCAGCGCGTCCGCCCGCGCCCAGTCCTTGGCGGCGCGGGCCTGGGCGCGCTGCTCCAGCAGCCCCGTGACCAGTCGGTCCAGGGCATGCATGGCGGCGTCGTCCGCACCGCTCCCCGCGCCGATCACCCGAGCGCGCCACGGTTCCGCGAGCGGGTCGAGGCCAAGCACATCCAGCTGGGCGCGTAGATCCAGGGCGGCCGCCGCGACGGCGTCGGTGTCAGTGACGGGGGCGGCCAGGGCGGTGTTGAGCCGCTTGAGGGTGGCGTGAACCACCGCCATCGCGCCCGCGAGGTTCAGGTCATCGTCCATGGCGCCGACGTACTGCGCAGGCAGGGCCCGGTCCCTGAGCATCGCGGCACCAGCATCAACCGGGCTAGTGCCGCCGTCGGCCGGCGCGGTGACCTCAAGCGCCCGCAGAACCGCCCCGGACAGCCGCTCCCACAGGGAGGCGGCGTCGGCCAGGGTCTCCGCGGAGAACTCCACGGTGGAGCGGTGGTGGACGGTCCCCAGCGCCAGGCGCAGCACCGCCGGGTCGTAGGACCTCAGCAGCTCGGAGACCACCAGCGAGTTGCCCAGGGACTTGCTCATCTTCTCGCCCTTAATGGTCACCCAGGCGTTGTGCACCCAGTGGCGGGCGAAGCCCCAGCCCGCGCCGTGGGACTGGGCCTGCTCGTTCTCATGGTGCGGGAAGCGCAGGTCGATGCCGCCGCCGTGAATGTCGAAGGACTCCCCGAGGTAGCGCCGGGCCATGGCCGAGCACTCCAGGTGCCAGCCGGGACGGCCCCTGCCCCAGGGCGCGTCCCAGGAGGCGTCCGCGGGCTCGCTCGGCTTGGCAGCCTTCCACAGGGCGAAGTCACGCGGGTCGTGCTTGTCCGCCTCCACCTCGGCGTCGAGCTGCGAGTCGTCCTCGGTGGTGGCCAGGTCGTCCACGTTCTGGTTGGTCAGCGAGCCGTAATCCGGCAGGGAGCGCACATCGAAGTAGACGTTGCCCGACTCGCCGGTGTAGGCGTGCCCGGCCTCCAGCAGCCTGCGCACCAGGTCGATCATCGCCGGGATGTGACCGGTGGCCCTCGGCTCGTAGGTGGGGGCCTGCACGCCGAGGGCGCGGTAGGCCGCGTCGAACTCGCGCTCATAGCGCTGCGCCCACGCCCACCAGGGCACCGGCGGGTCGGCCGCCGCGGACTTGGTCAGAATCTTGTCATCGATGTCGGTTACGTTGCGGATCAGTACGACGTCCTGCCCGCAGCGGGTCAGCCAGAGGCGCAGCACGTCGAAGGCGATGGCACTGCGCATATGGCCGATGTGCGGGGAGCCCTGGACCGTGGCACCACACAGGTAGATCGTCACCGTGCCGGGGGTGACAGTTGGCGCCAGGGGCACAACAGCGCGGGCCGCCGTGTCATACAGGCGCAGGTTCAGCGCGGGACGCGCATCATTCACGGAGGTGCTCACCCCCGCAGCCTAGCGGGTGCGGCAAGCCCGGCACCGCCCGGGCGGCAACCGCCACGGCTGCGGCACCGCCCGGGCGGCTACTGTCACGGCTGCGGCACCGGCCAGACCAGGGCGGTGGCGACGGCCGCCAGACCCTCCTTACGGCCGAGGAAGCCCAGGCCGTCGGTCGTGGTTGCGGAGAAGGCGACATTAGCGCCGACGGCCTCGCTCAACGCCGCGGTCGCCTCCTGAAGCCTGTCGGCCACGCGGGGGCGCGCGCCGATCAGCTGGACGGCGACATTCCCGATCTCGAATCCGGCTTCACGCACCCGCCCCGCGGTCTCGGTCAGTAGCGCCGCCCCGGCGGCGTCCTTCCACTGGGGGTCGTCGGTGCCGAAGTTGGTGCCGAGATCGCCCAGACCAGCGGCAGACAGCAGGGCGTCGCAGCAGGCGTGGGCCACCACGTCACCGTCGGAGTGCCCCTCCAGGCCAACCTCGTCCGGCCAGTTCAGGCACGCCAGGTTCAGCTCGGTGCCGGAATCGGCGTCGGCGAAGGCGTGTACATCGGTGCCGATGCCCGTGCGGGGCGTCCACTGGGCGATCTGCGCGCGATAGGCGGCAGCATCGGCCTCGGTGAATGTGGCGGTGCCGGCGGAGTGGCGGGCAGTGCGCTGCGTGCTGGCATCGGTCTCAGGTTCATCACTCATGCGCGACAGTCTGCCGTATACCCGCCCGTTACCCATGCATCCTCCTGTTCCCCCGCGCGTCGGATCGCCGGATCACGTATGCCGTGACGCCATTCAGGGCCGTCCAGGCACCCTGAGCGGCTGCGCCTGCCAGCCGCCTTGACGCGGGGGCGGGCCGGGATCAGACAATGCCACCTGTGGTTTGCGCAGGCACGCACATGAGCGACCTCCCCACCGCACCGGGGATGGCGGCGTCGCTGTGCGCGCTGCACGACGTCGGCACCTGCCGGTCCTGCCCGCACCTGTCAGCACCGCTGACCGCACAGCTGGCACGCAAGCAGGCGCGTGTCACCCGGCTACTGGCCGACGGCGCGAACCCCGTGCCGCCGCGGGCGTGGGAGGAGCCGGCGGCGAGCGCGCCGGAACGATTCCGCAACAAGGCCAAGATGGTGGTCTCCGGGACGGCGGCGGAGCCGCTGCTGGGCATCCTCGGGCCGGGCGGACGCGGCGTCGACCTGCGCTCCTGCCCCCTGCACGTGCCCCAGGTCGCGGCTGCGCTGCCGGTGCTCGCGCACACAATCACGGAGCTCGGGTTGACGCCCTACGACGTCTCAGCCAGGCGCGGTGAGCTCAAGTACTTGCTGGTGACGGCCTCCCCGGACGGGGACCTGATGGTGCGCTTCGTGCTACGCAGCCGCCGCCACGTCGCCGCCCTGCGAGCCGCCCTGCCCGACCTGCAGCGGCGGCTGCCGACGCTGGCGGTGCTCAGCGCCAACATTCAGCCGGTGCACCAGGCGATCATTGAGGGCCCGGAGGAGATCGTGCTCACCGAGGAGGACCGCCTACTCATGCGGCTACAGCTGCCGGATCTACCCGGCGCCGCAGTAGGGGGCGTCCAGGAGGGCATGGCCCGCAGGCGCATGCGGGAGCTACCGCTGTTCGTGCCCACGCGCTCCTTCTTCCAGACCAACACCGCCATCGCCGAGCAGTTGTATGCGACCGCCCGCGACTGGGCCGATGCCGCACCCGGCGCGGCGGTGGGAAGGGAGCGGCTGGTGTGGAACCTGTTCTGCGGCGTCGGCGGATTCGCCCTGACGCTGGCCGGGCCGGGCCGGCGCGTGCTGGGCGTGGAGGTGTCGGCGTCGGCGATCGACGGCGCCCGAGCCGCGGCCCGACTCATGCGGTTGCCGGAGGGCGCCGTGCGCTTTGAGGCGGGCGACGCCTCCGTGCTGGACCCGGGGGCCGGGGCCGTGCCGGACCTGCTGGTGGTCAACCCGCCGCGGCGTGGCATTGGCGCGGAGCTGGCCGCGCGCATCGAGGCCTCGGGGGTGGAGCGGGTGCTGTACTCCTCGTGCAACCCCGTCAGCCTGGCGAGCGACCTGGAGCGAATGCCATCGCTGCGGGCGGGCCGGGCGCGCCTGTTCGACATGTTCCCCCACACCGACCACGCCGAGGTCCTAGTAGACCTCCGCCGAGACCGAATGACACACCCAAACCGGCACTAGTGACACACCCAAACCGGCACTAGTGACGCATCGAGACCGGTTGATATGGCGGTTCTGGGCACGACGGCCCATAGATCGGCGCCGCCACGTCACCTAGCCTCGACGCATGGCGAGCAACGGCGCACCCGGTCCCTCTTCATCCACTCCCTCCGCGTCTACCTGCCCCGCGGCCCCCACGGCCCCGGGCAGTCTGCCCCGGAGACGTGGGACTCGCGGCCTGTCCCGCCGCCGGGCGCTGGCGCTCCCGCCCGCCATCGCCGCGCTGGTGGCCCTCGGCGGGTGCGGAGTGTTCGGCGGCTCCGCGCGGGCACAGGCCTACGACACCGACGCCGTCCACCGCGAGATCTCGCTGGAGGACGCCCCCGTGGCAGCGGAGGCCGCGGCCGCCTGCGCCGCCCTGAGCGAATCCCTATTGCGCTTCCGCCTGGGTGAGAACCCCGCGGCCAACGCCTTGACCTGCCCGGTCGGAACCGCCCTGACCATAGCCCTGCTGTACGCGGGCTCCGACGCTCCCGCCGACGGTGTGGAGGAGCTGCTCGGAGTGGCATCATCGGCCGATGGCTCGGGCGCCGCTGCGGATGACGCCCGTGACCAGACCTGGTCGGCGCTGCAGAACAGCCTGCTGATCTACGAGCCCACTGAGGCACAGCTGGAGAACTACAACCCCAAAGCGATCCCGGAGATTCCGTTGCTGCACATCGCCAACCGGGTGCTGCTGGTCGGGGATGACCCCGCAGTGGAGCAGTCCTACCTGGACGCCGCCCGCGAGTGGTACGACGCCACCACCGAGCACGCCGCCCTAAGCGATGCCAAAGCGGCCCTCGACGCGTGGGCGCAGAGACACACTGGCGGGCTGATCAGGTCCTCCGGTATCGAGATCACCGAGGACACGCGGCTCGTCCTGCAAAACGCCCTGCTGTTCGCCGCCGGGTGGGCCTGGCCCTTCGACGCGAATGACACCGCCGACGAGGACTTCACCCTTTCCGACGGCACGGTAGTCACTGCCCGGCTCATGCGCGACAAGCTCCGCCTCCCCTATGCGCAGGGCCAGGGCTGGCAGGCCGTGCGCCTGCAGTACGCCGAGGGCAGCGGCCGCACCGTAATGGACGTGTTCCTGCCCGAGGTCGGCACCAACCCATCTGACCTGCCCGAGGGCACCTGGGCCGAGGCCTCGGCGGCGCTTGACGCCAACGCGTATGGACAGCAGCGTATGGCCGAGGTCCGGCTGGCCCTGCCCACCTTCGACCTAGCGCCCGGCCCCGTGAATCTGCTCGCCTTCCTCACGGCCCAGGGCATAACACTGGACTCTCTGGAGCACATCGGCGAGAACCTGGAGGTTGACCAGGCGGTCCAGCAGGTCCGCCTCATGGTCAAAGAAGAAGGCACCGTCGCTGGAGCCCTAACCGAAGTGTCCATAACCGAAAGTGCCGTACCCGACGAAGAAGACAACCCAGTCAGCTTTATCGTCGACCACCCGTTCGTGGTCCGCATCCTCGACCAGTTGACCGGCCTGGTGCTGATCGAGGGCGTCATCATGGACCCGACCGCGACCACCGGGTAATTCCCACCCGGACCACGCCGCCGTGCGCCTCCCGCGGGCCACCCGAACGGTTACGCTCTTACCCGGCAGCCCCTCCCACGACTGTAAGGAGTACCCGTGAGCGTCGACGTCGTCACCCAGTCCACCCCCGAGCTGGTCGAGGCAATGGAGCGCCTCATCCCCCAGCTCTCCCGCAGCGCCCCGGCCCTGACCGCCGCGCAGTGCGAGGCCCTGGTCGACCAGCCCGGCGTGTACCTGTTCGCCTTCCGCCCCGACGCCCCGCTCGCAGACGGCACCACCCCCATTCTGGGGATGCTGACCCTGGCGACCTTCACCATCCCCACCGGTCTGCGCGCCTGGGTGGAGGACGTCGTCGTCGACGGCGATGCCCGTGGCCACGGTGCCGGCCAGGCGCTGGTGGAGGCGGCGGTCGAGTACGCCCAGTCGCTGGGTGCCCGTACCGTCGACCTCACCTCGCGTCCCTCCCGGGAGGCGGCCAACCGCCTGTACCGCCGGGCCGGTTTCAAGCTGCGCGAGACGAACGTGTACCGCTTCTCCGGGGAGTGACCCCGCGGTCGGTCCGGGGCGCGGCGGCGCTCAGGGCTCGGCCCACAGCAGCAGGTGCGGCGTGACGGCCTTCAGGTCCGGGACGACGACGAGCCCGGGATCGGCCGGGAAGTGCTTGTGCCCGCCGATCTGGATCACCCGCAGGTCGTTGGCGCGGGCGGAGGCGGCGCCGGTGGCGGAGTCCTCGACGACGACGCACTGGTCCGCGCTCAGCCCCAGCAGGCGCATGCCGGCGGCGTAGGGCGCCTGGTCGGGCTTGCCGGGCAGGCCGTCGTCGCCAGTTATCAGGCCGGCGAACACGTCCCCGAGCGCGTGGGCGACCGCCTCGACGATGGGGCGCGGGGACTGGGTGACGATCACCTGCGCCAACCCGACCTCTAGCAGCGTCTGGGTGATCTCCCGGGCACCCGGGACCAGCGGCGGGGAGGCCTTGACGGCGGCCTCCACGTCGGCAGCCATGGCGGCGAAAATCGCCTCGGCCGCCGGGTCGTCAGGATCGGAAGCCGCCCCAGTAGCAGCAATCAGCTCACGAGTACGGCGAATCGAGGCTCCCTCCAGGGCGGCCACCTGCGCTTCGGTGACGGTACCGCCGGCGGCCTCGCAGCGGCGGCGGAAGGCGTCATCCCAGAAGTGCTGAGAGTTGATGAGCGTGCCATCCATGTCCCACAGGACGCCGCGCACGTAGCGGCCGACGTGGTTCACTACTCGCCTCCAGAGCTGCGCCGACCGCGGCCCTTGCGTCGATCCCGCTTGGCCCGCTTGTCCTGCTCAGCCTGCGCCCACTCGATGCGCCTAGTCAGCCAGGCGCGCGTGTCCGCGGTGAGCATCTTGTTGTCCTCCAGCAGGCCGCCGGCGCGCAGCCGGGTGAACTCCAGGTACTCGGGATTGCGGGTACGCCCGTACTGGCGCTCCGCCTCACGTAGATCGGATGCGTCCCGTGCGACCTGCCGCTCGATCATCTGTCTGCCCAGCAGCAGGAAGATCGCCAGCACCAGCGCCACAATGCTGCCGTAGCCCTGAGTCGGTCCGTAAAGCAGGGCTGCCAGGACGGATAGCCCGATGGCGGGCCCCATCATGCCGTAGGTGTAGCCCTCGGAGCGGCCGTCGTGGCCGCGCGCCCAGGCGCGGAGCTTGGCCCGCCCGTCCGGGTCTCCCCCGTTGAACCAGTCGCGTACCCGCCCGCCGACGCCGCTCATCGCGCTGCCCCCTCAAGCAGCTCGTCGATGAGCTCGGCCATGGAGCCCACCGAGCGCTCGCAGGCGGCGACGACGTCGGGCGGGGACCAGGGCAGGCAGATGGCGTGGTCGGCAACCGCGTGCATGGAGATGTCGTTCCAGGAATCGCCGACGCTCCAGGTCTCGATCCGCTCGCCGGCCAGCGGCCCGTCGGCGCTGGTGAGTGAGTCAACCAGGTCGCTCAGGCCGGCACCCTTGGTGGCACCGGCGGGGATGACGTCGAGGAACTCCTGATTGCGGACCACCTCGATCTGATCCGGCCAGCGGGCGGTGAGGTCGGCGACGATGCGCTCCCGCACGGCGTCGTCGCGTACCCGCATGGGCACGCCGATGAACCGGTGACCCGGCATCTCCTCCACCGCCATGGGCCGGAAGATCTCCAGGATCGGGGAGGTCTCATGGTAGGTATCGGACAGGATGTGGTCGGCCTCCATGGTGGTGCCGAAGACGGTGAGCCCGTCGATGCCCTGCAGGAAGCTGGCAATCTCGTGCGCGACGCCGTCGGGCAGGTAGCGGGCGGACAGGACCCGGTATTCGCCGTCGATCAGGACGGCGCCAGTGAAGGTGACGGCGTAGTCGAACTCCAGGCCCAGGGGCGTCAGGGTGTGACGGGTCGCGAAGACGGACTTGCCGGTGTCCACCACCAGCAGGTTGCCGACATCCCGCCAGCGCTGCATGGCGTCCAGGTCCGCGGAGCTGACGCGCCGGTCAAACAGGACCGTGCCGTCCAGGTCGGTAGCGATGAGTTGGCGCACTGCTTCTCCTGCCGGGCCGAGGTATGTGCTGGGTTACAGCTTACTGACTGCACCCCCGAAGCGCGTAGAACTACCGGCAGCAGAAGCTGCTTGAATCCTCGTTTCAGGAGGCGACGCGAGTAATCGCCACCACGATCATTACGCCGCCGCCGATGACCTGGAGCATGCCCCAGTACTGCATCGGAATCCAGAACATGGTGTGACGGTTGCGCAGGCCACGCTGGAGGCGGGCGCGCTCCCGTTCCACCAGGGAGCCAACCTGCTGCTGGGCCTCCTCTACGCTGCGCGGAGCCGGCACGCCCGGTGCGGCTTGGAAGGCGCCGGCCTGCACCCGACCCAACAACTCCTGCTGGTAGTCGGCAAGGCGCTGTTCCGCCTGCCGACTGGGCCGGGTGATATTGAACCACTTACCCACCAAGTAGCTAGCGAAGCCGAAGAACAGGCAAGCGATCCCGATGCACATCGTCTGGGTCGAGTCACTGCCTCCCAGGGCCGAGGCCGCCGCGGAACCGGCTCCCACACCAAGACCCCAGAACAGCAGCGCCAGGACACCACCACCAGTCCAAACAATCACGCCGCCACGGTAATCGGATCACCAACCACTTACAACTCGGTCACGCGACCCAACTGAAATCAGGGCACAGTCACCAAAATCACTTGCCAGTTTCCAGCGCGTCAATGGCTTCCGGTGCGTTTGCGCGGGCGTGCGTGTCAGGCCGCGACCTCGTCCCGGAGCCGGACATCATCCGACTCCGCCCGGGCCCTACTGGCCTCACGACGCCTGAGGGTGGCCCGGGCCGAGTCGACCAGGAGCACGAAGCCGGCCCCCATCTGGATGCAGTCCTTGACCACCAGGCGCCCGCGCGCCGACAGGTAGGGGAAGCCGAGGTCGGCGTCGGCCACCCCCTCAGCAGGTGCGGACACCCATGTCTCCGGCGTGGTAACCAGGAACGACAACGTGATGAAGGAGAATCCAATGACCCCCAGCGCGCCAAGCATCCCCAGCTCGGGGCGCATCCAGTGCGCCGCCAGCAGCAGGCCGATGCCGACGATCGTGACACCGACGAAGATGGCCACCGGGTAGGTCGCGTTGGCCTCGTGCCAGGCACGGTTGGTCGCATTGAGCACGCCCTCGGCGTTCATGTGGGCCTTGTAGCCGTCGGGGTCACCGATCATCCACCGCATGAAGGGAGAGTTAGCGACGAACGGGATGATTCCGTCCGCCTCGTACTTAAACCACTTCAATGCGCCGATCCACACAAAGACGATGATGACGCCGACGCGAAGCAGCGTCATAGCCAAGCGGTCCAGGGCGGTGACACGTCGCGCAAAGGATTCGATAAGACCGGTACCGGCGGCAGTTCCAGCAGTCATGGCGCAACTCTTTCTGTCGTCGAATTGTCTCACGAAAGACACGGGCCTACTTGTGAGCATCCGCGTCCTTAGGCGGACCTAAGGCTAAGGTGCCGCACACGGTGACGCAATATGCGCGACGTCGCACCGCTGTGGTCTACGCCACCATATTCCGCCTTGTCATGCAGGCACAGGGTGGCGGCAGCGGCGCTCGGCCAGCCTCAGGCCCTCGCGGGCCCGGGCGACGGTCCGTCCCGGCCGGTGGCGTAGTCCACCAGCGCCATCAGCCCGGAGCAACCCCGTCACGCACAAGACGTCGAGGTCGGCCGAAGTGTGCAACTTCGACCGACCTCGACGGTAACAACAACCGATCTCGACGGTAATAACGACCGATCTCGGTGGGTGGGGTGGGTGGGGCGATTGGGGCTACAGGCCGAGCCAGCCGGTCCAGGCCCCGAAGATGCCGATGACGAACATGCCCAGGATGATCCACAGGGCGTTGACCTTCTTATTCAGCAGCCACATGCACACGAAGGTCAGCCCCAGCGCCGCCACGCCGGGCAGCAGCTGATCGAGGATGTCCTGCAGGGTGGTCTGGGTGACGGTGCCGTCGTCGGCGGTCACCGAGGAGATCACCCCGGGAAGTTGATCGTCGTCCACTTGGCCACCAGGGCACCCATGACGAACAGACCGGTGATAGCGGCGATCTGCGTGATGCGCTTGAGCTGGCCGCCGCCGACCTCCGTCACCATCGCCGTGCCGCGCTCATAGCCCCACTTCAGGCCGTACCAGCGCACCAGGATGCGGATGATATTGATGCCCAGGAAGTAGACGATCGGGCCGAGCCAGGAGCCCGTAAGCGCCAGGGAGGCGCCCAGCGCCCCCAGCACCGGGCGGACGGTCCCCCAGAAGATGGGGTCGCCGACGCCCGCGAGCGGCCCCATGAGGCCGACCTTGACGTTGGTGATGGTGTCATCACCGATGTCCTCACCCTTGGCGCGCTGCTCCTCCATGGCGGCGGTGACGCCAAAGACCACCGAGGAGATCCAGGGGTGGGTGTTGTAGAACTCCAGGTGGCGCTTGAGGGCGGCCGCCTGCTCGGTCTTGTTGGAGGGGTAGAACTTCCGGATCGCCGGCATGAGGGTGATGCAGAAGCCCATGGCCTGCATGCGCTCGAAGTTGAAGGAGCCCAGCAGGAACGTGGAGCGCCAGTACATGCTCCGCAAGTCGCGGTTGGTGAGCATGCGCTCGGTGGCGGGAGCGGCGTCAGTTTGTGTAGACATGGTCTTGTTTCCTTCCCAGTTCCTTGCCGCGCTCAGTCGAGCTCGTCATCGAGATCGTCATCCAGGTCGTCGTCCAGACCACCCGCGCCGGCGGCAACAGGGGCGGGACGCGGCAACTGGACCGACTCGTGGAAGTCGGGGTTGAGCTGCACGTAGATGAAGGCCAGGCAGATACCCATGATGCCCAGTGCCACCAGGGTGATGCCGGTGTCCAGGGTGGTCATGGACTGGGCCACGATGAAGCCGATGAAGAAGAACGGCATCAGCTTGCGGGCGCGCATCATGTTGATGACCATGGCGTAACCGACGACGACGATGAACCCGCCCGCGATCTGCAGGCCCTGGGTGACGACGTCGGGGATCATCCCCAGCGCGCGCTGCACGGCGTCGCCCGAGGCCACCACCGCGACGGCGGCGGTGGGGATGGCCACGCGCAGGCCCTGGAGGGACAGCGCGATGAAGTGCATGATCTGAATGCCCCGCATATTGCCGTCCTCCGCGAAGCGGTCGGCCTGGTGGGCAAAGAACACGTTGACGGTACGCACGAAGATGGTCAGGGCCTGGCCGGCGACGGCCAGGGGCACGGCGACGGCGATCGCCTCCTCGTGGCTCTGCCCGCCGGCGATGGCGATGACGGTGGAGACGGTGGAGGCCAGCGCCGCGTCGGGCGCCATGGCGGCACCAACGTTCATCCAGCCGAGGCTGACCAGCTCAAGGCTGCCGCCAACCATGATGCCGGTGGTCGGGTCGCCCAGGGCGAGCCCGGTGAGGGTACAGGCGACGATGGGTCGGTAGAACATGCGTTCGTCCAGAACGGAGTCGCAACCGGCGAGGAAGGCCACGAGGGTCACGAGGATGATCTGGACAGCACCGATGTCATGCATGAGAGTGCTTCCTGGTGGGGATGGATAGGGGTGGGGTCAGGCGACAAAGCCCTTGGACTTCAGCGTCTCCATCAGGCCGGCGCGGCCGGAGGAGGGAACCTGCTGGATGTACTGGGTGATGCCGCGGGAGTCGATCTCCTGGAAGGCCTTGACGTCGTCATCGGAGACGTAGACGGCCTGCGACAGGGCCTTGGTGCCCTGCTTGAAGGTCATGCCGCCGACGTTGACCTCATCGGCCTGGATGCCCAGGTCGAGCAGGCGCACGATGTCCGCCGGGGTCTCCACGACGATCACGGCCTTGAGGTTCTCGTACTTGGGGTTCTTGTACACGCGGGCCGCCTTGGCCACGGTCAGCACGTGGACCTTGACCTTGCCGCCGCCGGTCTGGAGCATCAGCGTCTTGCGCAGCTCGTCGTTGGCGGCGCCGTCGGAGACGGCGAGGATGGCCTCGGCACCCAGGGAGCCGGCCCAGTTGTTGGCGACCTGGCCGTGGACCAGGCGGGAATCGATGCGCAGGAGCTTGATGTCCATCAGAGCTCGTCTCCTTCGTCGTCGTCGGAATCGGTGTTGGTGGGTGGGGTGAAGATCTCGGATAGGACCTTGACGCCGCCGGCGCCGGAGGTCTTGGCGACCTCAACCAGCTCGGCCAGGTCACCGCCGGCCAGGCGGCGGCCGAGGACCTCGATGAGCATGGGCAGGTTCACGCCGGTAACGACGTCGGCGTCTTCACGGGCCGCTGCGAAGCGGGCGGCAGCGTTGTAGGGGCTGCCCCGAGCAGGTCCACGAGGATGAGGTACTGGCCCGAGGCGGAGGAGTCCACGGCGTCGGCGTACTTGGCCAACAGGTCCTCCGGCCCTTCACCGGGATCGAAGCTGATGGGGATGACGTCGTCCTGCGGACCGGCGATCATGGCGGCGGAGTTGAGCAACCCCTCCGCCAGGTGACCGTGGGCCGCCACGATTACTGCAACAGATGACTGCAACGGCGGGCTCCTGCCAGTTACGCACCGCAGCGCGGTGCCTATCGGTTTGTGGGGACGTCATAGCCGCGGCGCCGCGTCCCCGATTGGCTGAAGCATATGCCAAATCGTTTGAACTGACGACGGTCTATGACGAGGCACACAGTAGCACCCATACGGCCTTAGATCTCTGGAACGTTGCGCTCAATTTCATCGAGCCAGGCGGCGGCATCCGCATCGGAGGGCATCCGCCAGTCTCCGCGCGGGGAGAGCGTGCCGCCGGCAACCACCTTCGGCCCGTTGGGCAGCGTGGAGCGCTTGAACTGATTGGCGAAGAAGCGCCGGAAGAAGACCAGCTCCCACTTGCGGATGTCGGCGAGCGTGTAGGCGACCTTCTCCTCCTCCGGCAGGCCGGCCGGCCACTGCCCCACCGCCGGGTCCGCCCAGGCCTTCTCCGCCAGGAACGCAATGCGGGACGGACGCGCACCATGGCGCAGCACGTGCCACAAGGTGAAGTCCTGCAGCGCGTAGGGGCCAATGCGTGCCTGCGTGGACTGGATGGGCTCACCCTCCGTGGCGGGCACCAGCTCGGGGCTGATCTCGGTGTTCAGCACGGCCAGCAGCACCTCGGAGGCGGCGTCGGAGAAGATCCGCTCGGCCACCACCCAGCGGATCAGGTGCTGGATGAGTGTCTTGGGCACGCCCGCATTGACGCCGTAGTGCGCCATCTGGTCACCCACTCCGAAGGTGCACCAGCCCAGCGCCAGCTCGGACAGGTCTCCGGTGCCCAGCACAATGCCGCCACGGGCTCCCGCGATGCGGAACAGGAAGTCCGTGCGCAGCCCGGCCTGCACGTTCTCGAAGGTGACGTCGTAAACCTCGCGGCCGCGCTCGCCGCGCCCGTAGGGGTGGTCCATGGCGGCCAGCATCTGCTCTGCCACCGGCCGGATGTCGAGCTCCTCCACGTGGCACCCCAGCGCCTCGGCCAGGGCGAGTGCGTTGTGCTTGGTGGCGGCGGAGGTGGCAAAGCCGGGCATGGTGATGGCATGAATGTCCGTGCGCGGCCGGCCCAGCCGGTCCATGGCACGGGCGGCGACGATGAGGGCGTGCGTGGAGTCCAGTCCGCCGGACACCCCGATGATGAGCCTGGGGTTGCCGATGGCGGTCAGCCGCTGCACCAGGGCCGCCACCTGGATGTTGTAGGCCTCGTAGCAGTCCTGGGCCAGGCGCTGCGGATCGTTGGGAACGAAGGGGAAGCGGTCGACGTCGCGCCGCAGCCCGATGTCGGTGCGCGGCACCGCGAGCGCGGCGCGGGGGATCACCACCGTCTGGAATCCCTCGGGACTGCCCCCATCCTGGGGGGCGCGCTGCCCGGCGAGTCGGCGACGGTTGTCGTCAAAGGTGCCCTGGCGCAGGCGCTCGGCGCGCAGGCCCTCGATGTCGACGTCGACGACGGTCGCGCGGGCCCCGTCCGGGAACCGCTCGGTCCTGCCCAGCAGGGCGCCGTTCTCATACACGAAGGTCTGGCCGTCCCAGGCCAGGTCCGTGGAGGACTCCCCCGCCCCGGCGGCGGCGTACACGTAGGCGGCCAGCCCCCGGGCGGAAGAGGCGCGCGCCAGTAGCCGCCGCTGGTCGGCACGGCCCACGGTGACCGGGGAGCCGGAGAGGTTGACCAGCACCGTGGCGCCGGCCAGGGCCGCGAGCGAGGACGGCGGCACGGGCACCCACATGTCCTCGCAGACCTCGGCGTGGAAGACCAGGCCAGGCACGTCCTCGACGTCGAACAGCAGCCTCGCCCCGAGCGGCGCGCTGGCGCCGTCGGGATCGGGGCCGACGCCGGGAAGGCGGACGGTGGGGGGCAGGCCGTCGGCCCCGGAGGCGAAGTGGCGGGACTCGTAGAACTCCCGGTAACTGGGCACGTAGGACTTGGGGGCGACGCCGCGTACCACCCCGCCCTGGATGACGACGGCGCAGTTGAGCAGCCGGTCGCCCACGCGCAGGGGCGCCCCGACTACGAGCGCGGGCAGCAGCTCGGCGCTGGCCACCCGGATGGCCTCGATGGCCGCCAGCACGTTGCGCAGCAGCAGCTCGTCCAGCAGCAGGTCGTCGATGGAGTAGCCGGTCAGGGTGAGCTCGGGGAAGGCCGCCACGGCGACGCCGTCGTCCGCGAGCGCGCGGGCCTGGGCGATGACTGCGTCCGCGTTGGCCCGGGGGTCCCCGAGCACAACCGGCAGGGTCACGGCGGCCACGCGCGCGAAGCCCTGGTCGTAGGCGGAGTGGAAGACCAGGTCGGAGTGCGCCTGTGCGCGGGGCGCGGCTGGTCCGGTGGTGTCGGTGTGCTCCGGGTTACTCATGGCCCGATCCTGGCACAGCCGGGACGACAACTCTTGTCAAATCGTTTTGTTCGCCATAGTGTTTCTACGCGGCCCGGAGACGGCCGGACCGCTGTACCCCCACCCTGAATCGCATCGAAGGAGATGCACATGCATATCGCTACACGATTACAACGCGCGCTGCGGCCCGCCGCCGTCACCGCGGCACTGGCGCTCGCCGCCGTCGGCGCGGGAGCCTGCCTGCCCGCCGTCGGCGCCGCCGCGGAGCCCGCGGGCTCCGCAGCCGCCGATCCCTGGCGGCCCCTGGCCCACTACACGCCCGAGATCAACTGGATGAACGACCCCAACGGCCTGGTGTACGTGGACGGCGAGTACCACATGTTCTACCAGTACAACCCGGAGGGCTCCCAGTGGGGCAACATGTCCTGGGGACACGCGGTATCCACCGACCTGGTGCACTGGGAGGAGCTCGACGTAGCCATCCCCTACACCGAGGACTACGGGGTGTTCTCCGGCTCGGCCGTCTACGACGAGCACAACACCTCCGGCCTGGGCACCGCCGACAACCCGCCCCTGGTGGCGGTGTGGACGCGCGCCGACAACCACAACGGCAACCAGTCCCAGTCGCTGGCCTACTCCACCGATAAGGGCCGTACCTGGACCACCTACAACGGCGGCGACCCGGTGCTGGACATCGGCTCCACCGAGTTCCGCGACCCCAAGGTGTTCTGGGACGAGGGCGCCGGGCGGTGGACGATGGTGGTGGCCCTGTCCGCCGACCACCAGGTGGCCTTCTACTCCTCGGACAACCTGATCGACTGGACCCGGCAGTCCACCTTCGGTCCCATGGGCGACACGAGTGCCGTGTGGGAGTGCCCCGACCTGTTCCCCATGGCGCTGGACGGCGACCCGAACAACGTCAAGTGGGTGCTGTCGCTGAGCGTGGCCGGCATGGGCCGGTACTTCACCGGGGACTGGGACGGCACCACCTTCACCGCGGACGCGCTGCCCAGCTACACCGGCGAGGGAACCGTCCTGGAGGACTGGGAGTCGGGCACCTACGCCGGCTGGACCACCACCGGCACCGCCTTCGGCCAGGCCCCGGCATCCGGGGACGCCACCGGGCACGTCGGCTCCTACTACGCGGACTCCTGGGGCGCGGGGGATGCGGACACCGGCACACTCACCTCCTCCCCCTTCACCATTGAGCAGGACTACCTGAATCTGCTGATCGGCGGCGGCAACCACCCCTATGACGCCACAGCCACCGCGGACGACAGCGGCGGGAGACTGCTGACCGGCTTCGACGCCGGCGACTGGGAGGGGTGGACCGTGACCGGCAACGCCTTCGGTGACGCCCCGCTGGCCGGCACCGCGCCCGGGCAGCAGGAGCTGATCAACATGCGGGGCACGGGCGTGCTCAACTCCTTCTACGACGTCGGCACCGGCCAGGGCACCGATGCGTCCACCGGCACGGCCACGTCCCCGGAGTTCACCATTGACGCCGACTACGTGAACCTGCTCATCGGCGGCGGCAACCACCCGGAGGCGGATGGCGGCGGCGCCACCGTGGTGCAGCTGCTGGTGGACGGCCAGGTGGTTCGCACAGCCACCGGCCGCAACCTGGAGGAGCTCAACTGGCAGAGCTGGGACGTGTCCGACCTGCGCGGCACCACCGCCACGCTGCACGTGATTGATGACAACACCTCCGGCTGGGGCCACATCCTGCTGGACGAGGTGCGGTTGTCCGACCGCGCCGCCACCACTATCCCCAACAACACCTCCGTCAATGTGGTGGTGGACGGCGAGGTGGTGGCCTCGGCCACCGGCCCGCAGTCCGGCACCCTGGACTGGACCAGCCTGGACCTGCGTCAGTGGCGGGGCCGGGAGGCCACCCTGGTGATTGAGGACAACAACCAGACCTCGGAGTGGGGCCACCTGCTGGTGGACACGATCGTCCAGTCGGATACGGCCGGCTTCAGCCAGACGCAGGCCATGCCGTACCTCGATTACGGGCGCGACTACTACGCGGCCGTCACCTGGAACGGTGCGCCGGATGGCGAGCGGTACACGGTCGCCTGGATGTCCAACTGGGACTATGTGAACGCGATTCCCACAACCTCGTGGCGCACGGCGATGACCATGCCGCGGCGGCTTGAACTGCGCACGCTGGACGGCGCCGCCCGGCTGAGTGCCGCGCCCGTGCCCGGTATCGAGTCCCTGTACACCGGTGACGCGGTGGTGCTGGACGGCACCGCGATCCCGGAGGGCGCCACCGCCCTTGACGAGGCCGCGCAGGGCGCCGCCCTGGACATCTCCCTCACTCTGGATCCGGGTGCTGCCGCCACCAGCGGCATCGTCGTGCACGCGGCCGACGGGCAGGGCACCGTCATCGGCTATGACGCCGAGGCCGGCGAGGTCTACCTGGACCGCACCGCCTCCGGCGCCACCGACTTCTCGGCGGCCTTCCCGAGCGTCGAGCGCGTGGGCGTCTCGCCCGACGCGGACGGCCTGGTGCCGCTGCGGGTACTGGTGGACGCCTCCTCGGTTGAGGTATTCGCTGCCGATGGCGCGGTCACCATTACCGATGCCGTCTACCCGCAGGCCGAGGCGGTCGGGGTGTCCCTGTTCGCGGACGGAGGTGCGGCCACGGCGGTGCAGCTGCGCATCAACCAGCTGTCGGACTACCGCGACGCCGCCCCGACACCCGCGCCGACGGCTACGGCGACGGCCGCCCCGACGGATACGGCTACAGCGGCGCCCGCCCCGACGGCGCCACCGACGCCTGCGCCGACGGCAGGAGCCGCTCTCCCGTCAGCAGCCTCCCCCACCACGGGCGGCGCAGGTGCCGCTAAGCCGACGGCGTCGCCGTCGGCTCCGGCTGCGGGCCAGGGCGCCCCGGGCTCGCTGGCGCGCACGGGTGCGTCCGCGCCGCTTGTCCTGGTCATGGCGCTGACCGCTGTGGTTGCGGGAGCAGGCCTACGCGGCTTGCGGTACCGCAACTGACTTGCGGATTCGGGGGTATCCCGCATAAACGCAACCCATCCGTAACAGGACTCCCGCGGAATTCCGGGATTCTTGGGATGGATTAACCTGACGGGACGTCCTATGATTGGACGCGTCGGAACGCTCGCGGCATCGAGGAGGTTCAGGGACTCTGACGACGTGCCGGTGCGTTTGGGGTTGACGCGTTTCAGGGACCGCGCCCCCAAATCCGACCGAGGCCCCGCGCCGATGGCGCGGGGCCTCCTTTATTCTCCGAGCTCCTGCGAACACGAGTTATCGGGTATCGAGGGTTATCAACACGCCGATGAAGCAGGCGCTATCGGGGCCGCGGACACAATCAGGGTCGGTTATAAACAACAGGGCGCCCCGCGCAGCGAACGCCGGTCCGGATACGGCCGTGGCTCCGCATTGCGGGGTTGCCGGCACTAATGCGTGCGCGGTTCGGGCGTGTCGTGGGGGACGCGTCGCCGACCTCGTCGGCTTGGACCGTGTTCCGGCACTTGGATCGCCCCCGACGCGCTTCCGACCGCAGGAACGCGTTCCAACTGGAGGGACGCGGGCCGAGTGGGCCAAGTAGGGGCCCGGGAGGGTGCGGGCGCCGGTCCCGGCCGGCCTCACCGCCGTCGGCCGGCGCACCGGGCGCCGAGTCCCGCGCGCGGCGGACCGAAGTGTCCAGAATCGGCATAAACGACTCCGACGTCACCGACGACCACGGACAGAACGTTGAAATCATGCGGTTGTCAGACACGGCCCCAGCGGTCGCCAACGGCCTTTGTGCCGAATCCGGACACTCCACCCCCACGACGGGGACGCCCGAGGAGCACACCACCCACCAGCACCCACAAATCGGAAGAGCCCCATAACCGGGAGGCTTCCGAGAAGCTCGTTGAACTCCAGCCGAGCAGCTAAACCGGCGCGGCCTTGTCCGCCGATCCCAGGTCAAGCAGTGCCGCCGACGTCGCAGACATCCCACAACCAGTTTCGTAGAACGAGGCCAGTGGCGGGTCGTAGTCCACGTGCAGCCATCGGCATCCCCGGCGGCGCGCCTCCTGAGCGGCGACTTCCACCATCCGAGTACCGATTCCAAGCCCCTGGTGTCTCGGACTGACGCAGGTGTCCATCAAGATCGCATGGAGCCCGCCGTCGCCGAGTACATTGACGAAGCCGACGAGCGTGGTCTCCACACGGGTGGTGACCCAGAAGAGGCTGTGTTCTCGAAGCCGTGCCGCCCACGGGGGTGGTGGGACTTCGGCCTCCAACCCGAAGGCCTCGGCGTGCAGACGCTCCAATTCAGCATCGTCAACCGAACCGTTCACATGCGGGGTCGGCGAAGACGGCTGGTCTGGCTGGCGCGCGGTCACACACGAACGATACGTCCCGACCCGGGATTGCCGACCATCGTAGCGAAGTAGGGTCGAGACATGACGACACCACTTGAGCGGATCACCGCCCGCATCGCCCCCTTCTGGGACGCGGACGCCGGCGTGTACCGTCCCACGCCGCTGCTGACGTTGGAGGAGTTCTTCGAAGGCAACCACGTCACCGGCAGCGTCATGGCCAATGTGGTGCTCGACGGCGAGCCGCAGGACATGCCCGACCCCCAGCAGGTATGCGCCGTCCTTGAGAAGCTTCTCTCCCGGGACGACGTTGACGACGTGCGGGTGGCGATCTCCATGTTTGACGACCCGGACTGGCCGTTCGCCGAGGAGGTCATGGTCGTCACCGATGTCCGGCCCGAGCAGGTCCGCAGCTGGTTTCCCGAGGCAATGGCCCCCGACCAAGTGCTGCCACTTCCCGACCGTGAACTCGAGGACATCGGCTGGCCCACCGAGCGGATTCGCGTGTGTTGGTGGGACTGATCATGCCGGAAGCGCTGGTCATATCAACCGATCCCGGCGGGGTGCCGCGGTGCCGGTGGGGAGGGGGAATCAGTCGATGCGCCAGCGCTGCTTGAGGTCGGCCACGTACAGGCGCATTTCATCCACCATCCCGGTGCCGACGTTCGTCGCCGCGGCCGTGTCAGGCGTGGTGGCGCACAGCCACTGGATCTGCAGCCCGTCACTGAGCGCCACAACCGAGCGCGCGATCAGCCGCGAGGGCGCCTCGGGGCGCACCACCCCAGAGGCCTTGCCCCGCTCCAGGCTCTCCTCGATCTGGGCAATGGATTCCGCCAAGTGGTGGGCCAGCCAGGTGTGTGCGGGGTGCGCGGTGGCCAGCACCGCGGGCGTCGTCGCGGTGTATATCGCCACCAGGTCGCGGTGCTGGGTGTTGTGCTCAACCAGGGCGGCAAACGCGTCCAGCAGCGCCCACGGATCGTCCTTGAACCGGTCATCACCCAGCAGGCTCGCGCGGTCCTCCCGATCACGCCGCTCCAGCACCTGGGCGAACAACGCCTCCTTGGAGGAGAAGTGGTGCAGCAGCCCGGCCTTGGAGATCTCAGCGGCCGCGGCGATGTCCGCGAGGGAGGTACCCGCGTATCCGTGAGCGCCGAACAGGGCCACGGCCTCGTTGAGGATCCGTTCACGCTTGTCCTCGCTTCCGGCCGGCGGGCGGCCGGGGCCGCGCCAGCGCCCACCGGTGGAGGCGCCTGCGCCGGGAGCAGCAGGATCATGGGCCGAGATACCAGACATGCCCCTATTCTGGCACCGATGCCCGGCGGGCCCGGGCGGCGCGTCCCTGCGCGGGCAGCCCCGCCCGGGCGCCCGCTCAGCCCATAGGCGTGGCGGCCGACGGCGCCCAGGCCTCCCCGCGGGCGGTCAGCGCCAGGCCGGCGAGCACGCCCTCGGGACTGACATCGACGACTACCTCCTGGCCATCGAGCACCTCGCCGGCCAGCAGCATCTTGGCCAGTCGGTCGCCGATCTCCCGCTGCACCAGGCGGCGCAGCGGCCGGGCACCGAAGGAGGGGTCGTAGCCCTCGTCGGCCAGCCACTCCCGGGCGGCGTCGGTAACCGTAAGCGTGAGGCGGCGCCCCTGCAGCCGCTCGGACATGCGGGCCAGCTGGATGTCGACGATCTTGCCGAGCTCCTCCTTGGTGAGCGCGTCGAAGATCAGGGTGTCGTCAAGCCGGTTGAGGAACTCCGGCTTGAAGGCGCTGCGCACCGCGGTCATCACCGATTCACGCTTCTCATCCGGGGACAGCAGCGGGTCGATGAGGAACTGGCTGCCCAGGTTCGAGGTGAGCACGAGGATGGTGTTGCGGAAGTCGACGGTGCGGCCCTGGCCGTCGGTCAGGCGGCCGTCGTCGAGCACCTGCAGCAGGATGTCGAAGACCTCGGGGTGGGCCTTCTCCACCTCGTCCAGCAGCACCACCGAGTAGGGGCGGCGCCGCACGGCCTCGGTGAGCTGGCCGCCCTCCTCGTAGCCGACGTACCCCGGAGGCGCCCCGACCAGCCGGGCCACCGCGTGCTTCTCGGAGTACTCGGACATGTCGATGCGCACAATGGCGCGCTCGTCGTCGAACAGGAAGTCAGCCAGGGCCTTGGCCAGCTCGGTCTTGCCCACGCCCGTGGGTCCGAGGAACAGGAAGGAGCCGGTGGGCCGGTCGGGGTCGGACACGCCCGCGCGGGAGCGGCGCACGGCGTCGGCGACGGCGGTGACGGCCGCCTTCTGGCCGATCAGCCGTTCCCCGATGACCTCCTCCATGCGCAGCAGCTTGGCCTGCTCGCCCTGCATCAGCTTGCCGACCGGGATGCCGGTCCAGGCGGAGATAACCTCGGCGATCTCGGTGGGGCCGACCTTCTCCGCGATCATCGGCTCCGGGCCGACGCCCTCGCGCTCGACGCCGTCCGGGCCGACCACGGTGGTGTCGGCCGCCTCGGCGTCGCGGATCTGCTTCTCCAGGGCGGGCATCTCGCCGTAGCGCAGGCGCCCGGCCTCCTCGAAGCGGCCCTCGCGCTCGGCCAGGTCCGCCTTGGTGCGCAGTTCGTCCAGCTGTGCGCGCAGTTCACCAACCTTGTTGTGACCGGCCTTCTCCGCCTCCCAGCGGGCATTGAGCGCGGTCAGCTTCTCGGAGGCGTCAGCCAGCTCGGCGCGCAGCCGCTCCAGCCGGTCGACGGCGGCGGGGTCGGCACGGTCGCCCCCCTCCAGGGAGTCGGCCAGGTAGGACTCCTCCATGCGCATGCGGTCCACGCGGCGACGCAGCTCGTCGATCTCCACCGGCGAGGAGTCCAGCTCCATGCGCAGGCGGGAGGCGGCCTCATCGATCAGGTCGATGGCCTTGTCGGGCAGCTGCCGGCCGGAGATGTAGCGGTCGGAGAGGGTGGCGGCGGCTACGAGCGCGCCGTCGGAAATGGTGACCTGGTGGTGGGCCTCGTACTTGGGGGCGATTCCGCGCAGGATCGCGACCGTGTCATCCACGGAGGGCTCACCCACGTACACCTGCTGGAAGCGGCGCTCCAGGGCGGGGTCCTTCTCCACGTGCTCGCGGTACTCGTCCAGCGTGGTGGCGCCGACCAGGCGCAGCTCACCGCGGGCCAGCATGGGCTTGAGCATGTTGCCGGCATCCATGGCGCCCTCCGAGCCGGCGCCCGCGCCGACGACGGTGTGCAGCTCGTCGATGAAGGTGATGACCTCGCCGTCGGAGTCCTTGATCTCCTTCAGTACGGCCTTGAGGCGTTCCTCGAACTCGCCGCGGTACTTGGCGCCCGCGACCATGCCGGACAGGTCCAGGGCCACAAGGCGCTTGCCGCGCAGGGAGTCGGGGACGTCGCCGGCGACGATGCGCTGGGCCAGACCCTCGACCACGGCGGTCTTGCCAACGCCGGGCTCGCCGATCAGCACGGGGTTGTTCTTGGTGCGGCGGGACAGTACTTGCACCACCCTGCGGATCTCGGCGTCGCGGCCGATCACCGGGTCGAGCTTGCCCTCGCGGGCCGCCTCGGTCAGGTCGGTGCCGTACTTCTCCAGGGACTTGTAGGTGCCCTCGGGGTTCGGGGAGGTGACGCGGGCGGAGCCACGCACCTGCGGCAGGGCCTCGCGCAGCTTCGGGGCGGTGGCGCCGGCGTCGGCTAGAAGCTTGGCGACGGGGTCGGCCGCGGGGCTGCCGGCCGCCAGGCCGATGAGCAGGTGCTCGGTGGAGACGTACTCGTCTCCCAGCTGCTTGGCCTCATTGCCGGCGGCCTCCAGAGCGGCCAGGAAGGCGCGCGAGGGCTGCGGCTGGGCGACGGAGGAGCCGGAGCTGGCCGGCAGCGACGTCAGTACGCGCCGGGTGGCCGCACCGATGGCCTGGCGGGCCGCGGCGTCGGGGACGACGGCGGCGAGCAGTCCGGCGGCAACGCCGTCGGTCTGGGTCAGCAGCTCGGAGAGCAGGTGCGCGGAGTCGACCTGCGAGTTGCCCGCGGCGGCGGCCGCCTGCATGGCTCCGGAAATCGCCTCCTGCGAGCGGGTGGTGAAGTTAGTGTCCATATGGACCTCCTTGACGTGGATGCCCGGACACAGGCGGTCCGGAGTTTCTGCACGCCTCAACCGACGCAGCCTTGAGTCTATTCCACTCAACTTTGTGTGACGGCAGATCCGAGTCGGAGCGCCGGTCACGACTTGCCATACGCCAGGTGCCACCGGGCGGCCCACCCGCCGCGCCCCGCGCGAGGGGTCGCAGCCAGTAGGCGCTGATCCGCCGAATACGACCTCATCGGCCCCGATACGACCCCCTGCGCCCGACCGAGTACGACCTCGCCAGCCCGAGAACGACCTCCGCGCGGCGAAAACGTCCTCGTGGGCCCGAAACCCTCCACGATGTGGAGGGTGTGGGGCGAATGAGGTCGTATTCGGCCAGCGTCGGGTAGTCGACTACGACCTCGCACGCCCGAATACGACCTCATCGGCCCCAAAACGACCCCCTGCGCCCGACCGAACACGACCTCGCCAGCCCGAGAACGACCCCAGCACGGCGAGAACGACCTCATCCGCCCGAGAACGACCCTCGAGCACGATCGCCGCACCCGCAAATGCGAAAAGCCATTTAACACCCCCATAACCAGAGGGCACCGCATTCCCAAGCGCGCACAAGCGGAAGTGGGGAGTCCTCCCCATTCCCGCTTCCTGGTCCTCTGCCTAGCCTGGCGGCGCGAATACTCGAATGTTCCCGAAACCTGGAGCACCCATGAAACGTATACCGCGCGTCGCGACCATAGTCGCTGCCACCGCGACCACTGTGACCCTGGCTGTATCGCTGTCCGCCTGCTCATCCGACCGCTCCGCCGAAGCCGAGGCGCAGAGCCCTGTGCAGCAAGTCACCGCTGCGGCCAGCACCGACACCGACGCCGCCACCGATGCCGCCAAAGCCCCTGACGCCGAAGCCGACGACTCGGCCCGCAGCGGGGCAACCGTCCCCGACGGCTACACCCTCACCGAGATTCCCGACGCCGATCTCTCCATCGCCATTCCCTCCACATGGACCGTAGCCACCGGCGCGGAGCTGGCCGACTCCGAGTCGGCAGAGGCCATCGCCTCCGCCCTCGGCTACACCACGGAGACGGTACAGGCCCTGTCCAACCAGTTATCCATTTTCGCCGTTGACGCCGGCAACACATCAACGGCCGGCGAAAACATCAGCGTCCAAACCACCCCGGGCACCAGCCTGCTGGGTGAGTCCGACCTGAGTGCTGCGCTCGCAGTGACCAGCACGCAGCCGGGAGTCAACGTCGAACCCGGCGCCTTCAGCGAGGTGACAACCGGGAGCGGAGACGACGCCTCCATGTACACCTACACGATGACTATGGACAGCAACCCGGGAAGGACGATTCACGGCGCATATATAGCCGTCCTGGACAACAGTGGCCAGTCGGTTGTCATAAATGTCGCCTCCCACACGTCCACGCGGGTCACGGACCTGAGCGACGCAGTCATCGGCTCCATCTAATCCCTCTCAGCACATTCACACCTACACACGCAGAGGATCAAAATGTCCCACACACCACGTAAAACACTCGGCGTCATCGGCCTGGTAGCCGCAGCCGCACTGGCCGTATCCGCGTGCCAGTCCGAGCCAGAGACCACCGCCCAGTCCCCCGACCAGCAGGTAACCACCGAGTCCGGCGGCGACTCGACCGACGAGCCACTAACGGATACCGCCACCGATTCAGCTTCGGAGCCGACCGCGGAGATCACCGTTCCGGACGGCTACACCCTCACCGAGGTTCCCGACGCAGACCTGTCACTAGCTCTTCCCGCGGACTGGAGCACCGTGGCAGGCGACGCGTCCGACACCTCCCAAGCCGATGCCGTCGCCGAAATCGCGAATGTAACCGGCTGGGACGAGGAGCAGGTGATCGACTCCTTAAGGGGCATGGACCTGTTCAGCATGGATACCAGCGGTGACACCCGGTACAACCCGAATCTCAGCGTGGTGATCTACAACGATCAATACACGCGCCCCACCGAGGATGACATGCACACCCGCCTCGAGCACGACATCACCTCATCGGACCTCACGGCAACCCCCGTCAACTACACCGCGCCCAGCACCGCTAGCGGGCAGGAGGCCGCCGTGCAGACCTACGTCATCACGGGCGAGGACTCCAGCCGCACCGAGGGCGCCTATGTGGCCGTGCCAGCCAACCACGGCGATTCCATGGCCGTGATCACCATCTCCGCCAGTACTGCCGAGCACACGCAGGAGCTGATCGATGCCATCCTCGACTCGATCTGATCCGTGACATTTCAGTGCCAGGTTCGTTATCGTTGGGGTGGGGTCTGCACGACCCCACCCCAACAACGCGATGAGACACCGAAGGCCCGTCATCCCTGACACACCTGGATTGGAGCCCCATGCCCCGCACGTCCCGCCGCAGTGCCCTCACCTCCGCCCTGGTCCTGGCCGTCTCCGTTTCCGCGACGGTATCTGCATCCGCGCTCCTTACGGCCTGCTCCCCGGGCACCGAGTCGTCCCCCCAGCCGGTCACGCCCGAGGGCTACACCCTCACCGAGGTTCCAACCCTGGGCCTGTCCCTGGCGGTGCCAGCCGACTGGACCACCTTGACCAGTGACGGGCTGGACGACGATGACCTGGTGCGCACCGTCGCGGAGGCACTTAAGCAGGATGTGGACTCACTGCGTGAGCAGGCTGCGACCTTCCACCTGATCAGCGTGGATGCGGACGCCGTCGGCTTCGCGGAGAACCTGGTGGTCTCCCAATACGAGCTCGAGGGCGGACTGCCGCCCGAGGAGGAGCTCGCGGAGATCACCGAAGGCGATCAGGTCAACTCCAGCGACTACGTGCGGAGGACCACCGGCTCCGGAGCCGACGCCGCCCTGTACACGGCCTCCGGCGTCCTCGGCGGGTCCAGGCAGGACTTCCACATCGCCTTCATGGCCATCATGACGGGCGCCATAGCAAGCGCCACCACCTCCGCCGCCTCCCCAGCAGGCGGCGCCACCGCTTCCAGCCCAGCCGATTCAGTCACCTTTGTCCTGATCAAGGCGACTTCCACCGACCGCGCCCAGGAGCTGGCCGACGTCGTCCTGGAGTCCATCTGACTCGGATTGCGCTGGCACTTGTTCCGCAGTCATCCAGCCGATAGCGCTCCTGACGCTCACAAGCCCGCTGGCTCACAACTCCCGCTCTTGTAGTTGCCGACCACTGTCCACCACACGCTTGACGCCCAAGCCACCCAACCGGAAAGGACCCACCCATGACCCGTTCCACCCGCTTCCCCCGTCTGGTCCCCCTGGCCGCCACCGGCCTGACCGCCGTCGCCCTGAGCCTGTCGCTTGCCGCCTGCTCTTCCTCCGACTCAGGCTCCGCCGACCCGGCAAGCACCGAGTCCAGTCAGTCCGTCACCATCGAGTCCTCCGCCGACGCCGCGCAGGCCCCGGACGGCGCAGCAGTCCCGGAGGGCTTCACGCTGGTCGAGGTGCCGGAGTACGGCATCTCGGTGGCCGTCCCCTCCGACTGGGAGACCCTTACCTCCGCCAATGCCTCTGATACAGAACTGGTGGCACGCGTCGCCAAGGCGAGGGACATGTCCGAGGACGAGGTGATCGCCGATCTGGAGGACCGGCCACTTTTGAGCATCGACACCGCCGCCGAGGGCGATTTCGCGCCCTACCTGGTGCTGAGCCGAATCGACGATGACGGCCCCCTGCCGTCCGAGGACAAGATGCAGTCGCTGGCGGAGCTCAACGCGGCTGAGACTTCTGAGCTGGAGCAGACCACCTCCGGCAGTGGCGCCGACGCGTCCCTGTTCACCATGAACGCCTCTGATGACGGCGTGCAGTACAACTTCTCGGCGGTCAGTGTTTCTGAAGGCGATGACGCCTACATCACGACCGTGGTCGTCTCCGATTCCGCGCAGCAGGCCCAGGAGGTCTCCGAGGCCGTACTCGCCTCCCTCTAAACCGCGCGTGCAATACTGCACGGAAGGGATGCCGCCCGGCTTCCCGTTGGTCGACGAAAGGACTCACTATGGCACTCGATGACCTGAAGAAGAAGGCCGAGGGCGTCGTCAGCTCAGACAAGGTCGAGGAGGTCTCCGACAAGGTGCTCGACACGGCTGCGGATGCCGCCAAGAAGGTCACCGGGGGCAAGTTCGACTCCCAGATCGACTCCGCTCGCGACGCCGCCGACAAGGCCATCGGCAACGACTGATGCACGCAGTGGCATCCTCAGGCACCAGCCGGCCGTAGAGTCGGTCAGGTGACTACCGCGCCCGCATCCCCTCCGTCCAGCCTTGAGCCCGTCCCCGACTGGCTCGACGAGATCGAGGGGGCGCGGGCGCTCGCATGGGTGGCGCAGCGTAATGCCGCCACCCGCGCCGCCTTCGACGGCGCCCCGGGGTTCTCCGAGCTGCGCTGCGACCTTGAGACGATCCTGGACTCCCCCGACCGGATTCCCCGGGTAGGTGAGGCGGCTGGTGCGCTGTACAACCTCTGGACCGACGCCGCCCACCCGCGGGGGCTGTGGCGGCGCACCACCTGGGCGTCCTACCGGGACGGCGCTCCCGCTGCGGGAGCGGCGGGCTCCACCGACTGGGACGTGCTGCTGGACCTCGATGCGCTCGGCGAGGCTGAGGGAACCACCTGGGTGTGGCACGGGGCGTCTGTGCTGCGCACCGGTCCGCTAGCCGGGCGGCGCGCCCTGGTGACGCTTTCCGACGGCGGTTCCGACGCCGACGTTACCCGCGAGTTCGACCTGGACACACGCAGTTTCGTGCCCGTGGACCCGGTAACCGGCGGAGGCTTCCACCGAGAGGCGTCCAAGGGCTTCCTGACCTGGGCCGATGAGGTCGGCGACGCGGCGCTCCTGGCTACGGACTTCGGCGTCGGCTCCCTGTCGCCGGCCGGCTACCCGCGGCAGGTTCGGCGTCTGCGCCGCGGGCAGGACCCCAGCGAGGGCGAGGTGCTGCTCACCGCGGCTGCGGCGGACAACGGCGCCTGGGCGTACCGAGACTTCTGGGGACGCACCTGGCTGCTGACTCATCCTGACTTCTACACCGAGGAGCTGTGGCTGCTGCCCGACGGCGCCCCGGTTTTCCCGGCCGCAGACGCCGAGCGCCTGCTGACCGCCGTCGACACGGCGGTGGCACCGGGTGCCTTGCACGTGGATGTACCCGCCTCGGCGGCGGTGACTCCGGCCTGGGACCTGCTGCTGATCGAGTTGCGGGAGGACTGGCAGGCCGAAGCGGGCTGCACCTATCCGGCCGGCTCGCTTCTGACCGCCCCCATCGACGCCTTCCTGGACGGCTCCCGGGAACTGACGGTGCTGTTCACCCCGACCCCGGCGACCTCGCTGTCGGGCTTCACCATCACCGCTCACCACTTGGTACTTGAGCTCCTGGACGATTGTGTTACCGCACTGGAGGTGCTCACTCCGGCAGGACCAGACGGGGTCGGCCCCTGGTCACGGCGCCGCCCCGGCCTGGGGGCACTCGCCGATGGCGCTGTGCGCGCCGCACCGGACAGCCTGGGGTCAGCCGCGTCCTCACCCACGGGCTCACCCGCCCGCGCGGATGGGCGTGAGCCCCGCCCGGACGCGGCAGCTACTTCGGCGGACCCGACGCTGCTGCGGCCGGGGCGGGCACTGCTGCAGGTGTCCGCGAGCGCCGTCGACCCCCTGGAGGGGGACCGGCTGTGGCTGAGCAGTTCTTCCTTCACCCGTCCCACCACGCTTGCGGTCGGGGAACTGGGCACGGACGGCGAACTGGGCGGCGTCGAGGTGCTGCGGTCCGCACCCGAGCGCTTCGACGCCGGCGGCGTCCTCGTCAGCCAGCACGTGGCGGTCTCGGAAGACGGCACCCGCGTGCCGTACTTCCAGATCGGTCGGCCCCGGCTCGACGACGCCGGTCAGCCGCTGCCCTCCCCGACGCTCCTGTACGGCTACGGCGGCTTTGAGGTCTCGCTCGGCATCAGCTACCTGCCGGTGACCGGCCGGGCCTGGCTGGAGCGCGGCGGCACCTACGTGGTGGCGAACATCCGCGGCGGCGGCGAGTATGGGCCGGCCTGGCACCGGGCGGGACTGAGGCAGAACCGGCACCGGGTCTACGAGGACTTCGCGGCCGTGGCACAGGCTCTGGTGGAGCGGGGCGTTACCACGCCGGAGCAGCTGGCGGTGCACGGCGGTTCCAATGGCGGGCTGCTAGTGGGGGTCATGCTCACCCGCTACCCGCAGCTAGTGGGCGCGGTGGTGTGCGAGGTGCCCCTGCTGGACATGCGTCGCTACCACCGGCTGCTGGCGGGCGCCTCATGGGAGGCGGAGTACGGGAATCCGGATGACCCGGCGCAGTGGGAGTTTATCCGCGAGTTCTCACCGTTCCACCTGCTTCAGCCGGGGCGCACCTACCCGCCGGTGCTGCTGGTGACCTCCACCCGGGACGACAGGGTGCACCCCGCGCATGCGCGCACCATGGCGTACCGCATGCTGGAGCTGGGGCAGGACGTCACCTTTTTCGAGAACAGCGAGGGCGGGCACGGCCGTGCGTCTACCAGCGCCCAGCGGGCATACATGTACGCCCTGGAGCACGAGTTCGCCTGGCGGGCGCTGACACGCAGCAGGTCAACCAGCTCCTGAAGCTCACCCCGCGGCCCGCAGGAGTCCAGTGGGAGCCAGCCGCGAGCGTGAGCGGGCTCGCTAGCGTGCGTGAGCATGAGCTGGCTCACCCGCGTGCTTGCGTGCGGGGTCGAGTGTGCGGAGTCGAGCGCGCGCGGGGGCGCTTGCTACGTCGGTTAGACGTTAACAACGCTACTTAACGGCCTGCTGTATACCTCAGAGCCCTTCAGCAGGCCGTTAACAGGCGTTGTTAACCCCGAAGTGGCGTTGCAAACGGTGAGGTGGCGTTGTAGACGGTGAGGCGGCGCAGCAGATGACCCCGCTTCCGGGCACGGGAATACCGGACCCTTCCTGCATGTGGGCGTGATGGGGCGGTGGTGTGCGCCCAGGCATCCGCAGGGGGTAGGGCGGGTTGAATGCGACCGCGCTGCCGACATCGGGGGGCGCCCACGCACCCGCAAGGGGTAGGGCGTACGAGTGCGCCCCAAAGGCCGTCGGCAACCCCGAGGTCCGGCCTGAAAGCGCATGATCCCAATGCTCTGCCGACAACACTGGAGCGGTCTGGCCGCTCGCGGACACGTCCGGCCGCCGCGCATGGGAGCAGGCACCAGCGGCCGCCAGGCGGCCAGGCCCCCGCCCCACCCGCATGAGCACCCACAAGACGCTCGCTAGTCAGGAGGACGACGTGAACGTCTCAGCGGCGGGCACGGACAGCGCCAACCACGGTCACCACCAGTCCCGCCACACCCGCAGCGCCGGCACCTAGGACCAGAAGGGCGGAGACCGGGACACGATCGAGGTTCATGGTCGGACCGACCACCAGTCCCGTAGTGCCCGCGGGGCAGGAGACGCGGTACACGCCGCCAGCGTCGGCCTTGAAGGTGGCATAGGGCACCCCTGGCTCGGGGGTGTCCAGCCCCACCGCGGCACCATCGGGATCGCTGACGCTGCAACCGGAAGTAGCGGTCGCAGAAGTGCCGTACAGGCCCGCCGTCGTGCCGGCCGACAGATAGACCCGCCCGTCCTCACCCAGGGGCGCTCCCCGGCTGAGGGAACCATCCACGACCGCCATAACACCGACAGCCAGTAGCAGCGGAGCCACCACCAGCATCAGCACCAGGCCGACGCCGAAGACGCGCCACCGGTGCGGGCGCGGGCGCTCCGGCCCGCCCTCGGTCCCGGATGAGCGGGCCGCATGCTGAACGCCGCCGGGCGCGCCGTGGGAGCGCCGCCAAGTGCTGTTCACAGCGCCCGGCGAGCCTGCCGCACTGGTGCCCGCTGGCCGCACCGGTTCCGCGTCGGCCGGGGGCTCAATGCCCTGCTCACGCAGGTAGGCGGCGAGCTCCTCCGGGCTCAGGCGCTTGCCGTAGCGGGGTTCGCCGTCCTCGGTCTCGTATGCCGCCACCGCTGCTCCCTGGTGCGGCTACGCCGTCAGGCGTCCGTGGAGTCGGCCTTGGAGCCACCGATCTTCGCCGCGATCTCAATGAACAGGCGCAGAATGAGAATGTTCACCGCGACCCGCGGGACGTCGACGAGGAGTTTCAGCAGGAAGTCACCGAAGTTGAAGTAGGTGCTGCCGTCGTAGTTGGAGTGGTAGTAGGTGTCGTCGAATGCGCCGAAGACCCACGCCACCACATACAGGACGAATCCGACGGTGAAGATGGTCTTGCCGTACTTGGAGGCGAAGTCGCGAGCACCGTCGAACAGGTTGCTCATGAAGGACTCCGAGGACGCCGTCGGGGCCTGCGCGTAGGGGGCGCCGTTGTAGGGAGCCTGCTGGAACTGGCCGGGCTGCGCGGCCTGCGCCGGCTGGTACTGAGCCGGCTGCTGCGCCTGCTGGGGATACTGCTGCGGATTGTAGCTGCCCGGGGCGGAGCCTGCCGACGGCGGGATGTAAGGCTGTCCTGGGTTGGGGGGCTGGGTCATAACGCGTAATCCTTCACTATCTGATGCAGTAGCAATGTCAGCCTACCGCCCGCAACCGCCAGGATCACGAGTTGAGGGGCGTCTCACCTGCGATAACGGTCTCCTTCGGGCGGCCTGATGGCGCCCGGATCACCAGGAGCGACGCACCACAATCGCCGTACCCGGACGCGCGGAGGAGGCCCCCGCTGCCGAGGCGGTCGCGGATGCCCGCGTATCCGGGCGGCTGCGGGCGCGGCGCCCCGGCTGGACCGGGACGACCTGCACCTCGCCGTCGGCGGCCGCAGCGAAGACCCGCTCGACGGCTGCCTGGCGGGCGCGCAGAGAGCGGTTCTCGGCCTCCAGCCGCTCCACGCGCCGCTCCAAATCGAGGATCCGGCGTATGCCCTCCAGATTGATGCCCTCCTGGCTCAGCGCCTGCACGCGCCGCAGCCGCTGAACGTCGCGGTGCGAGTAGCGCCGCCCCCGCCCGGAGGCGCGGGCGGGGGTGACCAGGCCCAGGCGGTCGTACTGCCTGAGGGTCTGGGGGTGCATGCCTGCCAGCTCCGCCGCCACGGAGATGACGTAGACGGCCCGCTCGTCGGCATCCTCGGCGAGGAAGTCGACGCCCTGTCCCGTCAGGCGGCGCGCGCTCACCGCGCTGCCTCCTGGGCGAGGCCTGCGCGCGGATCCGCCTCCATGGCCGCGTCGAAGGCCTCCAGGGCGGCCTTGGCCTCCTTGGACAGCTTCTTGGGCACGGCCACCTGCACCGTGACCAGCAGGTCACCGGTCTTCTTGGAGGTGGCGACACCCTTGCCGCGCAGGCGCAGCACGGTGCCGGAGGAGGTACCGGGCTTGATGCGCACGCGGCTGGTCTTGCCGTCCAGGAGGGGCACCTCAACGGTCGCGCCGAGGGCCGCCTCCTTGAGGGTGACGGGCAGGTCCATGCGCAGGTTGGCGGGGTTGACCGGGTCGATGGAGTACACCGGGTGCTTGGCCACCGAGATGGTCACCACCATGTCGCCGTTCTCCCCGCCGTTCGTACCCGGCCGCCCCTTGCCGCGCAGGCGGATCTTCTGGCCGTCGTGCACGCCGGCGGGGATGCGCACGGTAATGGTGCGCCCGTCGGCGGTCAGCTCGGCCAGCGTGCCGGAGACGGCGTCGCACAGGGAGAGCGTGGCGTTGGTGAGCACGTCCGGCCCCTTGACCGGCTGCGGCTGGGAGGAGAACCCGCCGAAGCCGAAGGGGCCACGCGCGCGGCGCCCACCTGCGCCCGCGCCGCCGGCAGCGCCTCCGAACATGCGCAGCAGGTCCTCCAGGTCCTCCTGGGAGGCGCCCCCGGAGGTGGAGTAGCGCACGTTCGGGCCGCCACCGCCGAACATCGAGGAAAAGATGTCCTCGAAGCCCGCGCCTGCGCCGCCGGACCCGGAAGTGAAGCGGGCGCCGCCGCCCGCCATGGAGCGGATGGCGTCGTACTGCTGGCGCTCCTTGGGGTCCGACAGCACGGCATAGGCCTCGCCGATCTCCTTGAACTTCTCCGCCGCGGCGGCATCCCCGGGGTTGCGGTCGGGGTGGTACTTCTTGGCGAGCGCGCGGTAGGCCTTCTTAATGGCGGCGGAGTCGGCGTCCTTGGCGACGCCGAGGACCGCATAGAAGTCCTTGGTCATCCAGTCCTGACTGGCCATGGCTCACCGCCTCCTTTCTGTTCCTGCTTCTCCTGTTATCCGTTATGGGCGCCGCCTCAGGCCGGGTTGGCGACCTGCACACGGGCCGCCCGCACCACGCGCTCACCGAGCTTGTATCCGGGCTGGAGCACCAGTGCGATGCTCGGCTCGCTGACCTCGGCGGACTCGGTGGCCATGAGGGCCTCGTGCAGCTTGGGGTCGAAGACCTCCCCGACCTCGCCGAAGCGCTCCAGTCCGAACTTATCGGCCAGGATCTGCTCCAGCTTGCCGGCGATGGTGCCGAAGGTGCCGGTCAGGTCGCCGTGCTGGCGGGCCAGCTCGATCTCGTCCAGGACCGGGATCAGGGTCTCGACGACGCTCGCCTGCCCCGCCTCACGGTGCCCGGCTGCGCTCTCGCGCGAGCGGCGCACGAAGCCCTGGTACTCCTGCTGCAGGTTGTACAGGTCGGCACGGGCGCGGGCCAGCTCGTCGGCCGCCTGGGCGGCCTGGGAGCGGGCCTGCTCCAGCTCAGAGGCCTGCCCGTCGGCTCCGGCCTGACCCGCGCCGCCCCCGTCCCCCGCCGGGGCGGCGCCGTCCTGGGCCGAGTCACCCAGGTCGACGCCGTCGAAGGCGGACTCGACCGCGTCGGCCAGCGCGGGGTCAATTCCACTGACACCCCCGGCCGCACCGTCCGGGCCGGAGTCCCGGCCCGGACCGGATGCTGAGGAGGCGGGGCCGTCGTCGTCGGGGCGCTTGTCCGGCTCGGTGCTCACTTGGCATCCTCGTCGTCGACGATCTCGGCGTCCACCACGTCGTCGTCCTCGGTGGAGGACTGCGCCTGGGCGGAGGAGTCGGCGCCGGCGGCCTGGGCGGCCTGCTCGGAGGCGTACAGGGCCTGGCCGATCTTCTGGGAGACCTCGTTCAGCTTCTCCTGGGCGGCCTTGACCGGCTCGATGTCGGCGCCCTCCAGGGCCTTCTTCAGCTCGTCGACGGCGGCGGTGACCTCGGAGCTGACGTCCTGCGGCAGCTTGTCCTTGTTCTCCTTCAGGAGCTTGTCGATGGAGTAGGCCTGCTGCTCCGCCATGTTGCGGGTCTCGGCCTCCTCGCGGCGCTTCTTGTCCTCCTCGGCGTGGGCCTCGGCCTCCTTGACCATGCGGTCAATGTCCTCCTTGGGCAGGGCGGAGCCGCCGGAGATGGTCATCGACTGCTCCTTGCCGGTGCCGCGGTCCTTGGCGGACACGTGCACGATGCCGTTGGCGTCGATGTCGAAGGAGACCTCGATCTGCGGGATGCCGCGGGGGGCCGGGGCGATGCCGGTCAGCTCGAAGGTGCCCAGCGGCTTGTTGTCGCGGGCGAACTCGCGCTCGCCCTGGTAGACCTGGATCAGCACCGACGGCTGGTTGTCCTCGGCGGTGGAGAAGACCTCGGAGCGCTGGGTCGGGATGGCCGTGTTGCGCTCGATCAGCTTGGTCATCACGCCGCCCTTGGTCTCGATGCCGAGGCTGAGGGGGGTGACGTCGATCAGCAGCACGTCCTTGCGGTCGCCCTGGATGACGCCGGCCTGCAGGGAGGCGCCGATGGCGACGACCTCATCGGGGTTGACGCCCTTGTTGGGCTCCTTGCCGCCGGTCAGCTCGCGCACGACGTCGGTGACGGCGGGCATGCGGGTGGAGCCGCCGACCAGGACCACGTGGTCGATCTCGGACAGGGAGACGCCGGCGTCCTTGATGACGTTGTGGAAGGGCACCTTGGTGCGCTCGATCAGGTCCGCGGTCATCTCCTCGAACTGGGCGCGGGTCAGGCGCTCGTCGAGGTGGATGGGGCCGGCCTCGCTCATGGACAGGTATTGCAGGTTGATGTCGGTGCTCATCGCGCTGGAGAGTTCCTTCTTGGCCTGCTCGGCGGCGTCCTTGAGGCGCTGCATGGCGATCTTGTCCTTGGACAGGTCCACACCGGACTTGTCCTTGACCTGCTTCACCAGCCAGTTGACGACGCGGGCGTCCCAGTCGTCGCCGCCCAGGCGGTTGTCGCCGTTGGTGGCACGCACCTGGATGGTGGAGAAGCCGTCCTCGTCCTTGCCGACCTCCAGCAGGGAGACGTCGAAGGTGCCGCCGCCCAGGTCGAAGACCAGGATCAGCTCGTCCTCCTTGCCCTTGTCCAGGCCGTAGGCGAGAGCCGCCGCAGTGGGCTCGTTGACGATGCGGTCCACAGTCAGGCCCGCGATGGTGCCGGCCTCCTTGGTGGCCTGGCGCTCGGCGTCGTTGAAGTAGGCGGGGACGGTGATGACGGCGTTGGTGACGCTCTCACCCAGGTAGGCCTCGGCGTCGGCCTTCAGCTTGGCCAGGATGCGGGCGCTGATCTCCTGCGCGGTGTACTTCTTGCCGTCAATGTCGACGGTCCAGTCGGTGCCCATGTGGCGCTTGACGGAGGAGATGGTGCGCTCGACGTTGGTGACCGCCTGGCGCTTGGCGACCTCGCCGACCAGCACCTCGCCGGACTTGGAGAAGGCGACCACGGACGGCGTAGTGCGCCCGCCCTCCGCGTTCGGGATGATGGTGGGCTCCCCGCCCTCGAGGACGGCGATGGCGGAGTTGGTGGTTCCGAGGTCGATACCGACGGCACGTGCCATGGGTGCTCCTTGGTGTCTTGTAGTGTTGAAGTTGAGCGGTATGCACTCAGGATTGCGGTTGAGCGTGGTCTTGTCAACTCCACGCGCCCCAGCCTTGAGTCTGATGCACTCAACCTTGTGGGGGCGGTTCTATTCCAGACCCGCCCTCCGTGACTCGGGTTACTCCGGGCACCTGAATGCGGCCCATATGCCGCCCGACTTCCACCCGAACGCAGCTCAGAGGCCGCCCAGACGCGGCTCGGAGGCGCCCCAGCGCCCGCCCCCTTTCGCCGAGGTCGGTGGACGTTACGTGCCCAGGTCGGTAGAAACTGCTCGGCGCCTCGGACGGACGGCTGGCGCATTGGCGAACGCTGTCCGAAACGATGACAAAGGCCGAATGCGTCGGCTCGTCCCGTACTCGCAGCCGCATGATTCCAACGGCTGCTGAGCCGGGCCGGGGGGCGGCGGGCACGTTTGTCTCCATTTGTGACAGTGCGGGGCCTTCTGGACGGGCACGCCCCCTCCCGACCAGACGCGCAACCTGGGCCACACGGTCCCCGGGCACGCGTACACCAGTCCCGACGTCTTCGACCATCGCCGCGAGGGCACCATCCGCATCGTTGTTCCAACCGGCCGCACCCTCCGGCTGACGATTCGTACCTTCACACGACGGTACGTACCTCCCGGTCAACGATTCGTACTTTCCTGCGACGGTACGTACCTCTAAGTGCCGAACCGTCGCAAGAAAGTACGAATCATCGGAGCAAAGGTACGAACCGTCAGGCCCCGCGCTGGCCTGCGCGCCAAACCCCACCCGTAGAACACTCCCGGCAGCTCAAGCGACACGCGCCCGGCGCGAGCCCCAAGGTCTCGGCGACCTGGGAGATGCTCAGGCCGTTACTGACGGCGCGCGTCGTCGAGTCGGGCCGTCTCCTCGGCCGTCAACCGGGTGCCGACGGCGTGCCAGGCACTGGCCACCTGCTCGGGTCGGGACACCCCGACTACCGGGATGACGGACTGTGCGCGCGAGACCATCCAGGCGAGCACGGCCTGCCCGACGTCCAGTCCGTGCCGCCGCGCCACCTCGTGCAGCGCCTCCAAGGCCCGGTCCCCCGGCACGTAGCCCTCGGGATAGGCGCGGTCAGAACGGGTGTAGGCGCCGGACAGAAGCGGGGAGTACCCCAGTCGAGTGATCCCGTGCTCCTGACACAGGCGGGAGACGTCGTCGTCCAGGAGGACCTGGAGCCCGAACTGCCTATTCACAGGTTCGATGTAGGTGAAGCGTTGCTGGAGCGCCCGGTAGGGGTGGCCGGCAGGAGTCGCGGCCGCCTCGGCCAGGCGCGCCGCGGTGAGGTTCGAGGCCGCGACCGTCCGCACCAGGCCCTCGTCGACGAGTTCGCCCATCACCCCGAGCGTCTCCTCAAGCGGGACCGAGGAGTCGTCGACGTGGCTGTAGAGGATGTCGATTGCCTCCACCCGCAGACGCCGCAGACATTCGTGGACCTGCTCGCGCACCGCCCGCCGAGACAGACCCCACGCATCCTCCAGTCCGGCTCCGGGGGTGCGCGGCCGGGCGCCCACCTTGGTAGCGATGACGATCTGCTCGCGCGCCGCGGAGCCGTGCGCCGCGAGCCAGTCCCCAATCACGTTCTCCGACTCGTCCCCCACTCCCCCGACCCAGAAGGCGTAGTTGTTGGCGGTGTCCCACAGCCGCGCCCCGAGTTCAAAGGCCTCGTCCAGGCAGGCACGAGCACGCTCGACGGGCACCCGGGTCCCGAAATACATGGTGCCCAGAGCCATGGAGGGCACTTCCAGTTCGCCCATGCGGAATGATGTTGATGAAGAAGCAGCCATGACGTCATTAAAGGAGCTGGACCGCGGTCCAGGTCAAGACGCCGCGTCAGGGAATCGCCGCGAGTGCACCAGCCGCTTTCAGCACCGGGCCCAGGGCACTTGACGCCCCCTGGCGCGGCAGGCGTGCAAGCCCGGCCATCCGCTCGGGGATGCGATGCGCATGGCCGCCGCCCGCGGCGTGGGCAATGGCCAGCGCCAGCAGCGGATGGGTATCCAGAGCGCTGTGCCCCAGGTCCGCAACCGGCGCCAGGACTGCGTCGGGCGCCAGCTGAGCGATCCGCTGCGCGACGGGGCGCGGAGTACGCAGATCGCGATCCCCGGAGACGACGACGATCGGGAAGTCATAGTCGGGCGCCGCCTGCCGCAGGTCTACGGGCGTCCCGCGGAAGGCGGGCATCCGGGAGGCGGCCTCCACGAAGAACAGCTGCGGGTCCAGCGGTCCACCGTCTACGGGGAGTCCGTAGCCTAGTTCCCCGTAGGCGATGCCGGAGACGAGGTCGGGCTCCATCAGGAATGCAATCCCCTCACCCTCGACTTCGCCGCGGCCGGCCGCAGCCAGCGCTTTCCACAACCATCCCATACGCCCCTCGCGCCAGGCATCGGCCAGCGTGTGCAGCGTCTGCGGGCCCGCGAACTCATATACGACCTGGACCACGTGCGCGAGCTGGTCGGCCGGCCGGTCCTCGGCCAGCGTCCGAATCTGCGCGGCAACGGCGTGGGTTGCGGCGTCGTCGCCGTCCCACAGGAGACGACGCCGGTAGCCGCGGGCCGCCTTCAGGTCGTCCTCCGGATCGAGTATGGGCGAGTCGAGCACGAGCGCCTCGACCCGCTCGGGGTGCCGCACGGCGAGCAGCTGGGCCAGGTAGGTGCCGTAACTCGACCCGAGGACCGTGACGCTCTCCACGCCCTCGGCGTCGAGTACGGCCGCGAGGTCGTCGGCGGCGGCCACGCCGGTGACGTCGGAGACCAGCAGGTCGGCACCGGTGGTGTCACGCCGTGACATGCCCACGCCGCGGTGCTCGACCATGAGCAGGTCCATGCCGCGCCGTGCCGCCCCGGCCCGCAGTCCCGCATACGGGCTGATTGACGCCAGGCCGGGGCCGCCGGGGATGATCAGCGTCGGACGGGGCGAGGGCGGTCCACTGCGCAGGTAGGCGAGTTCGAACTCGCGCCCGCCCGCGAGCCGCCGCCGTACCGAGGCCCCTTGCCGGGCGAAGATCGTCCGCGAACGCCGCTCCATTGATGCCATGCCCGCACATTACTCGGCAGGACGCCTGCATGGGCCGGACCGAGACCAACCAGCGCGACGACGACGCCTACTACGACACCTACGACGAGGACATCGCCGCTGGCCGCGTGAAGCCGATGCGCACCACCCATCGGGCCAACCCGGGCCGCGTCAGCGATGACGAGTTCGATGCGATCTTCCGAGGACGTCCCAACCCGGGTGAGGCGCACGCGACCGGCGCCGGCCGATCCCCGGCACGGCATGTGCGCTTCAGCCCCGCCACCGACGCGGCCCTCTCCGAATACGTCAAGGCACCTGACACCACGGCGAGCGCGGTAATCCGCGAGGCCGTTGAGCCTGCCTCACCGGCGCCTGAACCCGTGCACGCATCGGCCGTGCGGTTCCAGCCGCGGGGAACGGCAACCCGGGCGGCACATGCATCCCGATTTGGGATTCATCTTGGTATGCTGATGCCGTGAGCACGCAGATCACGGTACGCCTGCCCGACGACGTCGTCGCCTTCCTCAATGACGCCGTCTCCGCGGGAGAGGAGACGAGCCGGGCGGCGCTGGTCACCAAGGCCCTGCAACGGGAGATACGCCGCTGGGCCGCGCTTCGCGACGCCGAATTACTCCGCGGGAAGGGCGCTGCCGACGATCTGGATGAACTGGTCGCCTGGACGGCCAGCAACACCGAATTCGGCGACTGATTCACGGGCACGGAATCATGAGGCAGATCCGACTGGCGCGGCTCGACAAGACCCGCCCCGTCGTCGTACTCACGCGGGCGGCGGCACTCACGGCCATGACCAAGGTGACGGTCGCGCCGATCACCTCCACGATCAAAGGCCTGTCCAGCGAGGTACCCGTGGGTCCCGCCCAGGGGCTCGACCACCCCGGCGCCATCTCACTGGACAACGTACTGACCATTCCGACGGCGTCGCTCGGCCGCGTCGTCGACTATCTCACCGAGGAACAGGAGCACATGCTCGCCCGCGCGATGGTGCTCGCCTTCGACCTGGAGCTGCCGGTGCCCGCCGAGCGGTGATTCGCGACGCCGTTGTCACTCCTCCCCAGCCAGGAGGGCGAGCGTTGATAGCGACCTGTCACAGCCGGACCGATTCGACCGACGCAACCGGGAAGCTCCCGGCGACATCGCGGCACAAAAGTCTGACAAACGATTGCGTGACGTCGGCGGACCGGCGGAGTTAAGCTGCCCAATATAGCGCAGATCACTTCCCCTACCATCTCGACGAGGAGATCCCTATGACGAATCCATCAACCGCAGCCGCGCCCTCCGGCAGGCGCGCCACCCAGGAGGAGATCGACGCCTTCTTCGCGCCGCCCACCAAGGAGGTTGGGCCGCTGTTCATCGTCTCCTACCTGGCCGCCCAGCTCTTCTTCTTCATCGCCCTCATGGGTCCCGCGATCGTGTCGATCCAGAACAAGGCCATGCTCATGTTCCCGCACGACACGGCTGCACAAGCCACTGCAGTCTCCCGGATTGCCGGTCTGGGGCACTGGGCGCGGTCTTCGCCAACGTCATCTTCGGGCAGGTATCCGACCGCACCATGTGGCGCTGGGGCAGGCGCCGCCCCTGGCTGGTGATCGGCATGCTCGGCATGACAGTTGGCCTCGCAATCATGGGACTGACCAACACCGTACCGGCGGTCGCCGTCGGCTGGCTCATCGCCCAGATCGGCGCCAACGCCGCCCTGGCGCCCTTCGTCGCCGTGCTGTCTGACCAGGTGCCTGAGTTCCAGCGCGCCCGTATCAGCTCGATGATCTCCATCGCTCAGAACCTAGCCATCTTGATCGCCACCTATCTGTCTAACGGGCTGAAGGACAACCTCGCGGTGCTGTACATCGCCCCAGCCATCCCGGCGATCCTGGTCATGACCTGGTTCGCCTTCGTCCTACCGGACAAGCAGCTGACCATCAAGCCACCCCGGCTCGACCTGATCGGTCTAATCAAAACCTTCTGGGTGAACCCCATTGCGCACCCCGACTACGCCTTAGCCTGGGCCGGGCGCTTCCTGATCACCCTGTGCTCCTTCTCCTTCACCACCTACCGCCTCATGTACCTGGTCAACCGGGTCGGCCTCACGAGGGATGAAGGACTGAGCGTCCAGGCCACTTCGGTGCTCATTTACACGATCACTCTCATGGCCGCGAGCTTCGTGGGCGGACAGTTGTCAGACCGACTCCACCGCCGCAAGGCCTTCGTCTTCGCCGCCTCCGCGCTGTTTGGCCTCGGCACTTTAATGCTGGCACACACCACCACGGTGTCCGGCTTCTACATGGTGGAGGCCGTCATGGGCCTGGCCTACGGCGTCTACATCTCCGTTGACCTCGCCCTGGTGGTGGACGTCCTGCCCAACCCGGACAACGCCGGCAAGGACCTGGGCGTGTTCAACATCGCCAATGCCCTGCCGCAGTCGCTCGCCCCGTACATGGCACCGTTCTTCCTGGGCATCGGCTCGCCGGAGAAGATGAACTACCCGGCCCTGTGCTACTTCGCCGGCATCTGCGCGATCGTCGGCGGCGTGCTGGCCATCTTCATCAAGAAGGTGAAGTAGGGCATCATCCACGGCTGCCGCCCCGCCGCGGACGGCAGACACTGCGCCCGGTGGCGCCCTCGGCTCAGCAGCCGGGGCGTCACCGGGCGCCTCTGTTCCCCGGCAGGAGTGGACACTCACAGCGCGGCCGCAGGCGGCGCTGGTAGCTTGGCGGCGCTATGACGGCAGCGGACGCCGCGCGGCCGCCGGCACACGGATGGCCACGCAGCGACAGCCCCACGGTTACCGCCACACCGCCGCCGTCGCAGCACCGCCCACGAGTCACCGCACCCTTAGGAGCCCCTTGTCCGCCCCTCCCGGCACCTTGATTAACCGGCTCTCAGGCGTCACCCGCCGCCTACGCCGCCGTTGGGAACTCGGTTACGGCGCCTGGATCCTGGGCGGGCTGGTCTTCGTCACCTGGACGGTCCTGGTTCGCGCCGGTTGCACCGACCGCCTCGACGCCGCCCTGACGGTGCCCGTGCTGCCGCCGCGCTCGGGCCGGGGGCAGGTGCTCGAGGCGGTCTCCCTGCTCACCCACCCGCTGCTGATCTACACGGCCATCGCCGTGGCCGCCGTCGTCGCCTACCAGCAGCGCATGCGGCGCCTGGCCACCGCCCTGGTCACCTCCCTGCTCGGCCTGCCGCTGCAAGTCGGCATCGCCACCTGGATCGACCACGCCCGCCCCTCCTCCGCCTTCGCCGACTCCCTGTCCTACCGCGGCTTCGCCTACCCGGCCGGGCACGCCGTCGCCATGACCGTAGCCGCCTGGGTCCTGGTCACCCTCACCCGGGCCCGACGGCGCCCCACCTCACAAATCCGCCTGTGGCGGGTGGCGGGGATTCTCGCCGTCGCCGTCACCTGCGCAAGCCAGTGGGCCATGGGCCTGCAATCCATCTCCGACCTGATCGGCGGGGTGCTGCTTGGCGCCACCGTCGCCAACCTCGCCCTGAGCGTGGGCGGTACCGAGGAGATCCTGGCGTCATGGGCGCATATCGGCCTGCCGTCCGCCACCGTGGACAAGCGCGCCGCCATCGTCTACAACCCCACCAAGTTCGATGACCTGTCCCTACTGCGTCGGCGCGTGGAGTCCGAGGTGCTGGCCGCCGGCTGGCAGCCCACCCTCTGGCTGGAGACCGCCCCCGACGACGCCGGCCACGAGCAGACCCGCCGCGCCCTGGCCGCCGGCGTCGACCTGGTGCTGGCCGCGGGCGGAGACGGCACCGTGCGCGCCGTATCCAGCGAACTCGCGGGCAGCGGGGTCCCCATGGCGCTGCTACCCACCGGCACCGGCAACCTGCTGGCCCGCAACCTGCAGGTACCGCTCGACACCGACGCCGCACTGCGCCTGGCCCTGTCCGGCACCGCTCGCGCCATAGACGTCGTGCGCTGCACCTGGGACGGCGGCACCGAGCGCTTCGTGGTCATGGCCGGCCTCGGCCTGGACGCCCGCATCATGGCGGACACCAGCGACGACCTGAAGAGGGTGATCCGCTCCGGCGCCTACGTGGTGGCCGCCGTGCAGAACGCCGTACCGCACCCCTTCGCCGTCGACGTGGCGCTCGACGACGCCCCCGGGCACGCGGACGCCCCCGGCACGCCTGCCGAGCACCGGGTGGTCATGGCGCTGTTGGGCAACGTCGGCACGATCACCGGCGGCATGACGATCTTCCCGCAGGCCGTCCCCGACGACGGCCGCGTGGACCTGCTGCTCACCGGCCCCAACCGGATCACCGACTGGGCCAAGGTCGGCGCGGGCCTACTGATCGGCCAGGACGTGGACGGCGTCAGCCACCACCAGGCCCGCCGCCTGACCCTGACCACGCCCGAGCCGGTTCCCTTCGAGCTCGACGGTGACCCCGTGGGCCGCACCCGGAGACTGGTGGCCGAGGTCGAGCCCGGTGCCCTACACGTCGTCGTCCCGCCCGACCCCACTCGCCCCTCGCCGAGACCGGCACAAGTAACGCACCGAGACCGGCACAAGTAACGCCTCCGCGTTTCACGACCCCCGGGTACACTCCACGACCCCAGGACGGTCGTGCAACGTACCCCAAGGTCGTGGACTGCACCCCAAGGTCATGTTTTGCGAAGCCGCAATCCCATACGCGCCCACCACCACCCCATACCGCCAAGGCAGAGGCACTCATCTAGACTGGGGCGATCCGCCGTCGACCACAGGCAGGAGCCCCATGCGTTCACGACTCACCGTCGCACTGGGCCGTACGGCCCGCACCCTGGCCCGTCTACGCGGAGGCGGTTCCGGCGGCACCGCCTTCCCCGGCCTGGTCATGGAGCGCACCGACCCCGGCTTCCTCGCCCGCACCCTGGACCGGCTGCCACACGGGGTGGTGCTGGTCTCCGGCACGAACGGCAAGACCACCACCACCAAGATGGTGGTGCAGCTGCTGCGCGACCAGGGCCTGAAGGTCTTCACCAACCGCACCGGCTCCAACTTCGTGCGCGGCGTGCTGGCAGCCCTGCTCACCGAGGTCGACGCCGCCGGCCACCTGGACGCCGACGTCGCCGTCCTGGAGCTCGACGAGGCCCACGCCGTCCACTTCGTCCGCGCCGTTAAGCCGCGGGCCGCCCTCGTGCTCAACGTCATGCGCGACCAGCTGGACCGCTTCGGCGAGATCGACTACACGGCCTCCCTGCTGCGCAAGGCCGCCCTTGCCACCCGTGACGTGGTGGTGGTCAACGCCGACGACCCGCGCCTGAACAGCGAGCGCTTCCTGGAGGGCGTGTCCGCCCGCACCGCCGCCTTCGGGGTCGGCCCCGCCCTGCGCTCGGTGTTCCTGTCCGACGACGACCTGCGCACCGAGCAGGCTGCCGCCCCCGCCGACGGCGAACCCGACGACGGCGGCGTGCCCGAGTCCGCCTCCGCGCCCGGGACGCTCGCCGACGACGCAGCCGAGCCCGCTGCTGACCAGGATGCCCCCGGCTCCCCCTGCCCGGCCCCGCGCGTGCGCCTGCTGGCGCTGGCGGGCAACGAGGCCACCATCGAGGTTGACGGCACCGCGCACCGGGTCGCCTTCGCCATCCCGGGCATCCACAACGTCCTCAACGCCTGCGCCGCCCTCGCCCTGGTGCTCGAGGTGCTCGGGGACCGGGCCGACCTGCCCCGCCTGCTGACGACCCTGTCCGAGATCCGCCCCGCCTTCGGCCGCGGCGAGGTCATCACCCTGGACGGTCGCCCGGTGCAGCTCTCGCTGGTGAAGAACCCGGCCGGCTTCCGCATGAGCCTGCTCTCCGCACCCACCGCCCGGGCCGACGCCACCAGTCGGACGGATACCGTGGACGCCGGCCCCGGCAGCCCGTCCTCCCCCACGTCCGCCGACGAGCTGATCATGATCGCCATCAACGACGAGTACGCCGACGGCCGTGACATGTCCTGGCTGTGGGACGTGGACTTCACCTCCCTCAAGCGGGCGGGCGTCGCCGTCGTCACGGGCGTGCGTGCATGGGACATGGCGCTGCGGCTGCGCTACGACGAGGTACCCGCAGGCGTCGTCGAACCGGATCTGGCGGCCGCCCTGGATGCCCTGCGTGAGCGGGCCGCCGCGGAGGACCGCCCCATGCGCGTGTACACCAGCTACACCGCCATGCTGGCGCTGCGCGCCCGCCTCGGGCAGCTGACCGAAGTCGAGGAGGTCATGAAGTGAGCACCGCCCCCACCACCTACCACCATGGCGGCGACGGCCCCGCCCGCGGCCGCATCCGCGTGCTGCAGCTGTACCCGCGGGATATGAACATCTACGGCGACTGGGGGAACCTGCTCACCCTGGCCCGCCGCGGTCAGTGGCACGGCTACGACGTCGAGCGCTTCGCATACAACCCCGGTGACGAGCTGCCGCAGGAGGTGGACCTGGTGCTGGGCGGCGGCGGCCAGGACTCCGGGCAGGAGCGCATCAAGGAGGACCTGGTCCAGATCGGCCCGCGCCTGCGTCAATGGGCGGACGACGGCGTACCCATGCTGGTCATCTGCGGCCTGTACCAGCTGTTCGGGCATCGCTTCGTCACCGGTGAGGGCTCCGAAATCCCCGGGATCGGGCTGCTGGATGCGCAGACGGTGGCCGGGCCGGGGCGGCTGATCGGCAACATCGTGCTGGACTCCCCCGAATTCGGCCGGGTGGTCGGCTATGAGAACCACTCCGGGCTGACCACGCTCGGCCCCCGCGCCGAACCCCTGGGCACGGTACGCTCCGGCGCCGGCAACAACGGCAAGGACGGCGCGGAGGGCGCCCGGTTCAAGCACGTGATCGGAACCTACCTGCACGGTCCGCTCCTGCCGAAGAACCCCGCGGTGGCCGACTGGCTGCTGCAGCGCGCGGTGGAACTGCGCGGTGGCACCTGGGATCCGCTGCCCATCGACGACGCCGACGCCCGCCGCGCCAGCAACGTCGCCGCCGCCCGGCCGAGGTGACGTGCCGTGGCCACACCTGAGTTCATTATCGAGCTGCGCAAGAAGATCGGGCACGAGCAGCTGTGGCTGCCCGGCGTCAGCGTGGTGGTGGTGGCCCCGGATGGGCGGCTGCTGCTGGGGCGGCGCTCCGACAACGGCGCCTGGGCGGTGGTCTCCGGCATCCCCGAGCCCGGCGAGCAGCCCGCTGCCGCGGCCCGGCGCGAGTGCCTGGAGGAGACCGGCGTCGACCCCGATATCGTCGGGGTGGCCGGGGTGGCCACCGGGGAGCCGCATGTGTTTGCCAACGGCGACCGCTGCGTGTTCATGGACGTCACCTTCGTCGCCCGGGCGGATGCCGCGGCGGTGGCCGGGGCGCATGTGGCCGACGAGGAGTCGACGGCGGTGGGCTGGTTCGCGCCGGACGCGCTGCCGACCCCGCTGGTCGCCTCCACCCCGGGGCGGATCGACGCCGCCCTGGCGTGGCTGGCCGACCCGTCCGCGGGTGCACGCTTTCAGTGACGGGCGCTGCGGCGCACCCACCGGAGCATCAGATATGGCGCTGCCCACATTAATTTCCGCTGATGCTTACCGCAGCCTATCTTTATCCCGGCGGGTGGGCGCCAGTGCCTGCTCGACACCTAACTGACCCGCACCGTGAGCGTCACCAGGACCAAGGAGTCAGACATGGCCGCACCTACCACGGCCAGCACAACATCATCTCGGCCCGCCGCCGTCCCCCTGGCCACCCTGCCTCGCGGCACGCGCGCCCGCATCACCGCCGTATCCGCCGATCGCGGGGAAGCACTGTCCCGGCGCCTGGCCGACCTCGGCTTCGAGCCCGGACGCATGATCGAGGTGGGCCGCCGCGCACCGCTGGGCGATCCGACCGTCTACCACGTGGCGGACTATGAGATCAGCCTGCGCCACCAGGACGCCGCCCTGGTATCCGTTGCGGTTGTGGCACCCGCCCGGGCAGCATCCGCCTCACCTGACTCGGCCCCGCCGGTGGCCGCCGTACCGGAGGCCGCAGTATGAGCACCACCGTCCAGACCGGCACCGCCGCGGGCAGGACGACGATCGCCGTCGGCGCCCCCGCAGAAATGCCCGCCTGCCACGAGCCCTCCTGCCACGACGGCTGCACCGCCCACGGTTCCGCGTCCTCCGCCCCGGCCAACGCCGCCGCCCGCATTGCCCTGGCGGGCGCCCCCAACGCGGGCAAGACCTCCATCTACAACACGCTCACCGGCCTGCGCGCCAAGACCGGCAACTATCCGGGCGTTACGGTCTCCCGCTCACTGGGCGCCCTGGAGCTCTCCACCGCCGAGACCGGCGCCGACCCGCTCACCCTTGCCCTGGAGGACCTGCCGGGCGCCTACTCGCTGGAGCCCATCAGCCCCGACGAGCGGGTCGTGTACGACGTCCTGACCGGCCACTGCGACGGCGTCGCCCAGCCCGATGCGCTGCTGGTGGTCGTAGACGCCACCACCCTGTCCCGCTCCCTGGGCTTCGTCGCCCAGGCCCTGGCCCTGGGCCTGCCCACCGCCATCGCAGTCACCATGACCGACGAGCTGACCCGCCGCGGCGGCAGGCTCGACGTCGAGGCCCTGGGCGCGGCGCTCGGCGTGCCCGCGGTGCGGGTCATCGGCAACCGGGCCACCGGCATCCCGCAGCTGCGCCGCACACTCGCCTCCTGGCGCGACTGGTCGCGCGCGCCCATCGCGCCTCCGACCAGCGGTCCGGAGCGCACCTCCTGGGTGGAATCGATCCTCGCCGCCGCCGACTACACCGCCCCCGTGCCCGACTCGCGCACCGCCGCCGTCGACCGCGTACTGCTGCACCCGCTGTGGGGCACGCTGGTGTTCTTCGCGGTCATGTTCACCTTCTTCCAGGCGATCTTCACCTGGGCCACCCCCTTCCAGGACGCCATTGAGACCGGCTTCGGGGCCCTGGGCGACGCCGTCCACACCTGGCTGGACGGCCCCGCACCGCTGCTGGCGGGGCTGCTGGCCGACGGCGTGATCGGCGGCGTCGGTGGGGTGCTGGTGTTCCTGCCGCAGATCGCCATCATGTTCCTGCTGATCGCCTTGATGGAGGGCGTGGGCTACATGTCGCGCGCCGCCTTCCTCATGGACCGGGTGATGAGCCGGGCGGGGCTGGAGGGGCGCGCCTTCGTGGCTCTGCTGTCTTCGCTGGCCTGCGCCATCCCCGGCATCATGGCCACGCGCACGCTGCCCAGCGCCAAGGACCGCCTGGCCACCATGCTGGCGGCGCCGCTGATGACCTGCTCGGCGCGCCTGCCCGTCTACATCATCATGATCTCCCTGCTGGTCGGTCCCGAGCAGCGCGTCGGCCCCTTCGGGGCGGCGGGCACGATCATGTTCGGCCTGTACCTGGCCGGGGCGGTGGCCGCCATGCTGGCCGCACGGGTGGTCAAGCGCCTGACCGACCGCGGCGGCGTGCTGTTGCCCTTCTACATGGAGATGCCGCCCTACCGGCTGCCGCGCGCCCGCACGGTGGCCCTGATGGTGTGGGACGCCTGCAAGGGCTTCCTGAAGAAGGCGGGCACCATCATCCTGGCGGCCACCATCCTGGTGTGGGTGGGGCTGAACGTGCCCGCCCGCTCGGAGGCGGAGTTCACCGCCCACTGTGAAGCCAGCGCCGAGTGCGCGGCCATCGCCGCCGCCGTGGCCAACCCCTCCTCCTCCACGGTGCTGGACGACGACGGCGCGGTCGTAACCGACCCCGAGGAGCTGCAGGCGCTGCTGGACGCCCAGCGCACCAGCTACACCATGGACTCCTCGCTAGCCGCTTCCATCGGCAAGGCAATCCAGCCGGTGTTCGAGCCGCTGGGCTTCGACTGGCGGATCAATGTGGCGGTCATGTCCTCCCTGGTGGCCCGGGAGACGGCGGTGGCCACCCTCGGGCAGATCGCCGCCGCCGGGGACCCGGAGGATCCGGGCGCGCAGCTCGCGGCCATGACCTACACCGAGGACACGCTGGTCGCCCACGCCGGCGAGCCCCTGTTCAACCCGGCGACGGTCGCGGCGCTGCTGGCCTTCTTCGTCTTCGCCATGCAGTGCATGGCCACCGCCGGGGCGATCCGCCGCGAGACCGGCACCTGGAAGTGGTCGGCGATCGCCTACGGCTACCTGTTCGTGCTGGCCTGGGTGGCCGGGGCCGCCGCCCACGCCGCGGTGGCCGCCCTGACCTGACCGCCTCCCCCTCCACCACCGAGACCGGCACTTGTGACACGCCGAAACCGGCACATATGACGTCGTCCCACCGAGAGGAGCCGCTATGGGCGTTGTCCCCACGCATCCCGTGGTGACCCCGGACCCGGCGCCTCCGGCCCCGCCCCGCCCCTCACCGAGACCGGTAGAAGTCACGTACTGAGAGCGGTAGAAGTTACATGCCGAGATCGGTTCGGCGGGCGCGGCCATGCCGTGTGCATCCGCCGCACCGCAACTGCCCGGACCCATCCTTTGCCCCTTGTACTCATGACGGTAGCCTGGGTGTCGGAGAGGAGCCTCGAGATGGTTGTAAGGACCGTTCCGATTGTTGATGTTGAGCAGTCGCTCGCGTTGATCGAGAAGGGCCAGCAGCTCGCCGGTCACTTCCCGGATGCCGAAGACATGGGGCGCGCGCGCCGGATCCTGACGGGCGAGCTGTCGCCGGAGGCGGCGCGCGCAGAAGTTCGGGATGCGCTGGCGCGACTTAGCGCGAACGAGTGTGCTACCGGTCGTGGCTGAGGACGACCGTTACACGATCCCTGGTAGCGGAGGAGTACTCCGCAACAAGCTTGGGCTGATCACGCAGACCGGTGTCGATCGGGCGATGAACATCAGCGCCTCGGCGGAGTGGGCGATTTTCCAGCTTGAACCGATCCCTGATCGGCTCGACCTTGATTATCTTCGCTCGATTCATCGGCGTTTCATGAGCCCGGTGCTGGATTGGGCGGGCGAACTGCGGAAGGTAGGAGACGAGGTTGGGGCGGGCGGTACGCCGTTCCAGTACGCACCATCGGAGTTCTACAAGCCGTATCTTGATGCGTTGTTCGGTCGGCTTGCGGAAGAAGACTATCTGGTAGGTCTTCCAGAGAAGGAATTTGCTGACAGGCTCGCGGATCGCTGGGGGACGCTGACATTCTGTCATCCGTTCCGCGACGGCAACACCCGCTCACAGAGTGCCTACATCGACCGACTCGCGACACGTGCGGGTCACCCTATCGATTGGCAGCACGTGAACGTGTCCGAACTGCGCGAGGCGCGTCTGTCAGCAGCGTTCCGCGTTGGTGGTGAGCAGATACTGTCGAACTACCTACAAATGCGGCTCTTGCCGCCATCACGCAGCGCCGCCCTGCGCTTTACGCCGGAGTGAGGCCGTATGCGGGGAGACCAGGGTGCAGCGATCCGGCGAGGCAGGATCGTCCAGCCACACACCAAGCCACCGAAAGGAGCCGCCATGGGCGTCGTCCCCACGCATCCCGTGGTGACCCCGGACCCGGACGTGCTGCGTTGGGTGATCCCCGACGGGCTGCTGGGCTTCTCCGGGTCAGTGGCCCGCGCCCCGCGCCTGCTGCAGGCCCTGCTCGACGACGGCACCCTGGCCGGCATTGAGGCGGTGCCCGGGGCGGTGCTCACGCTCCTCGGCGATGGCCACAGTTGGCAGGCCGACGGCGCCCGGGTGCGCACCGCCCTGGTGGACGCGCTCGGCGTACCCGGGTCATGGGAGCCGGCGGCTGGCGCCGTCGGGGTGGGGCCGGACGAGGCCCTGGAGGCGGCGGCCCGGGAGATCGCGGCCGGGCCGGTGGGGGCGATCGCCGCGGCCCACGGCGGCTCCTTCACCGTGCGGGCGGTAGCCGACGGCGTCGTCGAGGTGGCCCTGGAGGGCGCCTGCCGGGACTGCCCGGCGGCCGTGATCACCATGCATGCGCGCTTCGAGCACCTACTGCGACGCCGCTGCCCGTGGCTGGCGGGCGTGCGCGAGGCGCCGAGGTCCGCAAGCTAGCGGGCTCACCCCGCCAAAACCCGCCAACATGCTCTGCTACGAGCTTTTGCACCCTGGTGTACGGCAAATACCCGCACACCAGGGTGCAAAAGCTCGCAATGGATGGGGAAGGCGTGTGCGAGGCGCCCGCTTAATCGTCGCCCTGGCTGCGGGGCGTGCGGGCCGCGGCCACCAGCAGGCCGAGGGCCACCGCCGCCGACGCCCCGATGGGGATGGCCCACCACCAGCCGAAGGAGCCGGTCACCAGAGGATTGTTCATTATCAGCGCCGGTTGCGCCCCGAAACGGCCGAGCAGGGCCGCCACGGCTGTGCACGCCACCACGCTCAGGCTCAATGGTGCCGCCAGGGCGCACTGGCCGCGCCTGCCGACGCCGTGGTCCCGCGCCTGCAGGCGCACGGGCCGCAGCCGCCCCAGGAAGGTGATCGCTGCCAGCCCCTGGCCGATCACCGCTACCAGGCTTGCCGCAATCGGCAGGGCGAGGGCCTGCCGCATCAGTTGGCGCTGCTCCGGCGAGTCCGGCTCGATTACAAAGGCGTAGCCGGCGCGGGTGATGACGTCGCTGCGGAAGGCATCACGCTCATCGTCGGGCAGGGAGCCGAATTCCGGCAGGTAGATCGTGCGCACGTTCGATGGCTCCAGCCCCAGCGCCTCCACCTGCGGGTCGTCGGCGGCGAGCACCACGTCGGGCAGCCACTGGCTGTCCAGCAGATTCGACGGGGACAGCCCCGTCACCTCGGCGGTCTCCTCCACCTGGTCCGTGGCCAGAGTGAAGAAGACGCGCGTTGCCCGGTCCTCGGCACCGCCGTCCAGCAACTCTGTTGCCGCTGTGCCGGCCAGTGCGGAGGCGGGCCCATCCTCAGGCGCGAGCGCAATGAGCCCCAGGGCGGTGAAGCACATGGCGTCGGTGCAGTCCGACTTTCCCGCCGGAGCCACCCGCGGCCGCCGCTGGTCCTCACGCAACTCGGTGAATACCAGCGCCGACTCCATGGCCTGCGGGTAGGTGGTGGTAAGCACGGCGACGTCCTGCGCGGTCAGTCTCTCCACCGTCAGCGTCTGATCCTCTCGCCCATCGGTCCCGTTAGCGAAGTGGAGGCTCGCACTGTAGAAGGCGGCGAAGCCGGTGAACATCATGGTGGCCATGAGCACGGGCAGTGCCACCGTGAGGCAGTGGCGCACGGCCGCGCCCGCCGTCGGCGTGCGCCGTAGCCACGGCAGGCTGAGCAGCAGCACCGGGGCGGCCAGCGCCCCCACGATCACACCCAGGATGTGACCGGTCAGCACGCGGTGGGGCTCGGCGACGCGCAGGTAGACGAGCACCACCGCCGCGATCACGCCCACCGCGCCCAGCGCCACCCCGTAAGCGGGGCGTAGGTGCCAGGCCGCACCCCTGGTGTCGGCTGACCAGCGGCGCAGCCGGTCCGGCAGTGCCCCCACCGCGGCGGCGAGCAGCAGCCAGACCAGGATCAGGCCTCCGCTCTGCCACAATGCCGGACGGTAGCCGTCCCAGTACTGTCCTAGCGCCGTGCCAATGGCCCCGTGGCCGACGCCGAGGGACACCTGGGCGGCGATGATCCCGAGAACGCTGCCCACAAGGAGTGTCAGCGGCATGCCCGCGCCGGCCAGCACCGTTGCACGCTGTGGCGTCGCCCCCGCGGCCCGCAGCGCCCCGGCGACGCGACCGGCATGGGGCCGATCCGCGGCCAGGGCGGCGCCGCAGGCGGCGCCGGCGCTCAGCAGCAGTAGCGCCAACAGCACCGGGAACCCGGCCAGTTGCCGGGAACTGACCTCCTGCACGGCAGACCGAACGGCATAGTCGACCCCAGCTACCGTTACCGCACCGCTACCACACTGCTTACCCACCCCGATCTGTTCGCACGGGTCGGCGTCACTGAACCAGGAGGAGATCGCCGCGCCGGCATCCAGGACCTCGCCGGATACCGCGACGGCCGTGGGCTCATCCGGCGCGGCGGGATTGCGGGTAATGCCGGTAACCGTGTACTCGGCTGCGCCTTCGGGCAGATCCTCCGAAGTCAATTCCAGGCGGTCGCCCACGCTCAGACCCGTGCGCCGGGCGACCTCAGCGGAGACGGAGGCCTCGCCGTCGGCGCGCGGATAGACGCCCTGCGCGAGCACGCCGGTGCGGGAGGGCCCACTCAGCACGGACACCTGCGCATCGGAGACGGCCTGCGGCCCGGTCAGGGCTGCGCTGATGCGCAGCACGGCCACCGCCTGGCCTTCGTCCGCCAGCGCGCGCATGCGCTCGGACAGCTCGTCGCTGTCGCCGCTGACCTGGTAGCGGTAGCCGCCGAATTCGGCGCGCGCCCCGGCCTCCACCGTGGCCAGGAAGGTGGCCCTGCCGCTCAGCAGCAGGGAGCCGAACAGCGCCAGCACGCCGGATAGCAGCAGTGCCGCGGCAAACAGTCCCGGATGCGCACGCACCGAGCGGGTAATGACCCGCAACTGCAGGCGGCTCACCGCTGGGCCCCGCCCGTCATGGCGCCCACCGAGGAAGGTTCGGCTACGAGGTCGTGGTCGTGGATGCGCAGCACCACGTCGGCATACTCGGCCACCACCGGGTCATGCGTGGCTACCAGCACCAGCAGGCCGTCGTCGTGGGCCAGTTCGGCGAAGCGCCGGGCAATCTCCCTCGTGGCCTGCTCGTCGACCGCGCCGGTCGGCTCGTCGGCGAGCAGGACCTGCGGGGCGGTAGCCAGTGCGCGGGCGATGGCTACCCGCTGCTGCTCGCCGCCCGAGAGGCTGCTCACCGCCGCATCGGCCTGCCCGGCGAGCCCGAGCCTGCCCAGCAGTGCGGCGGCGTCGGGGAAGGTACCGACGCCGCCACCCGCGGAGGCGAACTCCTGGGCCAGCTTCACGTTCTCGACCGCGGTCAGATAGGGGACCAGCCGATAGTCCTGGTAGACCTGGGACACGCGCCGGGCACCGCCGGTGCCCGCCAGCTCGATCGTGCCGGTATCCGGTTCGAGCTCGCCGGTGATGAGGCGGAACAAGGTGGTCTTGCCCGAACCCGAGGGCCCCATCACCGCGTGCAACTGTCCGGCCGTGAGCCGACAGGCCACGTCCCGGTAGATGACGCGCTCGCGTGTGCCGCCGTAGGCGAAGCCCATGCGATCGAATACGAGTTCCAGGGGCATTCGTACTCCCATCCTTGGGTCGGCTTCCCACCCTTGGGCCGACTCCTTCGCACGATAGCGTCCCCCCTCCCTCTGCTACGAGCTTTTGCAATCTGGTGTGCGGGAATTTGCCGTACACCAGGGTGCAAAAGCTCGCAATGGATGGGGAAGGCGTGTGCGAGGCGCCCCGGTTACGGCTCCCGACGCACGCTCATCGGCCCCTGGCCGCGTTCAGGCAGGTCGCCCCGGACGCGCGGGCGCGCTCAGCAGTGCCTTCACGTCCTCGGGGTAGGGGAAGGAGCCGGGCCGGTAGGCGCACAGCGGCTCCTCGGCGTGCAGATCCCCGGTGGTGTTGAAGGCGCGGGCGCGGGAGCCGCCGCACACGCGGTTGTACTCGCACTCCCCGCACTTGCCCTTGAGCCGGGAGGTGTCCCGCACCCCGGTGAAGACCTCGCTGTCGCGGTAGATCTCCGTCAGGGAGGCCTCGCGCACGTTGCCGGCGCTCTTCTCCAGGAATCCTGAGGGGGTGACGTCGCCGATGTGGGAGATGAACATGAAGCCGTTGCCGCTGGAGACGGTGATCGGGGGCCGACGCCGCCGCTCGCCGTGATCCAGGCCCAGCTCCACGATCCGCTCCCGCAGACTGCGGTACAGCGGCCCCAGGTGCATGGCGGCGATCATGTCCTCGCCCTCGATGCCGCGCTGCGCCAGGGCATAGCGCTGCAGGGAGACGCGCCGGAAGTGGTGCCCCTCGGTGGTCTTGGCGGGCACCGCCTCGCCCATGTCGTAGAAGATGTTGAGCACGTCCTCGATCTCGGCGGCGTCCAGGCTGCCCAGGTCCACCCCACGGCCCGTGGGAACCAGCAGGAACCCGGACCAGGTCATCGCCCCGTAATCGCGCACGAGCGCGGCGATGTCGGGCAGCTCGTGGACGTTATGGCGGGCGACGACGGAGTTGATCTGCACCTTCATCCCCAGCTCGCGGGCCGCCTGCCAGCCGGCGACGGTGCGGTCGAAGGTGCGCTCCACGCCGCGGAAGGCATCGTGGGTGGCGGCGGTGGCGCCGTCGAGCGACAGGGAGATGACCCCGGCGCCCGCGTCCTGAATGCGGGCCAGGGACTGCTTATTCAGCTTGTCCGTGCCGGAGGGGGACACGGCCATGTGCAGGCCCAGGCCACTGCCGTAGGCGACCAGCTCGGCCAGGTCGGGGCGTTCGAAGCAGTCCCCGCCGGTGATGATGAAGATGACCGCCGGCTTGCCGAAGGAGGCGGCCTCATCCATGAGGGCCTTGGCCTCGGCGGTGGTCAGCTCGCGGGGGTCGCGCAGGGGCCGGGAGACGGCCCGGCAGTGGCGGCAGGCCAGCTGGCAGGCGCGGGTTGACTCCCAGGTCACCAGCATGGGGCGCTGCGCCGGGTCGTGGCGCTGCATGCGCACCGGCCGCGCGGTGCGGGGGTGCGTGGCGGTGCTCATGCGCGGGGCTGGCGCTCGGCCCACTCGTGGGGGCTGACGCGGCAGCCGGTGTAGAAGGGGGTGTCCACGCGCACGTGCAGGCGGGCCTCCGTGTAGCGCTGGTAGTGGATGACGCCCTCCAGGCGGTCCAGGGTGTCCGCCTCGAAGCCGAGCACCCACTCGTAGTCGCTCATGCCGAAGGCGGCGAGCGTGGAGCCCTTGACATCGGGGTACTTGGAGAAGCCGTTGCGGCCGTGGGCGGCCATGATCCGCGAGCGCTCCTCGGGCTCCAGCAGGTACCAGTCGTAGCTGCGCACGAAGGGGTAGACCATGCACCAGTCGCGCGGCGCCACGCCGCCGAAGCAGGCGGGGATGTGCTTGCGGTTGAACTCGGCGGGCGTGTGCAGGCCCATGCAGGACCACACCGGCTCCAGGTAGCGTCCCAGGGCGCTGGCACGCAGGCGGTGGTTGGCGTCCTGCAGCTTCTCCGGGTCGTCGTCGAGCCACCAGACCATCAGGTCCGCATCGGAGCGGAAGCCCGACACGTCGTACCAGCCGCGCGTGGTCACATCGGAGACGTCGATGAAGTGGGTGGACTCCCCACCAGCCGACGGCGCGTGTCCTCCAGCGGCGGCAGCGGCGCCGTCAGCCGGTAGACGGCAAACAGGGCGTAGTGGTTGTTTTCATTGACGGCGTCGAAGTCGACCTCGGCGGCGTCGCGGGGGTCGCGGTGGGGGCGGCGCTCCTCGTCGTCGAAGCGGTGCAGGCGGGGGGCGCCCTGGCCCGAGTCGGCGTCGGGGTGGGAGCTGTCGTGCTCGCTCATGGGGAATCTCCTTGGTCGGGGTTACTGGTGGGTAAAGGTCTGGGGATGGCTTCCGCCCGGGTGCCCGGCGGGTCGGGTGGCGGGCCTGCAGCAGGTGGGCGGGCAGACGGTGTGGAAGGGGCCGGTGCCGGTGGTGGAGTGCGGGCGCACGTCCTCGCCCCGGGCGACGGCGGCCCGCTCGGCGAGCACGTCGGCGAGCGAGGCGACGAAGGCGGGGTGGGTGCCGGCCGTGGCCGCGCGCACGTAGGGCAGGCCGAGGTGCTCGGCGGTCTCACGAGCCTCGGTGTCCAGGTCGAAGACGACCTCCATGTGGTCGGCGACGAATCCGATGGGGGCGACGACGACGCCCGTCGGCACGTCCACGGGCCGCCCGTCGGTCAGGTGCCCGGCGGCCAGGGCCTGAAGGTGGTCGTTCACGTCCGGTTCCAGCCAGCGGGCCTGCGGCGGGCCGGAGCGGGAGCAGTAGACCAGGTCCGCCTGTGGGCGGCGGCCCAGGCGGGCGGCGACGGCGGGCAGGAGCACCTCCGCCAGGCGCTCGTGCTGGGCGACGTAGGAGATCTCGGTGGACAGGTCCGCGGCGACGCCGGGCTCCTGTGCGGAGGGGCCGAGTTCTCGCGAGGAGGGACTGGGGAGGCCCCTCGGCTACCATCCGCGCCGCTCGTTCCTCGCGGCGCTCCCGCCAGCCCCGCCACGCCTTCGGGGGCCTCCCCCACCCTTCCGGTTACGGTCCGCGGCCCAATTCCAACCGAGTCAGCACTTTCCGCGCACGAGGAGCGCTCTCCAGCCCCTCCCGAGCCGGCGCGTTCCTCGGCCGTGGGCGCGGACAGCCGCTCCATGGACTCGGGGATGGAGTGCGTGACCAGCACCAACCGGATGCCGTCGGCGCTCACGCCGTCGGCCACCAGCTGGTTGAAGGCGGCGACGATGGCGTCGGTGTTGGCGGCGAGCATGCCCGGGGTGTTGTAGAAGGGACGGGTCTTATCCACCACCAGCTCCACCGGCGCGCCCCCGGCGCCACCCACGCGGGCGGCGGCGTCCGCCTCCCGGCCGCGCCCGGTGGCTCCGTCGGCGCCGTCGGCCAGGAGCGCCAGCGCCCCGGCGACGTCCTCCCGGTACTGGCGGCAGCCGGAGTAGGAGGCATAGGCGGCGGTGGTGATGGCCAGGACGCGGCGGGCGCCGGCGTCGGCGAGCTCGCGCAGGGCCTCGGAGACGAAGGGGTGCCAGTTGCGGTTGCCGATCACCACCGGCACCCGGCTCCCGCGGGCGGCCAGCTCATCGCGCAGCGCCGCCAGTAGCTCGGCGTTGCGGGCGTTGATCGGGGAGACGCCATTCCAGCGGCCGTAGTGGCCGGAGACCTCGCGCAGCCGGGAGTCGGGCACGCCCCGGCCCGCGGTGGCGTTGCGCATGAAGGGGAGCACGTCGTCGGGGCCCTCGGGGCCGCCGTAGGACAGCAGCAGGACGGCGTCGTAGGGAGCCAGCGGGTCGGCGGCGGAGGCGGGGCCGGAGGCTGTCACGGACCTGGCCTGAGGGGTCATTGGGCTCCTCCCGGGGCCGGGGCGGTTGGGGCCGGGGTGGTTGTGGCCGGGGCAACCGCGGCGCGCAGGTCGGCGGCGATCTCCACGCCCAGCAGCAGGTCGAGGGCGTCGAGGTAGTCCTGGCCGCGCCCGGCCTCGGCGGCGGCACGGGCGGCAACAGTGGGATGGTGCAGCATGCGGGCCGCCAGGTGGTGCAGGGCGCGGGCGGCGTCGCCGGCGTCCACCTGGCCGTCACGCACGCGCAGGCGGGCAACCTCCTCCTCAACGAGTTCCGCCACATGCCCGCGCAGGCTGCAAACCACCGGATCCATGCGCCGCCCGGACAGCATGCGCTCGAACAGGGCGGTCTCCTCATCCACAATGGCGCGCGCGGCCTGCACCTGGCGGGCTTCGGCCGCGGGCACGGATCGCTGCACGCTGGGCAGGTCGATCAGCCGCACCCCGGGCATGGAGCCGACGGCCCTTTCCACATCACGGGTGAGCGCAAGGTCGAGGATCACCAGGGGGCGGAGGCGGTTCCCGGCGTGCGGCCGGGACGGGACGGGCCGCGCGGGGCCTGCTGCCCGCTCGGCAGCGGCCGGGGCCACGAGCTCGCGGGTCAGCACCGGGGCGCCCAGGCCCCGGCAGGTGATGACCAGGTCGGCTCCCGCCAGTGCGTCGGGCAGGGCGACGTCGTCAATCGCCCTGAGTCCGCGGCCGACGGCGAAGGCGGCGGCCCGGTCCGAGCGGGAGTAGACGGAGATGTCGATGACCCCGCGCCGACGCAGGGCGGTCACCGTGGCGCCCGCATAGGCCCCGGTACCGACGATCAGGGTCCGCACGCCCTCAAGAGGCGGCAGGTGACGGGCAGCCAGGTCTACGCCGACCCCCACGACGGAGCGGCCATTGCCCGCCAGGCCGGTCTCGTGGGCGACGCGGCGGGAGGCGGTGGAGGCGTGCTCGACGGCGCGGGACAGATCGGTTGAGAGAGTGTCTTCCTCGGTGGCAACCCGCATGGCACGACGTAGCTGGCCGGCGATCTCGCGCTCGCCCACAACCATGGACTCCAGCCCGGCGGCGGTGGCGAACAACTCATTGACGGCAGCGTTTCCGCTCCAGGCGGTCAGCTCGACGGGTTCCGCCGCAACCGGGCCCGCGTCGGCCCAATGCCGTCCGGCCCCGGGGTGCGTGCCGGAGAGCGCCTCGGCGGCGGGGCGCAGGCCCGCACGCCGGGCCAGGAAGCCGGTGACGTCGTGACGCAGGGCGTCGGCCGGGAGGGCCTGCGGTGCGTCCAGTAGCAGCGCCAGGCGGTTGCAGGTCCCCAGGACGATCGCGCCCCGCAGCTGTGGGAGGGCGCGCATGAGGTCCGGGCCGAGGTGCGCGGCGGTTGCACCCAGGCGGGCGACCGCGTCGAGGCCCTGGGTGCGGTGGTCGGCGGAGAGCAGATGGATAGTCACGGCGAGTGGTAGTCAAGCATTGGATGCCGGTCGGGGCACAATTATCACCGGCACCGCCCTCAACTATTCCGACACTGCGTCAGATTAGTTTTACGACACTGCGTCACATGACTGGTAGCCAGCGGTATTGCAGGCTAAACCAGTCACTGGGCGAAGGGTTCTGGGCGAGGCGGCACAATGTTCGGACGGCGCTTTCCGGCGACGCCACGTCATGTCATTTCAACCGGGACCACCAGGACGAGGACTATTTCGTGAGTATTTCCGTGCAGAATTCCGGCGGGGCGGACCACCCGGCCGGGAGCGGCGGCTCCACCGGCCTGAGCGCCCCGCAGCCGGGGCGACCCGCCCTGCTGGAGGCCCTGGCCGGGCGCCGTCCGAGGCGTACACCCGTGTGGTTCATGCGGCAGGCGGGGCGCTCGCTGCCGGAGTACCGCGCCCTGCGCGAGCGGGCCGGGGCACCCATGTTGGATGTGTGCCTGTGGCCGCAGGCGGCCGCGCAGGTGACGCTGCAGCCGGTACGGCGCCACGGCGTGGATGCCGCCGTGCTGTTCTCCGACATCATGGTGCCGCTGCGGCTGGCCGGGGTGGAGGTGCGCATCGAGCCGGGCACCGGCCCCGTGCTGGACGCCCCCGTACGCGACTGGGCGCAAGTGCGCCGCCTGACCGCGCACCACTACGGGGACGCCGACCAGGCCGGGGCGGGGCCGGACGGCAGGGCACTCGACGGCGCCGCAGGGGTGAGCGCGATCCAGGCGGCCGTGCGGGCGGTTGTGGCGGAGCTGGGCGGTCCGGGGCAACCAGGTGCCGGCGCAAGCGCGCCACGGCAGGCGGACCGCGCCCACAGCCACAATCGCGGCGAACCGCACCGCGCGTCAGCCGACTCTGGCGGCCTGTCCGCCCGGGCGCTGGCGGGACTGGCGCAGTCGCGCGGCGAGGCGGAGTGGACCCCGCTGCTCGGCTTCGGCGGGGCACCGTTCACCCTGGTGGCCTACCTGGCGGAGGGCCGCCCCTCCCGCGACCACTTGGCCGCCCGCACGCTCATGCACGCCGACCCGACCGCCTGGGACACGCTGATGACCTGGGCAGCGCACCTGACGGGCCAGTTCATGGCCACGCAGGTAGCCGCGGGCGCGGCCGCCGTCCAGCTCTTCGACTCCTGGGCCGGCTCACTGTCCGCAGCCGACTACCGCGAGAAGGTCGCCCCCTACTCGGCACTGGCGCTGGACGTGGCCCGCGACGCCGTGTCCCCCACCACCGGCGCCCCGGCGCCGGTGATTCACTTCGCCACCCGGGCCGGACACCTGCTGCCCGAGCTGCACCGCACCGGGGCCGACGTCGTCGGCGTGGACGAGTGCACCGACCTGGCCCTGGCTGCCACCGCCCTCGGGGAGCGGGACGACGGGTCCGGCGCGCGCCCAGTGCAGGGCAACCTGAACCCCGCCCTGCTGGCCGCACCCTGGGAAGTGCTCGCACCGGCGGTGGATGCCTGTGTGGAGGCGGGCCGGGCGGCACCCGCGCACGTGTTCAACCTAGGGCACGGGGTACCCCCGTCAACCGACCCGAATGTGCTCACCCGGGTGGTGGCACGCGTGCACAAGTCGCAGGACTGGGAACGTATGGCGCTGACCGGATGGGATGGACAGGCATGAGCGAGCAGCTGACCGATGGCGGCGGGACTATGTCCCCGGGGCCGGCGGGTGGACCGGCCGAGCCGCTCGAGGCGCTGGTGGTGGGCGGCGGGATCGCCGGGCTCGCCGCCGCCTGGGAACTGGCCCGCGCGGGACTGCGGCCACTGCTGGTCGAGGCGCGCGGCTACACCGGCGGACTCGTTGCCGGCGCAGACATCGGCGGGGTGCGCATGGACCTGGGTGCCGAGGGATTCGTCGTCCGCGGGGACGCGATCACGCAGATGGTAGATGCCCTGGGGCTGCGCGTGGTCGGCCCCTCCGGCGGCGGGGCGCGCTTGTTCCTGCCGCCGCCACCAGACGCCGCCGACTGCGACGGCGCAGCTGCCGGCCCGGGCACCGCGCAGGCGGCTTCCGACGCCCCTCCCACCGATCCGGCCCGTGGCTGGCGGGCCCACCGCTTCCTGCGCGACGGTTTCCTAGGCATCCCGGCCGATCCGCTCGCCGAGGACGTTGTGGCCGTAATCGGGCGGGCCGGGGCCTTGCGGGCAGCCCGAGACGCCGAGCTTGACGGGACGGTGGGCACCCGCCCCGAAGACCCGGCCGACCTGGCCGCCTTCGTGCGTACCCGCATGGGCGAGGCAGTCCTGGAGCGCCTGGTCCGCCCGATTGTGGCGGGAATCCACACCGCCGACCCCGCCGACCTCGCGGCCGACACGGTCGCCCCCGGACTGCGGGAGGCGACCGCACGCCTGGGCTCGTTGCAGGCCGCCGTCGGCGAGCTGCTGGGGCGGCGCCGGGCCCGCCGCCGGGGAGGCGGCGCCGCGGACGTGACCGTCGAGGGCGGCCTGTTCCGCCTCACCGATGCGCTGCGGGAGGCGATCGAGACTGCCGGCGGCCGGGTGCTTACCCGCACCGGCGCGCAGTGGCTACAGCCGGCCACGCGCACCGCCGGGCCCGGCGGCACCGACTCCACCGGCGCCTGGGAGGTGGGGATCGCACCCACTGCGCGCGGGAAGACGCCGTCGGACGAGCCGGTGGCGGCCGGGGAGCAGTGGGTGGTGCGCACGCCACGAGTCGTGCTGGCCTGTTCAGCGGGGGCAGCACTCCGGCTGCTGGCAGGAGCACCCGGGGTGGAGACCCAGGTACCGGTTCCGGTCGGCTCCCCGATCGCCCGTTTCACCCTGGTAGCTCACGCCCCGGGACTGGCCGACGCACCGGTGGGCTCCGGACTGCTGGTGGCACCGGCCGCACCCGGACGAGCGCCCGTCAAGGCCAAGGCACTGTCACACCTGTCGGTGAAGTGGCCGTGGATCGGGGAACAACTACGGCAATTGCACGGCCCCGGCGCCGCGGGAGCACCCGCCGATGCGGTACACGCACTGCGCCTGTCCTACGGACGCCCGGGGGAACCGCGCCCCCAGGTGGAACTGGCGGACGCGCTGGCCGATGTCGAGGTGCTTACGGGTGTGCGCCTGCGGGAGCAGGACGTGCTCGACTCCAAGCTGGTGCGCTGGGACGGGACCCTGCCGCCGGTGACGCCCGCCTACCGCGAACGCACCCGGCGCCTGGAGTCCCAGGTCGAGCCCCTGGAAGGCCTGGCGGTCACCGGCGCCTGGGTAGCCGGAACGGGCATCGCCGCCGTCGTCGCCCATGCCCGCGAGCAGGCGGCCGGGCTCACCGGCATGCCGCGGGTCACGGCGGACGGCACTTGCGGCCATAGGGAACCGGAGGGACTTGCATGAGCAGCGGCACGATTATCGGAGCGGGTGCGCCGTCGGCGCGGACCGTGCGTCTGGGAACACGCGGCTCGGCGCTGGCGGTTGCCCAGTCCTCACAGGTGGCGCGGGCGATCGTCGCCGCCTCCCGCCAAATCGGCACCGACCTGCAAGTGGAGCTCGTCCCGATCCGTACCCGCGGCGATGTTGACTCCACCCCGCTGACCCGGCTCGGCGGAGTGGGGGTATTCGCCGCCGCCCTGCGCGAAGCGCTCCTGGACGGCAGCTGCGACCTGGCCGTGCACTCCTGCAAGGACCTGCCCACCACGCCGGTGCCGGGGCTGCACATCGCGGCGATTCCGCCGCGGGAGGACCCGCGCGACGCCCTGTGCACGGCGGGCGGGGTCGGCCTGGCCGACCTCCCGCCCGGCGCGCGCGTGGGCACCGGGTCACCGCGCCGGGCCGCACAGCTGCTAGCCGTGCGACCGGATCTTCAGGTCGTGCCCGTGCGCGGGAACGTACCCACCCGCCTGTCCCGCGTGGTCGGCTCGGTTGTAGGCGCCGACGGGCCTATGGGGGCCGTGCGCGAACCCGACCTGGACGCGGTGGTACTAGCGCTGGCGGGCCTGCGCCGCCTGGGTCTGGACGACTATGCCACCCAGCCGCTGGCGCTGCCCCAGGACGGCCCCCGGGCGGGGACCCCGGGCGGGGACCAGTCCGCGCAGGACGCGTCACCGGCAGCCGCCGCACGCACACCCGTCATGGTGCCGGCGCCCGCGCAGGGTGCGCTGGCCCTGGAGACGCGGAGCACGGCGGGAACCGAGCAGGATCGGCCCGTCGGCAGGCCGGGAGCAGATACCTCTCCGCGCGCCGGGGTGGCCCCGCGCGATCCCGGGCTGGCCGCCGCGCTTGCTGCGACCGTATCCGCGCTGGACGATCCGCTCACCCACGCGGCCGTAACCGCCGAACGTGCGCTCATGCGTCACCTGGAGGCTGGCTGCGCCGCGCCGGTGGGGGCCGTGGCCGTGCCTACCGCGCTACCGGAGGGGCTCACCGGGCTGCGTCTTGACGCGGTCGTCGCGACCGCCGACGGGCGGCGCGTGCTGCGGGAATCGGTGACCGGGACCCGGGCGGACGCCTCCGCGCTCGGTGAGGCGGTGGCGCAGGCACTGCTGGAGGCGGGCGCCGCCGATCTGGTCGACCTGCACGCCGCGCTGCCCGGTCGCGGCCGCCGGGAGGCGCCGTGAGCCCGGCCGAGGGCACCACAGCGGCAGGCTCCGCGGCAGCGGGCTCCGCGGCAGCGCGTCTGGCCGGGCGGCGCGTGCTGCTGCCGCGCGCCAAGCCCGGCGACGCGATTGCCGCCGCACTGGCCGCGGCGGGTGCCGCGGTGGTGAGCGTGGGTTTGACCCGGGCGGTCCCCGGGGCCGCCGGTCCCCGTGAGCGCGCCGCCGCAAGGCTGGCGGACGGCCACTACGCCTGGGTAGTGCTGACCTCGGCCCGCACCCTGGACTTCTTCGACTTCAGCGCCCTGGGCAACTATGAGGCGCACGACGCCTGCGGACACGTGAACGGCGCTTCGGGCTGTCCCGATACCCCCGCGCGCGACCGCTCCACCGCCTCACGCCCACGCACCGGAATCGCCGTGGTCGGCACTGGCACCGCGAGCGCCGTGCGGGAGCGGCTGGGGCGCGAACCCGACCTGGTGGCGGCCGGCAGCGGGACCGCCCTGCTGGAGCTGCCGCAGCTCAGTGGCGGGCCGGACGCCCTTGCGACGTCCTCGCCCGCGCGCCGATACGGGACGGCCGGGGGCGGGGCGGGGCGGGAGCGCCGACTGCTGCTGCCCGGCTCGGCGCTGGCCTCCCCCGCACTGGCCGCGGGCCTCAGGCGCGCGGGCTGGGTGGTCGATGCCGTGGCCGCCTACACCATGGAACCGGTTCCGCTCGCCGACCTGCCCGGGGGCTTCACCGCAGACTGGGCGGACGGCCGCTTCGACGCGGTGGTACTGGTTGCGGGGTCCTCCACGCGCGCGCTGGTGGATCTCGCCGGGCCGCCCCCGCCCGCCACGCGCGTGGTGACGATCGGGAAGCCGACCGCCGCGGCCGCGGCAGCCGCCGGACTGCGCGTAGACGCAGTCGCCGCCCGCCCGACCCCCGAGGCCATCCGCGACGCCTTAATCACGACGCTGCCTGCTCCACCGCGCTGAACTCATACCCTCCATAACCGCTATCACCCGCCCGCATGCCCGAGGAGACCGCCGTAATGACCCAGGCAACCACCACCTTCCCCCTGCCCGACCCGCGAGACCCCGCCACCTCACCGGCCGCTGAACTGCTCACCTCGCGGGGCGTGCCCGCACCCGCGACGCCGACTGTCCGCCCTCGGCGCCTGCGGCGCACGCCCGCCCTGCGCGGGCTGGTCGCCGAGACCCGTATCAGCCCGACACAGCTGATCCTGCCGGCCTTCGTACGCGAGGACATCAGCGCGCCGAACCCGATCGGCGCCATGCCGGGCGTCGTGCAGCACACCCTGGACTCGATCCGGCGCGAGGCCGCCGCCTGCGCCGAGGCGGGCGTGGGCGGCATCGACCTGTTCGGCGTGCCGGCCACGCGCGATGAGACCGGCTCGCAGGCGTGGGCCGAGGACGGCATCCTCAACCGGGCGGTCGCCGCGGTGCGCGCGGAGGTCGGGGACGCGCTAGTGGTGTGCGCCGACACCTGCCTGGACGAGTTCACCTCACACGGCCACTGCGGCCTGGTGCGCCCGGAGGGAGACCGCCGCGCCGGCGAGATCGACAACGACTCCACCCTCGCCCTCTACCAGGCGATGGCCGTCTCCCAGGCAGAGGCGGGGGCGCACATGGTCTCCCCCTCCGGCATGATGGACGGGCAGGTGGCGGCGATCCGCGCCGCCCTGGACGCCACCGGCCATGACGACGTCACCATCCTGGCCTACTCCGCCAAGTACGCCTCCGCCTACTTCGGGCCGTTCCGGGAGGCAGTCGGATCCGCTCTCAAGGGCGACCGCCGCACCTACCAGCAGGATCCCGCCAACCGCCGCGAGGGACTGCGGGAGGCCCTGCTGGATGCGGAGCAGGGCGCGGATCTGGTGATGGTCAAGCCGGCCGGGCCCTACCTGGACGTGCTGGCCGATGTGGCCGCCGCCAGCCCGGTGCCGGTGGCCGCCTACCAGGTCAGCGGCGAGTACGCGATGGTGGAGGCGGCCGCGGCCAACGGCTGGATCGACCGCGAGCGCGTGATCATGGAGTCGCTGCTGGGGATCGTGCGCGCCGGCGCCGACTGCGTGCTGACCTACTGGGCACGCGAGGTGGCCGAGCTGCTGCGTACGCAGCGGTAAAAGTGTCCATCTCTCGCCACTTTGCGCGCCGGCCGTTCGCACCACCCCACCGCTCGTCCGCATATGCCCAGGTCAGCACCTATTTGCTCAACGCGCCAGGACCGGCGCCATGCTGAAACTGGCGAGAGTTGGACACTTTTTCTGCGCCGGTCCCGCTGCGCGGGGTCGTAGGCTGCCGTCGGACCGCCGCAATCGCTTCAGGAGCCCCCATGCCGTCAACCACCAATGCCGACCTGTTCGCCGCCGCCCGCGCTGTGATCCCGGGCGGCGTGGACTCCCCGGTGCGCGCCTTCGGCGCCGTGGGCGGGGCGCCCGCCTTCATCGCGCGCGCCCACGGCGCCCACGTAGAGGACGCCGGGGGACGTGACTTCGTGGACCTGGTCGGCTCCTGGGGGCCTGCCCTGCTCGGGCACGCCCACCCGGCGGTGGTCGAGGCGGTGCAGGCAGCCGCCGGCCGGGGACTGTCATTCGGGGCGCCCACCGCTGCGGAGACCGAGCTGGCCGAGGCGGTGCGGCGCCGCGTGCCGCCGGTGGAGCGGCTGCGCCTGGTGTCCACCGGCACCGAGGCCACCATGACGGCGGTACGGCTGGCACGTGGCGCCACCGGCCGCGACCTGGTGGTGAAGTTCGCCGGCTGCTACCACGGCCACAGCGACGGCCTGCTGTCTGCGGCCGGCTCAGGCGTGGCCACGGGTGGACTGCCGGGGTCCGCGGGCGTGCCGGAGGCGGTGGCCGCGCAGACCATTGTGCTGCCCTACAACGACGTGGACGCGCTGGAGGCGTGCTTCGCCGCCCGCGGCCAGGAGATCGCCGCGGTCATCACCGAGCCGGCGCCGGCAAATATGGGTGTGGTCCCACCCGCGCCCGGTTTCAACGCAGCCATCCGCAGGATCACCGCCGCGCACGGCGCGCTGATGATCGCCGACGAGGTGCTCTCCGGTTTCCGCGTGGGCCCGGCAGGGTTCTGGGGCCTGGAGGCAGTCGACGGCTGGACGGCGGAGGCAGCCGATTCTGGGAACCGCTTCAGGCATGCGACGGGCCGGCCTGCCTCGGCCCAGGCTGACGAGGCCGCCGCAGCGACCACCCTGGCGCTTTCCACCCCGTCCTGGCCCGGCGGCCCGGACGGGGGCGAAGCCGACTGGCGCGAGCGGGCGGCCTGGGTGCCGGACCTGTTCACCTTCGGCAAGGTGATCGGCGGGGGCATGCCACTGGCGGCCGTGGGCGGCCGCGCCGAGGTGATGGAGCTGCTAGCACCGCTCGGCCCCGTCTACCAGGCGGGCACCCTGTCCGGGAACCCGCTGGCGACCGCCGCCGGCCTGGCCACACTCGCCCTGGCAGACGATGCCGTGTACACCACGGTCTCCCACCGCGCCGCGGAAATCGGGCGGGTGATCGCAGCGGCGCTGACCGAGCAGGGGGTGCCGCACCGGGTGCAGCACTCCGGCTCGCTGTTCTCGGTCATGTTCGGCCCCGCGGCCGCCGCGACGGGCGTGCGGGACTATGACGCCGCCCGCGCCCAGGAGACGTGGCGCTTCGCCCCGTTCTTCCACGCCTTCCTCGACGCCGGGGTCGCGCTGCCGCCGAGCGTGTTCGAGGCCTGGTTCGTCTCGGCCGCGCACGGCGACGCCGAGGTCGAGCGCATCGCTGGGGCCGCGCCGGCGGCGGCCCGGTCCGCGGCCGCTGCGCGTCCCGAGGCGTAACCCTGCGGCATGCCTCCTGGCCGCAGGTAGGCGCCACACGCGCCCGCCCGCGGAACAGACCCCGCACCTGTGCCCGACCGGTCGCGTCGACTCGGCGACGGCCCTAGCCAGGGCAGCACCAGGGGCATCCCGGATACCGGAGGCCGACCGGATTCGGCAGGCTGGCACCATGACACAGCAGCGTCCCACCAACCCCTACGGCCGCAAACCGTCTTTCTCCCGGCGCACCAAGTCGTGGCGCTCGCGGCTGCCGCGGCGGTCCTACCGCCGCCTGCTGGCGGGCGTGTGCGGCGGCCTGGCCGAGTACTGGGGCGTGAGCCCGACGCTGGTGCGGCTGGCGACGCTCGCCCTGGCGGTGCTGCCGGGCCCGATGTGGGTGGTCTACGTCGCCGCATGGGTGCTCATGCCCGGCCCCTACGAGCGCTGAGTTACGCTCCCGGCCGGGACGCGAGCGCGGCCTCGTAGGCGGCGAGGTCGGGCTCGGCGAAGACGCAGATGACGATCCGCAGCTCGGATTCGGGGTGCGTGCGCAGCCAGTCCACAAGGGTGTCCAGTACAAGCGGCGCCGCCTCTTCCTTGGGGTAGCCGTACTCCCCGGTGGACACCGAGCACAGGCCCACGGAATCCAGACCGGTGGCGACGACGGTGTCCAGGACGCTGCGGTAGCTGGAGGCCAGTAGGGCGCGGTCGGCGTCGGTGGGGCGGCCGCCCTCGATGATCGGGCCGACGGTGTGGACCACGTGCGCGGCGGGCAGGTGGTAGCCGGAGGTGAGCAGGGCTCGGCCGGCCTCCTCCGGGCGGCCGTCGCGGGTGTCCATGTGGGCGGCGCATTCGGCACGCAAGCCGGGCCCGGCGACGGCGTGGATGACGTTGTCGATGCAGGTGTGCCCGGGGACGAAGCAGCCCAGCATCTGGGCGTTGGCGGCGTTGACGATCGCTCCGGCGCGCAAGGTGGTCAGATCCCCGCGCCACAGGGCGACGTGCTCGCCGAGCGGGCCGGCCACCGCGTGGGTGGCGGCCAGTGTGGGCAGTGTCAGGGCGTCGGGGGCGCCGGCGTCGTGCACGCGCTGGGCGGCCTCGGCGGCGAGCATCTCGTCCAGGTCCTCCCGGACGTCGTCGTCGGGGATCTCGCGGGGCGGACGGATGGTCAGCAGCCCGTCCAGCAGCCGCCGCAGCTCCACCGGGGGGAGCTCGGCGAGGGCGGCGGGCGGTGGGAATGCGGCGACGTCGCCGGCCTGGACGGCCTCGGTGGCGAAGTGCCGGGCGAGGCGGTGCAGGCGGGCGACGTCGGCGGTAGGCGCGTGCGGCATGCGCCCAGGTTAGGCGCGCCGCCGCGTCGGCGGCAGCGGCTCCCGGGCGCGTGGGCGCGCAGGACGCGGTCGGCAGTCTCAGTTCACGGAGTAGTTCTGCGCGGAGAGGAACCAGCTCTGCTGCTCCAGGCGCTGGGTGTAGTCCTCCAGGATGCCGGAGGAGGAGGGGTCGGCCTCGTCGACGGCGTCGTGGATGTCACGCAGGGTGGTGACCACGGCGTTGATGGCCGAGACGATGTAGTCGACCGCGTCAGCGGTGATGACGGCTCCCTCGGGTGCCTCCGGGACGGTGGTCTGGGAGGCGATGGTGCCGGGGCGGCCGTCGGGGAATGCGTTGATGGCGCGCATGCGCTCGGCGAGCTCGTCGGAGCCCTCGCGGGCGATGTCGACGACCTCGTCCAGGTTGAGGTGGAGGTCACGGAAGTTCGGGCCGACCAGGTTCCAGTGGACCTGCTTGCCGACGAGGCTGAGGGCGGTGATATCCACCAGGGCGCGCTGCAGGTCGGCGGCGAGGGTCTCGGAGGCGGTGAAGGTGGGGATGACGGCTGGGTTCTTGACTTGGTGCTTGCTCATGGGGCCAACTTTACAATCACCGAAGCTTAGATGGGTAGGGCTTATCGCTCATGAGGGAACCTGGAAACAGCCCGGACGGCGCCAGCCGCAGCAAGATGCCCGGCGCCGCACCATATGGGTGGGGCGCCGGGCACCTGGACAGGCCGGCCCCAGGCAGCTTTCAGCCGACTGGGGCACGGCCCCGGTAGGTAGTAGGTACCGGGTCAGGCCTGCGCGGCGGCGCCGGCGGCCTCCTCCTCGGCGATCTTGCGCTTGATCTCATCCATGTCGAGCTCGCGCACCTGGGTGATCAGGGAGTCCAGGGCGGGTCCGGGCAGGGCGCCGGCCTCGCGGTAGACCAGGACGTCGTCGCGGAAGACCATCAGCGTGGGGATCGAGGAGATGCCCAGGGCGCCGGCGAGCTCCTGCTCGGCCTCGGTGTCAACCTTGGCGAAGGTGATGTCGGGGTTGTTCTCGGCAGCCTTCTCGAACACCGGCGCGAAGCGACGGCACGGACCGCACCATGAAGCCCAGAAGTCAACAAGGGTGATGCCGTCCCCGCGGACGGTCTGGTTGAAGTCTGCGCCGGTGATGTTCTTGGTGGCCACGGGTGTTCCTTCCAGTCGGAGGGATTGGATGTTGTGTGCCGGGCACGCGTCCAGCGCTGCCGACGCCTGGGACAACCGTCCTACCCGACGAGGTATTCCGTGGGCATGGTCATCTTCGGCCCCCTTCCCAGGTGCACCCCACCCACGCCGAGGTCGGTAGAAGTCACGTGCCTAGGTCGGTAGACGTTGCGCACCGAGGTCGGCCCACTGCTCTACTCGCCGACGACGCCAGAAACACGAAGGCGACTCCCCGGCTCCGTCCAGACCACCTGCCTAACGTCGGGATGGCGAACGCCAGTTCCGACGATGCCAGGAGGCACTATGTTCACCATCACCTACCGCCCCTATGAGCCCCGGGATGCCGAGGGGGTCATGGCGATCGTCCTTGACGCCTTCCACATCCGCAGCTACGCACCGCGCCCCTACTTGGAGCGCTCCGCCGCAGAGGTGTTCCTGTCCGAGCGCCTGCTCACCTCCACCTACGCGCAGGTCGCCGTCGTCACCGATGACCGCAGCGAGGACGACGCGGAACCCGCCGCCGAGCGGGTCGTGGGCGTCCTCATGGGCCGGGTAGAGGACGAGCCACCGCTTCCGGCCCGGCCGCTCGCTCATGCGCATAAGCTCGCCGCCATGGCCTGGCTGGCGACGGCGGGAATGCCGCAGTGGGACACGCTCACGCAGGCATTGGGCTTCGACTACCGGCGTGCCGAACTGAGACAGGACGTGCTGCTTGGCGGAGGCGTCGCCCTCACCGATGAGATCACCCTGCTCGCGGTGCATCCCGCATGGCGGGGCCGCGGGGTGGGCACCCGCCTGTACGACGACTTCATGGAGCACCTGCACGCCCACGGCCGTAAGGACTTCTTCCTGTACACGGACTCTCTGTGCGCTTACGAGTTCTGTGAGCGGCGGGGCCTGGTGCGTGCCGCCTCGCGGGAATTGCGGCTGGACGTGCCCGAGCTGCCCGAGCGCGTCGGCGTGTACCTGTACGCCGGCGAGGTCCCGACTACCACAACCACAAGCGCTGCAGCCCACTGACCACCGAAACCGGCACATGTGACGCATCGAGACCGGAACATGTTACGCGCGGAAGTGGTGGTCGTTGTCGGGCAGGGACGTCGTCGGGCGGGCGGTGCCGGGCTTGCGGGAACGATTCGTTGGATCCATTGGGACCATCCGAAGGCCTGACCGGGGAGGTGAGCGTCGACGGCACCGCTGAGTACTTCCAGTGAATCCAGAGCCCTGACGCCGCACCCCCGTGCTTCGGCACTTCCCACGAGGGTTCGCGCCTCTAGGTGCCGAACCGGTCGCAACAAGTGACGAATCGTCAACCACAACGCATGAACCGTCACACCCTCGAACCGGAAGAGCCACTAACGACATACCGAGACCGGCTGAGCTCTGCCAGCTGCTCCCAGCCGCATGAAGGTGCCCCGGGGTTCAGGAGCGCCGCCACCCCCGACGCACCAAGGCGACGAGCCCGCTGCGCGGCTCCTCGCCACTGTCGCCCTCGGCAGGCCTGTTGGCGACAACGTCGTCGGCGCCGTCGCCTGCGCCTTCGACGGCGGATGCGACCCAGGCCATGGCCAGCACGGCCTGGTAGAGGGTGTCGGCGTCGACCTCGGCGCGAGCCACACCCGCGCGCTGCGCGGGCTCCAGGAAGCCCCGCGTCATCTCAATGACCTCCTCACAGGTTGGAGCCAGCGGCGAGGAGGAGCTGGTGTAGGCCTCCCGCAACGGCCCGGGGAGTCCGTCATAGGACCGCATCCACTCCCCTAGCGCGTCCAGCCACCGCTCGAGCGCCTCGCCGGGCTCCAGGGCAGCTCCCTCAATCTCCCGGCACCTGCGCGTCAGATCGGTGGTGCGCTGCGCCAACACCTGGCCGAGTAGGTCCTGCCTGGTGGGGAAGTGACGGTAGAGGGTCCCCGCCCCCACTCCGGCACGCCTGGCGATGGCGTCCATAGGGACGTCCAGCCCCTCCCGGGCGAAGATCTGCGCGGCTATCTCAACGATCTTGTCGCGGTTGCGCCGCGCGTCGGCGCGCACCGCCCGGTGCCTGTTCCTCGTCCGAGGCGCGTCGTCCCGGGCCGCCGGGTCAGACATGGATCACACTCCTGCGCCATTGATAAGTGGAGAGCCTCTCCGTATCGTCCGGGCTATCTACTTCAAGCGATCTTAGGCGAACGGAGATGCGTGTTGCCACCACAGCCAGCCAGCCCCGTCGACCCCGAGGCCCTGCGGCGGACCCTGGCCAGCTTCCCCACCGGCATCGTGCTGGTGACGGCCCAGGACTACGACGGCGCCCCTGTAGGAATGCTGGCCAACTCCTTCACCTCCGTGTCACTGGATCCGCCGCTGGTGTCTCTGGCCTTCGCCAATAGCTCGTCCACCTGGCCGCGGCTGCGCGACGCATCGCTCCTGCGGGTCAGCGTCCTGGGCACCGAGCACCACGCCCTGGTCTCCCAGCTCGCCGGCCCCACCGCCCAGCGCTTCGTCGGCCTGGAGTGCGCCCTGCGCAGCGAAGACGCCGCTCTCCTGGGATCCCCCGCCACCCTGAGCGCGGCGCCCGAGAGGATCATCGAGGCGGGCGATCACGATCTTGCCCTTCTTCGGGTACTCGAAGTCGAGCAGGACAGGGAGATCGACCCCCTGGTCTTCTACGCGCGCCGACTGCATCGCCTCGCCACCTGACCCCGCCTCCGGCACCGGAGATCGGCCTGCGCCACCCAGCACCACCCCACTGCAGTGACGAGCACTGCGCCGAGTGCGCAAGACACACCGCCCGCCACCAACCTCGGAGGAACACCATGACCACCAATCCCGCCAAACGACAGATGACCCTGGGCATGCATCTGGGGACCGGCTACGGCTCGCAGGCCAACGCCTGGCGCGCCCCCGGCGTGAACCCCTCCGCCTATGCCGACATTGAGGCCCAGGTCCGCTACGCCCGCGCTGCGGAGCGCGGCACCCTCGACTTCCTCTTCCTGCCTGACAACCTCGCGATCACTCCCTCCATGGGGGGTGGGATCCCGCAGGCCACCATGGACCCGGTAGTTACTATCGCCGCCCTGGCCCGCGCGACCTCCCGGATCGGATTCGTGGCCACCGGCACCACGACCTTTAACGAGCCCTACAACATCGCCCGCCAGTACAAGGCCCTAGACGTGATCACTCACGGCCGCTTCGGCTGGAACGCGGTTACTACTGCGGACCCGGCTGCCGCCGCGAACTTCGGCCAGACCATCGCCGAGCGCCCGGTCCGCTATGGCCGCGCGCACGAGGTGATCCAGACCGTGCAGGCCCTGTGGGGCAGCTGGGGCGAGGACGCCTGGACCCGGGACAAGGCCACCGGCCGCTTCGTTGACATGGACCGGGTACGCCCGGTGAACCTGCGCGGGGAACACGTCGCCTCCCAGGGGCCCCTGCCGATCCCGCCGTCCGAGCAGGGGCAGCCGGTCATCTTCTCCGCCGGGGGCGGGGAGTACGGCCTGACCATTGCCGGACGCTACGCCAGCGGCGTCATCGGTGCGGCCTTCACCATTGAGGACGCCCGCGCCCAGCGCGACGCCGTACGCCGGGCCGCCCGCCAGTACGGCCGCAACCCGGAGGAGGTCAAGTTCTTCGCCGGGCTCATGCCCCTCATTGGCGCCACGGTCGAGGATGCTCTGGCCCGCAGACGCCAGCTGGATGAGGTCAGCGCCCCCCAGCGGGTCCCCTATCTGGGAGCCATGCTGGGACTGGCCCTGGAGCCCGAGCAGATCGACCGGCCCTTGACGGCCGGAGAGCTGGCCGACGCCCGACCCAGCGGTTTCGATCCCCGCTCCCAGCACGCGCTGAGCGTCGCCCGGGAGGGCTGGACGATTCGGGACATCCTGGCACACGGCATCATCGACTACCACCCCACTCCCGTGGGCCCGCCCTCCGTCGTGGCCGACCACATGCAAGAGTGGTTCGAGGCCGGCGCATGCGACGGCTTCTGGATCTCTCCCGACGTAAACCAGGACGGGATCGACACCTTTGTTGACGAGGTGGTTCCGATCCTGCGCGAACGCGGGCTGTTCCACGACGGCTACCGGGGCACCACCCTGCGCGAGCACCTCGGAGTGCCGCCGCAGTACGGTCTGGATCCGCGGGTCATGCGGGACGCGCAGTAGCACGCCCGACGACGCCGCTTCGACCGACCTCGGCGCGTAACTTCTACCGACCTCGGTGCAGGTTGGCGGCGACCAGCTCGGCCAGTTGGACGGCGTTGAGGGCGGCACCCTTACGCAGGTTGTCACCCACCGCGAACAGGGCGATGCCGTGGCCGTCGTCCCAGGCCTGGTCGGCGCGCACCCGACCCACGAAGGTGCCGTCGCGGCCGGCGGACTTCAGCGGGCTGGGCACGTCGTCGTAGGTGACGCCGGGGGCGGCGCGCAGCAGCTCGATGGCCCGCTCGGGGCTGAGGGGACGCTCGAACTCGGCGCTCACGCTCACCCCGTGGCCGGAGAACACGGGGATGCGCACGCAGGTGCCAGACACGCGCAGGTCCGGGATCCCCAGGATCTTGCGGGACTCGTTGCGCAGCTTCTGCTCCTCGTCGGTCTCCCCGGAGCCGTCGCCGGCGTCGCTGCCGGCCCAGGCGACGGCGTTGAAGGCGACGGTGTCCACGTACACCTTCGGCTCGGAGAAGCTGACGGCCCGCCCGTCCAGGGCGAGGCCCTCGATGTCCTGCCCCTGCTCGACGACGGCGCGCACCTGCCCGGCCAGCTCGGCCACCCCGGCGCGCCCGGAGCCGGAGACCGCCTGGTAGGTGGAGGCGACCAGGCGCGTGAGCCCGGCCTCCTCGTGCAGTACCTTCAGGGCCGGCATGATCGCCATGGTGGTGCAGTTGGGGTTGGCGATGATGCCCTTGGGGCGGTCGTCCAGCGCCTCGGGATTGACCTCGGCAACCACCAGCGGCACGTCGGGATCGCGGCGCCAGGCGGAGGAGTTGTCCACCACGACGGCGCCGGCCGCGACAAACCGGGGCGCGTACTCACGCGAGGCGGTAGCGCCGGCGGAGAAGATGGCCACGTCGATGCCGGCCAGGTCCGCGGTAGCCACGTCCTCCACTTCGATGCGGGCGCCGCGGAACTCCACGACGCTCCCGGCGGAACGCGCCGATGAGAACAGGCGCAGGCTGCGGGCGGGGAAATCACGCTGGGCGAGCATGCTCAGCATGACGCGGCCTACCTGCCCGGTGGCGCCGACGACGGCGACGCTCACGCCGTCGGCCGGGCCCACGTACCCGCCCGCGGGACCCACGTACTTCCCCGCGTCCTCCTGCGGGGCCTGGCTGTCCTGGTTGCTGGGGTTGCTCATCTTCCGGTACCTCCGTAGACGACCGCCTCGGCGGCCTCGGCATTGAGGCCGAAGGCGGAGTGGACGGCGCGCACGGCCTCGTCTAGCACGGCGTCGTCCACCACCACCGAGATGCGGATCTCGGAGGTGGAAATCATGTCAATGTTGATGCCGGCCTCGCTCAGTGCCCCGAAGAGCTTGGCGGACACGCCCGGGTGGGAGCGCATGCCGGCGCCGACCAGGGAGAGCTTGCCGATGTTGGGGTTGAAGTGCAGGGTCTTGAAGCCGAGCTCGTCCTGCGCGGCCTCGAGGGCGGCGCGGGCTGCCGCAGAATCGCCGTCGGGGCAGGTGAAGGAGATGTTGGTCAGGCCGGTGCCCTCTGCGGAGACGTCCTGCACGATCATGTCGATGTTGGTGTCGGCGCGGGCCACGATCTCGAAGATGCGGGCGGCGGCGCCGGGCACATCGGGCACGCCGACCAGGGTGATCTTGTCCTGGCTGCGGTCGTGGGCGATGCCGGAAATGACGGGGGCTTCCACGTGATCCTCCTGAGCGGATGGGTGCGGGCGGGCCTGGGCGCGGGCGTTGACGGCACGGGTGTGTGCGGCACCCACGGAGGCGCCGTCGGGCGGCAGGGCGCCGTCGGGGGCGACGACGCGGCCGGTGACGGCATCAATGGCGGGTGCTGGAGTGGGCTGAGCCCGCAGGGCGGGCGCGGGCGGTACCGAGGCATCGGCAGGGGCACCGGAGGCGGGCGCGGGTGTGGGGGCGGAGGGGGCGTCGTCGTCGGCCCCGGGGACTAGGGGCGGGATGAAGGCGCCCTCGCGGCGGCCGTCGTAGATCCAGGTGCCGGTCTTGTCGGAGAAGGAGGAGCGCACGTGCAGGGGCACGCCGAAGCGGCGGGCGTACTCCACCGCGCGCAGGTGCAGGATCTTGGCGCCGTTGGCGGCCATCTCCAGGGTCTCCTCGCTGGAGAGGGCCTCGATGCGGCGGGCCGTGGGGACGATGCGCGGGTCGGCGGTGAACAGGCCGTCGACGTCGGTGTAGATCTCGCAGACGTCCGCGTTCAGGGCGGCGGCGAGGGCGACGGCGGTGGTGTCGGAGCCGCCGCGCCCCAGGGTGGTGACGTCCTCCACCTCGTTGATGCCCTGGAAGCCGGCGACGACGGCGACGGCCCCCATCTGGATGGCGCGGGCGATGCGCTCGGGCAGGACGCCGACGATGCTGGCGCGCCCGTACTTGGAGTCGGTGAGTACGCCGGCCTGGGCGCCGGTGTAGGCGCGGGCGGGCACACCCAGTTCGCCGATGGCCATGGCCAGCAGTGCCATAGAGATCCGCTCGCCGGCGGACAGGAGGATGTCCATCTCGCGCGCGGGGGCTTGGCGGAGATGGCACCGGCCATGTCCAGCAGGTCGTCGGTGGTGTCGCCCATGGCGGAGACGACCACCACCACGGTGTTGCCCGCCTTGCGCGTGGCGACGACGCGCCTGGCGACGCGGCGGATCGCCTCAACGTCGCTGACGGATGAGCCTCCGTATTTCTGCACTACCAGTGCCATGTGGGGGTTCCTGCCGTTGTGCTGCCGGTTGGTCGTTGCCGGTGCCGACTCGTCGGGCGCGCCCGCGCGGGGCGTCCCGGCGTCCTCGGCGTGGCGTCGAGCCAAGCATACGGCCCGCAGGTTACGACGGCTCGACGGGGATCGCAGGGTGGAGGGGCAGGAGTCCGGCCCTGAAGAGGTGGCGCATCGACCCTGACCGGGGTTGCCTCACGGGGTAGTACATGGCTAAGGTCACCACATGGCGAGCGTTATGGTTTCGTCATTTCCTGTTGGTTCCTGAAAGGCCTGTCTCATGGTTGACGACGGCGCTCGGCGTGAGGCCGTGGGCGATAACGACGGCGCCCAGCGGGTCCGCCCCGCATCCGTGGCGGGCGGGGACGCCCCGGCGCCTCCGCCGCCGCCAGGGGCTTCGCCGAAGCCGGCGCGGGGGCGGCATGCGGCTGAACCGGGCGAGGGCGAGCCCGATGGGCGGCCCGGGATAGCACCGGAGTCGGGTCCGGCGGTGCGAGGGCGGCATGCCGCTGCGCCGCAGAGTGCGTACGGGCTGATGCCGGACGGTGCGCCTGGCGGAGGCTACTCCGGCGCACCCGCTCCCGCTGCTGGGGCGGCATCATCTGCAGCCGGTTCTGGGGAGCGTTCCGACTCTGCGCGGGGATACGGGTTTGTGGTGCCTACGTCGGCCCCGTACGGCAGGCCGCCGGGCCGGGGAGCGGCAGAGTCGGCCCACTATGTCGCGCCGACTGCGAGTGCGGCAGCGACGGCGGGCGAGGGTCGTGTCTTGTCGACGCTGGATGTGCCGGCGGAGTGGTGGGAGCGGGCGCTGGCTGGCTGGCGGGGCTGGTGGGCGCGTCATGCGGGTTTCGCGCGTGGGTTGGTGCGCGTGCAGCAGGTGGTCTCCACCGTGGCGCTGGTGCTGGGTGTGGTGGCGCTAGTGGTGGTGCCGCGCCTGGCGATCGGGCTGGTGCCCGCGCTGTTCATGACCGGCTGCCTGCTGGTGGTGGGACTGCTGGCGCGCACCCGCACCCTGGGGCTGCGCCCGCTGCTGCTGCTGATGGGCATCAGCGCGCCCTGGTCACTACTGATCGCCCACGCCACCCTAGTGATTGGTGAGGCGATTGGGCTCTCCACGGCCGATGACGGCGCCCGCATCGCGCTGGCCGCTTTCGTTGAGGAGCCAGGCAAGCTGCTGCCGCTGCTCGCCCTGGCGCTATTGGCGCCGGGCCGGGTCAGGCGTCTGGCGGCGGTGGACTGGGCGCTGCTGGGCTTCGCTACCGGGGCGGGATTCACCATCGCCGAGGACGGTGCCCGCCGCCTGGTGCCCCCGGGCCTGATCGCCGAGCTGCTGGGAGAGGACCGGCTCCAGTACTCGCTGAACCCGTGGACGGCGGGCCGGTTCCTGATACATGGGGGCAGTTGGGCCGAGAACCTGCTGGAGCTGGACACTCCGGTGGAGGTAGTAGCCACAGGGCATCAGGTCCCCACCATGGGGGTTGCCATGGGTATCGCCCTGGGCCTGGCCCTGTGGCGCACCGCGAAACCCTGGTGGCGCGCCGTCGCGTGGCTGCCGCCGGTGGTGATGCTCACGATGGCGATCGTGGATCATGCCTGTTACAACGCCACCGTCGGCTGGACCGGCTGGGCCGACCAGGACACCGCCATCCCCACCTGGATACGCCTGGCCTGGCACGTGCGCGGGCAGGGACGCACCCAGATCGCCGTCTCCGTGGTCCTGTTCATCGCCTGCATGCTGGTCGACGCCCGCCGCCGCCACCGCGCGGGCGTGTTCGGCGACGTCGTCATCGAGGCCCCCAAGGCGCCCGCCCTGCCCATGACCGGTGTCCCCTTAGCCCTGCGGGCACCGGTGCAGGCCGTGGTGTGGCTGGCCGCCTACACCTGGTCGGACCTGGCGATCATCGCCGCCGCGTACGGCGACCGAACACTGAGCCGTAGGGCGCGCATGGCCGAGGGCCGGGCCATGGGCGTACAGGTGCGCGGGGTGCGCCAGGACGCCATGACCGTGACCACCCCCGGCACCGAGCCGGCCGCTCGTAACGCCTTCCGCCTGGTCGCACTCACGGTCGGAGCGGTGATGCTGGCGGTCTGTCTGTGGTACGGCACCGCTCTCGCCCAGGACATCGGCTCCTGGCTCCAACAGCCCGACTGGCCCTACTTCTTCGCCGGCCTGCTGGACGGGCTCGCACAGTGGTGGGACTCCCTGGGCGTGCTCGGCCAGATCCTGGTCACCGCCCTCGCGGTACTCCTGCTTGCGTGGGCGGGCCTGTCCGTGGCCGCGGCGCTCGGGGCCGTCGGCGTGGGCACCTGGGTGCTCAGCCATGGGCGCGGCATCGCCACCTTCCTCCAAGACCCCGCCGCCGCCACCCGCTCCTACGCAGCCAACGCCACCTGGGAGCAGCTCCTACTGGACGGCGCCGACTTCGCCCTGACCTTCATACCCGGCTCCGCCCTCGGGCTCGGCACCCGCAAAGCCGCCCGCACTGCAGCCGAGAGCGTCGCGGTCTCACGCGCCGCACGCCGGGAGATCGCCGGCCTGACCGAGGTCAACAACCTCTTCGCCCAGCGCGACGCCGCCAAAGCGGTCCGCGTCTGGACCGAGCAACAAGTAACCGATTGGGTCAGCGGGCTGCATACCGTCGTGCGCAGGCCTTACAACAGCGCCATCCAGTACCAGCATCGAGTCCTAGGCACCAACGTCGAACACGTCATACCCACTGGTGTCCCTGGCGAGACCATCGTCGCCGACGCCGTCACCAAAGAAGGAAACATAGCCGTGGCCTGGGAAGCCAAATACACAGAGGGCGGAGCGAACTCTCTATACGAAGGAGGCAGACCCGACTTCCTATACAAGAAACTTGACGACGAGATCAAGCGGTACGGACGGGTTATAAGCAACCCTGACAATCCAGTCCGAGGGCTCACTATCATCACCAACACAGAGAAAGCCGCCGAGTTCCTCTCCAGCCGCATCCGTAGTATCCTTGGAGAGGACTTTCCGCTGACCATCAAAGTTGCACCTTGAGAAGGCGCCCATCACCACCCGGAGGCAACACACACATGTACTACACGATACACCCACCTCTTGCTAATCCCAGTAGCACGATTGCCGACAGAGATGATTTCATCCGTTCCGCGCAAGCACATTGGCCTGGTTGTAGGGTCTTTCGACGCGAAGATCACGAGAACCGCTTCGCCGACGCTTATGTCTACCCCGTGCTGGGCGGCTACGAAACTGAAATCAGCCATTTCCCAGACAATCAAACTATATCCTTCCGCGGAGCTCCGGATATGCTAGGGACGGCAGAGATCGCCGCATGGGTGCGGACACTCAACTCGGACCCAGGGACTGTTTTTTGGCTAATTGAGGGAGATTTTTCCGGGCACGCGCTTCTCACTCCGGGAATCACTCCGGAGCAGATACTTCACACATGGGTAGACGATACTGGGCGCGACCCCGTAAAAGAGTACCCGGAGTTCTTCGGCAATTAACCGGCACCTCTACCTCACCGCGCATGACCTCAGCAGGAGCCGACCACCATGACCGAGATGAAGATACTTCCCGTCGAGCGTGCCGTCGAGTGGATTCGCGCCTGGGCCGAGCTCGACTGGCCCATCACCTGGGAGACCGCCTACGCCACCCGCGACAAACTCGGCTGGACACCCAACCCACAAGACCCCGAACTGTTCACCACAGAACTCACCGTCAACGAAGACGGGGGTACCTCAGCACACTAGACGACGCTTGCAGCGGCCTCTCGATCCCGCTCTGCTCTCGTAACCTATCAGCCGAGCCGAACACTCCTTGGACGACTTCCCTGTGGCAGGCATACGATGCCATCGCTAACGCACTCACGCAGCTATACGGCACCGGCAAGCAGACCGGCGACCGAAGCGACGTTCTTCAAACCGACTGGATACTCAACAACCAAGTCACCGTAAGCCTAGTAGCCTCGGACAAGTCCATGAGCGTCATGCTGGACTCACCCGAAGTCACCGCGATTGATCAATGGGATTCATACTACGTTGAGAAGTACGGCGAGGACTATGTCGACGACTGACCCCGGCACCGCAGCCGGCGACACCACCGCCAGCATCGACCCGAACCACCACGGGGATGCCCCTTCGCACGGCATGCGCATCCTCCCGGTCGAGCGCGCCGTCGAGTGGATTCGCGCTTGGGCCGAACTCGACTGGCCCATCACCTGGGAGACCGCCTACGCCACCCGCGACAAACTCGGCTGGACACCCGCCCCCGACGACGGACGCTTCTTCACCACAGAACTCTCCACCAACGGACAAGAAGACGGATCAATATCGCAACTAGATGGAGATGTCAGCGGACTAACCATCCCGTTAACTTCCCTAGTTCCCAAAACACAAAGAGACCAGACAACTGCGCCGACCACATGGGCTGCATATAACGCATATGTTGAACAGGTCACCCAGATCTACGGTCAAGGCACACACGAAACAGGCCGTCTAGGGTCAGAGCAAACCAAGTGGACACTACCAAACGGAGCAGGTTTAAACGTTATCGCTTCACCAGGCCTGATTGAAGCTAAAGTCAAGTCGCCGTCGCTCACTAAAATCAATGCGCAGGAACTGTACTACGTTGAGAAGTACGGCGAGGACTATGTCGACGACTGACCCCGGCACCGCAGCCGGCGACACCACCGCCAGCATCGACCCGAACCACCACGGGGATGCCCCTTCGCACGGCATGCGCATCCCCCGGTCGAGCGCGCCATGGATTCGCGCTTGGGCCGTCCAGTCTGTTCCATCGAGCCCACATTGTCACAAACGGTGACAAACGAGCCCGAGGCGCTGGCCCACGACTCACGAAACGTTGGAATCATGCGGTTGCGAAAACCAGGCAGGGCAGCGATTCCGGCGTTTGTCACCGTTTCTGACAATGCTGGCCACCGAACGCCCCGCTCTCAGCTCTCCTCGTCGAACCGACTGCACGAAGGTGCGCCCTACTACATCTGCCGGTGAGCCCGACGCCCTGCCTCGTTCCATCCAGTGGTCCACGGAACAGTCGGTGGGTTCTCCCGGCCTGTGATGACATGGACCTTGCCGTTGACGACGCGGCGGAGGGACCTGTCTAGCTGCTGCCGATAGTTCGCCATCGTCTGCTGCGCCGCGGCTTGCCGACCTCGCCCCGCGTGTGGCTGCGCGCCGGGCAGGTCGATGCGTAGCGCTACATACAGCGTCCGGGCCCTCACCGTCTTGCGGCACATCTCCCGCATCTCCCGATCGGTGTGTCCGTCGCGGGTCCCGGCGTGCAGGCCCGCGAGCGTGTCCATGACCTTCTCGGCCACGACGGCGACCAGGTTCTTGGGCTCTTTCGCCTCCTGGTAGGCGTAGTCCTTCGCCTCAATCAGCCACAGCTGGTCACCGGTAGAGGTAGCGGGTGGACTGCTTGAGTTCAGCGTCGAGGGCCGTAATGACGGGCAGGTCGTCAAGGTCATCGGCCTGGGCCACGGACACCGGGCCGCTGTCGGTGCGGTCGAGCCCGAAGTAGCGGATGTCTGCGTCCTCCCGCTCATCGAGCATCTAGAGTTCGCGCAGGAGGAAGAGACTGTGGGTGGCGAGGAAGACCTGGACTCCGCGGCGGGCGAGGTCGGCGATGAGCGGGGCGAGGAGCCGAATGGAGGCCGGGTTGAGGTTGGCCTCGGGCTCGTCCCAGAACAGGTACCCCTGATCCTTGAGGACCCCGTTAGCGAGGAGCACCTGGATCATGCCAAGCTTGCGGTGCCCCTCGGAGACCAGCGGCGCCTCAAGCTGAGCACCTGAATCACCCTCGGCGTCGGGACGAAGAACGAAGCGCTTGTCCCTCACCTCGAAGCGTCCGCCGACGATGCCGCCGATGACGTCCTCGATCTCCGTGTCGGAGCGGTCCTTGAGCCGGGGGCGGTAGAGCAGCGTCGCCAGGTCGTTCCAGGTCTCATCGAAGGGGACCTCGTAGGTGGCGAAGAGCGAGCGCAGACCGTGGGCGACCGAGAGGATCTCATGTGCCGGTATGAAGACGGGAAAGGCCTGAGCACGAATCCGCCGACCGCCGCCGGGAACCGGCCCGCAACTTTCCCGGTCGCCCGGCGATTCAATTGTTACATTAGCGCCCATGAGTATTGAGGCGACAGAGGTTACGCGTTTCTTCGGCTCGGCGCCCGCCGTGCAACGGTTGAGCCTGTCCGTACCCGGCGGAGCCGTCACCGGCCTGGTCGGCCCCAACGGGGCGGGCAAGACCACGCTGCTGCTCATGCTGGCGGCCCTACTACGGCCGGACGCGGGCACCATCCGGGTGGCCGGACTCGACCCGGTGGCCCAGCCGCGCGAAGTGCATCGGGCCGTGGGCTGGATGCCGGACGCCTTCGGCACCTGGGACTCCCTGACCTGCACGGAGATCCTGCTGACCTTCGCCGCCGCCCAGGGAATCGACGACGCCACCGCTGGCGAGCGCGCCGCCGACATGCTCGCCCTCGTGCATCTAGAGGACATGGCCCGCACCCCGGCGCGGGTGCTCTCGCGCGGGCAGAAGCAGCGCCTGGGGTTGGCCCGCTCGCTGCTCCATGCCCCGCAGGTGCTGCTGCTCGACGAGCCCGCCGCCGGCATGGATCCGCGCTCACGCATGGACCTGCGCGTGATCCTGCGGGAGCTGGCGAGCCAGGGGATGACGGTGCTGGTGTCCAGCCACGTGCTGGGCGAGTTGGAGGAGATGGTCGACGGCGTGGTGTTCATGTCCCGCGGGCGGGCGCTCACGCCGCCGGGCGCCGAGATGAACACGGATACGGATACAGAGCCCGGCCACGCTCAACCGGCCGGGCAGGGGCAGGCCGCGGCGGAGGCACCCGCGCAGGCCGACGCCGGAGAGCCCGCCAGCGCGGTGACCCCGGTACGCCCCGCGCCGCTGCGCGCCACCTGGCGGATGCGGGCGCTGGACGGCGACCGGCTCGCGGCGTGGGCGCGCGAACAGGCACCGCCGGGTCGCCGGGTGCCGGCACCGAGTCCGACGGCTCGCTGCGGCTGCGGGTGCCCGACGACGTCGCGGCCGCGCGGCTCCTGCGCGACGCCGTCGCGGCCGGCGTGGAGGTCGTGTCCTTCGCACCGGCGGCGGGCGAGCTGGAACAGGCATATCTCGCACTGGAGGAGGAGCGCGCATGAGTCGGCGGGGAGTACACACCGTGGCGGTGCTGGAGCTGAAGCAACGGGTGCGGGCCACGCGCTGGTCGATGATGCTGCTGGTGTGGGCGGCGGTGCTGACGGTGCTGTTCGTAGGCATGCTGTGGCTGGCCGCCTCCGTGGGTGCCGATTACGAGGAGTTCGCACCGCTGCTGTATGACGTGGTGCTGTGCTTCGTGCTCGGGATCGGGCTGATCGTGGCGCCGACGCTGTCGGCCACCTCCGTCAACGGGGACCGCACCGATGCGACCCTGGCGCTGTTGCAGGCGACGGCGCTGCGTTCCTGGGAGATCGCCGTCGGCAAGCTCCTGGCGGCGTGGTTGGCGGCCATGGCCTTCCTGGCGGTAGCACTGCCCTTCCTACTGGTGCTGACGCTGATGGGTGGGGCGACCTGGATGGCGCTGCTGGGGCACCTGTTGCTACTGGTGGTGACGCTGGGCTCGGTGTGCGGGATCGGCCTGGGGTTCTCCGCGGCCACGGCCCGCCCCTCCGCCTCCGCGGTGCTGACCTACCTGGTGGTGGCGGCCCTGGTGATCGGGACGCCGCTGACCATGGTCATCGGGCTTTCCGGCGCGCGGCAGCAGCAGGAGATGATCGAGTACTCCATCGACTACGACGCCTCCACCGACGACCAGCTCGTGTGTGAGGCAGAGCCCCACACCTACCACAACACGGTCACCCACACCGAGTGGGTCTGGTGGCTGCTCGTGCCCAACCCGTTCGTGGCCCTGGGGGATGTTTCCGCGCGCGCCCCGCTGGAGCAGCCCTCACGTGAGTACAGCTCCGAGAACATACTGGAGGGACTCGGCCAGGAGGTGGACTGGATGCGAGACCCGCAGCCCTCACGAGTCATCGACAATCCCTGCGCCGAGCCGGCCGACGACACCGACTCCACCGCCGGGGCCTCGAACTACGACTATTTCCGCGACCACTACTCGGTGGGCCACGTGCCGTTCTGGCCGGCCAGCGCCCTACTGCTGTTGGCACTGGGCGCCATTGGTGTCGCGGCCGCAGCCAAGCGGCTGCGCACCCCGGCGGGTCCGCTCCCCCGCGGCATCCGCCTGGCGTGACCCGTCAGGCGGAGCGATCTGCTCCACCGCTTACGGCACCTGCATGCTCCTGGTGGCACGGGCACGGGCGGCCGCTCGCGTCGACCCCGCCCGCAAAACACGACCTTGGGGTACGTTCCACGACCCCGGGGTGGTCGTGATTTATACCCCAAGGTCGTGCAGTGTCACCAAGGTCGTGTTTTGCGCGGCGATGGCGCAAGCCGTATACACGGTCATTCCGCGCTGCCGTCGGAGGAAGCGGCAGCTCACTCCGAGAAGTCGTCCTGGCGGACCTCTCGCTCACCGAGGTCCTCAGACAGAGTGACCCGCACCGCCGACTGCACCGCAATCGCCGGGCAATCGCCGTCCGCCATCTCCGGCAGAACCCCGTAGCTGAGGTTGATGGTGACGTCCTGCGGGGTCTCCAGCAACTCCACCGACACGCCCTCACATGTGGGCGAGCCACCGGTAAAGCTGACCTCGACAGTAGTTGAGTCGATCAACTTCCACGATTCCCACCGGAGCCGGGACGGTGATACCAGATCATCGCGGGGCGTCAACAGCGTCGGCTCGGCGCCCTCAGCAATGGAAGGCGCAGGCGCCGCCGTCGAGTCCATGGGCCCGGCTGACAGCTTCACTCCGCCTGAGGACTGGGCTCCCGTAGGCGCCGTCCCCATGGTGGAGGATGACGGAGCTGAACGTGAGCACGCCGTCAGAACCGGCACCGAAATGGCGGCGGCGCTCGCGACAATGGCCATTCTGATACCGTTACGTCGTCCAATGGCAGGCATGGTGCTCCTCCCGCGGGCTCAACTACCTCAACATTGAGCGGTTGACAGTGACCCCAGCGTACCCTGCGATTCACGATCACGGGCGCCTTGGCCCAGCGCGCCCGGACTGCGCCGCCAGGTCCGCATTGCCTCAATCCGTTAGAAGGGACCCCAGGTACCCGCACCAAGCTGGAAAACGCGGGAATCATACGGCGCCGCGAACGAATAACGCGGCGGCACCCTTCGCTGGCTACCGCGCAGAAGATTCAATCCTGCATCTCGCGCCCCGCAACTCACCCATCCGCGTCAACACGCCGCCGCCCCTCGAAGGCGCGCCCGAGGGTGACCTCATCGGCGTACTCCAGGTCGCTGCCCACCGGCAGGCCGGAGGCGAGCCGCGATACGGGCACGGCCATGGTGCGCAGCATGCGCGTCAGGTAGGCGGCGGTCGCCTCACCGACCACGTCAGGGTCGGTGGCGATGATGACCTCCTCCACGGCTCCGTCCCCCACCCGGGTGAACAGCTCACGAATACGCAGGTCGTCCGGGCCAACCCCGTTGATCGGGTCGATGGCGCCGCCGAGCACGTGGTACAGGCCCCGGTACTCGCGAGTCCGCTCAATGGCGACGACGTCCTTGGGCTCCTCCACCACGCAGATGACGCTGCGATCACGGCGCGGATCGCGGCATACGGTGCACTGCTCGGACTCGGCAACGTTTCCGCAGGTGACGCAGAACCGCACCCGGGACTTCACAGCGCGCAGCGCCTCCACCAGACGCTCAACGGTGTCAGTGTCCGCCGACAGGATGTGGAAGGCTAGCCGCTGGGCGGACTTGGGGCCGATACCGGGCAGCTCGCCGAACTGGTCAACAAGGTCCTGAAGCGCACCCTCATACGCAGCGGGCAAAGTCAGTGTCCTTCCTGGGTAACCGTGATCTCCTCCAGGACGGTTGCGCCCAGGAGACGTTTGACGACTTCCAGCCCGACAACGCCGGCCTCCTCGGCGTCCTCATCATCCTCACTGGGAAGGTCGTCTTCAAGAACAGGACGCGCAGGCGCTTGCGGAGCGCTGTCATTACGGTGCTCCCGGGCACCGCCCCGGGCTGCGGCCCGAGCGGCCGCCTGCGCCGCAGCCAGCCGCGCAGATCCGACGCGCGGGCCGCCGTCCGCAGGTCCCTCAGGATCGCCGGGCTCCTCCGGCACCGGTACGCCGTCGGAGAAGGTCTGCTCCGGCCCGTCCCAGGCAACCGGTGCCAACCGGTGCGGCCGGGAGTCCGCCGGGATCGCCGACGGCGGCTGGTCACCGGAACCCGAATCGTCCTTATGCGCCGGTGCCGAGTCCAGAGGCTGCTCGGCGGCGCCGGCCGATTCCGTCTTCGGAGGTGAATCCGGCGACGGCTCGGGAATCTCCGGCAGGGGGCGCAAGCGGTGGACGGTGGCAAGTGGGGCCGCATCGGGATCGTCATCCCGGCCTGCCGTCGGCGCGGGGCCGGACGCCGCGTTAGCCGCCTCAGGGCTGGTCTCCGCTTCTGCCGCGATAGCGGACGCATCTGGTTCAGGCGCCCACTCCTGTGCCCGGGCGGAGGGGCCTGTTGGGACGCTGATCGGTGCGGGCGCCACCACTGCCCGGGCATCCAGCGCGGCGTCCGCGGGGGATGCGTCACTGGGAGGGGTGGCGCCGCCATTCGCAGGTCCCGCCGACGGCGCATGCGGTTCCGGAGGTCCTGCAGTGGGTGCCGAGGGCTCGTCCGATAAAGGCGCGGCCTGCGGCGCGGAAGCCAGCGAGTCTGGCTCGCCGGCCAGCTCACTGCCTGGCCCGCCGGCCGGAGTCTCGCCCGAACCGGTCGGTTCCGGGCTCGGGGCGCTCTCGGCGGCGGTGATCGCCTGCCCGCGCGCACCGCCCCTACTACCGGGAACAGCGACCTCTCCCCAACCGTCGTCGCCGACGGGTGCAGCCGGGGCCGCTGCCGCCGCGGGCCCGCCCACAGCGCCCATGCCACGCGGGGAGCCATCCGCGGAATGCCTATCGCCGTCAGTGGCGGCCCGTGCCCGGTTGGCGCCGGACCCACCGGCAGGGGCATGGGCTAACGCCCCCGAGCCACCGGCGTTCCCGCCCTGCCCCGGTCGACCGCCGTACCCGCGGCGGGGCCCAGCCGGGCCCCCACCTCCCGGGGGCCGTCCGCACCACCGGGACCGCCCTGGGGACCGGCCAGCACGGCGTGTACCTCCAGCTCCAGACCCAGTGCCTGGCGGATCGCCTGTGCGAGCACCGGCCCATGGCCTCCGTTCTCGAAGGCGTTGACCAGGCCCTGCCCCGTGAAGATGACCTGGAAGACGCCGCCGCTAATACCACCGGGCTGAGAGTTGGGCCCCACCAGTGCCCAAGTGGCCCGGCGCGAGCGCTTGGCGGCGTCGAGCACCTCCTCCCAGCGGGAGCGGATCATCTCGGCGTCGGCGGCGCCCCCTGCGGGGGCTGATCCCCCCTGTTCCGGGGCGCTAGGCGGGGAATCCTGAGCAGGGGGTCGCGTCGCCATGCTCCCCGGGGCGGCGTCGTGTCCGGGGCGGGCGGGGCGGTCCGGCTCAGGCGCGCCCGTCGGTGCGCCGCCGACCGCCTGGGGCGCAGCGGCTCCGCCTGCCACGCCGGCACCCGCCCGTAACTGGTCAGAGGCCGCAGCGTCATGGTCGCGCGCCGGTGCGGGCGGCCCTTCCCACGCAGTAGCGACGGCGGGCATCCCGGTGGACGCGGCTACCGCCGGGGCCGCAGGCTGCTGCGGTCCGCCACCCCCCGCCGACGGGACCGCGCGCTGCGGCATTGAGGCGCCGCCGCGTACGCCGTCCGACCGCCCGGGAACACCTGCCGCCGGGGCCGCGGACTGCGGGGCTGGCGCCGCAGACTCCGCGGGCAGCAGCAGGCGGGCCATGAGCAGTTCCACCTGCAGCCGGGGGGAGGTGGCACCCACCATCTGGTCCAGGGCCTTGGCGGTGGCGTCCGCAGCCCGGGACAGGCCGGCCGCGCCAATGGTGCGGGCCTGGCCCTCCATGCGGGAGAGCTCGTCGGCGGGCAGAGAGCCGAGGGCGGGCCCGGCCTCACTGCCCGCCAGGGCGATCACCAGCAGGTCCCGCAGTCGCTGCAGCAGATCCTCGACGAAGCGCCGCGGATCGTGCCCGGAGGTGACCACCCGATCCACCACCCGGAACACGCCCGCGCCGTCGGCCGCTGCTACCGCGTCCACGCAGGAGTCCAGCAGGGTGGTGTCCGTGTAGCCGAGCAGCGCGACGGCGCGCTGGTAGTCGACCTCGCCGTCGACGGCGCCGCCGATCAGCTGGTCCATGACCGACAGGGTGTCGCGCACGCTGCCGCCGCCGGCGCGCACCACCAGCGGGAACACGCCCGGCCCGACACCGATCCCCTCCGCCTGGCACAGGCGCCCCAGGTAGTCCTCCAGGATGTCCGGCGGCACGAGCCGGAAGGGGTAGTGGTGGGTGCGGGAGCGGATTGTGCCGATCACCTTGTCCGGCTCGGTGGTGGCGAAGATGAACTTCACGTGCTCGGGCGGCTCCTCGACCAGCTTGAGCAGGGCGTTGAAGCCCTGCGGGGTGACCATGTGGGCCTCGTCGAGGATGAAGATCTTGTAGCGGTCCCGCGCCGGGGCGAAGGAGGCGCGCTCACGCAGGTCGCGCGCGTCGTCGACGCCGTTGTGGCTGGCGGCGTCGATCTCGACGACGTCGAGCGACCCCGGCCCGCCGGTGGCCAGGTCCCGGCAGGAGGGACACTGCCCGCAGGGGGTGTCCGTGGGGAACTGCTCGCAGTTCAGGCAGCGCGCCAGGATGCGGGCGGAGGTGGTTTTGCCGCAGCCGCGCGGGCCAGAGAAGAGGTAGGCGTGGGTGACGCGGTCGGCGCCCAGGGCCGCCATGAGCGGAGCAGTCACGTGCTCCTGCCCGATGACGTCCTGGAAGGTGTCGGGCCGGTAGCGGCGGTAGAGGGCGGTGGTCACGGTCCGACTCTAAACGGGTGCACCGACACGATGCGACGCCTGGCGCATTGCCAATCGCTTAACCGCTGGGGAAGGCAAGTCGCTCCCGCCCGGCGGTGAAGCCCCTGGGGGCGTTACTCGGTGCCGAGCTGCGCGGTGAGCTCGTTGCAGAAGGCGGCGGCCTCGTCAACGGTGATGAAGGTGGAGTATGCCGTGACAACTAACGCGCCGTCGGCGGTCTGCAGGTAGCAGAGGGGATGGTCGCTCCCACTTGGGGTGCCGCACAGGCCGGTGCCGCCGGGCACCGTGTCGTTCAAGTTCTCGATCGCGCCCGCATAATCCATGCCCACTATGAACTCGACACCGATGGCGTTGAAGGCGCCGGCATCTTCATCGAGCTTGTACTCCTCCGCGTCTCCGAGGCTCCCGGTGTGGGTGAAGTCGCCCACCTCCTCGGGCAAGTCCCGGTTGTACATGGCGGAGATCATCGCGCCCTCGGGCGCCGGGGTCGCCGCGCCCGCGGAGTCGGCATCGGCGCCGGCATCGGCCTGCGCAGAATCCGGGGCGTCAGTATCCGCCTCCTCGCCGACGTCCTCGGTTTCAGCGGCCAGCGGCTCCGTCTCCTCGGCGGCTTCGACCGTCTCGGTGACCACCGCATCGGCCGCCGCGTCCGATGACCGGGCGGAGGAGTCGGAGGATCCGCAGGCGGCCAAGGTCACCGCAAGGCTCCCGGCCAAGAGCAGGGAGGCCATACGTCCAATATTGCGTTTCGAGTTCTGTTTAATAGCCATGCCGTAACTGTAGGCCATCCCACAGCGGACTTCCATGGGCAGTACGACCCGCGCGTCACCCGGCGGGGCACACGCCAACGCGTCGGCACAGGCGGATGACGGCGAGGGACCGCGCGCACTGAGGCACAAGAGCAGGCGCACAGGAGAGACGCACATGAGCGGACGTAAAGGACCCCTCGTGCACCCGCCAGAGCCCGCTTACCCTTGCTACCTTCCGGTCCTGGGGGATTCACTGGATGACGCCGCACGAGGGGCCGGGCCTGAGACTACCTGATGATGCCCGGAGGCGGTCAAGTCACCGCCCGGGCCGGTACCACCCACTCCGCAGGTACCACTCGTGACCGATGCCACCACTCCGGGTTGGCGCTAAGGGCACTCGGTCCGATATATTCGCTTCTCGCTACGCGCGGTGAGCAGCCGCGTGCGGCACCTGGAGGATTCGCCTAGTGGCCTATGGCGCACGCTTGGAAAGCGTGTTGGGTGCAAGCCCTCGGGGGTTCGAATCCCCCATCCTCCGCCACCACTTTTCCCCGGAATCACAACGATTCCGGGGATTCTCTTTTCCTCCTGTCAACATCTGCCCACCACCGACGTGACGAGAACCACCACACAGGCGCATGAAAAAGGGCCGCCCCACACCCAACCGTGTGTGGGGCGGCCATCTGCATGTGGCGGCACGCCGCCCGCGGGGACGACGACCACCAGACCCGCTCCGTGGAGGCCCGCATAGACCGGCAAGTAGCGTGCAGGCTCATCACCCCAGGCGCCTACCGGGCAGCCGAGGCCCTGGTGGAGCCACACCTGGGGGCACTCGCCGTCGAACTCGACGTCCCAAGCTGGATCAACCTTGCCTATAGGGAGACGCTGCGTCGTCACAAGATCGTTGCCTGAGGCTGCCTCAAAACCGCGCAGACGAGCTAAACGCAGCGCAAGATAAGAGACGCCATCACTACCTAACCCTCAAGGAAGAGGCAAACATGAAGCCCTCCGGCTGGGGGATCGCACTGCGCGTCCTCGGCGTCCTGTCCGCGCTCCTCGCAGGCCTCTGGGTCATCGGGATCATCGGCGCCATGGCCACCGCCGACTATAGCGCCGGAGACGCCGTAATCGGCTCCCTGATCCTCGTGATCCCACCAATCGTGGTCGCGGTGCTCCTGTTCCTCGGAGCCCGACGAGCGGACAGAAGGGCCGCCGAGCGCGCAGTCCGACAAGCCACTCAACTCGCCGCAGCCCGGCCGACGCCACCGCAACCGGCCCTGCTTCAGCCCCAGCCCCTGTTGCCACAGCCTCTCCCACAACAGCCCCAACCCCAACCGCCGCAACCGACACCACCGCGACCGATTCTGCTGCAGCCACACCCCCACGACGAATCTCAGAAGGCCAAGGCAGCCGAGGATAAAGCCGCGAAGCGATGTCGGATGGAAGCCGAGCGGCAGGCAGCCGAGGAAGAGCAGGAGGCAAAGCGCGCTGAGCGGAAAGCTGCCAGGGCTGCGCGCAGAAAAGAACGCGAAGAGAAACGAGCTGCTGCCGCGGCAGCCGCCCGCGAGCGCGAGCGGGCCGAGCAGGAGCGCAAGGACCGGGAGGGCTACAGCACTGCAAGAGGCGATTGGGTGCCGCCGAAGCCGCTGGGGACGCTCGTGGACCCATGGGCTCCAGGCCAATCGTTGGAGGTTGTGGGGGAGCAGTACCGACAGCGGGCATTCGTGCGCCTACTGGGTCGCAAGCCGGGGTTCGACCAGTACGGCGGCGCCGAAGTCTACGGGGAGGGGATTCTCGTCCCAGATCCGAATAATCCCTACGGTGGGGATGGCGCGGTGGCCGTGTACTTCGGTGGGGAGCACGTCGGATACCTCGCCCAAGAGGACGCCGACAGATACTTTCCGACGTTGGAGAGCATGCATGACAACGGGGTACTCGTGCGGGTTCGGGCGAGGATCTGGGCGAGCCGCCCCTCCGCCGGCGGCGACGTCAACGCCCGCGTGACGCTCGTAGTGCCCGAGCCATCAGGCATGTATCCCTCCAATGACTTCCCCAACGTGCCGTATGCCGTAATCCCGACGGGCAGACGCATCCAAGTGACCAAGGAGGATGAGCACATGGACGTCCTGGCCGGGTATGTGCTCCGCGGCGTCAACGTAGACAACCATGTTGCGGCGTCCCTGCGGTCCATTAACGAGATCCGGCCTCGGTCGTCATACGAATGCGTGCAGGTCGAGATCGACGGGCAGCGCGTCGGAGTACTGACCAAGGGACAATCGGACAAGCTCCTGCCCCTGGTAAGGCACATTGAGCAGCGCGGCTACGTGCCGATCGTAAGGGCCGTGGTCAAGGGCACCAAGCTCAAGGCTGACGTCGTGCTCAACACCGCCGATGCGGAAACCATTGACGAGGACTGGCTCGACGACCTGGGCGAAGCGGTCACCGACGCGAACATTGACAAGATGCCCGCCACCACGCCCCGCCCGGACTTCGACTGGGACGACTAACCCGGCAGCCGCGAAACACGGCTGAGGGGGCCACGCCAGATCTGACGTGGCCCCCTCAGTGTTCGTTGGGTCTGGTGGACTCATTACTGCGAACGTCGAACACTCAGACGGGCCGCGATCCACGACGACACAAAGTCAAGCTCCACATCGCCCTTGACCACAGCTAGAACCAGAGCCTCCGCTTCGGCGTCGTCGGCGCGGATGCTGTACCCGGAGCGTGCCAGGAAGTACACCAGGCACATCCAGGCCGTGCGCTTATTACCGTCGGTGAAGGCATGGGCCTGATTGATCGCGTCCAGAAGCGCGGCGGCGCGCCCGGCTAGCGTTGGGAACAGTACCTCCCCGCCGAACGTATGGAACGGGCGCCCGCAAGCGCTGCGGAGCTTGTCATCACCGATGATCGCGTATCTCGAACCGAATTCGCGCTCGTGGTAACAGAGAGCGAACCGATAGATAGCGTCCGCGGGATCTTCACTCTCGATGTCCTCGCTCACGAGGCCAGACGTTCAAGTAGTCCGGCCCAGCGTTTCTCCTCTGCTTCCATGAAGCCAGCTGGGAGATCGTCCCACCGCGCCTCGTCAGTGACCGTAGCGGTGGTAGTTGCGTTCCCGGGCTTGGAGAAGAACCGCAGCATGGACTCATGCGTGATCTCCGTCCGGCTGGACTCCTCTGGTGCGAGGTCACCACGTGCCTCAACCCAAGGATCGGACTCGTGAGTTAGCTGCATGAGGTCTACGGGGCGATTCTCGTGGTTGTTGGTGACGATGGCTCCGATCAGATGCTTCTGAGCCTCGGTCAAGACGCTCGTGTCAGCGCAGTCAATATCGCTGGTCTCGTACCTGTCGACAAAGTACACAGCCGGGTAGACGGGGCCGTACTGCCAGGCCTGGGGAGTCTCGGGGAAGAGGGGGTTCCCCGTCTGGGCCAGGTAGGAGCCCTGGATGAGGTACAGCAGCTTCTGGAGCTTCATCCGATCAGCACCGGAGTCCTGCGAGCGAATGTACTTGCATACGGCGAGGAGTACAGGAGACGCGGGGGGTAGGACCTGGTAGGACGAACGATCGACTTTGTCATGGTGATTCACCTCATCTCTCAACGCGATGCTGAGCGCCGAGACATTCAACGTCATCGTATGGAGGACCAGCAAGACCTGGCGAGTTTTGTGGCGTACTCCTCGCAAACTCAAGCTTACCAACTCACATCGGAGCCAGAACAGAAGTTCAGCGCCGACGTAGGCAGGATGACCTACTGGGCGAGGGCGAGCATGGTTGGCATAGCGTCGGCGACGGCGCGGCGGCGATCATCCACGAGGCGGCTGTGTGGCGTAGGCCGTGGATGCGTGGGCGCACGTCGAGGGCCTGCCCCTTGGGCAGTGGCTTGACGCCGTCAAGGAGGCTGGTGGGCCGGCGGCGGCTGACGGGGTCCTGGGCGGGGCGGCCGGAGGCGAGGCGGGTCACGGGCGCCCAGACGTGCTGGAAGAACACGTTGTGGCGTACCGGGTTGCCGGACGGGGTGGTGAACAGCAGGTCGGTACGCGAGCGGCCCCGGGCCGTGGCGGTCAGGCGGTAAGGCGGTCTTCACCGGCGGAGCCTGCCCCACCCGCCCGGCGCTGCGCGCCTCACCACCGAGCACGCCCAGCTCCCAAATCGGCCTGCGAGCAACACACCGTGCCCTGTCACGGATTGCACCACTTTCACCGCCGAAGCCCCATGCCCCAAGGCCATAGCCCGCATGAACACTTGCCTCGACGACCCCAAGCCAACTCACCACAGCGGAAAGTGGTGCAATCCGTGACACCTGCGCGCCCGCATCGCGCAGTCAGCACAGGTTCCTAGCCATTTCACAGCGCTGCGGCGGGCCTCCTCCCAGGTGCGGCGGGTTACATGGTTACTGCCGCCGGACGGAACGGGTCACGAGGGAATGGGGAGCCCAGTGACTGGCCCGAGTCCGAGACGGGGCGGGTATATGGGAGCCCGCACCGCGTCGCTCCGGCGAAGGAGGACCGCCCCTCGGGACCGGGAACCCCGAGGGCACCGCGCACCTCGCTGCGGTGGCCTGCGGGCCGTGCATGCTTGCCGGCCCGCAGGCCACCGGCTCGTCTCAGGTCACCCGGGCCTACAAACCCCTTCCCAGTCGGCATTTGACTCCGCCGCCGAGCGCGCGTCCCGGGCTTTCCCCATCCTTTCCGGCCCTAGTCCGGTCCTGACCGCTGCAGTGCCGGGACTCCCGCCGCCTGCGACCGGCCCCCGGGAGATGAGTCACGCCAGTCGTACTGTCCTCGCCGCGCGCGTATGTGTCAGCCTAGAGCCATGCGTTACTCCTTCGCTACACTCGCCGTCCCTGCCGCAATACTGCTCACCCTGGGAGTATCTGCCTGCCAAGGCAGCGCTCCCTCCGGCGCCGCCACACCCACAACGGCGCCATCCGCAACCGCAGTTTCCAGCACAACGGCGGCGCTCCCCGAGGAGGCGCTCACCACCCCTACCGCCCGCACCGTCTCCGCCATGGATATCAAGGTTGGCGACTGCCTGATCTACGGAGACAACTCAACTCCCGCCACCTCAGCGGCGACCGCAGGAGCATCCGGCGCGCCCGGCCCCGCCACTCCCCAGGCGACCGACTCCACTGACACGGCGCCAGGCGGCGGCACCGGGGGGACCGTCGCCAGCGCCAGCCTGGTTGACTGTGCCGCCCCCCACCTGTACGAGGTTTTTGCCGAGGGCGCCATCTCCGCCGACGCGTTTCCCAGTGACGAGCTGATGGAGCAATACATCTCAGACATCTGCTACGACGCCTTCCAGACCTACGTCGGCACCAGCTACGACGACGCCTACTCCCAAGGCCGTTACGCGATCACCTCGCTGCGCCCCACGCAGACCACCTGGGAGCAGGGCGACCGCACCGTGTCCTGCATTCTCACCTCCGTTGACGGCAGCGAGTTAACCGGCTCCGCCCGCGGCGCCGGCAACTGATCGGCAGCTCAGCCACACCAGTGGTCCGCGCCGAGCCGGTGTTTCGCGCCGAGCCGGTGTTTCGCACCGAGCCGGCCAGGAGGCCCCGGGCGGCGTGCCGGCTACGGCCGACCCGCGCGGGTACCGACGCGCTCCGGCGCGGCCACATCCGGTGAAGTGGGCGTACCGTCCGGCACGGGCCCGAGGTCCGCGATCAGGTCCCGGGTGGTGCGGCCATCTCCCGAGGTGTTGTCAATGCCCGTCAGTGGCCGCTCCCGGTGGTCAGCCGCGGCGCCCGGCAGCGGGCCCTGCGCCCGACCGGAACCAACGCCAAGGACGCTTCCCCCGCCCGACGCCGCAGCCGACTCATCCGCTTCCTGTGACCGCTCGCTCCAAGCGCCCACAGCCCGCGCTTCCTCGGCGCGCATCGCCGCGTCCCCAGCCGCATCCTGACGCATCATGAAGGCGGTGGAGATCATCAGCTTGATGCGGTTGAGCTGGTTGACCTCGCTGGCACCCGGGTCATAGTCGATGCCAACGATGTTAGCCTGCGGGTAGCGGCGGCGAATCTCCCGGAACATGCCCTTGCCGACCACGTGGTTGGGCAGGCAGGCGAAGGGCTGGCAGCACACGATATTGGGCGTGCCGTGCTCGATCAGCTCGACCATCTCCGCGGTCAACAGCCAACCCTCACCGGCCTGGTTGCCGAGGCTGAGGATCTCGCTGGCCTTCTCGGCCATTTCCGCGATCGGGGACTCAACGTCGAACTTGCCGCCGGCGGCGGCCAGGGCGGCGCGGGCCGGGGCCTGCACCTGCTCGATGAACCAGACGGCAGCCTTCTTCTGGTAGACGGTGTTGGTCCCGATGCCGTAGGTGTCGGCCTTCCACTGGGCGGTGGTCATGCCGTTGAGGAAGAAGCCCAGCAGCCCAGGGACCACGGCCTCGCAGCCCTCGGCCTCGATGACGTCGACCACGTGGTTGTTGGCGTCCGGCTGGAACTTGACCAGGATCTCCCCCACCACGCCGACGCGCGGTTTGCGGGGCACGTCCGCCAGTTCCAGTGCGTCGAACTCGCGCACCATCTCCCGCAGCAGGCGGCGGTAGCCGATGCGCCCGCCCCAGGTGGCCGAGCGGCCCTTGTGCTCGAAGAACTCGCAGGTGATGGCGTTCCAGCGCTCGTACAGCGCCTGTGCGGAGCCGGGCACCGCCTCGTAGGGCCGCACCCGCAGCAGGCAGGTACTCAGGGTGTCGCCGATGACGACCCCCTGCAGCGCCTTGAAGGCCATGGTGGGGGTGAGCTTGAAGCCGGGGTTCTCCTCGATGCCCTGCAGGGAGACGGCCAGCACCGGAATCTGCGGGTAGCCGGCCTCGCGCAGGCCCTTGCGGAGCATGGCGGCGTAGTTGGTGGCGCGGCACATGCCGCCGGTCTGGGAGATGGCGACCACGCACTTGTCGGGATCGTGGGAGCCGTCCTCGAAGGCGCCGATGAGCTGGCCGATCACCATGATCGCGGGGAAGCAGGCGTCGTTGTTGACGTAGCGCAGCCCCACCTCGAGGTCGGCCTTGCTGGCGGACTCCAGCAGCTCGACCTTGTAGCCCAGGCGCCGCATGAGCGGCACCAGCGGCCGGAAGTGGATCGGGCTCATCTGCGGCATGAGGATGGTGTGCGTCTGGCGCATCTCCTCGGTGAACATCGGGGTGGTGGCGGCCGGCAGGCTCCGCTCGCTGCGGGCCACGCGCCCGGCGAGCGTGTGGTCGCCGTCGTCGGCGGGCGCCGGGTTCTCGCGCAGGGCGGCGCCGTCCTCCTTGCCGACGGCGATGGCGGGCGCGGTGGTGTCGACCTCGACCGGCTGGTCGTCCAGGTCCAGCGCCTGCTCGTCGACGACGGCGTCCGCCGCCTCCTCCCCGACCTCCGCGCCGGCCTCCCGCCGCCGACGGCGCGCCTGGCTGGCGGCGGCGAGCGAGCGCAGGCGGATGGTGGCGGCACCGAGGTTGGAGACCTCGTCGATCTTGAGGGTGGTGTACACCCCGCCCGCGGACTCCAGGATCTCCTGCACCTGGTCGGTGGTGACGGCGTCGACGCCGCAGCCGAAGGAGTTCAGCTGCACCAGTTCCAGGTCGTCGGCCTGGGTGACCAGTTCGGCGGCCCGGTACAGGCGCGAGTGGTAGGCCCACTGGTCGCGCACGCGCAGCTTCGGGGAGACGTTGGCGACGGCGACCGACGCCGTGGGCGCCGGCAGCCCCTCCGCGGTCACGTCGGACCAGTCGGCAGGCGCCTGCGGGTCCTCCTTGTCACGCCCCAGGCCACGGCGGATGGAGGCGACGGCGCGGGACAGCGCACCGCCCGCGACCGCGTGCTCGACGCCGTCGGCAGCGCCGCGCGAGGAGCCGTCGGGGGCAGGCTCAGGCTCGGGCAGGATCGAGTCCTCGGACAGCACCGCCATGCCCAGGGTGTTGATGACGTCGGGGACGCCGTGGTTGATCTCGGGGTCGATGTGGTAGGGGCGGCCAGCCAGCACGATGCCCTTGCGACCGTTCTCGCGCATCCACTCCAGGGTGCGGCGGCCCTCGGCGCGCACGTCGGCCTTGAAGGCGGCGTCCTCGGCAAAGCCCGCGGCGACGGCCTTGCGGGCCTCGGGGAGGGTCACGTCCCAGTCGGCGAAGACCTCCACCAGCCGCTCGGCGAGCTTGGCCGGATCGGCCAGGTTCAGGAAGGGCGCAAGCATGCGCACGCCGTCGGCCCGCTCCCCCTCGGCAGCGGCGGCGCCGTCGGCGTCCTCGCCCTCGCGAATGGCCTCGACGTTGTTGCGGATGACCTCGGGGTAGGTGGCCACGATCGGGCAGTTGTAGTGGTCGTCGGCGCCGTCGACGAGCCCGCGCTCGTAGAAGACGCAGGGGAACCAGATGGTCCTCACGCCCTTGTCGATCAGCGACTGGACGTGACCGTGGGCGAGCTTGGCCGGGTAGCACACGTTCTCGGAGGGGATGGAGTCCATGCCCTTCTCGAACAGCTCGTGGTTGGAGCGGCCCGACAGCATTACGCGGAAGCCCAGCTGGGTGAGGATCGTGAACCACAGCGGGTAGTTCTCGTACATGCCCAGCACCCGGGGCACGCCGATCTCGCCGCGGGTGTCCTGCCCCTGGCGCAGGCGCCGGTAGGCGAAGGTGCGCCGGTACTTGTAGTCGTACAGGTTGGGCATGTCGGACTTGGTCTTGCGGCGCTCCTGGGTGGCGCCGCGCTCGCAGCGGTTGCCGGACACGTGCCGCTGGCCGTCGTTGAAGGTGGTGATGGTCAGCTTGCAGTGGTTCTGGCACAGCTTGCACACCGTGGTCTCGGAGGTGAAGCCGAAGCGGGACAGCTCGGCCAGACTCATGAGCGTGCCGGGGACGCCGTCGTAGGTCTCGTGCGCCGTCAGGGCTGCGCCGAAGCAGCCCATGAGGCCGGCGATGTCCGGGCGTACCACCTCGCGGCCGGTGAGCAGCTCGAAGGCGCGCAGCACGGCGTCGTTGAGGAAGGTCCCGCCCTGCACGCTGATGCGCTCGCCCAGTTGGGAGGCGTCGCGCAGCTTGATGACCTTGTACAGGGCGTTGCGCACCACCGAGTAGGACAGCCCGGCGCTGATGTCGCCGGGGGTGGCGTTCTCCTTCTGGGCCTGCTTGACCGAGGAGTTCATGAACACGGTGCAGCGGCTGCCCAGGTCCACCGGACTGTCCGCAGTGAGTGCCGAGGCGGAGAACTCCTGGATGGACTGGCCCATGGACTGGGCGAAGGTCTGCAGGAAGGAGCCGCAGCCGGCGGAGCAGGCCTCGTTGACGGAGATGGAGTCGATGGCGCCGCCGCGGATGCGCAGGTACTTCATGTCCTGGCCGCCGATGTCGATGACACTGGTGACGCCGGGGTTCAGGTGGGCGGCGGCCCGGTAGTGGGCCATGGTCTCCACGAGCCCCTCGTCAATGCGCAGCGCGGCCTTGACAATGCCCTCGCCGTAGCCGGTGACGCAGGAGCGCACGATGCGCACGTGCTCGGGCATCTCCAGGTGGATGCGGCGCAGGATCTCGACGGCGGCGGTGACGGGATCGCCCTCGTTGCCCGCGTAGTGCTCCCACACGATGCGGTCCTGGGAGTCGATGACGACGGCCTTGATGGTGGTGGAGCCGGCGTCGATACCCAGGAAGCAGTCCTCGTAGCGGGTGGGGACACCGGCGGCCTGGGCGTCGGCGGGCGGGGCGGGCCAGCCGACCCGCTCCACCGTGGCCCGGGCGTGGCGGGCGCGGAAGGCGGCCAGCTCGGCGTCGTCGGCGAACAGGGGGCGCATGCGACTGGCGCCCGTGCCGGCGGCGCGGCGGGAGGCGAGGCGGTCGGCGATCTCGGTCAGCGGCGTCGGCTCCCCCTCCGCCAGGAGGGCGGCGCCGACGGCGACGTAGAGCTGGGCGTCGTCGGGGCAGGTGAAGGAGTCGACCTGGTCGGCCAGGGTGCGTTCGAAGGCCCGGCGCAGCTCGGGCAGGAAGTGCAGCGGACCGCCCAGGAACATGACGTTGCCGCGGATGGGGCGGCCGCAGGCCAGGCCGGCAATGGTCTGGGTGACCACGGCCTGCAGCACGGAGGCGGCCAGGTCCTCGCTCGCGGCGCCCTGGTTGATCAGCGGCTGCAGGTCGGACTTGGCGAACACGCCGCAGCGCGAGGCGATCGGGTAGAGGGTCTGGTACTTGGCGGCCAGCTCGTTCAGGCCGGAGGCGTCCGTGTGCAGCAGTTGCGCCATCTGGTCGATGAAGGCGCCGGTGCCGCCCGCGCAGGTGCCGTTCATGCGCTGCTCGGGGGTGGGGTGCAGGTAGGTGATCTTGGCGTCCTCGCCGCCGAGTTCGATGATGACGTCGGCCTCGGGGTTCTTGGCCTGCACGGTGCGGGTCTCGGCAATGACCTCCTGCACGAAGGACAGCCCCATCAGGTTGGCCAGGCTGAGCCCGGCGCTGCCGGTGACGGCGCCGCGCACGCGCGCGCCCGGGAGGGCGGCGTCGACCTCGGCCAGCAGGCGGGAGACCTCGCCGCGCACGTCGGCGTTGTGGCGGCGGTACTCGGCGAAGACCGGCTCGGGGAAGGGCTCGCCCGCGACCGGCTCGGGCATGAGCACGAGCTTTACGGTGGTGGAGCCGATGTCCAGTCCCATGCGCAGGGTGGCGGCGTGGTTGGAGGCATCGGCGCCGGGGGTCGTTGCCGCGGACGGGGCCCCGGCTGCGGTGACCATGCCGGTGGCGCGCCGGGTGGGGAAGGCGGGCATGCCCAGCGGAATGGCCATCAGGGACGGGGCGGTGCCCGGCTTGGGAGGCTGAGGCATGTCCGCTGGGGCGGGCGCGGCGTCTGGGGCGGGCGCGGCGTCCGGGGCGGGCACGGAACCGGTCCCAGACGGCCCGGGCGCGCGGCGCAAGCCTGCCGACGCGGTCGCGGTGCGGGAGCGAGCGTCGGCGTAGTCGCGGTCATCGTTCTGGAACATGCATTCACCTCTCGACCCAATGGGCGATGTCGCCTGTCGTGGCGGAGTCGTGGCCCGCAGTCGCATAGAACCGTAATCACGCACGCCGCCCCACTTCAACGGCGTTGAAATAACTCTGGCCCAGGTCTTTAGTCCCAGCCGATTTTCCCTGGAAGCGCCGCATTACGGCCCTCCAGGCACCTCCCAGGCCCTGAACGCCGTTGAATACTGCGTCGACTCGATCACCTAATTCAGGGAGAATCAGGGAGCGCTGACTGACCGCAGACGGATGCCTCCGCGATCGCTGGGCGCTACCCAACCGGGAGCCAGCCCGATCAACTAGCCTCTAGGCATGAACGACGTGGCCACAACCCCTGGGGCCAGTTCCCAGAATCGTTCGCGGCGCCTTAACCCGGGCGTCCCCACCCCCGCTTCGGATGGCACCGCCAGCACCCCCGCCGGTATTGCCGCCGCATCCGACACTGGGCGTCGTCGGGGTCCGCGCTCCAGCGGCACGGGCACGCAGTCCACGCGCGAGGCGATCCTCGCCGCCGCCCGCGCCTCCTTCCTGGCCAAGGGATTCGCCAAGACCACCATCCGCGGGGTCGCTCGGGACGCCGGCGTGGATCCGGCGCTCGTGTCCTATTACTTCGGCACCAAGGGCGACCTGTTCGGCGCCTCCATGAATCTGCGCATCCGCGCCAGCGAGGAGATCGCCAGGGTGGTCTCCGGGGACATCCGCACCGCCGGGCCGCGTCTGGTGCGACTGGCGATGACCGCCTGGGACGACTCCTCCGGCGGGGCGACCTTCCGCGCCCTGCTGCGCTGGGTGGCCACCGACGACGGCGCTCCCGAGGCGGTGCAGACCTACGCCACCGAGCAGATAGCGGTGCCCGTGATGCAGGCCCTAGAGCAGGCTGGGGTACTGGGACCCGACGCCCGCGAGCGCGCCACGCTGGCCGGCAGTCAGCTAGTGGGACTGGCCATGATCCGTTACACCTACCGGGTTGAGCCGATCGCCAGCGCCTCCGTGGATCACCTGGTGGAGGTGGTGGGGCCGACCATTCAGCACTATCTGACCGGTCCGCTGCTGCGGCGGCAGGCAACGGAGAACCACTGATCCGCCTCCCGCGCCCGCCGTCGCCGGGATACGCCCGTACGCGCCGGTCCCTAAAGGCCTGGAGGTCCGGAGGGCCGCCGCGCTGCCCGTAACGGCTGGCGCGACCGCCTGCGGCACACCTCCGGGCAGGCGTTTGCGGGGCGGGCCGTCCGAATACCGTTACCTATCCCGGTGTGTCACACGTTCCCGTTAGCATGGGGGCGTGATCTTCAAGGCCGTCGGCGACTGCGCCCCCTACCCCGCACACGGGGTCACGGCGCAGCGCGACTGGGCGGCCATCGCCCCCGGCAGATCCGGCTCGACCAGTTGGTTACTACGCGCGCCCAGCTGGATCTGCGCGGCCTGCTTGACGACGATTCCACTTTCTACGGCGACCTGTTCGCCCACGTGATCGCCTGGAACGGGGAGCTCTACCTGGAGACCGGGCTGCACCGGGCCCTGCGTGCCGCACTCCAGGGGCGCACCTCCATCCACGCGCGGGTGCTGGAGCTGACCAACGACGGCCACCCCCTGCCCGCCCCGCCACCGCCCACGGAGTAGACGGCGGCGCGAGCAGACGGCAGGTGGTGGAAAAGTGTCCGGATCCGGCACAAACGTCGTCCGGGCGTCTCGCGGCGAGCTGCAAAACGGCGCGATTCCAACGTTTTGAATAACCGCGATGGGCGCTGTCGAGTTGTTAATGCCGATTCTGGACAGTTTGCCGACTGGTGCCCCGCGTCACCCCTGCCGACGAGCCCGCTTGGCGTAGGCCGGGCCCTCGAGCTCGGTGCCCGCGGGCGCCGACGCCGGTGAGGCCTCCTCCAGGTTCGTGCCCCGGGCCCGGGAGATGGCGCGCATGGCGTGGTAGACGACGATTGCGGCCAGCGAGCCCAGGGCGATGCCGGCGAAGGTCATGTCGCCCCAGCTGAAGGTGTAGTCGGCGATGGCGATAACCATGGCAACGGCCGCCGTGTTGAGGTTGACCGGGTCGGAGAAGTCCACGCGGTTCTGCACCCAGATGCGCACCCCGAGCATGCCGATCATCCCGTACAGGACCGTGGCCGCCCCGCCCAGGACGCCGGCCGGGATGGTGGCGATGATGACACCGAACTTTGGCAATAGGGACAGCCCCAGGGCGGTGGCGGCGGCGATCACGTAAGCGGCCGTGGAGTACACGCGTGTGGCCGCCATGACGCCGATGTTCTCCGCGTAGGTGGTTGTGCCCGAGCCGCCGCCCGCGCCCGCGAGCATGGTGGACAGCCCGTCCGCGAACAGCGCGCGGCCGGTGACGTCATCGAGGTTCTCCCCCGTCATGGCGGACACCGACTTCACGTGCCCGATGTTCTCCGCAACCAGCACCAGCACCACCGGGATGAAGAGCCCCAGGAGGCTGAGGTCAAAGGTGGGGGCGCGGAACTCCGGCAGGCCTAGCCAACCGGTCTGGGAGACCTGGGAGAAGTCCACCTCGCCGCGCACGCAGGCGGTGGCGTAACCGATCAGCACGCCGATGAGGATCGACAACCGCCCGATAATTCCCTTGAACAGTACCGTGATCACCAGGATCGACACGATCGTCACCAGGGCGGTCACCGGGGCGGTCTTGACGTTGTTCCAGGCACTGGGCGCGAGGTTGAAGCCGATCAGGGAGACAATCGCACCGGTGACAATGGGTGGCATGAGCCGGTCGATCCAGCCGGTGCCGGCCACGTGGACGATTACGCCGATGAGCGCCAGCAGCGCGCCGACGGAGATGATCCCGCCCTGCGCGAGGGAGGCCCTGGCCTCGTCCAGCGGCACGCCCGCGTCAGCCGCATACCCGGTTACCGCCCCGATGGGCGCGATCAGGGCGAAGGAGGAGCCGAGGTAGCTGGGCAGGCGGCCGGAGGTGATAAGGATGAACAGCAGCGTGCCCAAGCCCGTGAAGAACAGGGTGGTGGACGGGTCGAAACCCGTCAGCAGTGGCACCAGGAAGGTTGCGCCGAACATGGCGACGACGTGCTGCACGCCGATGCCGACGGTGCGGGGCCAGCTCAGGCGCTCGGCGGGAGTGACGACCTCACCGGGGGCGATCGAGCGACCATCCCCGTGGAGGGTCCAGCCGCGAAAACGGCGCTTATTGGTAGAGGTCTGGTCCGAGGGCACGTGGGCTCCTGTCGCGTGAGGGGACGGGAACCGGCGTGCTGGAAGAGCTCCCCGCACGCCGGAGCAGCGGGGCCCGACGTAGCCCCGCCGGGGTACCAGTGTAGGAGCCGTGCGATGGCCGCGCCGCCACGACCAGTCGGCCACCAGGTCCAACTGGAGGAGCCCCGAATGCCCGGTGCTCTCCTGCGTGCACGCTCGCCGTAAGGCCGGGGCAGGTGCAGCCCCGCGTCACGCCCCAAACCGGAAAGCCATTAACGTTCGTCTTGCTAGTCGAAGAGGGCGTGCTCATTCCGGGGATCGCCAGGGCCCTGCCCCGCACAGCAGGCTCGAAACGAGCCTGCGTAGTATGCGTGGCAGGTTTGAACACCGCGCATAAGCACGCATGGAGTAGCCCAAAATGAGCAACCGGGAATCTAGATGAGCGGACGCATGCAAGATCTGCTCGACGTTTAAATCGATCACATACGTTCACAACATGCGTTTCACATGATTAACATAGAAACGCCACCTTTACTAAGAGCTGGTCCGAGGCGGCAACAGCCGTCCCCTCCCTAACGAACGGAAGCAGCTTATGTCCCTCAGCACTCTTGCCTACATCGCAATCGACCTGGTCGCCCTCATCCTGCTGGTCGGGGTCCTGTACACACGACGGCACGCCCGCAAGGACCTGCTGGCGGCCTATGTAGGCGTGAACGTCGGCGTCCTGGCGGTCACACTGCTGCTGTCTACGGCATCCGTAGGCGCGGGCCTGGGACTGGGCCTGTTCGGCGTGCTGTCAATTATCCGCCTGCGCTCCACCGAGCTGTCCCAGCACGAGGTCGCCTACTTCTTCGCCGCGCTGGCCCTGGGGCTCCTGGGCGGGATCACCGCCGCCCCACTGGCGATGACGGCGCTGCTGATGGGGCTCGTAGTCGCCTCACTGTGGCTCGCCGACCACCCGGCACTCATGCGCCGCAGCCGCCACCAGATCATCATGCTGGACCGGGCCATCACCGATGAGGACACCCTCATCGCCCACCTGGAGCAGCTCCTGGATGCGCAGGTGCGCACGGTGGAGGTTCAGCGCCTCGATCTGGTCAACGACACCACCCTCGTTGACGTGCGCTTCCGCATCCCCAAGTCGGGCCGCTCCAGGGTGGCTGCCGGAGCACCAGGTCGGCCTGCTACGAGCGCCCCGGCACCCGCCGCGGCGGCCACCTCACCCGCACCCCGGCCGGCGCCGGCCCCCTCCCAGCCCCGTCACAGCGCCGACGCCGCAGCCACCGCCTCGGCCGAGGCCTCCAGCTACCGGTTCCCGCCCACAGTCTCATCCGCGGTCCCGCCGGCTGCTCCGCCGGCGATCCGCTGACTGCCAAACGGCGACCCACGCAGCTACAGCCTCAAGCGACCGGAGTACACCATCATGACCCAGCACCTGCGCACCTCTCATCTGGCGGCAATCACCCTGGATGAGCTCAACGCCGCCGCCGGACTGCTCACCCGCATTGACCGCAAGTACCTCCTCCCGCTGGCTGCGGCCCAAGATGTCGTCAACTCCCTGAGCGGGCAGGCACGCGTGCTGCGGATTGACGGCCTGCGCAACTTCGCCTATGCCTCCACCTACTTCGACACCCCCGAACTGGACTCATACCTGCTTGCGGCCCGCAAGCGTCGTCGCCGCTTCAAGGTGCGCACCCGCTCCTACCTGGATTCTGGTCTGTGCTTCCTGGAGGTCAAGACTCGGGGACCGCGCGGCGCCACGGTGAAGAAGCGCATGCCCTGCGACCTCGACGACGCCGACCGCATTACCGCGGACGGGCGCCGCTTCGTGGCCGAGTGCCTGTCCCTCGCCGGCACCTGCTCGCCGACGCGTGCCGCCGCCGTCGCCGAGGACCTGGTGCCGGTGCTGAGGACCTCCTACGAGCGCTCCACCCTCAACCTGCCCGCAGCCGGCGCCCGGCTCACTGTTGATACCGGCCTGCTCTGGACCGCCGTCGGCCCCCAGGACTCCGACGGCCTGGGCGAGGCGACGGCGTCGGTCGGAGACCTGGCGATCGTTGAGACCAAGAACCCGGCCACGCCGTCACCTGCGGACCGGTTGCTGTGGGCACAGGGGCACCGCCCAGCGCAGATCTCCAAGTACGCGACCGGCATGGCGCTGCTGCACCCGCAACTGCCGTCCAATAAGTGGCACCGAGTACTCGGCCGCGAGCTCGCCGACCAACGCCATGCGGGCCCCGGCAGCCTGGCATCCGCCGCCTGAGCCAGCAAGTCAGCAACCGCCCCGGCTCGGGGCATCCGGCTCAGCCCGGAATTCACCCGCAGCGGTGCAAGACCGCCGCGCCCGGGAGCTGAGGCAATTCCTCGGCACCACGCAGTCACAAGGAAATCGGCTCCGTGCACCCTTTTTAGCGCCGTAGCCGGGAAGCCGCACCCGCACACACTTTCAACTACCACCGCCAGTCACTTCACAGCAATACGAGGACATCACACATGAATTTCTCAGCCAAAAACCCGCTCAGCAGCATGACGGGCAACGGTACCGTCCCCGCCCGGCGCATTCACACCCGGCTCTTGCTCCCGCTCGCCGCGGTCGCGCTGGCCGCGGGCTGCTCCGTCGGCAGCACCTCCAGCGCCGCATCATCCGGGACGGGTATCGAGGCCGACACCTCCTCCAGCACTTCCGGCACGGCCTGGACCACCATCACCAGCGAGGTGGCACAGGCCTCCACCGGCGCCAGCGCCGCCGAGATCCTGGCGGCCAACGCCGATACCTCCGCGGTCACCGCGGCCGTGACCGCGGACGACGACGCCGGTACGTACGCCGCCGCCTCCGCCACCACGATCACCCTGTCCGGCGACTCGGCGAGCGTCGACGGCGACGGGGCCGGCGGGGTGAGCGTCGACGGCGGCACCATCACCATCGGCGCCGCCGGCACCTACGTCCTGTCCGGCGAGCTCACGGACGGCCAGGTGATCGTGAACGCCGACGACGCCGAGGTGCGGCTGGTACTCGACGGCGCCTCCATCACCAACGCCGACGGGCCGGCCATCGACATCCAGGACGCGGGCAGCGCCGTCGTCGTACTGGCCGAGGGGTCCGAGAACACGCTCACCGACGGGCAGACCTACACCGACACCTCTGCGGACGCCCCCACGGCGGCCCTGTTCTCCTCCGACACCGTGGTAATCACCGGCACCGGTGCGCTGACCGTCACCGGCAACCGCAATGACGCCATCTCCTCCAAGAACGGCCTGATAATCCAGGGCGCGCCCACGCTCACGGTGGACGCCGTCGACGACGGCATCCGCGGCAAGGACTACCTGGTCATCGCGGGCGGCACCATCACCGTCACCGCCGGCGGGGACGGGCTGAAGTCCACCGAGGACGACGACGAGACCATGGGCTTCATCGCCCTGGGCGCGGCCGACATCACCATCACCTCCGGTGACGACGGCCTGTCCGCGACCACCGACGTCACCGTCGACGGCACCACGCTCGCCGTGACCGCGGGCGGCGGGCAGGCCAATGCCACCCAGGAGGAGGGCTTCGGCGGGGCACCCGGCCAGCCGGGTGGGGCCGCGACCGGCTCGGGCAGCGCCGTCGGCACGGAGGACGCCACGGACACTGAGGACGAGTCCAGCGCCGACGAGTCCACCAAGCCCAAGGGCGTCAACGCGGGCGTCAGCTACACGCAGGAGGAGGGCACCGTCACCCTGGACGCGGCCGACGAGGGCCTCCAGGGGGCATTCATCAACATCTCGGGCGGGTCGCTGACCATCACCGCGGGTGACGACGGTATCAACGCCACCAACGGTGACTACGTGATCGAGGGGTATGAAAACGTCGACTCCGAGTCCGATGACGGCGCGGTGCTGACCATCTCCGGCGGGCAGGTGCAGGTGTCCTTCACCTACTCAGACGGCATCGACTCCAACGGGTCCGCATATGTGACCGGAGGGCAGGTCGTCGTCTCCGGCCAGGCGGGCGCCATGGACGGGGCGGTCGATGTCAACGGAGAGAGCCAGCTGATCGGCGTCACCGGTTCCCCGAGCGTGTCCGCGGGTGACACCATTACCGTCACCGGCGCGGACGGCACCTCCTGGGAGATGACCAGTGTCTTCACCTCGCAGTACCTCACCGTACTGGGCCTGACCGAGGGCGAGGAGTACACGGTGGCCACCACCTCGGGCGGTTCCGCCACCGGCACCGCCGCAGCCCTAAGCTCCGGCATGGGTGGCGGCATGGGCGGTCAGGGCGGCATGGGCGGCCAGGCGCCGTCCGGCGACGTCGGCGGCCTGGGCGATCCCGGCGCCCCCTCGGGCAACACCAACGGCGGCTTGGGTGGCGGTCCCGGCCAGGCTCCGGCCGACGGAACCCAGTCCACCGAGTCCTGAGGCGGGCCTGCGCACGGCGGCCTGAGACGCCGGTAGCCGTGCGCAGGCCAATCTGGCTCTTCGCGTGTGAGGGTGTGGCGGCTCGCGTGTTGCAGAGTCCGGCACGGTGAACCGGCAGGCTCACCGTGCCGGACTTGGCTGTCGACAACCCCGGCGTCTGGAAGCGGGTCCATCTGCAACGCCGCTTCGGGGTTAACAACGCCGGTTAACCGTCTGCTGAAGGGCGCCGAGGTATACAGCAGGCCGTTAAGTAGCGTTGTTAACGTCCAACCGGCGCAGTAGACACCTCGCCCCACCACCGCACCCGTAAAACGCTAGGAGCCGGGAAACGGACATAGCAGACGAGTTCGGGACCACCAGTGGCGGCGGCATAAGCTCCGGGCATGACCACCGTTGAGGCACCCGCCGTCGCGCCACTCGCCCGCCACCTGGCCGGGCCGCTGGATGACCACGCCGCGCCGGTACTCGTCCTGTCCCACGGCATCACCGACTCGGCGGCCTGCTGGATCGAGGCGGTGGACCGCTGGTCCGCCTTCGGCTACCGGATCGTCGCCCTGGACGCCCGCGGCCATGGTGACTCCCCGCGCTGGGAAGAGCCGGACCTGGCAAACCAGACGACGACCGGCGAGCGCCTGGCCACCGACCTGGTTGACGTGCTGGAGGACCTGCGCGCCCACGGCCTGCGCGGCGAGGGGCCACTGCGAGCGCCACTCGCCGTCGTCGGGCACTCCATGGGCGGGGTGACCAGCCTGGACGTGGCCGCGCACCGACCCGACCTGGTAGACGCCGCCGTCGCCGAGGATCCGGCCTTCGTCACCCCGGTCTGGCGCCATCTACTAGCCATTAACGCCTACCGCCAGGTGCGGGAGATGCGGCAGATCGCCGCCGACCCGCAGGCGCGCTTCGAGCTGGAGATGCGCAACAACCCCACCTGGTCGCGGCGGGAGACCCGCGCCAGCGTCGAGGCCGCATGCGGCGTCGACCTGGCCTTCATCGCCCAGGGCTGCGTCTCGCCGCCGACCCCCTGGGAGGAGGTCATCGACTCCCTGGCGGTGCCGACGCTGATCGTCACCGGCACCGAGCGGGTGGTGCTGCGCGGTGACAACCTCACCAACATCACCCGCCGCGCCAACGCGTCTATCGAGACGGTCGTGATCGAGGGTGCGCCCCACTGCGTGCGCCGCACCTACCCCGACCGCTTCCACGCCATCACCGACCCCTGGCTCGCACGGCGCATGGGCGCCGGCCCGCGTCAGTCAGTGGAGCGCACCAGCCACCAGGCGGCGTAGGGCGGCACCGGCACCTGGCCGTCGCCCGCACCCTCCAGGCTGGTGGACCCGGAGGGCACCGTGTCGGTGAGCACGTCCACCGCTCCGAGCACCCCGTACTCGGCCAGCCGCGCCGCGGGCACGGAGCGCCAGTCCGGGGTCACGTTGTACACGCCCACGAAGCTGCCGCGCGGGTGGTCGCGGAAGGTGACCAGCACGCCGTCGTCGTCGACGGGGGCGACGATGGTGCGCACATCCGCGCTCAACTGCGGCAGTGAGGCCCGCACCTTGCCCATGTGGGCCAAGTCGGTAAAGACGCGGCCCGGCACCGTGGAGCGGTCGTGGCGCTCGGCGACGGCGGCCTCGCTCAGCCGCGGGCGGCCCGCCCAGCGGGAGTCGGACTCGTGGCCCGGCTCGGTGTCCCAGTTGGGGTCGTTGAACTGCGCCAGCTCATCGCCGCTCCACAGCACGGGGATACCGCCCCAGCCGTAAATGATGGCGTAGGCCAAGCGCATGGCGTTGAAGCGCTCCTCCAACCAGGTGCGCAGCTCCTCCTCGCGCCAGGCGGGAGTGTGCTCGTCGATCCCGGCCACCGCCTCCGCCGCGGCCTCAATGCCGATCAGGGAGGCCGCGGTGCCGGCGGTGCGCCGGTCGTTGGTGACCGGGTTGTACTGGAAGGTCAGGCCACGGGCGTCACTCATCGGGTACAGGCCCGTGTACCAGTCGGCCAGGAAGACCCGGTGCCAGTAGCCGGTCAGGCCCACCGCCTCGGCGTCGGCGTCATCGATCGCCCAGCCGATATCGTCATGGCAGCGGATGTAGGTGATCCAGGTGGCCGTTGACGGCTCGATCGGCAGCGAGGAAAGCGTCTGGGCGGCCAGGCTCACGGACCGGCTGGCCAGCATGGACCAGATCTGCACCATCAGGGAGTTGTGGTAGGCCAAGTCGGAGACCTTGCCGGTGTAGCGTCCCTGTCCCAGGTACTGCAGCAGTTCGGTGGGGGCGACGATCGCCTCCGCCTTCAGGGCGATGGCGGGGCAGGCGATGCGGGTGAGTGCCCGCAGCACCTCGGTGATGGAGTGGACCTCGGGCTGCCCCTGGCAGTCGGTGCCCTTGCGCTTAATGGTGAAGGCGATAGCGTCCAGGCGCAGCACCTCCACCCCGCGGTTGGCCAGCTCCATGACGATCTCGACGAACTCCTCCATCACCTGGGGATTGCGCCAGTTCAGGTCCCACTGGAAGGAGTTGAAAGTGGTCCACACCCAGCCGTCGAGGTCCTCTTCCCAGGTGAAGTTGCCCGGTGCGAAGTCGGGGAAGATCTCCGGCAGGGTGCGCTCGTACTCGTCTGGCTCGGTGCGGTCGGGGTAGATGAGGAAGTAGTCGCGGTAGCGCTGCTCGCCGGCGCGGGCGCGCCGGGCCCACTCGTGCTCCCGCGCCACGTGGTTGAGCACTAGGTCAATGACCAGGCTCATGCCCTCCTTGCGCAGCTCACCGGTCAAGTGCTCCAGGTCGTCCATGTCACCCAGGTCGGGTCGCACGGAGCGGTAGTCGGCAACGGCGTAGCCACCGTCAGAGTCGCCGGGGCGGGGGGTGAGCAGGGGCATGAGGTGGAGGTAGCTGACGCCCAGCTCCCGCAGGTAGCCGATGCGCTTCTCCACGCCGCGCAGGTCTCCGGCGAAGCGCTCGGTGTAGCCGGAGTAGCCGATGCGGGAGGGGTCCTGCACCCAGGCGGGGTCAAGGGTGCGGGCCAGATCGAGGTGGCGCAGCTCGGAGCTGCGGGCCGCATAGGTACGGGCGGCCTCCGCCAGCAGGCGAACCGCGGTACTTCCGGCAGCGGGCTCGCCGTAGAGGGTGAGCAGGCCGTCGACTACGTCCGGGTACCAGCGCTCTACGCGGGTCGTGAAGATCTCACGCTCAGCGCGGGACAGCTCAGCGGTGGCGAGGGCGGTGTCAATGGCATCGCGGACCTCCTGGGGCACGGCGGCAGCCGCGGCTCCGGTGGACCAGGTGGATGCGGGGCCGGTGGGGTCGGCGGGTGTGGGAGCGCTCATACCTATATGGTCCCCGATTCAGCGGCTGAGCGGGAGCACTTTCGGGCGGCGATGCCGCCGCAGGCACGACAGGTGTCACAAATTGCACCACTTTAAGGGCGCCCGCCAGCGCACCTGCGTAGCGATCCGCGCAATTCCGCGGCAGAATCGACCAGGCTCCGGGGAGGTGCCCGGAGAGTGGTGCATTCTCTGACACTCATAGCCGCATCCGGTGCCCGCAGACACTCCTCAGACTTCCCGCAGACATGATCCGGCACAACGCGGGCGGATAGCGGTCACCTACTCCTCGGGCTGGAGGTGGGCGCGGTCGTAGGCCTCGCGATGGGCCAGCACCTGCTCGGCGTTGCCCTCCGCCCAGGCGCGCAGCGCGGCGATCGGCTCCGCCAGGCCGGCACCGAGCGGGGTGAGCGTGTAGTCCACGCGCGGCGGCACACCCGGGGTCTGCTCGCGCAGCACCAGCCCGTCCCGCTCCATCGAGCGCAGCGTCTGCGCCAGCACCTTGGGTGTCACGCCGCCCACTGCCTGACGCAGCTCACCGAAGCGCCGTGGTCCTTGCACCAGCACGGCAACGATCAGCGGGGTCCAGCGGTCAACGACGTGCCGCAGCACAGTGCGCGACGGGCACTCGGGCGACAGTACGTCATAAGCGGCGAGCGGCCGGCCTGCGTTGGCGCCCGTGGCGGCGGGGACGGCCTGCGCCGCCTCGGCCGCGGGCACAGCACCCATCCCCGCCGCAGCGGGCGCGGCAGCATCCATTGAATGTGACACGAGCAACTCCATAGTTACCTTGAGGTACTTGGTTTCAAATAAATACCTTAACAGTGTGGCCGCCGCACCGCGAGCAAAGACGGCGCACGACCCGCAAAACCACAAGCACTAGGAGCCCCCCATGAACATCACCGTCATCGGCGGAACCGGCAACACCGGCGCAGCCGTCGTGGCCGAGGCCGCCCGCCGCGGACACACCGTCACCTCCGCCTCCCGCTCCGGTCGCCACGCCGAGGGTGCCGCCAAGGACGCGACCGCCGACCTGACCGATACCGCCGCCATCGTCGACCTGATCAACGCCGCCGACGCGACCGTGATCGCCGTCTCTCCCGACCGTACCGGCGGCCCCGTGCAGCCCACCGTCGACGCCTTCAAGGCGCTGATCGCCGCCCGGCCGACGGGCAGGCTCGTGATCGTGGGCGGGGCCGGCTCGCTGCTCAACGCAGACGGCAACCGCCTAGTCGACTCACCCGACTTCCCCGCCGAGATCAGGCCGGAGGCCCTGGCCTTCAGCGAGGTGCTTGAGGCCTTCCGCGCCGCAGGCGACGCCCTGGCCTGGACCCTTGTCTCCCCCGCTCCGGCCTATCCCTCGGAGCAGTCCACAGGCGCCTATGTGGTCGGCAAGGACAGTCCGGTCGGCGCGAACCTGTCTCCCGCAGATCTGGCCATCGCGCTGGTCGATGAGATTGAGCGCGACGCGCACCGCGGTGAGCGCTTCGCCGTAGCCAGCGCCTAGCCGCTCGCCGTACGGGCGGCGCCGACGTCGCTCTGGAACGGCCGCGCAGCCGGGCTAACCGGGTGCCCCACCGCCGACGTGCTGCGTCGGCGGTGGAGCAGGTGCCGGTGCTTCGCCATCCGGGTGCGGCGGCGAAGCACCGGCATATGAGCTTCTTTGTAGACACGCGCCTACGCTCGGGGCATGCTTTGCCGCATGGCAAGCACAACCGCGAGCACCACTGTCCCCGCAACCCCTCCCATCGCCCTGGCCATCGCCGGCTCCGAGGCCTCCGGTGGCGCCGGCGCCCAGACCGACCTGAAGACCTTCCACCAGCTCGGCGTATTCGGCTGCACGGCCCTGACCTGCATCGTGTCCATGGACCCCAAGAACAACTGGGACCACCGGTTCGTGCCGATCGACCCGCAGGTGATCACCGACCAGATCGAGGCCTGCGCCACCGTGCACACCGCGATCGACGCCGTCAAGATCGGCATGCTCGGCACCGCCGCCACGATCGACGCCGTAGACGCCGCCCTGGAGCAGTACCAGTTCCCGAACCTGGTGGTGGACCCGGTGCTGATCTGCAAGGGCCAGGAGCCCGGTGCCGCCCTCGACGTCGACAACGCCCTACGCGCCAAGATCCTCCCCCGCGCCAAGGTCACCACCCCGAACCTGTTCGAGGCCGCCACCCTGGCCGGGGTGGATGAGATCACCAGCGTCGAACAGCTCAAGGACGCCGCCAAGCGCATCTACGACCTGGGCGTACCCAACGTCGTGGCCAAGGCCGGCCCCACGCTCGGCACCGGCACCGCGCTCGACGTCTTCTACGACGGCCAGACCCTGGAGGTACTGGAGGTGCCGGCGGTCGGAACCGAGCGCATGCACGGCGCCGGCTGCACGCTGGCCGCCGCCATCACCGCCGAGCTGGCCAAGGGCGCCACCCCGCTGGACGCCTGCGTCACCGCCAAGAACGTGGTCTCCGCGTCGGTGAACCCCGGCATGCACGGCAACATCCCGTTCACCTACGTCTACCAGGGCTTCTACCGCGGCTGACGGCACCGGAGCGCGCGCCGGGCCGACCGTGAACCACCGATCCGGCCGACGGCGCCGAGCAGCCCGCCGACCGCTGCCCGGCACGACGGTTCACGTCGCCTCAGCAGACGATTCACGACCTTGGGGTGCGTTCCACGACCACCCCGGGGTCGTGGAACGCACCCCAAGGTCGTGCAGTGCGACGAAGGTAGTGGAGTACGCCCGCCTCAGCCGAGCTCCCACAGGGCGGACACCGGCAGCGCCCACAGCGAGCCGCCCAGGGTGTGGGCCAGACAGCGCCTGTGCGCAGCCCTCGCGCACGAGCGCGCGGTGCCCAGCGCCCCCACTCGAATCACTCGTAGGCCGGCTCGGGCGTGATGTTGCGCGCCATGTTGGCGAAGCGCGACAGGTGTCCCTGGAACGCCACCGGGATGGTGCGGGTCTGGCCGTTGCGGTGCTTGGCGACGATGATGTCGGCCTCGCCCGGCCGCTCCTCCTCCTGGTAGTACTCGGGCCGGTGCAGCAGCATGATGACGTCCGCGTCCTGTTCCAGCGAGCCGGACTCGCGCAGGTCGCTCATCTGCGGCTTGTTGCCAGTGCGCTGCTCGGGCCCGCGGTTCAGCTGGGCGACGGCGACCACCGGGATGTCCAGCTCCTTGGCCAGCAGCTTCAGCGAGCGGGAGAACTCGGAGACCTCCTGCTGACGCGACTCGACTTGCTTGCCAGAGCTCATCAGCTGCAGGTAGTCCACCACCATCAGCCCCAGCCCGTGGTGCTGCTTCAGGCGCAGCGCCTTGGAGCGGATCTCCGGCATGGTCAGGTTCGGGGAGTCGTCAATGAACAGCGGCGCCTCGGAGACGGGATTGTAGGCGCGCGCAACATCCTCCCAGTCGCGCTCGTCCATCTGGCTGCCGCCGCGCAGCTTGTTCATAGCCACGCCCGACTCGGCCGACAGGATGCGCATCATCAGCTCCATACGCCCCATCTCCAGGGAGAAGTAGCACGAGGGGATGAGGTTGCCGTCGGCGCCGCGCGAGTGGATCGACGCTGAGCGGCAGAAGTCGACGGCGAGCGTGGACTTACCCATGGCGGGGCGCGCGGCCACGATGATCATCTGCCCGCCGTGCAGGCCGCCTAGCAGCTCGTCCAGCTCCACGAAGCCCGTGGGCACGCCCCGCATCTGCCCGTCCTCGCGGGCCTGGCCGGCCTCGATCTCAAGGTTGGCCTCGTTGAGCAGTTCCCCGACGGGCACGTAGTCCTCCCGCTCACCCTCCTTGTGGGCGACGGCGTATACCTCCGACTCGGCCAGCGTTACGAGCTCATCGATGTCACCGGCGTCGGTGGAGTAGCCGAGCTGGGCGATGCGGGTGCCGGCCTGCACCAGGCCGCGCATCAGCGACTTCTCCTTGACAATGCGCGCATAGTAGGCGGCGTTCGCGGCGGTGGGCACGGTAGCCATCAAGGTGGCCAGGTAGGGCGCGCCGCCGATGCGCTCGAGCTCGCCGCGCTTGGACAGCTCATCGGCGACGATCAGTGGGTCAGCCGGCTCGGACCGGTTATACACCTCCACGATCGCGTCAAAGATCGACTCGTGCGCGGGCTTGTAGAACTCGGGGCCGCGCAGCACCTCAATGACGTCGGTGATCGCCTCCTTGCTCAGCAGCATGCCGCCGAGCGTGGACATCTCCGCCTCCAGGTCCTGGGGCGGGACCCGATCAAAAGTACCGTCGTAGCGGGCGTCAACCGGGCGGTCCTCGCCACGGGCGCGCGCGCCGATGGTGTCGACGTCGGTCATCTGTCGGTCACTACCCTCCCCTGCAGCGCCCCACCCAGACGGGTCGCGCCGCGACACTAGCGGGCCGGCCGGGCGGTCGCAAACGGTGACCTCTTGCAGGCTGTGGGCAACCACCGCCGACGTGTGGAAAACCCCCACCTGCCTGTGGGCGACGCGCCGCGCAGGGTGTGGAGCGCCCTCCCTCCCACGATCCGCACACCTCCGTGAAACCCCTGGAATACACCGGAATCCCGCCCCGAGTGGCCGACGGTCACAAGCCACAGCACCCCCGCTCCAAACCGCAATCAAAATCTGTGGATAAGTGGGTATTCCTGTGGATGAACCTCAACCTCGACCTGAGGGACTGCCCCGCAACCTCACATGCTCCCCGCCCGTGCCGCGCCGCCCGCGCACGGTCCGTTCTCAGCGGCGCATGAGACACTGGCCCGCCCCCCCACCCCGATGGAGTATCGCGTGCCCGACTCGCCTGCCTCTCGCTCCCGCACAACGCGCTCAGGCGCCGACCCGAGCGATTCCGCCCCGTCCAGCATCACGGCACGGGTGGCGCCCGCCTCCCTGAACCGCCAGGTCCTCTCCCTTGCCCTGCCCGCCCTGGGAGCGCTGGTCGCCGAGCCGCTGTTCGTGCTGATCGACTCGGCGATGGTCGGCCACTTGGGCGCGGGCAGCCTCGCAGGCCTGTCGCTGGCCTCCACCCTGCTGACCACGATCGTGGGCCTGTTCGTGTTCCTCGCCTATGCGACGACGGCGACCACCTCCCGCCGCTTCGGTGCCGGGGACCGGGTCGGCGGCCTGAGGGCAGGCATTGACGGCGCCTGGCTGGCGGTACTGCTCGGCCTGGTGGCGGCGCTCCTGCTCGCCGTCGGCGCCCCGTGGGCGGTGGGGGCCATGGGGGCCGACGGCGCCGTGGCAGATGCCGCCGTCGCCTACCTGCGCGCCTCCGCGCCCGGCCTGCCAGGCATGCTGGTGGTCTATGCGGCCACGGGCACGCTGCGCGGCCTGTTGGACACGCGCACGCCCTTTGTGGTGGCTACGGCGGGAGCGGTCGGCAATGTGGCCGTGAATGCGACGCTGCTGTACGGGGTGCGCATGGGGATCGCCGGCTCCGGCCTGGGCACGGCTATCGCACAGACAGCGATGGCGGTGGCGCTGCTGGTTCCTGTGATCAGGGCGGCGCGCGCGGCGGGTGTGCCGACCTCGCCGCGGGCTGCGGGCCTGCGCGCCTCCTTGGGCACTGGTGCGCCCCTGCTGGTACGCACCTTGTCGCTGCGAGCGGCGATCCTGGCGACGGTCTGGGCCGCTACCGCTCTGGGGGCGACGGCGCTGGCCGCCCACCAGGTGGTCAACGCGCTGTGGAACTTCACCGCCTTCGCCTTGGATGCGCTCGCCATCGCCGCGCAGGCACTTGTGGGTACTGCCCTGGGGCGGGCCGAGGCCGCGCGGGCGGCACAGGTTGCCGCGGATCAGACCTCTGCTACGCCAACCGACCCGAGCTCCCGGCGTACCGGTTCGGGTCTGGCCGAGCGCCGGACTCCCTCCTCAGCGTCCCCGCAGGCATCCGCCGTACCGACGGTGCCGGGTAGCGGCCCCACGGTCGACGCCGTGCTGCGCCGCTGCCTGGCTTGGGGCGTGGCCGCGGGGGCGGTGATCGGCGTGGTGCTTGCGGCCGGAAGCCCATGGCTGCCGCACCTGTTCACCTCCGACCCAACGGTGCTCGCCGCCTCCCGGCCGGCCCTGCTGGTCGCGGCCACCGCAATGCCGCTGGCGGGAGCCGTCTTCCTGTTCGACGGCGTGCTCATGGGGGCCGGTGACGGCCGCTACCTGGCGTGGGCGCAGATGGCGACCCTGGTGCCGTACCTGCCGCTCACCGTCATCATCGCCCAGGGTGGGGCGGTAGGCGGCAGCAACGGCCTGGTGTGGCTGTGGGTAGCCTTCGCCTGGGTGTTCATGGGCGCGCGCGCCCTGGTGACGGGCCTGCGCGCCCGCTCCGACGCCTGGCGGCACTGAGCGCGGGGCACGGAGCCATCGGTTATTACTACAACCACTCGCATACAGCCGTCGTAGCAGGGCGCAACGACTTCCGCGGTGAGCACGCGGCCGTCAAAGCACAGCCCACCCCGGGCGGGACAGGAGGCTGGCGGGACCTGACCGTTCGTGCTCTCGCCCGACGGTTCGTACCTTCAGGACGACGCTTCGTACATCATCTCGACGGTTCGGCACCCCGAGGTACGAACCGTCACCAGAAAGTACGAACCGTCGGAGCCAAGTGCCGAAGCGTCAGCCCGATGCCGCCCGCAACAGCACGCCCTCACCCGTAAACCGGCCTCGACAGCCCCGCGCTCTCAAACCGGAAGCGCCACACACGGGCACGGCTAACACGTTCCATCCGGCGGCCGCGCACAAAGCCGTAGCCGACGCGCCTGGCGGCGCGTCGGCTACGGCGTGCTTGTTCGTGTCGGCTGCTACCCGGTTCAGCGGGCGGCCACGACGTTAACCTCAAGCGGGGCAACAACGTCGGTGTGCAGTCGCACGGAGGCGCTGTGGCGACCCGTGGACTTGATCGGACGGAGGAGCTCGATCTTGCGCCGGTCAATGGCCGGGCCACCGGCCTCCTTGACGGCGTCCGCAAGCTGTGCGGTGCTGACGGCTCCGAAGAGGCGGCCGTTATCACCGGAGACGGCGCTCACCGTGACAACGTTGCCCGCCAGCCAGGCGCGGGCCTCCTGGGCCTGCTCCAGGGAGTCAATGGCGCGCTTGCGGCGTGCCTCAGCCATCTGGTCGATCTGGCGCTGGGCGCCCTTGGTCCACGGGGTGGCCAGCTTGCGGGGCAGGAGGTAGTTCCGGGCGTAGCCGTCCTTGACCTCCACAACCTCCCCGGCTGCGCCGAGGTTGGTCACGTCGTGCGTGAGAATGAGCTTGGTGGTCATGATCTGCGCCTCCTATCAGCGGGTCGAGCTCGTGTAGGGCAGCAGGGCCATCTCGCGGGCGTTCTTGATAGCCCTGGCGATCTTGCGCTGATCCTGCACGGAGACGCCGGTCACGCGGCGGGCGCGGATCTTGCCGCGGTCCGAGATGAACTTCCGCAGCGTAGCGGTGTCCTTGTAGTCAATGGTGCCGACCTTGACGGCCTTCACCGGTGCGATCTTCTTCTTCGGCTTACGAAGCTGGGGCTTCGCCATGGTGGTACTCCTTGGCTTGGGCGCCCACTGGCACCCGTGGGTCTATTGCGAGAATGATGCGGGGCGACGACCGCGCCCACGCGCCCGGCCGAACCGGGCGAAGAGTTGTGTTTGCGCTAATGCTGCACAGTTAAGGAGACGTGGGTCAGAACGGGGGCTCGTCACCGAAGCTGGTGGCGCCACCGGTGGCCCAGGGGTCATCCGCGGCGCCGCCGGCCGGGGCGTTGTAGCTGCCCTGCTGGCCGCCCTGGCTGTAACCGCCCTGACCGCCCTGGGAGCTCTGGTAGCCGCCCTGCTGGCCGCCACCCTGGTTGTATCCGCCCTGCTGGCCTGCGTTGTAGCCGCCGCCCTGAGAGCCCTGGTTGAAGCCGCCCTGGCCGCCCCCGCGGGGCTGGCGGGTGACCTGAGCCTTGGCGTAGCGCAGCGACGGGCCGATCTCGTCCACCTGCATCTCCACCACCGTGCGGTTCTCGCCCTCACGGGTGGTGTATGAGCGCTGCACCAGGCGGCCCTGCGCGATCACGCGGGTGCCCTTGGTCAGCGACTCGGCCACGTTCTCCGCGGCGTCGCGCCAGATCGAGCAGCGCATGAACAGGGTCTCCCCGTCGCGCCACTCCTGGGCCTGCCGGTCGAAGCTGCGCGGGGTGGAGGCGATGGTGAAGGAGGCGACCGCCGCCCCCGAGGGCGTGAAGCGCATCTCGGGGTCCGCAGTCAGATTCCCGATAATCGTGATGACGGTATCGCCGGCCATTGCTTGTCTCCGTTCCGGTTAGGCGCTCAGGCCTCGGGGCGCAGCAACTTGGTGCGCAGCACCGACTCGTTCAGCCCGAGCTGACGGTCGAGCTCCTGGGCGATCTCCGGCGTGGCGGTCATGTCAACCACCACGTAGATACCCTCGGACTTCTTCTTGATGTCGTACGCCAGGCGCCGCTTACCCCAGACGTCGGTCTTGTCCACGGTACCCCCGTTGCTGGGGACGACCTGCAGCATCTTCTCGAGCGTGGGAGCGATGGTGCGCTCATCCGTCTCGGGTGCGAGGATGATCATGATCTCGTAATGACGCATGCTTAGTACCCACCTCCTCTGGTCTGAAGCGGTCACGGTCTCTCCGTGACAGGAGGGTGATGCGTTCGACCGCGCCGCCGCTTACGCGGGTGCGTACGCCGACGAGGCAGTCCGCCCGTCACCATACCCGAGGGCGCCGCCCGCCTTAAAGGCGACGACGGCGCCACTCGGCGTGTGGTGTGCCACGCTCCTTCACCCGGCTCTACGGCAAGCGCCAAGAAGCCGCGGCACACGCGCAGAGGTTGAGATCATCCGCCCTGCTGGCCCCAGCCCTGACCTTGCCCCTGGCCCTGATCAGTCTGCTGGTTCTGGTCGCCCTGCTGGTTCTGCTGCTCTTGATTCTGGTCGTTCGGGTTCAGAGTGCCGCCGTTGTCGGTGTCCTCCTCATCGCCCTCATTCTGCTGGTCGGTCCCGGAGTCCTCGTCATCGTCCTCCTCGGCGTCCGTAGCCTCCTCGGTGGGCTCCGCAGTGGGCTCCGCGGTGGGCTGCTCCACGGTCCCCGTACTCTCCTCCACCGGCGCCACTGGCGCAGGGGTCCCGTACAGGCCACCGGGGGTGTAGGAGCCGGCCGTGCGCTCGGGGAAGTACTCGATCGGCAGCTCCGCGAGCGCCGTGGCCATGTACTCGGTGAAGATGTCAGCCGGGTACGTCGAGCCGGTGATCTCGCCGTAGTAGCCCCAGGGGGTGATGGACTCCTCCGAGCCGTCCTCCCCGGTCTGGTAGAGCGTCACCGCAGTGGCGATCTGCGGGGTGTAGCCGACGAACTGCGCCGACTTGTTGTCCGAGGACGATCCGGTCTTCGCGGCCACCGGCCGCCCCAGCGCAAGCGCCGTGGTCCCGGAGCCGGCATTGACCACCTGCTGCATGGCGTAGGTCGAGTCCGCCATGACGTCGTCGGAGAAGACCTTCTCCCCGTCGGTGGATCCGGTGTAGGCCACCGCGCCGGCCGGGTTGGTGACCGAGTTGACGATGTGGGTGTGGTGCTTGGTGCCCTGCGCGGCGAAGGTCGCATAGGCGGTGGCGATGTCGATCGTGTGGGGTGAGGCCGAGCCGAGGACGTTCTGCACGTAGGCGTCCAGGCCCAGGGTGTCCTCCGGATAGCCCGCGCGCACCGCGACCTCGTTGGTGACCTCCGGGTCCACGTCCCGGTTGAGCTGGAGGTAGGTGGTGTTGATCGAGTAGGTGGTTGCCTTGACCAAGTCCGACCAGCCGTAGGAGACGTTCTGGTAGTTCTGGAAGGTGGCGCCGTCGATGACCATGGGCGAGTCGCCTACGTATCCGTTCGCGAGCGTGTCCCCGTTCTCCAGGGCGGCCACCAGCGCGAAGGGCTTGAAGGTGGAGCCCGCCTGGGCGACGGCGTCGGTGGAGGAGTTGACCTGGTTGGTCAGGTAGTCCTCACCGCCGTACAGGGCCAGAATCCCGCCGGTAGTGGCGTCAATGGACACCAGGGCCGCACGCAGGTTCGGCGAGGCGCCCTCGGGCAGGTTCTCGACGGCGGCAACGGCGGCGTCCTGGTCCTCCTTGTCGATCGTGGTGACGATCTTGTAGCCGCCGGTGTCGATGTCCTCGGCCTCCATGCCGGCATCGGCCTGGAGCTCGGCCCGCACCAGCTGCAGCAGGTACCCGGTGGGCCCGCCGTAGGTCTCCTTCGTCTGGGTGGCCACGGTCTCCGGCAGCTCAGCGGAGTCGTACTCCTCCTGGGTGATGTAGCCGTCCTCAAGCATGTAGTCCAGGACGCGCTGCCAGCGGGCGGCGGCCTGATCCGGGTCCAGGGCGGGGTCCCAGGCGCTGGGCGAGGGCAGGATGCCTGCCAGCAGCGCCGACTCCGACACTGTCATCTCGGAGGCCGGATGCCCGAAGAACGCCTCGGATGCCGCCTCGATCCCGTAGGCACCGCGGCCGAAGTACACCGTGTTGAGGTAAGAGCCGAGGATGTCCTGCTTGCTCATCTCCCGGTCGATCTTGATGGCCATGATCGCCTGCTTGAACTTGCCGGAGTATGAGCTGGTGGTATCGACGTAGTAGTTCTTGATGTACTGCTGCGTCAGCGTGGAGGCGCCCTGGAGGGAGCCGCCGCGCATGTTGTTGACGAAGGCGCGGACGATGCCCTTGGGGTCAATGCCGTTGTTGGAGTAGAAGGAGCGGTCCTCGGAGGCGACCACGGCGTTGCCCACGTAGTCGGGCAGCTGGGAGGCGTCGATGATCTCCCGGTCCACCTCCGCGAACTCGCCCATCACGGTGGTGCCGTCGGCGTAGTAAACGGTGGTGGTCTGCGCCTGGGCGAACTCGCTGGGCTCGGGCACCTTGATCATGGCGTAGGCGACGGCGAAGCCCGCCACCGCCATGACGATCAGGAGCAGGAAGCTGCCCAGGAGGAAGCGCCAGCTGGGCAGCCAGCGGTGAATCGGCCCCTTGCCGGCGCGCGGGTAGTTGAACCGCCGCCGCCCCGAGGACGCCTGGTCGGCCCGGACCGCGGCGGTGGCGGGGTGCCTGGCGTTGCGCGGCTTTAGGACAGCGTTCTTACGGGGCTTGTTGACCCGCCCGGCGTTGGCCGCCTGGGCGAGCTTCCGGCCAGTGGGGCGGGCACCGCCCTGATTCGCGGAGTCTGCCATGCGCTCCTCTTCCTCTACGCAGCTTCATCCGGCTTCATCACATCACGTCAGGGCCGCCCGGGGCCACTGTTCGGGCTGTCAGATGCGTCTATTCCGCGCATTGCGCACCCAGGCACCGCCCATAGGCGCCTTCGCAGCCGCTGGGACAGGGATGGGACCGCGCTGAATCAGTGCCCGCGGCGAACGGTGCTGGTACCGCGCCTGCACCGCTGGTGAGATACGGGTATGAGCGCACGCACCGCCACTGCTCCCGCCGCGCAATCGCCAGCGGCCCCGTGGGCCCTGCCGGGAGTCGACGTCGCCGCCGACCTGGGTACCGATCCCGCCACTGGCCTGAGCGCCGCCGACGCCGCGGCCCGGCTGGCCTCCGACGGCCCCAACGAGCTGCCCAGCAAGCCGCCGGTGCCGGCCTGGCGGCGCTTCCTCGCCCAGTTCGCCGACCCGCTGGTCTACCTGCTGATCATCGCCATCGTCATCTCGGCGGTGGCCTGGGTGCTGGAGGGCGCGCATGGCGTGCCCGTGGACGCCCTGGTGATCCTCGCGGTGATCACCCTCAACGCGGTGCTCGGCTTCGTGCAGGAGAACAAGGCCGCCGACGCCGTCGCCGCCCTGTCCGCCATGACCCAGGCCTCCTCCACGGTGCTGCGGGACGGGGTGCGCGTCGTCGTCCCCTCGGCGCAGCTGGTGGTTGGGGACGTGCTGATCCTGGGCGAGGGCGACCAGGTGGGCGCCGACGCGCGCCTGCTGAGTGCCGCCTCCCTGCGCGTGATCGAGTCCTCCCTGACGGGTGAGGCCGACGCCGTCTCCAAGAGTGCCGACGCCGTGGCCGCGGACGCCGACCTGGCCGACCGCACCGCCATGGTCTTCCGCGGCACCTCCGTGGCCCAGGGCTCCGGCCAGGCCGTGGTCACCGCCACGGGCGGCGCCACCGAGATGGGCGCCATCGCGCGCATGCTCGACGCCGTCGAGGACGAGGACACGCCCCTGGAGCAGGAGATCACCCGGGTGTCCAAGCTGCTCGGCGGCATCGTGGTGGCCATCGCCGTGATTGTGGTGGCCACCCTGCTGGCACTCGCGCCCGAGCGGGACGCGCAGTCCTTCATCGACGCCCTCCTGCTGGGGGTATCGCTGGCGGTGGCGGCCGTGCCGGAGGGGCTGCCGGCGATCCTGTCGGTGGTGCTGGCGCTGGGTGTGCAGCGGATGGCGCTGCACCAGGCGGTGGTCAAGAAGCTCAGCAGCGTGGAGACCCTGGGCTCGGCCTCGGTGATCTGCTCGGACAAGACCGGCACCCTGACCCGCTCGGAGATGACCATCCAGGAGGTGGCCACCGCCTCCGGCACCACCGTGGTCACCGGCATCGGCTACGAGCCCAACGGCGACGTAGCCCCCGACGCCGACCGTGACGGACGCCCTGACGACGAGCCGCTCGCGGGCGCGCTGCGCGATGAGGTCACCGTGGTCCTGTCCGGCGGGGCCATGGCCTCCGACACCGAGCTGGCCGAGGATGCCGGGGTCTGGAGCGTCGTCGGCGACCCCACCGAGGGATCCTTCCTGGTGGCGGAGCGCAAGCTCGGCACGCAGGGCAGTCGCGAGGGCCGTTTCACCCGGGTGGGCATGGTGCCCTTCACCTCCGAGCGCAAGCTCATGTCCGTGCTGTACACCGACGCCAAGCACGGCACCACCATCCTGATGGCCAAGGGCGCCCCCGACGTGCTCATGGAGCGCTGCACCCGGGTGCGCGTGGGCGAGGTCGACCAGCCCCTGGACGCGGCTGCGCGCGCGGAGTTCAACGCGCATATCGCAGACATGTCCGGGCGGGCCCTGCGCACCCTGGCGGTGGCCTACCGGGACCTGGACGCCGACGAGGCGGCCGCCGTCGCCACGGCGGGGACCGACGGCGTCTTCGACCACCTGGAGCACGGGCTGACACTGGCCGGCGTCGTCGGAATCATCGACCCTCCCCGCCCGGAGGCTGCCGCCGCCGTCGCCGAGGCACACCGGGCCGGGGTGCGCGTACTCATGATCACCGGCGACCACCCCGCCACCGCCGGACGTATCGCCGCCGACCTGGGCATCGCCGCGCGCGGGGCCCGCGTGCTCACCGGCCGGGAGCTGTCCGGCATGGATGACGCCGCGCTGGCGGACGCCGTCGGGAGGGTGAACGTGTACGCGCGGGTGGCGCCGGAGCACAAGCTGCGGATCGTCGGGGCCCTAAAGGCGCAGGGGCAGACGGTGGCCATGACCGGCGACGGCGTCAACGACGCTCCCGCCCTGCGCTCCGCCGATATCGGCGTGGCCATGGGGGTGACCGGCACGCAGGTCACCAAGGAGGCCGCCACCATGGTGCTGGCGGACGACAACTTCGCCACCATCGTGGCGGCCATCCGGGAGGGCCGCCGGATCTTCGACAACATCCGCAAGTTCCTGCGCTACCTGCTCTCATCCAATATGGGTGAGGTGCTCACCGTCTTCGGCGGGGTAGTGCTGGCCGGCGTGATCGGGCTGACCGGACACAGCGAGTCCGGGGTGGTGCTGCCACTGGTGGCCACGCAGATCCTGTGGATCAACCTGGTCACCGACTCCGGGCCGGCCCTGGCGATGGGTGTGGACCCGAGCGTGGAGGACGTCATGGGGCGACCGCCACGCCGGCCTGACGAACGGGTCATTGACGGGGCCATGTGGCGCGGAGTGCTGCTGGTGGGCGCCGTCATGGCGGCCGCGACGCTCGGCACACTCGACATCTTCCTGCCCGGCGGGCTGATCGAGACCTCCCTGAGCGTGGACGACCTGACCACCGCACGCACCGCCGCCTTCACCACCCTGGTGCTGGCGCAGCTGTTCAACACCGTCAACTCCCGCTCGGAGACGGTCTCCGCCTTCCGGCACCTGCTGGTCAACAAGTGGCTGTGGGGCGCGATCGCCCTGGGCGTGGTGCTACAGGTGGCGGTGGTGGAGGTGCCGCTGCTGCAGGCAGCGTTCTCCACTGCGAGCCTGGACCTGGTGCACTGGGCGGTGGCCGTGGCCATGGCCTCGCTGGTGCTGTGGGTCGATGAGCTGCGCAAGCTGGTGCGCCGGGCGCGCCTACGCAACCCAGAGTACTGACCGACCGCCCTCCACCACCGAGACCGGCACTTGTAACACACCGAGACCGGTAGAAGCGACGTGCCGAAATGGTGGTGTCAGGGGTGGTTGGTGCCACCGTTCACTCCGCCTCATCCTGATCCGCATAATCGGCCAGCAACCGCGCGGCCAGCCCACGCATGCGCGCCCGCAGGTCACGCGGCTCAAGCACGCGCACGTCCCCTGCCAGGCGGGGCAGCGCCTCCAGGGCGTGGGAGACATCGGCGAAGACCACGCGCGCCCGCAAGGGTGGGCGGTCTCCTCCCGTGGACGCAGGAGTCTCGCCATCGACGACGGCGATATCCGTCTGCTCCCCGCCACCCTCGATCACCTCCGCCTTCACCAGGCTGCGCAACCGGCCTAGGGCGGCAGGCCGCACCTCCAGGAGCGCGGGCAGAGGATGAAACCGGGAGCGGAAGCGCTCGCGGGCGGCATGCCACTCGGCGAGTAGATCGAACTGGACGTCTACAGGTTCTGCGGCGCCTGCAACTGCGACCCTCCCGAAGCCGGTCGACTTGCCGGACCCGTCCTCCGACCCCGCCGAGGCCGACCACGATTCCGCACCGTCGGCCTCGCATGTCTCCAAATCGTCAATGCGGTCCAGGCGGAAGAAACGGGTCCCGTGCTCCGAGCGTCCCACCAGGTACCAGTCGGAGCCGGCACACAGCAGACCCAGGGCCGGGATGACCACCTCGCGGATCCTGCCCGACTCGCCCGCCGTGTACCGGAAGCGAACGCTACGTCCGTGCTCGACCGCCGCCAGTGCCTTCTTAAGCCACGGTCTCCCGCCGACGCCGGGCAACCACCCCTCGGGGTCGATGACCACCCGGGATCCGAACCACAGCACGTCTCCCGAGCTCTCGGATGATCCCCGTCCGGCCGCGGAGACGGCAACCTTGTCGAGCGCCCGGCCGACGGCGTCGTCGAGACCCAGGGCACCGGCGCCCGCTAGCGAGACGACCGTGGCCAGCGCCCGGGCCTCATCCTCATCCAGCCCCAGCAGGTCCGGGCGCCAGTGCGGCAGCAGGCTCACTCCGCCGCCGCGCCCCTGCTGCGTGTAGACCGGGACGCCGGCCGCTGACAGGGCCTCGACATCACGCATGACCGTGCGGACGCTGACTTCGAGGTAGTCGGCGAGCTCGGCGGCCGGCGTCGGCGCGGTGCGCCCGCTCAGCATCCAGATCATGCGCAGCAGCCGATCCGCGCGCATCTGCCCTCCCCATCCATGACAGAAGATGTCTGGTTTTTCGTTTCAGACTTGAGCCTAGCCGGTGACGGCGGGCCCTGCCCGCAGTCCCGGCCGCCACCGAATACAGTCGCAGAAGGAGATCGCGATGAAAGCCGACCTCAGTGCCTATATCAGCTTCGCCGGACAGGCGCGCCAGGCACTCACCTACTACCGCGAAGCCCTGGGCGGAGAGCTGGACATTGAAACCTTCGCCGCCTGGGAGGTTCCCGCCGAACCGGGCCACGAGCAGGACGTGCTTTACGGCGTGCTGCGCACATCGGACGGCTTTGTGCTGCGCGCGACGGACCGACCGTTGTCAGAGGCGCCGGTGCAGGTGGGCTCCGCCGTCGCCCTGTGCTTGAACGGGCAGGAGCGCGAGCGCCTAATCGCCTGCTGGAAGGGCCTGTCCCGGAACGCACAGGTAGCCGAGCCCTTGGAGGAGACGCCCTGGGGAGACCTCAACGGGGTGCTCGTCGACCCCTTCGGTCTGCGCTGGATCTTCAACATCGGCGCCTCGGAGTAATGCGAGTGGGCGCGCCAGCGCGACCCTGCCGGACGCACAGCGCTCAGGCGACTGTCTCAATACCCGCCGAGTTGAGCAGGTCCCGCACGGTCATCGCCAGGGGCCGGGGCAGAAGACCAAGCTCCTCGCGGGCACGCCTACTGGAGACCGCTGGGTTGTCGGCCAGGGCGCCGAGCGTGGCCGGGGTGAACACGTCGGTGCCGAGCCGACTACCCACCGCCTCCCCGAGGGGCGCGAGCGGCCGCGCCCACTCCAGGGGGAGCGCCAGGCGCAGCGGAGGTCGACCGGCCAGCACCGCTCCGAGGGACATCACAGTCACGAGCTGCGCGCGTATGCCGCTCAGCAGGTAGGAGCGTCCCGACCTGCCCCAGTCAAGGGCCACGGCGATACCGGCGGCGACGTCCCGCACGTCCACCCAGTCGAAGCCGCCCGCAAGCGTCGCCGTCCGGCGTCCCCGCGCCGCGGCAAGGATGAGAGAGTTGACACGCGATCCGTGATCGACGGGGCCGATGATCCCCGTGGGCAGGCAGATCACCGCGTCCAGGCCCCGCGCCGCCTCGGCCAGCACCGCCCGCTGACCGACGGCCTTGGAGCGGTCGTAAAGCGGGCGGCCCGCACCCGCCAGTGGCGTCGTCTCGGTGATGACTCCACCCGCGGAGCAGTCCAGGGCGTGGATTGAGGAGCAGTGCACCATGCGTATGCCACGGCGCCGGGCCTCGGCCGCCACCAGCGCCGGGCCGCGGGTGTTCAGCTGCCAGGCCGCGGGGTCGCGGCGCCACAGGGTGACTCGCGCGGCGAGGTGGACCACGGCGTCGCAGTCCTCCATGGCCTCATGCAGCTGCCGGGAGTCCAGCACGGAGCCGGTGACCCACTCGACGCCGACTGGCGGGGCGGCGTCGGAACCCGGAGGGTGCGGCCCCATGGCCCGTACCTGCCAGCCCGCTGCCGCGAGCCGCGGCAGCAGGTTCAACCCGAGGTGCCCGCCGCCGCCGGTCACAAGAACACGCTTCACCCCTCAAGTGTCTCGCAAAGGTCACGTTGAGGCCACCCCTGCGCACCTATTGACCTGTCCTATGCGGGCCTCACCCCAGACCCGGCAGGTCGGCCACCTCGCGGGGCCGGTCGCCCAGCGCCCGCACACCAGTCCGGTAGGCCAGCGCCACGCACCACACGAAGCCCACCAGGGTCACCTGAACCGCCCGTGACCAGCCGACGTCGGGCAGCACCAGCACGGCCGCGCCGGCCGCCACGCACTCGGCGGTGTTGAACAGCACGTCGTAGATGGAGAAGGCGCGCCCGCGGTAGGCGTCGGCGGTGTCGCCCTGGACGATGGTGTCGACGGCGATCTTGGCGCCCTGCACACCCACGCCGAAGATGAAGATCCCCGCGGTCATGACGGCCTGCCGGTAGGTGGCCACAACCAGCAGCTGCCCGATGCTGCCGCCGAGCAGGCACATGACGATCCAGGTCGACGGCGCCACACGCTCATGCGCCAGGGGGGTGAGCACCACCGCCAGGCCATGGCCGGCGACCATGGCCCCCATCAGGGTGGCGAAGATGGCGAGCCCCGTGTCGGCGTCCTCGGGGGCGGCGAGCAGGTTGCGGGCGGTCAGGATCATGGTGATCACTTGCATGCCGTACACGAAGCGGTGCAGCGCCATGGTGGTCAGTGCCAGGCCGGGGGTGCCGCGGCGCACCAGGTAGCGCACCGCGTTGACGAGATCGCCCGCGGTGGCCGCGAGCGCGGCGCCGAGGCCGTCGGCGGCGGGCCTATCCGGGCCGAGCTGTCCCGCGCCGAGCCGGGTCACCACCCCGGCGGCCAGCACGTACAGCACCATGGCGCTCAAGAGGCTGGCGGTGTCCTGCGCGGTCCCAGCCGGCAGCGCCAGCCGCAGCACGAAGCCGATGACCGCGCCGAGCGCGGTGGCCGCGCCGCCCAGGGTGGGCACGATCGAGTTGGCGGTCAGCAGCCGCCGGTGGTCGATGATCTGCGGGAGCCCGGCTGACAGCACCGACAGCAGGAAGCGGTTGATGCCCAGCGCCACCAGCACCAGCACGTACACCGCCGGTCCTATGCCCCAGGCCCGCAGCGCCAGCGTGGTCAGTGCGATCACGCCGGCACGCGCCAGATTGCCGTACAGGAGGGTCTGCCGACGCCGCCAGCGGTCGATGAATGGCCCGGTGAAGGGGCCGACGACGCTGAAGGGCAGCAGCATGACCACCAGTGCCGCGGCCACGCCCGCGGCACTGGTCATGTTCTGCGGCTGAAAGAAGAACAGGGTGGCCAGGCCCGCCTGCACCATGCCGTCGCCGGTCTGCGAGACCAGGCGGACCCCCAGCAGGGTCCGGAAGGCCGGGACGGAGGCGAGGTCCTTGAGGTCGTCGGTCAGGCGCATGGGTCAAGACTTCCCCATGCGAGCGCCGACGACGGTTAGCGTCCGCTGTGAAATCCGGCGACTCGCGCGGGCTCCTCAGCGCACAGAGGCTCACCGGCACATCCGTGTGCCAGCGCGTAGGGCGAACCGTACGCCCGCGCTTGCGGGTTGACAGGCCATCCCCCGGCGGTTAGTCTCACTGTCGCACTTACTAAGTAGTAAGTAACTCGCCTTGGCGAACACAGCCGTTCGACGAAAGGGCCCACGCACATGGCACAGCAGCCCGCGCACGCCACCGAGAATGACACCTCGACCCCATCCAACCTCGCACCCGACACCGGCTTGCCGCTGCCACGAAGCGCGATGGTGCGCTTCGGCATCGGCTTCCTCTGCATCTCCCTGCTTTGGGCGACCGGCCTCAACACCATCGCCGCAGTCCTGCTGCCGCAACGCCTGAAGGACATCGGCGTCGACAACCCCACCGCCCTGCTCGGCACCATCTCCGCGGTGACCGCCATAGTGTCACTGTTCTCCAACCTCATCTTCGGCAACCTGTCCGACCGCACCCGCTCCCGCTTCGGAAAGCGCAGCCCCTGGGTCATCAGCGGCGGCGTACTCGGCGGCCTGTGCCTGTTCGCCATCGGCATCCTCACCAACGCCGGCCTAATCACCCTGGTGTACTGCGTGTGCATGGTGGGCCTGAACATGATGCTCGCCCCGGCAGTGGCCGTGCTGTCCGACCGCGTGCCCGAGACGATCCGCGGCACCATGTCCACCTTCTGGGGAGTCGGCGCCTCCATCGGGTACCCGATCGGCGCAATCGTCGGTGCCCGCTTCATCTCCGAGTCCGGCGCCGCCGTCTCCGGCTTCACCCTCGGCGGCATCCTGATGGGCATCGCCGGCATCTTCGCCGTTCTGGTGTGGCCGCGCGAGCGGTCCTCCGTGAATGAGGCCTCAGACGCCGGCACTCTGAAGGACCTGCTGGTCTCCTTCATCCCGCCGATCCACGGGGCGGCCGACTTCTGGAAGGCCTTCATAGGCCGCTTCACGATGCTGGTGTCCTACCAGATGATCAACGCCTACCAGCTGTACATCATCCAGGACTACCTGGGCCTGTCCACCACGCAGTCCGCGGCCACCGTGACACTGATGTCCACCATCACGCTCGTGGTCGGCCTGATCGGCGGCTTCATCGGCGGCCCGCTCTCCGACCTCCTGCACCGCCGCAAGGTGCCGGTAGTCATGGCCTCCCTGTGCTTCGCCCTGGGAGTTGCCATGCCCTGGATTATGCCGACCACTACGGGCATCTACCTGTTCGCCTTCATCGCCGGCTTCGGCTACTCGGTGTACAGCTCCGTGGATCAGGCCCTGAACGTGGACGTGCTGCCCAACCCCGAGACTGCGGGCAAGGACCTGGGCATCCTCAACGTCTCCACCACTCTGGGCCAGATGTCCGGACCGGTGATCACCTCCGCGATCGTCACCGCCACCGGCGCGTACACGCTGGTGTTCCCCGTGTCTATCGCCTGCGCCGTCGTCGGCTGCTTCTCCATCCTGGCGATCCGCTCGGTGCGCTGAGCACAACCCAGCGCGGCCGACCGGGGTGTTCGTCCCCCGGCCGGCCGTGCCTTGCCGTCGCCGTCCGCGACAGACGACCGCCGTCCGCCTCCCTGCCACCTGTAGAACCGCGCAGTCTCGGCAATCCGTAGTCGCGCCGTCGGCGCTGCGGGAGCGCTTGCCCCACTCTCGGGGCAGTGGGCCGCCCAGTAGGATCGGCGCATGCCGCCATCGTCCTCCACCAAACGCCACCGCATGACCGCAGCCGAGCGGCGCGAGCAGATCGTGGAGGTCGCCACCGAGATGGTGGCCAAGCACGGGTTCAACGGGCTGTCGCTGCAGGAGGTGGCCGACGCCGTCGGCATCACCCAGGCGGGGCTGCTGCACTACATCGGCACCAAGGACGGCCTGCTGGAGCTGCTGCTGGATGACCGCTACGACCGCCAGGGCACCCCGCAGGACTTCATCGACTCCGGCGACCCTGCCGCCACCCACCCCGAGGGCATCAGCCTGCCGGCCTACTTCCGCTACCTGGTGGCCTTCAACGAGGCTCGCCCGGAGCTGATGGAGCTGTACATGACGCTGGGGGTGGAGGCGACCGACCCGCGCCACCCCGCCTACGAGCGCTTCATCGACCGGCCCGACCAGGTGTGGGACTACTACTCCACCTTTACCTGGAGGCTGCCACCCGAGGTCATGGCGGCGGGCGGCTGGGAGACCATGCGGCCGCTGGTGGAGATGGCGATCGAGGCGATGGACGGGGCGCAGATCCGCTTCTTTCGCCGCCCGCCCATCTCTCTGACCGAGGAGTGGGCGCGCTGGGAGGCAGTCCTGTTCCCCTCCCCGGTCTGGGACGACTACCGCTAGCACTTCCCCATGCATTGCACGACCCCGGGGTACGTTTTACGACCCCGGGGTGGTCGTGGAACACACCCCAAGGTCGTAAAACGTCACCAAGGTCGTGGAATGCCTGCGCGCGGCTCAGGCCAGCGGCTTGGCAGCCACCTCCACGTGCTCGGCGGGCACCACCACGGTCACCAGCGAGTCGGCCGGGGCGGTGAAGGACACGTTCTTGTTCCCCACGCCCACCACGAACTCCTGCGGGGTGGTCATGTCATTCTGGGCGGCCACCACCACCGAGCCATCGGGGTTGTGGAAGGCCAGCAGGTTCTCATACCCCGTGTAGGACAGGGTCGGCACGAAGCGCGCGCCCGGCTGCACGAAGCCGGACAGGTGCCGCAGCACGTAGTACTCGTAGGTGAAGCGACTCTTGCCGGTGGCCGGGTCCACGGTCACCAGGGAGTTCTGGCTCCAGCCCCAGCGGGAGACGCCGCCCTCGTCCAGCGCCAGGTTCCAGTAGTCGTAGACGCTGGCGCCGTTGTTGAAGTAGTGGCGCATCATCGTCCAGGCGTAGCGGGCGTAGCGCCAGTCGTTCTTGCCGTCGCCGCACTCCTGCTCGGACTGGTAGATCTTCAGCTCCGGGTGGTTGTGGTGGACGAAGGGCACCGCCCGCTTGCCATCCCACTGGAAGCCGACGCCCTCGATATGCGGACCCACCTCCGGATCGGCCAGGACCTTCTCCACCATGGTGTCGTCCGGGCGCTCCATGGTGCCGAAGAAGACCTTCACGCCGCGCCGCTCCATCTGCGGGATCAGGTGCTTCAGGAAGGCGATCAGTCCCTCCGGCGTCCAGGTGCAGGCAGGGTAGATCTGGGCGGAGTTGAACTCGTTCTGCGGCATGACCATGGAGATGTCGATGCCGCGCTCGGCGTAGGCGTCGATGAACTTGCCGAAGTAGCGGGCGTAGGCGTCCAGCACCTCCTCGGTGAGAATCAGCCCGTCGGTGCCCTCCTCGATCTGGTTGTCCGGGGACAGGCCGTTGTCAAAGGCGGTCTGCTCGCTCATCGGGTTGGGGGCGGCGCAGGCGTAGTGCTTATTGCGCTTGAACCAGGACGGCGGCCCCCAGGGGGAGGCCCACAGGGTCAGGTCGGGTCGGTGGGCCTTTGCGGCCTGGATGTAGGGCACCAGGGTGGCGTCATCGTGCTCGACGCTGAAGTGCTCCAGGGCGAAGTCGCCGTCGACCTCGTCGTAGGAGTACCAGTCGGTGGCGAAGTCGTTAGCGCCCACCGGCATGCGGCACACGGTGAGGTTGGTGCCGACGCCGGGCGCGAAGACCTGCCGCAGCACCTCGCTGCGCTCGGCCTCGGACAGGCGGGACAGCGCCACCCAGCCGAGCTCGTTGAAGCAGACGCCGAAGCCGTCGATCTCCTGTGCGGGTGCGTCCAGGCGCAGGAAGGCGCCGGGGAAGGTCTGCATCGGCTCGATGGTGACGGGCGTTTCCGGGGTGAACCAGGGGTCGGCCTCGGTGGTGGCGTAGAACTGGAAGCCGGCGGCGGGGGTGTTGGCGGGGCTGGTGTCGGTCATGGGGTTCTCCTAATGGTGCGGGTTTTGTGCTTCGTTGCGGTTTGCCCGGGGCGGCTCAGGCCTCGACGGCGAGGACGCCCCAGGCGGGGATGGTCACGGTGGCGCCGGCCTCCAGGCGAGCGCCCGGGGCGGCGACGGCTCCCAGGACGTCCTCCCCGCCCTGCGGCAGGGCGATCTCGACGGCGTCGCGGGAGTAGTTCAGAAAGTAGCTCAGCCCCCGGCCGCGGCCGTTGGTGCCGCGGCGCACGGTGACGGTGCCGGCCAGGTCCTGCGCCCAGTCGGTCACGCCCGCCCGCTCGGCCACCAGCCGCAGCACGGCGCGGGTCAGCGCCGGAGCGGTCATGGTGGCCAGGTGGGTGATCGAGCCGGCGCCGACGGCGCGGGTGGCGACCGCCGGCCCGGACCAGGCGTGGTGGTCGTAGGTGGCGAGCACCTCCACCTCGGCGTCGCCCTCGCGGGCGTCGGCGTCGACGGGGGTGAGCAGCTCCATGAAGGTGGAGGCGGCCAGCTCTGCCGGATCTGTCGGGCCGACCGCGACGCCGTCGTCCAGGGCCGCGGCGAGCGCTCCCACCGGGCGCAGGGCGACGCCGTCGGGGCGGGTGAACTGGTCGGTGCCCAGGCCCAGCAGGCCGGACAGGCCATGGGGCTGGCGGTCGGTGAAGACCTGCAGGTTCTCGTCGGCGACGCCGGCGCGGAAGGTGGTGACCAGGTGGCCGCCGCCGGCCACATAGGCGCGTAGGGCGTCGGTGGTGGCCTGGGGGGTGACGTACAGGGCGGGCGCGACCAGTACGGCGTAGCGGCCCAGGCGCTCGACGGGGGCGTCGGCGGGGACGACGTCGACCTCCAGGTTCAGGTCGAACAGGGCGTCGTAGAGCCAGCGGAAGACGTCGTTGTAGTTGGCGCCGCCGCCGGCGTACTGGCGGGGGAAGCCGGCCTCGAGGCTGAACCACTCCAGGGCGGTGTAGGCCTCGTTGGAGACCATGATGGCGATCCGGTTGTGCTTACGCAGGCCGGTGAGGGATTCGGCATGCTCGGCCAGTTCGCGGCCGATCGTGACGGCCTCCCGGTAGGTGGGGTTGGGCGTGTAGTCCTGGCTGAGCAGGCCCTTCCAGTAGGTCTCGAAGGAGTTGTGGATGGAGCCCCAGTGCCAGTACATGACGCCGCAGGCGCCGGAGGCGAGGTGGGAGTATGCCTGCAGGCGCAGCTGGCCGGGGTAGGGCAGCCAGCCCATCTGCCCCTGAGCCTGCGTCTCGATCACCAGGTAGGGGTCGCCGTCCTTCAGGGAGCGGGAGATGTCGCCGCCGAAGCCGATCTCCCTGCCGGTGAGCTGGTCCTCGCCGGGGTGGTAGATGTCGACGCCGGCCAGGGTGACGGCGTCGGCGGCCCGGAAGTGGTCGACGGCGGGCTGGATGCCGAAGGAGTAGCCGCGCCACTCGTAGTCGAAGTTCTGGGTGACGAACTGGTCCTCACGGCGGTACTCATCTACGATGGCGCGCTGCCAGGCGAGGAAGTCGGTGACCAGGCCGCGGCGGAAGGCGTCGAAGGCGGCCGCCAGGGAGCCGTTGATGGTGCCGGTGACGTCGGGGAAGTCCTCCCAGGCGTTCACGCGGTTGGACCAGTAGTTCAGGCCGAACGCCGAGTTCAGAGCGTTGAGGCCCTCCTGCCCGGCGCCGAAGCGCTGCTTGAGGTGGTCGACGAAGGCGCGCTGGATGTCGGCGTTGGCGGCGTCGTAGTACTTGGTCTCGTTGTCCAGTTGGAAGCCGACCACATGCGGGCGCGGCGCGGTGTGCTCTACCAGGGCGCGGATGGCGGCCTCGGCGTAGTGGCGGTAGGCGGGGGCGAGGATGTTCATGTTCTGGCGCGGCCCGTACTTGTTGGGGCCGGCGGCGGTGACACCGAGGACCTCGGGGTGGCGGGAGGCCAGCCAGGTGGGGATGGCGGCGGTGGGGGTGCCGATGATGACGTCCAGGCCGTGGCGCTGCGCGGCGTCGAGGGCGCGGTCGATGTGGGTGAAGTCGAAGACGCCGGGGGCGGGGTTCCAGGTGCCCCAGGTGAACTCGGCGATGCGGATCGTGGTGAAGCCCGCCTCCACCATCATCTGCATGTCGCGTTCGAGCCGTTCGGGGCCCGCGGCGGCGGGGGTGTACTCGTCGTAGTAGGCGGCTCCGAAGATGAGCCGGTCCGAGTGCTGCGTCATTGTGCCCTCCTGCGCGGCGCCGTCGCCGCTTATCTAGTAGTTACTAAATAGTAGATCAGATGGGTGCGGAGCGGAAGGGCCGGTTCCAGTGGAAATCACCGGGCAGGCGCGGCTCACAGACGGTAGAAGTGTCCATCTCTCGCCACTTTGCGCTCTTCATCCACCGCACAACGTCAGCTCCCCGGCATTTGCCCAGGTCAGAGCCGGTATCCATTAGCCCCGCGGTTGCGTGACTGGTGAAAGTGTGGAGAGATGGACACTTTTCCCGGTGGCGTTGCCAGGCGCAGCCACGTTGCAGAACGCAAGTGCCCCCGCTCAAGCCGAGCGGGGGCACCGCCGACGCCTCAGGCGGCGGGCTCGATGGCGCGGGCGGACAGCACGCCGTCAATGGCGCGCAGCTGGTCGAGCACGTCCTCACCGAGCTCGCCCTCGACGTCCACGAGCGTGACAGCGAGGTCACCGCGGGAGCGGTTAAGGAGGTTAGCGATGTTCTGGCCGCGCTCGGCCACCAGGGTGGAGACCTGGCCGACCATGTTGGGCACGTTCTGGTTGACGATCACCAGGCGGCGGGTGCCGGGCTCGCGCGGCAGCACCGCCTCGGGGAAGTTGACCGAGTTGTGAACCTGGCCGTCCTCAAGGAAGCCGCGCAGCTCATCCACGGCCATGACGGCGCAGTTGCGCTCGGCCTCCTTGGTGGAGGCGCCCAGGTGGGGCAGCGAGATGCACTTGGGGTGCTTGTGCACGGCGGTGGAGGGGAAGTCGCACACGTAGCCGCCCAGGGTGCCCTCGTCCAGGGCGGAGACGACCGCTGCCTCATCCACGATCTCAGCGCGTGCGAAGTTCAGCAGCACCGCCGTCTCCTTCATGATGGCGATGCGCTGAGTGGAGACCAGGCCGCGGGTGGACTCGATCAGCGGGACGTGCACGGTCAGGATGTCGGCGCGGCGGAACACCTCCTCCATGGATTCGGCGCGCTCCACCTCGGCGCTCAGGTGCCAGGCGTGCTCCACGCTGATGCCGGGGTCGAAGCCGACCACGTTCAGGCCCAGCCCGAGCGCAGCATTGGCGACCTGTACGCCGACGGCACCCAGGCCGATCACGCCCAGGGTGCGGCCGGGCAGCTCGAAGCCGACGAACTGCTTCTTGCCGGCTTCGACGGCGCGGGCGATCTCGGCGTCGTCACCGGTGAGCTCGTGGGCGAAGCGGGCGGCCGGGATGAGGTTGCGGGAGGCGATGAACAGGCCGGCGAGAACCAGCTCCTTGACGGCGTTGGCGTTGGCACCGGGGGTGTTGAACACCGGGATGCCGCGCTCGGTCATGGCGGCGACGGGGATGTTGTTGGTGCCGGCGCCGGCGCGGGCGATCGCCATCACCGAGTCGGGGATCGGCACGTCGTGCAGCTTGGCCGAGCGCACCAGCAGGGCGTGGGGCTCGGTGACATTGCCGCCGACGTCGTAGCGGTCGTCGGGGAAGCGGGACAGGCCGGCGCCGGAAATGGCGTTGAGGGTCTGGATGCGGAACTGCTTGGTCATGGCTGTACCTTCTCCTGGGTTCTGCTGAGCTTCCGGCGGCGCCGTCAGGCGCGGGTGCGCTCGAACTCGGTCATGTAGTCGATCAGGGCGGTGATGCCGTCGGCGGGCATGGCGTTGTAGATGGAGGCGCGCATGCCGCCGACGCTGCGGTGGCCCTTGAGGTTGGTCAGGCCGGCGGCGTCGGCGCCAGCGAGGAACTCGGCGTCGAGGGCGGGGTCGGCCAGGGTGAAGGGGATGTTCATCCAGGAGCGGGAGCGGGCCTGAACGGGGTTGTTGTAGAAGTCCGAGGCGTCGATGGCGGCGTACAGGCGCTCGGCCTTGGCGCGGTTGCGCTCGCCCATGGCCTCCAGGCCGCCGGTGGACTCGATCCAGTGCAGGATCAGCCCGAGCAGGTAGATGGAGAAGGTGGGCGGGGTGTTGAGCATGGAGTCGGCCTCCGCCATGACCTTCCAGTCCCAGATCGCGGGCACGTCCTCGCGGGCGCGGCGGAGCAGGTCCTCGCGCACGACGACGATCGCCAGGCCCGCCGGCCCGAGGTTCTTCTGAGCGCCGCCGTAGATGACGCCGAAGCGCTCGACGTCGATGGGGCGGGAGAGGTAAGTGGAGGAGAAGTCGGCCACCAAGGGGACGTCGCCGGCGTCAGGGATGTAGGGGAACTCGACGCCGCCGATGGTCTCGTTGGGCGTGTAGTGCAGGTAGGCGGCGTCAGCGGGGACGGTGAAGGAGCCGGGCTCGGGGGTGGTGGTGTAGGCGGAGGCGGCCTCGTCGGCGACGACGCGCACGTCCACGCCCTGGCGGCCGGCCTCCTTGATGGCCTTCTTGGACCACTGGCCGGTGTTGAGGTAGGCGGCGGTGGCGCCGCGGGCGGCCAGGTTCATGGGGATCGCGGAGAACTGGCCGGTGGCGCCGCCGGCGAGGAAGAGGACGCGGTAGCCCTCCGGGACGCCGGCGACGCGGCGGAAGGCGGCCTCGGCGTCGGCGGCGCAGGCGACGAAGTCCTTCCCGCGGTGGGAGACCTCCAGCACGCTCATGCCGGAGCCCTGCCAGTCGGTGAGCTCGGCGGCGGCCTGCTCGAGCACGGGCAGGGGCAGTTGTGCGGGGCCTGCGGAGAAGTTGTACACGCGCATGGCTCCACGATAGCCGGGGCGTGGGGCGCGGCCGTAAAGCGTCTCATGGGGCGGGGCTGCCTCCGTCCGGCCCGTCCCAGCCCGTCTGGCCCGTCCCAGCCCGTCTGGCCCGTCCCAGCCCGACCCAGCCCGTCCGGCCCGTCCTAGCCCGACCCCGAAGTCGTCTGCTACGCCGGTTCGGGGTTAACAACGCCAGTTAACGGCCTGCTGTATACCTCCCAGCCCTTCAGCAGGCCGTTAAGTAGCGTTGTTAACGGGAAAGGGGCGTAGCAGACGGCGCCGCGGGCACGATCACCACTGCCGACAACGCCCGCCCCGGCCAACGCCAACTTCCCGCCACACACCACCGACGCCGCACACCGCCACACGCCGCGAGCCGACAACGCCGCGCACCACCGCCACCGCCCCGCACCCCTACAGCCACAGGTCACGACGCGGCCCCACAAGCATCCTGTTGCGCATCGCAATGTACGCATAGATTCGGAACAACAACGGAAGAAGCCCCGGTGGGCAGGACGGCGACCATCACCGTTCCGGACAGCCTGGCTGCTGAGCTGGATCAGCGTGTGGCATCAGGCGCGTACGCCAGCCACAGCACCGCTGTAACTAACAGGATCCGTGAACTGCTCAACCGCGAAGATGCACTCGATTCCCGGCTCCACAATGAAGTGGGCCCGGCCTATGCCGAGCTACGCGAGGATCCCACCCGCGCCTTGTCACCCGAAGCAGTGCGCGCACACATTGCCGGCATCCATGCCCAACCAGCGTCCAGAGCCTGAAGCGAAAGCCCGCCACGTCACCTACTCCCGCCCGCCTGGGTACACACGGCGACGGTGATGGAGCGGGCGGCCTGCTAGGGGCGCTGGTTCCTGTCATACGGTGCGGCTACAGTGAAGGGAGCAGGAAGGAGGCCCGCATGTCAGCACCCACGAACAACCTGGTCCGCGTGTTCACGGAGGATGAGCTCAAGGCTCGGGAGTCGGATGTGGTCGATAAGCTCACGCGTCGCTTCGGCAGTCTTGAACGCGCGCTTGAGCGCGAGGAGGACTGGGACTACGACGAAGACGAGGCCACCCTCTTCTCCGAGTATCACGCCGTCACCTTCCTACTGTCCGACTGATGGAGGACTTCTCGGCGCAGGAACGCCAGACCCACGACTTCGCGGCCCAGACCACCGCCACCGTGCGCACGGTGTGCCCCAATGCGCCCGGTTTCGTCGCTGATGCCGCTACCCACAAGAACGTCTGGAAGGCGACGGTGGCCACCCCAGGAGACAAGCCGGTGGTGCTGACCGTGGGCGGGAGGCGCCTGCTGAAGTTGAAGGTCAGCTACGAGTGCACGGCGTCAGCGCGCCACTCCTTCATGCTGGTCGAGAAGTCGGCCTTCATCCTGCTGCCCGCAAAAGGCAGTGAGCCCCTGGTACGGCTGGAATATCTACGCCACCCGCACTCCGACGTGCCGTGCTGCCACCTCCAGGTCCACGCCCATCGCGATGACTGGACCTTCGCCATGACCCGTGACGGCGTCGGAAGCGCAAGACGCGAGGTGGCCCGCCGGGCCAGTGCGGAGCGGGCCCCGCAGCTGTCTGACATTCACTTTCCTTCGGGAGGTCCACGACTGCGGCCCACCCTGGAGGACTTCCTGGAGATGCTCGTCCATGATCTCGGAGTGGACCACACCGAAGACGCCCTGGAAGTCCTCGAAAAGCAGCGTGCGGCCTGGCGATCCGATCAGGTGCGCGCCATGACGGCCTCTCTTCCCGATGTGGCCGCAGATGTGCTGCGCGATGCGGGGTACACGGTGACTGCACCGGACGACGGCAGCATTGATCCCGACCGGCAGGCCTGGCTTACCCGCTACTGACCACCGAGTACGCCAGCTCCCGCCACAAATCGGCGAATACATGACGCGCCCGCCGGGGTGCGGTCAGTCGCGCACGTCCAGCGGGGGCAGGGAGTTCACGATCTGCTGCGTGCGCACGGAGACAGTGGTGACGCGGGCGATGAGGTCGAGGAGGTTGCGGGGCTGAGGCCCCGCCATGTTCCCCTGGCCCGCACCCTCGGCCATCCAGTCGTTGGGGTCGTTGACGATGCCGGAGGCCTTGTCGGTCTTCACCTGGTAGCGGTCGATGAGCCAGTCCAGGCCGCTGCGCGAGCCCAGCAGGTAGTCCTGCGCCGCCTCCGGGATGCCCGAGATGGTCACGTGCTCGTTGTAGACGATGCTGGTCTTGTCGGCGACCGGATTGCCGTCCGCCCGGGTCTTGGCGTAGCGCAGCTTGGTTACGTGCAGCAGCGCCGGGTCAATCCGGTCGCGCTCCGCCCACGGCACCTCCTTCCCGTCAACGGTCACGGTCAGCTCCCACGGCTCCACGGTCTCGTAGTCCAGGTGGAGGTCGGCCAGCCCGCGCCCCGCGGTGGCGATGGCGACGAAGTCCGCGCGGGAGGCGACCAGCGGGATGCGCGGCAGGGACTTCTTCAGGTCCGCGCCGTAGCGGCTGCGGTAGTCGGGCGAGTGCAGCAGCCCGTATACGTAGTAGAAGACGTCATCCTTGCTGACCGTCGGCCCGTAGGCCTCCCGGTAGGCGTGCAGGGTGGCGTCAGTGATGTTGTCCACGCGCCGGTAGCCGCCGATCACCTCACCCGCGACCTCGCCGTCCAGGCTCCCGCCCTCATCGCCGACGACGGCGCCCGCAGTCAGGTCGAGCATGCCCGCGTCCCGGGCGGGCTGGTCGACCGGCTCCCAGGTCCAGCGCGGGAAGAACTGGCCACCGCTACCCGCTCCGGTGACATGCAGATTCGGTACTCGATCAGTCATCAGCGCCGAGAACGGAACGGCGGACGCTTGACCAACTATGTAGAACCCCAGATTGTCGTGCGCCGGCGTGGGGAAGTAGCGGTGCAGGACTGCCGGGAGGTAGATGATCCCGTCGGAGGCGTTCAGCCACTGCTTACAGAAGGGCCGGTAGAGACCTATGTAGGTGGCGTGCGCGTTATAGTGAATAACACGGTCCTTTTCCGCAGACCGGTATAGATCGCGAGTCCACTTGATCTGGGTCTCGTCCGTGGTGACCAGGTCCTTAGCCGCAACACCCGCGGACAACTCGGTGGCATGATCGCTGTGGATGCGCTGCCGCTCGGCGTTATAAGTACCGATGAGACGCTGGCAGGATTCCCGCAGAGTCGCCGCGGAGAAGTTGTACACCCAGGCGTCGCGTCCGGTTTCGACTCCACGCGAGTACGATCCGAAAACCGGTGCCTGCCCCTCACCGATTGACTGCCAGCTTCCGTAGCGGGGGTCGCGCTGGTTGATCCAGTCGCCGGCGGCGTTGGGAGTGATCACCTCCCAGTTCATGGCCTCAATGCGCGAGCCGCCCACGATGCGCAGCTTGTCCTCGCGGCTCAGGTAGTCGCCGATGTCCCGGTAGTGCAGTACCGCCGGCCCGCTGTGGGCGGGGTCCTTCACCAAGAAGGTAATCGCGACGGTCGCGCGCGAGCCGCCTCCGAATACCTTCCCTCCCTCGCGCCGCGAGAGTTCCCCCGCGGTGCGCTGATTACCCCGCAGGTTGAACACGTAAATGTGCGCGAACTCCTCGGCCAGGCTGAGCCGCACGCCGTCGGCGGTGTTGGCATCAATAAAGCCGCCGTTGGTGACGAAGCCGATCACCCCAGCGTCGCCCAGCCGGTCGGTGGCCCAGCGGATCGCCCGCAGGTAGGAGTCGTACAGGGAGTTCTTGTTGGTGCCCGTGGAGCGGGCCGCATAGGTTTCGGCGATCCGCCGGTCCAGGTCCGGATAGCGCTGGTTGGCGTTGTTGTCATTGGCAGACTCCTGCCCCACCGAGTACGGCGGGTTGGCGACGATCAGCCGAATGTCGAGCTTGCGCTGGGCGGCGGCGCGGTCGTTGTTGGCCACGAAGAAGCTCGTGTCCAGGGTGCCCTCGCCCTCACTCATCTGGAAGGTGTCGGCCAGCACGATCCCGTCGAAGGGCACATAGCCGCCGTCGTCCGCTCCCTGCGCCCCGGCACCGGCGTCGTTCCCAGCCTGCTGCGCCTGCCCGAGCAGGTCGCGGTAGGCGACCTCAATGTTCGCCGTCGCGATGTAGTAGGCCAGCAGCAGGATCTCGTTGGCGTGCAGCTCACTGGCGTACTTGCGCGCCAGGTCGGCCGGGGCGATCAGCCCGGACTGTAGCAGGCGCACAATGAAGGTGCCGGTACCGGTGAAGGGGTCCAGCACGTGCACACCCGCGTCGGTGACACCCCTCCCGAAGTGCTCACGGGACAGGTGGTCCACGCTGCGCAGAATGAAGTCGACGATCTCCACCGGCGTGTACACGATCCCCAGGGACTTCGCCGTCTTGGCGAAGGCCTGGGAGAAGAACTTCTCATACAGCTCGGTGATGATGCGCTGCTTGCCCTCGGCGTTGTCGATGCCGGCGCAGCGCTCACGCACGGAGGTGTAGAAGCCCTCAAGCTCCTCGGTCTCCGCCTCCAGGTTGGCGCCGTCGAGCACGCGCAGCATCCGCCCCATCACCTGGGCCACCGGGTTGGTGGCGGAGAAGTCGTAGCCATCGAATACGGCGTCGAACACCGGCTTGGTGACCAGGTGCTGGGAGAGCATGTCGATCGCTGAGTCCGGGGTGATCGAGTCGTTGAGATTGGCTCGCAGGGCGTCGAGGAAGTGCGCGAACTCCGGGGCGACCGCCGGGTCCGCCACCCGCTGCTCCAGGCGGGCGCGGTGGCGGGCGGCAATCTTGGCGACATCCTTGGCCCACTGCTCCCAGTAGCGGCGGCTGCCGACCTTCTGGACCAGGCGCGCGTAGATCGCCTCCTTCCACTTGCCCAGTGACGCCAGGTCGAAGGCCGCCTGCTCACCCAGGTCTGCCGCGTCGTCGTCGGGATCGTAGGCGGGCGTGCCGAAGGGATCGATGATGGCGACCTTGTCCGGCTTGGAGCGGTTGAGGTCGATCTTGTTGACCATGGCGTCGAAGCGCTCGTCATGCGCGCGCAGCGCCTGCAGCACCTCCCACACCACGCGGAAGGTGTCATTGTCAGCCAGCACGTCCTCCGGGGCCATGCCCGTGGGAATAGCCACCGGCAGGATGATGTAGCCGTAGCGCTTGCCCGGGGCCAGCCGCATGACCCGCCCCACGGACTGCACAATGTCCACCTGGGACTTGCGCGGCGATAGGAACATGACCGCATCCAGGGCGGGCACGTCCACGCCCTCACTCAGGCAGCGGGCATTGGACAGCACCCGGCAGGACACCGCACCGTCGGCGTCGTCCTCACCGCCACCGGATCCCTGGCTGCTATCGGCGCCCGACGACAACGCTACCGGCTCGACCGTAGTCTCGCCGGAGAGCCAGCCCAGCAGGCGGTTTCGCTCCATGATGTTCATGGAGCCATCCACGTGCCTGACCTCGACCGACCCCAGCCGCCGCTGCAACCCGGCATCATCGCCGCCCGCCGGAGCGACGGCGTCGTCCCGCTCGGGCAGGCCGCTGCGGTAGTCCTCGGCGACGTCGTTGAAGGATGCGGCGAAGCGCTTGGAGCTTCTGATGTCCCGGGCGAAGGCGACGGCGGTGCGCATGGGCTGAACGTCCGAGCCGTACTCGGACAGGTTAACGGAGCGCTTGGCCAGTGCGTTCCAGCAGCCGACGATGCGGGCGGCGTCGTCCAGGGTGAGCTCGCCGTTGCGCGCAAGGGAGGACTGCATGCGGGAGGCGACGGCGTCCTCGGAGACGGTCAGGACCAGTACCTTGTAGTCGGTGAGCAGGTTGCGGGAGACCGCCTCGCCGAAGCCCAGGCGGAAGAGCTCCTCGCCGTAAGTGTCGGCGTCGTCCATGGAGGCGAGCACCGCGTTCTTCTGGCCGGCGCGCGCCTTGGTGGAGTCGTCGTAGATGCGGGGAGTCGCCGTCATGTACAGGCGCTTGCGGCCACGTAGGTAGGCGTCGTCGTGGACGCGGACGAAGGCGGACTCGTCCGCTCCGGCGAGCGTGGCGCCGGTGGTGCGGTGGGCCTCGTCGCAGATGATCAGGTCGAAGTCTGGGGCCCCGAGTTCCTGCGCCCGGGCGACGACGTCGATGGACTGGTAGGTGGAGAAGACCACCGTCATGGGGGTCACGCCGTCGACGGGGGCGGCGGGCCGGGTGAGCCGACGGGCGAGGGCCTCGGCGTCGGTGGTGGCAGGGATCGCCAGGTCGACCACCGAGATGTCCTCGCTCAAGTTGGTCTTGCCGCGGCTCTTGCCGACCTTGTTGTCTGAGCAGGCCGCGAAGGACCGCAGCGGCTCCTGGGCCTCCGCGCTCCACTCAAGCAGCGTCTGCGACAGCAGCGCAATGGAGGGAACCAGGAATAGGGCTACCCCCCCCCGCCGCTTCCAGCCATGGCCTCGGCAATGCGCAGCGAGGTGAAGGTCTTACCGGTGCCGCAGGCCATAATGAGTTTACCGCGGTCGGCCGTGGCGAGCCCCTGGGTCACCGCGTCCAGTGCGCGGCGCTGGTGCTCGCGCAGCGTCTTACGGCCAGCGCGCTCCATTACCTCGGGGGTGGCGAGGTTGAACTTGTCCCAGTCGATGGTGGAGTTGAACAAGTCCCTCAAACCGATACGGGATACCGGGACGGCCTGGTTCTCCACGGTGGCTGCGGCCGCGGAGTTCCACTTGTCGGTGGTTGACACGAACAGACGCGAGCTGAACTCGCCTGTGCCCGACTCAGCCAGGAAGGAGTCGACGTCGCCCTTAGTGACCTGGGACTGCGGGTCATAGAACTTGCACTGCACCGCGCACAGGTCACCGGTGTCGCGCTCGCGGGCCACCAGGTCGACGCCGCGGTCCGGGCGGGCGCCGCGCCCCGGCCAGTCCTTCCACATCCAGACCTCGTCAAAGCGCTCGGCATAGCGGGGGTCGGTCAGGAGGAACTGCCGGACCAGGCGTTCGAAGCTCGTGCCCTTGCCCCGCTGCGTCTGCGCATTGAAGTACAACTCGTCAAGGAGGGCTGCGACGCGGGACTGGTTCTCGGGCGACTGGCTCACGCAGGGCAGCATAGGCGTGGCGAGCAGCGAGCGGGCGTGTTCCGGTCTACAAACTCGGGCTGCGCTCGTCGACGGGCACACGTTGGGTGGATGCAAGCACCATGGCCCATCGCAACCGTATTCAGAGCATGACTCGGCTCACCGACATCAGTCATCCCGAACTCGGAACCGAGACCATCCTGCCGTCGTCGACCGCCTGATCGCCTAGGCGGTCAAGACTGATTCTCCCAATGGGAGCGGAGGAACCGCTTCTTCCCGTAGAAGTTGATCTGGTGATCGCCCCACCAGGAGAGGAACTCCTCTGCGGTCTCACCGTTGTGCTCTAATTCGAAGGCGCTATCGAAGGATGCGATAACGCCGTCGGTGGCCTCCGCGAGCGCCGCCGCGGCCAGACCGTAACCGGTCGATGCAACGGCCGGCCCAGCGGCGTTGCGGTACTCGCTCCAGTAGTGCCGACGTGCGTCGATCAGGTCAAGCGTCTCCGGGGCGAGCCGGTGGGCTAGCTCGGGAAGCAAGCCCCAGCGTCCGATGAACGAGGGGTAGGCGAGGGCATCGGGATCGTCTTCGTAGATGAGGTCGTCATCGTCGCGCACAAGGCACTCCGGCCACGAGTTGCTATCCCAGACACCGTTGAGCCAGTATCCGAATCCAATCTCCAAACCCGGCGTCCAGCGCACGTCGGGCGGGACCATGCGCAGTTCCTCGCCCCGCTCCCGCGGATAGCAGGCAGTCACGTCAAGGGTCGAGTCGATGCCGTGCCTGGCCAGGAGCTCACGAAACAGCTCCTCGGTTCGCGCCCGAGTCTGGTGCACCAGCGGGAAGACATCCGTCGTGGAGTAGACGTCGATCGTCGTTGACATGCAGAGAGCATACAAATGCCGACTGACATGAATAGTAGGCACCAGTGCCGTCGCCCTCCATACGCTGAATCGCCGTGCCCCGTGCCGACTCGGGGTCTGACATCTACTACGCCGGTTCGGGGTTAACAACGCCAGTTAACGGCCTGATGTATACCTCCCAGCCCTTCAGCAGGCCGTTAAGTAGCGTTGTTAACGGGGAAGTGGCGTTGCAGACGAGAAGAGCGAGTCCCTGTCAGCTCGTAGATCAGGTTGGTTGCCGACACCACCCACCCCGACGCTTCCTGCGCATGCTCAAGCGCACCATGACGTGGTCCAAACGCGGCACCTCTACGGGCGCGGGTGAGCCTCGGCGCCTTCATTGCTGCCGACCACCTCGCCGGAAGCACGTCCACGACGCTTAACGCCACACTTACCTCCCCCGGCGGCCGGTGGGCCGAGGTCGAGGTGACATCGGGCAGCTCCCAGATCGAGAAGGGCGCCCGCTCACTGGCCCGCACCATGCAGCAGATTGACACCTCTGTGGTCGGGAAGCCGGTACTCAAGCCGGTGACCACCGGCACCGGCACGACGGAAACCCTGCCGAACGCCCTCAACCCTGACACAGAACGCCCTGGGCCACCGCGCACCGCCCAGCCCCGAATCAACTTCGCACTTAACTTCACAACTTACTTCACACACTGTTAAGATAGTTGCGAAGTGTGAAGAAGGTAGGACGCAGCAGCCCATGGACTCCGAGCAACTCTCCACCATCGTCGACCAGCTCCGGGTCATCGGCACCGACCAGCAGGTGCTCGAGGTCAAGTCGAGCGTCGGCAAGGACATTCGTGCCACCCTCAGTGCCTTCTCCAACTCCGCAGGAGGCACCATCCTCATCGGTCTCGACGAGGCACAGGACTTCGCCCCCGTCCCGCACTTCGACGCCGCCCGCACCCGGAACCAGCTCGTTGCCCGTTGCGAGCAGATGACCCCGGTAGTCCGTCCCCTCATTGAGATCGTCTTACTGGGTAAGGCTCCTGTCGTAGTCGCCACGATCCCGGAGATCGAGCCGCGCCACAAGCCCTGTTACGTCACTGACCAGGGGCAATACGGCGGCTCCTACACCAGATCGGGCGACGGCGACCATCGCATGACCCAATACGAGGTTGAAAGGCTCCTGGAAGAGCACACTCAGCCGCGGTGGGATGAGGAAGTGGTGCCCGACGCCACCCTCAACGACCTCGCCGACGACGCCCTGGGGGCCTTCCTTGATGGTCAACAGACCCTCCGCCCCAAGACTTTCGCCGACGGCGACGACACTGCCCGTGAACGCCTGCGCATAACCCGGGACGGGCGCCCCACCCTCGCGGCGCTACTGGCGTTTGGAGAGTATCCGCAGCAGTTCTTCCCAAGATTGACCGTCACCTTCGCCGTGTTCCCCGGTACCGACCGGGGCAGCGTCACCGAGGGCGTGCGCCTGCTCGACAGCGCCACTCTGACCGGTCCGATTCCGGAACTCGTCGAATCCGCCGTCGACGCCGTTCGTCGCAATATGCGCACGGCCGGCCTGATCGGGGATACCTTCCGCACGGATATGCCCGACTACCCACTAGTCGCCGTGCGTGAGGCCGTGGTCAACGCCCTCATGCACCGGGACTACTCGCCGGCCGCGCGCGGCGCACAGGTACAGGTCAGCATGTTCGTCGACCGGCTCGAGATCATGAACCCGGGCGGTCTATACGGCGCCGTCACGGTAGAGACCTTGGGCCAAGCTGGTGTGAGCACAAGCCGCAACCAGCGCTTGTCAACCCTATTGGAGTCCACCACCTTCCCCAATGGTGGTGCCGTGGCCGAAAACCGCGGTACCGGAATCGCGGTCATCCGGCACGCCCTTGCCGAGGCCCTCCTGCCGCCGCCCGAAATCAAGAGCTCGGTCACCAGCTTCACCATCACACTCCGACGCCGGCGCGTCGTGCCAAGGGAGCGGAACGCACCCGCTCGAGACCGTATCGCCGATTACCTCACCAAGCATGAGAGCGCCTCGGCCGCCGAACTCGCCGAGACCTTCACCCTCAGCCGCAGCACCATCCAGAACGCCCTGAGGGGATTGATTGCCGACGGGACAGTGGAGGCGACCGAACCTCCGCGTAGCCCGAAGCAGCGCTACCGCTTGGCACGCCAGTAACGTCACGCTTAACTTCACAGGGTGTGAAGTTGGGCGTGAAGTTGACTGGTAAGTCCGGCATCAACGCCGTTCGACCCAGCCAGCCGCCTCCATTCAGTCCGCGAACCTCCGCCTTCCGCCTCACTTACCGCATGGACACGCGGGACTCATTGGGTCATGACTACCTGCCCGCGTCGTCGACGCCCAGCTTGGCCGCACCGTGCAGCAGATTGACACCTCCGTGGTCGGGGAGCCGGTCCTCAAGCTGGTGGTCACCGGCACCGGCCCGTCGCCGCCCGGCCGGCCCGTCCCAGCCGCGAGGGCGTTTGCTACGCCGGTTCGGGGTTAACAACGCCAGTTAACGGCCTGCTGTATACCTCCCAGCCCTTCAGCAGGCCGTTAAGTAGCGTTGTTAACGGGAAAGGGGCGTAGCAGACGACAAGAGCGCATCCTCCAGCAAGTGGCCCAGGGCTAACACCGTCGCCGACGCCGCAACCGCCACCCGCTACAGGCCACCCGTCTCGCCGCCTACCGCATGCCGCCGCCTGGGGTTGTGCCCTCCTCCAGGGGGGTGAGGCAGGGAACCGGACCGCATACACCAAGAGAGCGCCGCCCCTTCACGACACGACCAGGGGATGGCGCAGGGAACCGGGCCGCATACACCCGGCGCTTGCGGCTCGCCCCTTAGGCTGATGCGGGACATCACCACCGATCCGCACCCCTACAGCCACAGGTCACGACGCCGTCGCACCCCGCGCGCGCTCTCCGGCGGAAACAGGCTCTCCACCCGCCGCACTAGCCGCTCGGGATCGGCCAGCTCCCGCCACTCGAAGCGATGCACCGTCCACCCGCCGCGGCGCAGCACCATCTCCCGCTGCTTCTCCGCGCGCACGTCCGCCGACGTCGCCAGCTTGCCGTAGCCGTCGAACTCCAGGTCGACCATGGCGCTGTCCACAGCGACGTCGAGGAAGTACTCGCGCGCATCGTCGCCGATCCAGCGCCGCTGTGTCACCGGTTCGGGCACCCCGGCCACATCTACCGTCCAGCGCAACACGCTCTCACCCGGCGACTCCGCGAAAGGATCCGCCCGCTCCACCGCCACCCTGGCGCGGCGCTTTCCGTGGCGCTGGCCCTGGCCCTCCACCATGCGCATCAGCCGCTCGCGCGCCGCATCGACCTCCATCTCGCCGTAGCAGCGCCGGTTGAAGCGATCGGGTCTGCACACCACCCGCAGGGCGGCATCCACCACAGGCAGTGACTCGCGCACCGGCAGGTCGAAGGCGCAGTCCATGGCTGTGCGCAGCGGCGTGGTCACCCGCAGCCCGCCCACATTGATGACCTCCTCCGGCGGTGGCGCGGTCGTCGAACGCAACAGCTTCACCGACCGACCACGACGTCGACCCTCCGGAGGCCCATACATGACCGTCGGGAGGACAAGGGTGCTACGCGACCGGTTCCCGGGCACAGCCAGGCGGACGTTCGGCTCCGACTCCAGAATGGGCAGGCCCAGCACCACCGCTGCGGCTTCGTGGGTCAGGGCGATTGCCGACGGCGACACTCGCAGCGCCGCCTCGCAGCGCGCCAGCGTGACGAGCTGCTTCAGGCGCCAGGTCGGTGTGTCGCTGCCGGGAACGGTCATGTAGCAGCCGCGCGCCACCCGTATTAGATCCCGCCGACCGGCCAGGTCCCCGTCGGAGCGGTCGGCAGTGAATTGCATCCGGGGACGCTCCGGCGGCGTCGGGTAGTGCTGCATGCCAGCAGGATTGCCTCAGTCCGACGGCGGTGCCACCGCGCCCCACGAGCTCTGTGGACAGGGGTGCCGCGAACGTTGCCTGTGGACGCCGGTGAGAGGTCGGTGGCGGTGGCGGGCCGGTGATGGCCCGGTCGAGCGCCACGCACTCCACCGAAAGTCGCCCAGTTGCGGGCGCCGCGCGCCGTGTTATGTCTCAGGACATCGGTGACAGTTCTGCCTCAGGACATCGGTGACAGTTCGGGGTTATTGGTGGTGACAGTTCGGCTGTGATGGGCCGGTGAGTAATGATCCTGTTGACCCGCGTATCAGACTTGCGATTGCTCAGTGGCCCGACGACGCCCCGCGTGGTGCGGTGACCTCGTTTTGCGCCGAGCACGCCATCCGCCGCAACACCTTCTACAAGCTGCGACGCAGGGCCGTCGAGCTGGGGCAGGCCGCTGTCCTCGAGCCGCTGTCCAGGCGTCCGAGGTCTAGCCCAGCCGCCTTAGGCCAGGACATCAAGGACCAGGCGGTGGCGGTGCGCGCCTCGATGGCGTCCTCCGGCCTGGACCACGGGCCGGTATCGGTTCATGACAAGATGGTGGCGATGGGACTGGACGCGCCCTCGCCGGCAGCTCTGGCGCGCATCTTCCGCCAACGGGGCGTGGCAAGACGCGAGCCGCACAAGCGGCCTAGGTCTGCGTGGAGGCGGTTCGTCTACCCCGCCCCGAACGCCTGCTGGCAGACGGGGCGCCACCGAGTACGTCCTCGCCGGAGGACGCAAGTGCGTCGTATTCCAGCTCATCGACGATCACTCCCGCCTGGCGGTGGCGTGGCTGGTCGCCTGGTCGCAGAACCAGCGATGCTGCTATCGCGGTTTTCGACCGGGCCGTCGCCCGCTACGGGGTGCCCCAGCGGCTATTGACCGACAACGGTGCTGCTGTGAACCCCACCAGGCGGGGCATGCAGGGCGCGCTGGTAGAGCACATCAAGACTCTTGGGGTTGATGCGATCACCGGCAAGCCGTACAAGCCAACCACTCAGGGTAAGAATGAGCGCTTCCACCAAACCCTGTTCCGCTACCTGGACAGCCAGCCCTTAGCCAAAGATCTCAAGGAGCTGCAGGCCCAGGTCGACGCCTTCGATCACCTGTACAACAACGAGCGCCCCCACCAGGGCCTGCCCGGGCGCATCACCCCGGCCCAGGCATGGCAGGCCACCCCCGTCGCCGCTCCACCGCGCCCCGACCCCGCGCGTGATGAGCCGGTGATCCCTGGAGGCCCACCGGACCCGAGCGCCGCGGTCGCACAGCAGGCCCTGGACGACTACGAAGTCCTGGCCGACAAGGGGCGCCGCAGCCGGTCCCGGCTCGGCGAGCAGGGCGAGCGGGCCAAGACGATCGCATCCAACGGCACCGTCACGATCGCTAACACCTCGTTCCTGGTCTCCAGGAAACGTGCCGGCCAACAGGTCACCGCCTGCTGGGACGCCACCGCTATCCGGTTCGTCGACACCGACGGCGAGGTCATCACCAGTTACCCCTGGCCCGACCCAGCCACCAGGTACGTCAGCCACCACGACCCCAGCACACGCTCCAACCGCGGCAGACCCCGAAAACAACCACAAGTGTCACCGATGTCCTGACACACCAAGTGTCACCGATGTCCTGAGGCAGAACTGTCACCGATGTCCTGAGACATCACAGGGCGCCGCGCGCCGCCCAGCCCTCGACACGTCCCCGCACGCCCCAACCGGCCCGGCACGGCGCAGCCGCGAGGGCGTTTGCTACGCCGGTTCGGGGTTAACAACGCCAGTTAACGGCCTGCTGTATACCTCCCAGCCCTTCAGCAAGCCGTTAAGTAGCGTTGTTAACGGGAAAGGGGCGTAGCAGACGGCGCTGCGGGCACGATCGCCACTGCCGACAACGCCCGCCCCGGCCAACGCCAACTTCCCGCCACACACACCGACGCCGCACACCGCCAACGCCGCAAGCCGCCTCCCGCCGCAGGCCGCACACCACCGACGCCGCCCGCCGCCTACTTCGCGCCGCGCGCCGCCCACCAGGAGTGCAGTGCCTCGCGCGCCAGGTCCTCGCCCAGGGGTCCCTTCTCCATGCGCAGGTCCATGAGGAAGCGGTAGGCCTCGCCAACCACCGGCCCGGGCCCGACGCCGAGCTCTGCCATGATCTGCTTGCCGTCCAGGTCCGGGCGGATGGCGGCCAGCTCCTCCTCCGCGCGCAGCTGCGCGATGCGGGCCTCCAGGTCGTCGTAGGCCGCGTCCAGCATGTGGGCCTTGCGCTTGTTCCGGGTGGTCACGTCCGCGCGGGTCAGCCGGTGCAGCCGCTCCAGCAGCGGCCCGGCGTCGGCCACGTACCGGCGCACCGCGGAGTCGGACCAGGCGGCGTCGGCGTAGCCGTGGAAGCGCAGGTGCAGCTCCACCAGCCGGGAGACGTCCTTGATGGTCTGCTTGTCGAAGCGCAGTTTCCGCATGCGCTTGGCCGTCATGCGGGCGCCGACGTGGTCGTGCCCGTGGAAGGTGACGGTGCCGTCACGCAGGAAGCGGCGGGTGGCGGGCTTGCCGATGTCGTGGAAGATCGCCGCCAGCCGCAGCGTGAGGTCAGGGCCGGGGACGGGCCCGTCTGGCCCGGTCTCCAGGTCGATGGCCTGCTCCAGCACCGTCAGGGTGTGCTCGTAGACGTCCTTGTGGCGCTTGTGCTCGTCGACGGTCTCCTGCAGGGCGGCCAGCTCGGGCAGCACCACGTCGGCCACCCCGGTGTGCACCATGAGCTCCAGCCCGCGGCGCGGCCAGGGCGCCAGCAGCAGCCGCTCCAGCTCGGCGCGCACCCGCTCGGCGGAGACGATCTCCAGCCGTGGCGCCATATCGGTCATGGCGGCCAGCACGTCGGGCTCGACGTCGAATCCCAGTTGGGCGGCAAAACGTGCGGCCCGCATGATCCGCAGCGGGTCGTCATCGAAGGACTGCTCGGCGGCCACCGGGGTGCGCAGCACGCCCGCCCGCAGGTCCTCGAGGCCACCGTGGGGGTCGACCAGTTCCAGCTCCGGCAGCCGCAGCGCCATGGCGTTGACGGTGAAGTCGCGGCGGGTGAGGTCACCCACAAGGCTGTCGCCGTAGGCGACGGCGGGCTTGCGGGAGCCGGTCTCGTACTCCTCGGTGCGGTAGGTGGTGACCTCCACGATGTCATCACCCTTGCGGGCCCCGATGGTGCCGAAGGCCTTGCCGACGTCCCAGCAGGCGTCGCCCCAGGCCTTCATGATCGCTTCGGTCTGCTCGGGGCGGGCAGAGGTGGCGCAGTCCAGGTCATGCGGAACGACGCCGAGGAAGGCGTCACGCACCGGCCCACCGACCAGTGCGAGTTCATGTCCGGCGTCGGCGAAGCGCCGACCCAGCTCGTGCAGCGAGTCCGGCAGGGCGCGCAGGGCCCGGCGGGCGGTGGGGGTCAGGCCGTCGGCGTCGGGGCGCTCGGCGGGGACGACGGCGGTGCGGCGCTCCGTACGGGAGGCGGGCGTGGTGGCGGGGGCGGTCGGGCGGTCGGTCATCGGCCTAAGCCTGCCACGCGGAACGCAAGCAAGCCGATCGGCGGGCAGACCGCCTAGAGTGTCCCTATGTCCTCCCACCGCTCACGTATGCCCCGCGCCGGCAACCGGCCGCGGCGCACGACCGCGCGCTCGCTGCCCGTGGTCGATGAGACGAGCGCCGGCGGGCTGATCATCGACGTGCAGGACGGGAAGGCCGTCACGGCCGTGATTGCGCGCCGTAACCGGGGAGGACGCCTGGAGTGGTGCCTGCCGAAGGGGCACCTGGAGGGCACGGAGACCGCCGAGGAGGCGGCCGTGCGGGAGATCGCGGAGGAGACCGGCATCACGGGCCGGGTACTGCGTCACCTGGCCACCGTTGACTACTGGTTCGCCGGTGAGGACCACCGCGTGCACAAGGTCGTCCACCACTTCCTGCTGGAGGCGCTGTGCGGCGATCTCACCACCGAGAACGATCCCGACCATGAGGCGGAGGACGTCGAGTGGGTGACCCTGGATGACGTCGCCCGCCGCCTGGCTTACCCCAATGAGCGCCGGATCGTTGCGGCCGCCAGGGAGATCCTGGTGGGTGAGGGGTGAGGTCCGCCGGGTCTGTCCGCCACCCGCCGCGCCGGCACGCCCCCCGGCGGGTTTTGACGGCACTGGTGTCCGTCCTGCTGGCCGCGCTTGTGATGGTGGGCGCGCCCGCCCTGTCTGCGGCGCGCGCGGCTCCGGTCGCGGGCGGGGAGGAGGTGTCGGTGGGCGGCCCCGGCGCCGGGATCATCATGGGCCAGGGGGCGCTGCCCGCCGCCTCACTTGGCGCGGCCCGCTCCGATGTCACCGACTCCGCCCAGGACGCCGTCTCCGGGCGCGTCGTCCTGTCTGTCACGGGGCTGGCTCCGGAGGTCGTGGGAACGGGCGAGGACATCACCGTCAGCGGCACGATCACTAATGGCACCGATCAGCCGATCAGTGACGTCGCCCTGGTGGTGCAGATGCAGTCGCGCACCGAGGTGACGACGGCGGGGCTGGCCTCCTGGCTGGGCGATGAGCAGGACACTCCGCTGGTCACTGTCGCCCAGCAGGCCCTGGCGGCGGACGTCGCCCCGGGGACGGCGCAGTCCTTCCGGGTGACGGTGCGCGCTGACGACCTTCCGCTGGAGGATACCGACCAGTGGGGTCCGCGGGGCGTGCAGGTGGCGCTGATTCAGGGTTATACGACTGTCACCGAGGATCGCACCATCCTGCTGTGGGATCCGGGCGTGCGCGTCAGTCCCACCCGGGTGACGGTATTCGTGCCGGTGACGGCCTCGCCGGAGGAACTGCTGGCGCTGACCGCCGCCACCCGCGGCACGCAGGAGGAGCCGCCCGCCGCGCAGTCGCCCTCCCCGAGCGCGACTGCCGACCCCTCCGGGGGCGCCGCCGACCAGGCGGGCGCACCGGCCGCGGACTCCGGCACCCCTGACGCGGCCGACGCCGCCCCCGGCCCCACCGCTCCACCCGCATCCGTCCCCGATCCTGAAGCCACCGCTGCCTCCCCAAAGGCCACGGCCACAGTCTCCGCCAGTGCGGACGCTGCCGGCACCGGGGGTGCGCAGCCACGGGCCGGCCAGCCACTGACCGCCCTGCGCGAGCGCGTGCTGGGGCTGCTGGGCCTGGCCGACGACGGCGTGGTCCTGGCGGTGGACCCGGCCCTGCTCGCAGCACTAGGCCTGGATTCCATTCCGGCAAACGCAACCGCCTCACCCGGTGCGACACCCTCTGCCGGCGCCGCGAGCGCCGCAGCGCAGACCGCGCCCGCGGCGACCGATGCCGACCGCCTGCGCAATGCTCTCGCTGCCGCCCTGCAGGCCGGCGACGTGGTGGTCCTGCCCTGGGCCGATGCCGACTTGTCCGGCCTGGCACACCTGGGTGAGACCGAGCTGATCGAGTCCGCCTTGGAGCGAGCCGCGGACTCCGCGGCGGCACAGGCCGGCGCCGGCACTGATGCGGTCTGGTCGGCCGGCGCCCTGGACGCCACCACGCTGGCGTCCCTGCCCGACTCCGTAACCACCGTGGTGGCCGAGCCCGGTGACGCGGAAGTCGCCGAGGACCTGACCTACACGCCCTCGGGCACCATGACGCTTGATGGCCGCACTGTGCTCATACCGGAGGAGGGCCTGTCCGCCGCGGCCGGGGGCCGCCTGCTCACCGGCCAGGGAGATGCGGAGCTTTCCGTGCTCGATGCCGTCCAGCTGCTGCGCGGCCAGGCCGCCATCCTGACCCGCCAGGCGCCGGCTCTCAGCCGCGACATCGTCGTGGCCGTGTCCCGCGCGGATGCCGCGGGCACCGCGCCGGAGGTGCTCCGCGAGCGCCTGGCCGCCCTTACCGGTTCCGCCTGGACCGAGGCGCAGGACCTTCCGGCCCTGGTGGCGTCTGCTGCCGACTCGGCTACCAACGGCGAGGAGGCGGTGCGCATGCCGCTGCCCGACTCCGCCAGCGGGGAGGGCGAGGTGACCGCGATGACCCTGGCGGCGGCCCGGGAGGCTGCCACCCGCCTGGAGTCGGTTGCGTCGATCCTGAGTGACCCGGACCGCGCCCTGGGCATGTCCTCGGATGTGGTCGCCCTGGCCGGATCGGCAACCTGGAGGGCCGACGAGGCCGCCTGCACCACCATGATCAGCCAGGCGCGCGCCCACGGTGAGGCGGTCACTCAGGCCCTGGCGGCGGCGCCGTCGAGCACCATCAACCTCATCGCCTCGGCCGCTGACCTGCCGGTGCGGATCGTCTCCTCCCTGGATCAGGACGTGACGGTCACGGTCCACCTGGAGTCCAGTTCCACGCGCCTGCAGATCGCCAAGGACGTCACGGTCACGGTGCCGGCCCGCGGGCAGGCGACGGCGAGCGTGCCGGTCACCGCGGTCGGTTCCGGCGACGTCGATCTGACCATTCAGCTGCGTTCCGACGACGGCGCAAGCGTCGGCACGCCCTCCACGGTCCACCTGCGGGTGCGGGCCGACTGGGAGAATGTGGGCACCCGCATCCTCAGCGCGGCGCTGGTGGTCCTTCTGGTTGCCGGCATTGTCCGGACCGTGCGCCGGGGACGCCGCACCGCCACACCCAGGGAGCGTAGATGAAGCAGGACGGGGCCGAGCCCCAGAACCCGAGCCCGGACGCGCAGGGACGTCAGGACGGCCCGCAGCGGCCGACGCCGTCGATTGCCCGCTCCAGCGCGGTTATGGCGGCGGGCACGCTGACCTCCCGCATTCTGGGGCTGGTGCGCAACGCACTGCTGATCTCCGCGCTGGGCGCCACCGCCTCCGGGGCCGCGGACGCCTTCAACACCGCCAACACGGTGCCCACGCAGCTGTACAACCTGCTGATCGGCGGCATCCTGAACGCGATCCTGGTGCCGCAGATCGTACGGGCCCTGCGGCAGCGCAACGGGGAGGAGCTGGTTAACCGGCTGCTGACGGCGGCGTCCCTGGTGATCGCGGGCGTGGCCGCCTTGCTGACCGTGGCCGCGCCGCTGGTGATCATGCTTTACGCCTCGGGCCTGGGTCGCTGGCAGCCGCTGGCCTTCGCCTTCGCGTTCTGGTGTATGCCGCAGATCTTCTTCTACGGCCTGTACGCCCTGTGGGGGCAGGTGCTCAACGCACGCTCCAGCTTCGGGCCGTACATGTGGTCGCCGGTGCTGAACAACATCATCTCCATCGCCTCGATCCTGGCGTACCTGCATATTTACGGCGGCTACACCACCGGTCAGGACCCGGGCATCTGGGACGCGGGCCGCATCGCCCTGATCGGGGCGACGACGACGCTCGGTATCGCCGCCCAGGCGCTGATCCTGTATATCCCGCTGGTCCGCTCGGGCTTCCGCCCCAGGATCATCTTCGGGGTGCGCGGCATGGGGCTGGGCAGCATGTCCAAGGTGGCACTGTGGGCGCTGCTGGGCACCGCGATCGTGTCACTGGGTGACCTGGCGGCCACGAACCTGGGTTCGCGGGCGGTTACGGCCGCCGAGTCCGCCGCCTACGCGGACGTGATCGTGCCGTCTACGACGATGTACGCCAACGCCCAGCTGGTGTACATGCTGCCGCAGTCACTGATCACCACCTCGATCATCACCGCCCTGTTCACCCGCATGAGTGAGAAGGCGGCGGCCGGGGACCGTGAGGGGGTGCGCGACGACCTGTCGCTGGGACTGCGCTCCATCGCGGTGTTCACGGTGCTGTTCGCCGCCGGTATTGCCACTTTGGCCGCCCCGGCGCTGCAAGTCTTCGTCCCCTCCCTGTCCCTGGAGCAGGCCAATGCCTCCGCCCCGATCCTGACGGTGCTGGCGATCGGCATTGTGGGGCAGGGCGTCTGGTTCACCATGCAGCGGGTCATGCTCGCTTACGCCGACACCAAGCGGCTGCTGATCGCCGACACGGTGGTGGGCGTCATCCCGATACTGGTCTGCCTGGGCGCCTACCTGCTGGCGCCGGCCAACCACTGGATGGTGTGGGCGGCGGTGGCCTCGGCCACCTGCCAGGTGGCCGGCTTCCTGATTCTGGTGCCGCTGATGCGCCGGCATCTGCCGGACCTGGACGGGCCCCGGGTGCTGGGAACCTATGCGCGGCTGATCCTTGCGGCCCTGCCCGCGGTGCTGGTGGGCCTGGGCGTGCGCCGCCTGCTGGGTCCCGCTGACGGCTCCCTGACCGGCACGCGGCCGGTCGACGCGCTGGTTACCGTACTGGTGGCGGCAACGGTGATGACGGTGGTCTACCTGGCCGGCGCGAAGCTGTTGCGGGTGCAGGAGCTGGACGTGTTCTTCAGTCCGCTCTCACGCATCGTCGTCAAGTGCGGCCGACTCCTGCCCGGGCCCGCGGGCACGGCGGTGGTGCGTGCGGGCCGCGCCCTGGCTCCGACGCCGTCGGCCCCCGGGCCGGCACCCTCCACGGTTGCCGAGCCCGAGCCCGCGCTGCCTCCGTCCTTCCCCCTGCTGCCCCTGCACTCCCGCAGGGAGCCCGCCAGACCTCCGCCCCGCCCCCGCCGCCCGCGAATATCGGTTTCGCCCCGGCCGCCGTCTGGCCCGCCGATCCGGCTAGACTCGCCTTCAACACGCAGGCGCTACCAGCAGTGGGAGGTGGCCTTATGGCGGACGCCACGCCGATCGGCTCCGGCCGGTATGAACTGCTGTCCACCATGCCGGCGACGCTGCCCGCATCGTGCGGCACCTGGGCCGCGACACGATTCTGGACCGTCCGGTCACCGTCCTGCTACTGACCGATGCCACTCCGCACCGCCGCGAGGTGCTGGAGGCGGCCACCCGCGCCGTCCTGGTGGATGACGCCCGCATCCAGCGCGTTTACGACGTGGAGGCGTCCACGCCGTCGTTCATCGTCACCGAGCCGATGACGGGCCGGACCTTCGCCGCCCTGGTCGGCGCGGGGCTGGACGCCGCCCAGGTGCGGGCGATCGTCGGTGAGGCCGCGCAGGCCCTGGACGCCTGCTCGCGCCGCGGGCTGCACCACCTGAACCTGACGCCGGAGTCCTTGCGCGTACGCCCGGACGGCACCGTGCAGGTGTCCGGCGTCGGTGTGGAGGCGGCTGCGCTGGGGCTGGATACCAGCATCGCCGCGGACCCGCTGGCGGCGGACCGCACCGACGCACGCGCCCTGGTGGAGCTGCTCTACTTCGGGCTGACGGGACGCTGGCCGGGCAAGCTCGCCGGCCTGCCCACGGCCCCCATGGTCGGCGGGGCGCCGGTGCCTCCGTCGCAGCTCGCCCGCACTCCCGACGACGTCGATGCCGCCCTGGACGCGCTGGTTGCCCGCACCTGGGCGGGCACCACTCAGGCGCCGACCTCCGCCGCGGAGATCGCACGCGTGCTGGCGCCCTGGGATACCGGCGTGCTGGCTGGACTGGTGCACCCGACGACCACTACGCCCGGGGCGGCCCCGCAGCCGCCCGCGGAGCCCGGTTCGGCCTCTGGCGGTGCCGCCACCGCCGCGCTGGGCGGCATGGCAGGCGGCGTCCTGGCCCGGCTGCGGCGTCGCTCCACGGCGCGGGCGGCGGATGCGGCGCACACCGTGGACCCGTCGGAGTCTGTGGCCGCAACGGCAGCTGCGCCGGTCACGCAGGCCCGCGGCGGCTCCGCCGTTGCGCCCGCCCCGGTAGATGCCGCCGATTCAGCAGCGGGAACGGCCGGTGTGGGGTCAGCCGCCGGAACGGCCGGCTCGGCCGGGCCGGGCGCACCCGCCCAGCCGTTCACGCCCGGCCCCTCCCTGCAGAAGGACGTGACCTCGGCCCAGGACCAGGGCGGCTACGACGATGCCGAGGCGCAGGAGCGCGCGGTGAACCGGACCACCACTGGCGTACTGGTCGCGGTGCTTGTGGCGGTTGTGATCGGAGTGTTCTTCGCCGTCCACAACCTGCTGGGGCTGGCCAACGTGAAGTTCCAGGATGATGACATCCCTGCCGCCAAGACGGTGCCCACCGCCTCGGCGCCCGCCACTGCCGCGCCGGAGCAGCAGGAGGAGGCCGAGGAGCCCGAGCCGAAGGCGTCGGCCACGCCGGCCTCCGCCCAGGCACTCGATCCCTTCGGGGACAACAATGAGCACCCGGAGAACGCGGCCCTGGTCATTGACGGCTCCACCGACCAGGCCTGGTCCTCGCGCTTCTACTACGATGCCTCGCTCGCCTGGAAGCAGGGCATAGGCATGGCGGTGGTCCTGGAGGAGGAGGCGCAGGTCTCCGGTGTCGATATTCACGGCACGGGTGTCGGCGGGAACGTGCAGGTGCGCGCCACCAGCGCGGATGATCCGACCGGTGGGACGCTGCTGGCCGAGGGTGCCTTCAGTGAGGGCACAACCTCCTTCGACTTCGATGCCGCCACCACCGAGTCGATCGTGCTGTGGGTGACGGATCTACCGACCGCAGCCGACGGCCAATATAAGCTCACCATCTCGGAGATCACTTTCAAATAGGTCGCTCCACTGGAACAAAGCGCCCTCCACCCCGGTTCAGGGGGACGTACCCACTTGGTACCGGCAGGTGCAGGCCCGCCGGGAAGATGCGAATCAGGAGAGTCATGGTTCACGACGTCGTCATTGTCGGCTCCGGCCCCGGGGGCTACACCGCGGCGATCTACGCCGCTCGCGCCCAGCTTCACCCGATCGTGCTGGCGGGCTCCGTCACCGCCGGCGGTGCCTTGATGAACACCACCGAGGTGGAGAACTACCCCGGCTTCGGCGAGGGCATCATGGGTCCCGACTTGATGACGCAGATGCAGGAGCAGGCCGAGCGCTTCGGCGCCGACGTCCGCTTCGAGGATGTCACCGCTCTGGACCTGACCGGTGAGATCAAGCGCATCACCACCGACGACGCCGTATACGAGGCGCGCGCCGTGATCCTGTCCACGGGCTCGGAGTACCGCAAGCTCGGGCTCGATGGGGAGGACCGGCTGTCCGGCCACGGTGTGTCCTACTGCGCCACCTGCGATGGCTTCTTCTTCAAGGACAAGCCGATCGTCGTCGTCGGCGGCGGTGACTCCGCCATGGAGGAGGCCACCTTCCTGTCCCGCTTCGGCTCCTCGGTCACGGTGGTGCACCGGCGCGACCAGCTGCGTGCCAGCGCGGTCATGGCCAAGCGGGCGCAGGACGATCCGAAGATCGACTTCGCCTGGAACTCCCGGGTGGTGGGGCTCAATGGCGCCGCCGCCCTGGAGTCGGTGACCCTGGAGGACACCGTCACCGGCGAGCGCCGTGAGATTCCGGCCGCTGGGCTGTTCGTAGCCATCGGGCAGATTCCGCGCTCGGAGCTGGTCAGCGACGTGCTGGAGCTGGACGAGGCCGGCTACATCAAGGTTGACTCGCCCTCTCAGCGCACCAACATCCCCGGTGTGTTCGCCTGCGGCGACGTGGCCGACCCGCAGTACCAGCAGGCAGTGACCGCAGCCGGCTCGGGCTGCCGGGCGGCCCTGGACGCGGAGGCCTACCTGGCCGAGCTGGACGCCTGAGGGCGCACCCGCAAGTCAAGCGGCACTTCCGGCCGCATACCGGATTCGACCGCGTAGGCGTACCGGGCCGCGTCGTTCATTCACGTTTTCCGACATATCCACATCTAGTCCCTAAAGGAGTACCCATGTCCAATGCCCTTCCCGTCACCGACGCCACCTTTGAGGCCGAGGTCTTGCAGTCCGACGTTCCGGTCGTAGTCGACTTCTGGGCCGAGTGGTGCGGTCCGTGCCGCCAGATGGCCCCCGTCGTGGACGAGGTCGCCGCCGAGCTGGGTGAGCGGGCGAAGTTCGTCAAGCTGGACGTGGACGCCAACCCGGCCACCACCCGCTCCTTCGGCGTGCGCTCCATCCCGACCTTCGCCGTCGTCTCGGGCGGCGAGGTGGTGCACCAGTTCGCCGGCTCCCGCCCGAAGGCATCCTTCAAGGCGCAGCTGGACAAGGTCATCGTCTGACGCCCGAGTACAGGCATGTCGGCCCTGCGAGCCGTGTCGGTTGACTGATTCTGGGACGCCGCTCTCGCGCGAATGTCGCAGATCGGCACAAACGCTGGCAGTAATGACCAGACAGTACGACGTAACCGCGTGATTCCAACGATCGTCGGCGGGCCCTTTGGGCCCGCCGACGCGTTTATGCCGATCTCGGACGTTCTGGTCGACGATTCGTACCTCCGGTGACAGTGCGGGGGGTAGGGGTACGTGGCGTCTTCAGAAGTGCCGAGGCGTCATCCCGGAGCGTGAAGTGAGCCAGCCCGGTCTGCGCCCCTCGCAGCGGCGCCCAGCCCCCGCGGTAGCAGAGTCACTGGAGTCGGCGGCCAGCGCCGTCCGCGGCTACCGCCTCCGTCCAGGAGCCGCGTGGTCTCAACGAATACGACGAGTCATCCGCTGCCACCAACACGGCCTGGCACCGGGCCGACGTCGTCGTCATCGGCCCCAGCCACAGCACCCACAAACCAAAGCCTAGGCTGTGCTCGTGATGCTAACGAGATAAGTCATATATCGCTTGTATTTGACAACCAGCTATTACATTACTGTGCTTTTCAACTACGTGTTGCGGTAAAGGCTTCGCAGCCTTAGCGACTCGTGCCAGTTTTAATGACGGCACGTCAGTATCGGGGTCTTCAGGCTCGTCGCATATGCAGCTGCCGGAACCCAGGTCTGGCCCGCGGTGTAGGGACCGTTTCTCGGGCCTAGGAGGAGGCCCCGCCGCACATGGGGTCGGTCCATGTCTGACGAGGAGGTCTTGGCCGAGACGGGGTCGTATTCGGGATGGGCCGAATGCACTAACCGTTAGGCGCAGCTGACCGCCTCTGAACCGCCGAACCGCCGCGCCCTGCCCACAGCGCAACAGGCCAAGCAGCCAAGCACCACCCAGCAGACTCCCACCAGCCAACGCGCCTCACCCCTTTCACGAAGACCCACTAAGCCGGCGCCGAGATGGACCGGGTAGGACCTGAGGGAGAGCACGCGGGTAGACGAAAGGATTATCCGGTCGCATAGGATGGGCGCGTTTCACCACGGCGCACGGGAGGGCGGCACATGCAGCACCGCACGCAGGAAACGAGTTACATCTCCACCCGGGGCGGCATGGCGCCGGCCGGGTTCCTGGGTGTGCTCCTATCGGGGCTGGCCCCCGACGGCGGCCTGGCCGTCCCCGCCTCGATCCCACAGATATCAGGCGCCACTCTGGAGTCGTGGCGGTCGCTGAGCTATCCGGAGCTCGCGGCCGAGGTCATCGGCCTGTACGCAACCGACATCCCGGCCGAAGACCTGCGCGCGCTCACCTCCGCCGCCTACGGCCCGGAGCGCTTCCCGGCGCCGGTGGTACCGCTGCGCCCGCTCGACGCCGTCGCCCCCGGACTCGCCCTGGTGGGGTTGTCCGAGGGGCCGACCATGGCTTTCAAGGACCTCGCCATGCAATTCCTCGGGCAGGCGATCCCGTATCAGCTGGCCCGCGAGGGACGCGTGCTCAACATCCTCGGCGCCACCAGCGGGGACACCGGATCAGCGGCCGAGCACGCCTTCCGCGGACGCGACGGCGTCAGCGTCTTCATGCTCTCCCCGCAGGGACGCATGAGCGATGTGCAGCGTGCGCAGATGTACTCCCTGGCAGATGCCAACATCCACAACATCGCCGTCGAAGGCGTCTTTGACGACTGCCAGAACCTGGTCAAGGCGATCAACAACGATGCCGCCTTCAAGGCCGAGCACTCCATCGGTGCGGTCAACTCCATTAACTTCGGACGCATCGCCGCCCAAGTCGTCTACTACGTGTGGGCCTGGCTGCGCGCGTCCGACGGCGTCGCGGAGGGTGACGCCGGAGCGGCAGTGGCAGCCGGGGTAGACGGGTCGAGCATCGGAGCCGACGCCTTCCGTGTGGACGTGGCCGTCCCCAGCGGCAACTTCGGCAATATCTACGCCGGCCACCTGGCCCGCACCATGGGCGTGCCCATCCGGCGGCTCATTCTGGCCACCAATGAGAACAACGTGCTGGACGAGTTCTTCTCCACCGGCGTCTACCGGCCGCGCAACAGCGCGCAAACCCTGGCCACATCCAGCCCATCCATGGACATCTCCAAGGCCTCCAATCTAGAGCGCTTCATCTGGACTCTGCTCGGTGCTGAGGAATTCCAGTCCCGCTGGCCCGAGCTGGAGCGCACCGGGGTACTGGACCTCTCCGATCAGCTGGAACGGATGCACTCTGAGTTCGGCTTCACCTCCGGCACTTCCACGCATGCGGACAGGCTCGCCGCTATCCGGCGGGTGCACGATGCCACAGGCACCCCGATTGACCCGCACACCGCCGACGGCGTCACCGTGGCTTTGCGTCTTATGGACCGCGGCTTTCCGACCCTAGTGCTGGAGACCGCCAGGCCGGAGAAGTTCCCGCAGACCGTTGCCGAAGCACTCGGCACCCCACAGGCAGTACCCGAGGCGATCCGTCGCCTGCTGGACGCCGAGCAGCGCGTGGTCGATATCCCTTGCGACGAGTCGCGGCTGCGGGCACTCATTGCCGCCGACGCACTGCGACCCTGAGCATGCTGAGCTATCAACTCAGCGGGGCCGACATGTTTCACGTGAAACATCGGCGCACGCGGTGCAGGTGCGGTGTGCACCGTCGGCTGGGGTCTCCGTAGCCCAGCCACGCCCGGCGGCCGCACCGTCGACGGCATCGCCAGCCACCGCGTCTCCCGTGCATTCCGGCGGGTGATGTTTCACGTGAAACATTGCGACTCAGCCATCCTGGTTCAGTGGGACCGCCCCCGTGCAGTCGGCGTAGGTCGCCGCCGAACACCGCCAGGGCATTGGTGCGCATACGCGAGCCCGGCACGCTGAGCCGCCGGAGACGGCACTCATCGCAATGCGCCCGCACTCGGCCTCCCGAGACGACAGCGCCGAGGCTCGGATCCCGCTCGCACCGCTGGCCCCCTGAGTACGGCGCGCTCATTGCGCGCGCTCCATAGCGGCCGACACCCTCACATCGTCTGCCTTGCGCCGTCGCCTTCGACGCCGAGGGCGTCGATAGGAGCCTCCGGCAATACGTTCTGGTTGCGGACGCTTTCCAGAGCGAGCGGCTGAGGCCGTAGTCGGCAACGGCGCCACTCGACACACGCACAGCGCGTCTGTTGGCACAGGCTTCTTGAAGCACAAAAGGCGGATTCAACCGCGTCCTGGTTGGCGAGGGCTGCTACGGGGGGACTAGTCCGTGAGACCGGCCGGTCGGTCGCTCGTCTACGCCGACGTACTTCGCCTCGGTCGGCTGAGGCCTTCAATCATCTCCGGCACACTCCGGCGCGGTCGCCATACCGGTTGGTACAGGACGCTTCGGCGCCGCAACAGTCCCTACCCGAGAGCCGAGCTGCCACCAACACGTCACCCCATGCACAGTGGGGTGCATCGGCTGCTTAGAGGTCTATGGGTTCAGCCGCACCAAGAGTCTCACGCTAGCCGTCAAGCACCCATCATCGCGCCACAACCTTGCTTCTCCTCCGAGCGACTCCCTTCCCTTCCCTCCGCCCCTGATCCACGAGTAGCACGGGGAGACGGTGCATATGCGGAGCGCTACCACCTACACAAACCTACGTGCATACGCGCCCCCGCATCATCCACCCGCATACCGAAGCCATCTCCACCTTCACTGCCATCGTGGGGGCAGATGTGCGGGAGGGGCCGTCGCGGAGAGCCAACGGCTGGCGCAACGGTAACCGGAGCCCCTCATCGTGGCGGCCGTCGCGGGGGTAGACGACAGGTACGGCCGTCGCGCGGATTGAACGGCAGGTGCGTCGCCGGGTCAGCTCTCGTCGTGGTGGTCATCGCGGGGAGTACACGGCGGGGGCGGCCTTTGCGGGGGTGGACGCCGGGTCAGCTCTCGCCGCGGTGGTCATCGCCGTAGTGGTCATCGCGGGGTTGGACGCCGGGATAGCTCTCGCCGTGGCGGACGTCGCCACTGTGGCGTCCCGGTGATGACCACCGTCGCGCAAGCAGGTGTACGTCGTACCAAGAGTTCCGGCCGTCTTCCCACGCGTCGGAGTGGCTTGCCCGCGTTGGTGCAGGTTGCGGCACTCGCGCTCGGAACCACCGGCTCCCGCAGGACTTCCCCCGGCGCGTACACCTAGGCCGGCGCACCCGTTAGTGCGGCCACGCCATACGCAGAGCACGAACCGCCCCGAATTCGCGGTCACGCCGCACCGTGCCGATTCGCGCTCGAGCCAGGCGTGGTCCCCTCCCGTGCGTAGCCGCTTCCCCCGCACGTAGCCGCCCACACCAACGATCTGCCCGTTGATGTTTCACGTGAAACATCCTCCCAAGACCACCGCAGGCTGCAAGGGGATACGGCGCTGCGGTAAGTAGCAGCACGGCGCGGCCCTGCGCCGTCGGCAAGAGTCACCGAACAGAGCCCACAACCCCGATGTTTCACGTGAAACATCGCCGCATACCGCCGGCGTGGCAGACTATTGCCCGAAAGCACACCCGCCGGGAGGGAAAATCACGTGACCGAGACGAACCCACAACGAGGCAACCGGCTGGATCCCTGGCTCGACTCCTACGCCACCCGCGCGTACGGCCTACGTGAGTCCGAGACCCGCTCCCTGTTCGCCGTCGCCTCCAGGCCCGAGGTGGTCTCACTGGCAGGCGGCATGCCCAACTTGAAAGGCCTCCCACTGGACGCCCTGGCAGAGGCGACCGCTCGCATGATCCGTAAAGACGGCGGCCGCGCACTCCAGTACGGGAACGGTCAGGGAATGCCGCGCCTGCGGGAGCAGATCCCCGAGGTTATGGCACTAGAGGGAATCGACGCCGACGCCGACGACGTTGTCATCACTACCGGCTCGCAGCAGGCCGTCGACATCGTCACCGAGCTGTTCATCGACCCCGGCGATGTCATCCTCACCGAGGCGCCCACATACGTCGGCTCCCTGTCCATCTTCTCCACCTACCAGGCCGACATCCAGCAGGCACCTATCGATGCCGAAGGCGTCATCCCCGCTGCGCTGGAGGAGGCCATCACCGGCCTGGAGCGGCAGGGTCGTCGAGTGAAGTTCTTCTACTGCCTGCCCAACTTCCACAACCCGGCCGGCGTCACCCTCTCGGAGGAGCGGCGCCCACAGGTCATTGAGATCTGCCGCCGGCACCACATCCTCATCATCGAGGACAATCCCTACGGTCTACTCGACTTCCAGGGGCGCACCCACACGGCGCTTAAGACCCTGGCGCCCGACGACGTCGTCTACCTGGGTTCATTCTCCAAGATCTTCGCCCCCGGTTACCGCGTCGGCTGGGCCGTGGCACCACCCGCCGTGCGCGACAAGATGAAGCTCGCCTCCGAAGCCGCCATCCTGTGTCCGAGCTCGGTGGGCCAGTTCTCCGTCTCGACCTACCTGGACAACTTCGACTGGCGCAGCCAGATCAGCGACTTCCGCACCATGTACCGCAAGCGGCGTGACGCCATGGTCGACGCCCTCGCCGAGTTCATGCCGATGTGCACGTGGAACGTACCCGAAGGCGGCTTCTACGTCTGGGTGGGCCTACCCGAGGGCCTAGACGCCAAAGAGATGCTGCCGCGAGCCGTCACGAACCTTGTCGCGTACGTCTCCGGTACCGCCTTCTACGCCGGAGGAAGAGCGGGCCGCGACCATATGCGACTGTCCTTCTGCTACCCCGAGCCAGTTGAGATCCGGGAAGGTGTGCGTCGGCTTTCCGAAGTAGTTGCCCACGACCTAGACCTAATCGATCTCTTCGGTCCTGCCCGTCAGCGCCCGTCGGGTGGGGTCTCCGCGCCGTCTCCGGATCAGGTCTGAGCCGGTCACCGCATGCCAGCAATTCGACACCAAGGAGCCACCATGCCTGACACCTCCACAACCCCTGACACACCTACCAGCGCCTCACCGGAGGCACCTACCCCCACCGCCGCACCCCTGCGGGTGGCCATCCTCACCGGCGGTCTCAGCCATGAACGCGAGGTCTCACTGCGTTCAGGGAACCGGGTCATGGGTGTGCTGAAGCACCTGGGCCACACGGTCGTGATGCTCGACGTCGACGCCCGCACCATCCCTTCGCTCAAGGCATTCAGCCCCGACGTTGTCTGGCCACTGGTGCACGGCGGGCACGGGGAGGACGGCGGCCTGCAGAACGTGCTGATCGCCCTTGGCCTGCCGTACGTCGGCACGCACTCCGACGGCTGTCAACGCGCCTCCTTCAAGCCGACCGCCAAGGCGTCTGTGCGTGCTGCCGGCGTACTCACACCGGACTCCGTTACCCTGCCCAAGGCGTACTTCAGCCAGCTTGGCGCCCAGGAGGTACTAGGTGTGGTCGCCAGCCACCTCGGCCTACCCGTCGTCGTAAAACCGAATCAAGGCGGCTCCGGACTGGGGGTCTCCTATGCGTCCGACGCGGATGAGCTGCGCACCGCCATGGTTTCCTGCTTCGCCTACGATGAGCGGGCCCTGATCGAGAACTACGTCGAGGGCACCGAGCTCGCCGTCTCCGTGGTGGACACCGGCGATGGTCCCAGGGCGCTGCCGCCCGTGGAAGTCGTCTCACAGGGTCGCTATGACTTTGACGCCCGCTACAACCCGGGCCGCTCCGAGTACTTCGTTCCCGCCCGCCTGGACTCCGAGTCACTGGACCGTGTCCAGGAGATGGCGGTGACCGTGCACCGCACCCTGGGGCTGGGAAACATCTCCCGCACCGACCTGATTCTCGATGCGAACGGTCAGCCCTGGTTCATCGACGTTAACGTCATCCCGGGCATGACCGAGATGTCCCTGTTCCCAATGGCCGCTAAGGCTGCTGGCGACTTGCCGCAGTTGTACGACCGGCTGGTGCACAATCCGGCGGTTCACTGCTGACACATCGATCCGGTTACTCGTTACCGGGGATAGTCGCGGGCCGCGATGTTTCACGTGAAACATCGCGGCCCGCGACTATTCGTTGTAGCTACCGGGCGCTCCTCAGCGGGCGCCGCAGCCGCGCAGTGGCATGCTCAGCCCTCAGCCAATGAGGTTCCGGGTGCCATGGCCTCAACGATTCGGGCCAGATCCTCATCACCGGCGAACTCGATGGTGATGCGTCCCTTCTTGGCCCCTCGCGTCACCTTCACGCGAGTATCGAAGGCGTCCGACAGGCGGGTGGACAGGGCAGGCAATGGGGTATTGCGGCTGCGCGACGACGTCGGTGCACTGGGAACGGCCTCCGTCGACTCTCCGTAGACCGCCACCAGCTCCTCCGTGGCGCGTACCGAGAGTCCCTCGGCGACAACCCGTTGAGCCACGCGCTCCATAGCGGCCGCATCGGGGAGGCCGAGCAGGGCGCGAGCGTGGCCTGCCGACAGCACCTCCGCGGCCACACGCCGCTGCACCAGGGGAGGCAGCTTCATCAGGCGCAGCGTGTTGGAGATCTGGGAGCGGGACCGGGCAATCTTGGCGGACAGCTCCGCCTGGGTGCAGTCGAAGTCCTCAAGCAGCTGCTGATAGGCGGCCGCCTCCTCCAACGGATTCAGCTGGACGCGGTGCAGGTTCTCCAGCAGCGCGTCCCGCAGCAGTTCCTCATCGGCGGTGTACCTGACCACGGCCGGGATGGACTCCAGCCCCGCCTCCTTGGCGGCACGCAGGCGGCGCTCACCCATGACCAGCTCGTAGACGACGGTCTCATCCCCGTCCACAGGCTCCGCGGCGCCACCGTCTCCGGAGCCGGTCCCGGAAGCCGGCGCGGATTGCGTGCGGGCCTGCGCGCTTTGCGAAACCGCCTCGTCCAGGCGGCGCACCACAATGGGCTGAAGCAGGCCAACCTCCTTGATCGAGTTGGCCAGCTCCGCAATGTCATCCTCGTCGAACACCTGCCGGGGCTGCCGCCGGTTCGGCACGATTACCTCAATCGGCAGCTCGGCGAAGGTGGCTCCAGGAACCGGCACCAGCTCCGCCTCGAAACCCTCGGAGCCGTCCTCTGCCTGCGGCCCGGCCGATGTTTCACGTGAAACATCGGCGCCCGGGGCTGCCGACGCCGTAGAAGCTGATCCGGGCGCAGCCCTCCCGGCGTCTGGGCTGTCTCCCGCAGCCGGGGCAGCTACGTCGGAGTGCTCGCTTGTGCGCGATTCCCCGACGCCGGCCCGCGCCGCATCCGTGTGCCGTGCCCGGCCGCCGGATCGACGTGAACGCTTGGACGGCGCCAACAGCGTGGCGGCAATGTCATCGGAGCGCCGCCGGGTGTCCTTGCCTACTCCATCACTGGCGGCTGCATCAGCCGTACCGCCGACACCGCTCCGAGGCGCATCGGGGAAGAACACATCCGAGGGCCGCCGCTCGGGATGCTCCGCCTGCGCATCCGGAATCAGTGCCTGCAGGCCACGCCCCAGTCCGCGCTTCTTCTGAGCCATCGTCATGCCTCCGTGGATTCTTGCCGCTGCTCCTGCTCCTGTGCCGACATCACGGCGGCGCGTGCAGCGATCTCAAAGGCCAGCTTCTTGTATGCGACCGCTCCCGTTGAGCGAGGATCCCAGAACACGACCGGTGAGCCGAAGGACGGTGCCTCCGCTACACGCACCGACCGAGGAATTCGGGTCGTGAGAGTGGCCTGCGGGAAGTAGGTGCGCACCTCCGCCTCGACCTCCTTGGCGAGCGTCGTGCGGTTGTCGAACATGGTCAGCGCGATCATCGACACCGCCAGCTCAGGGTTGTGAATCTGAGCGATCCGCTCAACTGATCGCGTCAGCAGCGCCAGTCCCTCCAGCGCGTAGTACTCCGCCTGCATGGGGATGAGTACCTCGCCCGCAGCCACGAAGGCGTTAATGGTCATAATGCCGAGGCTGGGCGGGCAGTCGATCAGTATGTAGTCGATGCGGGGAAGTCCCTGCGCCTCGCGATCACGCAGGAACTCCTCCAGCGCCAGCCGCATACGCGACTCGCGCTGCGCGGAGTTGATCAGCTCGATCTCGACCGCGGCCACGTCAATGGTCGAGGGCACGCACCACAGCGTCTCGGCGAAGCGGGTCTGCACGACTACCTGGTCAATGCGCGCGCCCTCAACCAGCACGTCATAGATGGAGGGCTGGTCCTCATCATGCTCGACGCCGAGCGCCGTGGAGGCATTGCCCTGCGAGTCGGCGTCGATGACCAGCACGTGCAGTCCCGCCTCCGCCAGGGCGGCGGCCACGTTCACAACCGTCGAAGTCTTCCCCACGCCGCCCTTCTGGTTGGCCACCGCGATGATGCGGGTGTGCTCGGGCCGGGGGAAGCTGCCCCCGGCAACCTCATCCAGGGTTGAGCGGTCAGCGCGGAGCTGATCGAAGATGGATGATCCTGACAATCTGCTTCTCCTACAGCGACATCCCGGCGCGCACGCCTGTTCGGCCGCTTCAGTGTACGTGAGAAGCCGAGGCCAGCCGGTCAGCGCGAGGCCGGTCGGCGCACTTGCACCACCTTGGTGAGTTCGCCGTCGGGCGTTACCACCTCATGAATCACGGCCGGCTCAAGCCGCGCACGCTTGATGACGTACTTGGCTTCGTCCACCTCGGCCTCGGCACGCGCGCCCTTAAGCGCCAGCAGGCTGGCACCGGGCTTCAGCAGAGGTGAGGTAATCCTAATCAACTTTGTGAGGTTAGCCACAGCGCGTGCGGTGACGGCCGCATACCGGGCCCGCAACTCCTCCGCGCGGGCACGCCTGATAGTGACATTGTCCAGGTCCAGCTCAGCGACCACATCCTCCAGCCACTGCGTGCGGCGCTCCATCGACTCCACCAGCACCACGTCGAGGTCTGGGCGCAGCAGCGCCACAACCACGCCCGGGAAGCCGGCACCGGTACCGATGTCCGCCACCGTGCCGTGGTCGGGCAGGAACGGCACCACCGCCGCAGAGTTGATGATGTGCCTGGTCCACAGGCGGGGCAGCTCCCGCGGACCCAGGAGCCCGCGCAACTCACCCTGCTCTGCCAGCATCTGGGCGAAGTGCTCGGTGGCGTAGAAGGCGGGGCCGAACATGGCCCGCATCTGCTCCGTCGGCTGCTCCACTGCACCTGCCGGAGACTGAGCCTGAGACTCAGACCCGGAGGCCTCCGCCTTTGCGGGGGTGCTCATGGGATCAGTCCTGCTCAATGCCGTCGGACTCGGGCATGCCGTCCGCAGTCGCAGCGTCCTTAGGCCCGGTGGCATCGTCCGCGCCGACTTCCTCCACGCCTTCGGCTTCCTCGTCCTCGTCGACGCCATCGGCCAGCATTACGACCACGTGCCGGTGCGGCTCGGCGCCCTCGGACTCGGAGTACAGGCCGGCGGCGGCAACCACGTCGTGGCAGACCTTGCGCTCGAAGGGGTTCATCGGCGCCAGGGATACCGGCTCGCCGGTCGCCTGCACCTTCGTAACCGCCTCCTGGGCGATCTTGGTCAGCTCGGCGCGCCGGCCGGCGCGGTAGCCATTGATGTCGAGCATCAGACGAGAGCGGTTGCCGGTGCGCGCCTGAACCGCCAGGCGGGTGAGTTCCTGGATGGCCTCAAGCACCTCGCAGTCACGCCCCACGAGATCCGCGAGCTCGCGCTCGTCACCCTCCTCGGAGGCGATGACGGCCACGGACGCCCGACCGTGGTCGACGTCGATGTCGATATCACCACCGAGGTCAACGATGTCAAGGAACTCCTCCAGGTAGTCGGCGCCGATCTCGCCCTCCTCCTCGAGGTCCTTGACCGAGATGGCCTGATGCTTGGGGCGTGCTGGGTAGTCGTTCATGCTTGCTGCTGTCCTTAATTACTTGAATTACTCGCCCAGTGCTTCGAGCTGGGTGAACTGCTGGGTATACGGCTGGTTCGGTGGTCTGGGTTCATGGCCTGCGCGCTCCGGCCCGGCGACGGGCTGCCGTTCCGGGCGCGCAGGGGGGCGGCAGTCAGCGCGGTCTGCGCTTGCCGCTCTTCTTGCTCTTGGCGGACTCGCCCTTGCGCTTGGCGGCAGCCTGCTTGCGGGCGCGTGCACGCCTCTCGTAGCGGCGCCTGGCGATCTCCTCCTGGGTGAGCCCGACGGCGTTGGTAGAGTCCCCGGCGCTCCCGGCGCTCTCAGACCCGCTGGTGGTCTCGGGTCCCTGGCTGTTAATCGCCGAACCCGGCTGGGCTGACTTGGCAACGCTAGTTCCGGAGGCCTTCTGGGTGCGCTTCTTCTGGCGGTCCTTGCGTACCGGCTGGACGCGCTGCCCAGAGGTGGCAGTGCCCTCGGCCTCCGCCTTGGCGCGTTCCTCCTCCTCCAGGGAGGGCAGGCCCTTGCGTGCACGCCTGGCGTTCTCACGCGCACGCATCTTCTTCTCCGCCTCTGATCCGGGCGCCGGCATGTTGCGGATGGTGAAGAACTGCTGGCCCATGGTCCACAGGTTGGTGGTGACCCAGTAGACCAGCACGCCGATCTGGAACTGCACCCCGGTGAAGGCGAAGAAGATCGGCATGATCGTGATCATCATGCGCTGGGAGCGCATGGCCGGATTGTCACTGTTCTTGACCGAGTCCGGCATGTTCTTCATGCTCAGCTGCGCCATCGTGTACCACTGAGTGACGCTCATCAGGATGATCATCAGCACCGTGACGATCTTGACCGTGACCTCGCTGGAGTTCATGAAGGAGGCTGACAGGGGCGCACCGAAGACAGTGGAGGCCTGCACGTGCTTGGCCAGCTCGGCGGTGAGGGGGCCGATGGAGCTGTGATCGGCGTAGCCGCCGGTGGCTACCGCCTCCAGGTTGGCCAGCACGCGGAACAGCGCGAAGAACACCGGCATCTGGATCAGGATAGGGAAACAGGAGGCGAAGGGGTTGGTGTTGTGCTTGCGGTACAGCGCCATCATCTCCTCCTGCTGGCGCTGCTGGGAGGCGGGGTCCTTCTTGCCCTTGTACTTGTTCTGCAGCGCCTGCAGCTCGGGCTGCATCAGCTGCATGCCGCGGGAGGCGCGGATCTGCTTGACGAACAGCGGCATGATCAGCAGCCGCACAAACATGGTCAGGCCGATGATGGACAGTACCCAGGCGACGCCCGGCCCATCGGGGAGACCGATGAAGACGAGGAACCGATGGATGCTGACCATGACCCAGGCGACCGCGACCATCAGGGGCCACAGGATCGTGTCCATTGCACTCCTTGTTCGAGACTTACTTGGAAGCTGTATTGCGGCTCGCGGCCGCCGCGTATGCGCATCCGGGCGGCGATGTCCATCTGCGCCTGCGGCCGTGCCGTGTCAGGCCGTGTCAGGGAACTGCACCCGGCGCGGTCGGCGCGGGTGTGGCGGTAACGTCGCCGGGCGGGGCGCCGTGGCGGACTCGACTCGACGATGAGTCACAGTCATCCACATAAAAGCGCGGCACATCGGCAGGCAGGTGGTAGCGCCAGCGGCCCGGGTCGGGTACGTGGTCGACGCCGCCGCGAGTCAGCGGGTTGCAGCGCAACAGCCTCCACGCGGCCAGGAGCGCACCCTTGAGCGCGCCATGAACCTTGACCGCCTCGACCGCGTACGCCGAGCAGCTCGGGTAGTAGCGGCAGCGCCGCGGCAGGCCCGGCGAGATCCAGCCCTGGTACAAGCCCACCAGGGCTACCAGCGCCCTGGCGGCGGCGGACTGGGAGCGCTCGTGCGACATAGTCATCGACGCCTCCCCGTGTGTGCCAGGGCGCGGCTGCGGGCAAGCAGCCGATCCAGGTCCGCAGCCAGCTCGGCGCTGGTAGCACCGTCGGCTCCGGCCAGGCCCCTTACCACTATGCGGGCGCCCGGCTCCAGGTCATCGAGCCGTTCCCGCAGCAGTGCGCGCACCCGCCGCTTAATCCGGTTGCGGTGGGTGGCGCGTGCGACCTGCTTCTTGGACACGACTACTCCGATGCGCGCAGGCTGGACGGGCGCTGCCGCAGGCGCCGGGGCGCCGCCCGCACCCTGTACCCCGTCCTGGACGGGAGGCGCGGTGAGGACTTCACCGGGGGCTGCGCAGTAGTGCACCACCAGCCTGCGACTGCCGCTACGCGCACCGGATCTCACTGCGGCCGTAAAGTCCTCCGACCGCAGCATCCGGTGCGACGCCGGCAGCACCTCAGGCGGCGAGACGGGCGCGGCCCTTGCGCCGGCGCGAGGCCAGGACGGCGCGGCCGGCACGGGTGCGCATGCGCTTACGGAAACCGTGCACCTTGGCGCGGTGACGGTTGTTGGGCTGGAAGGTCCGCTTGCTCACGGGTGTACTCCTGGTGCGATGATCGGAACCGTGCATCGCCAGTTGCGGCACGGTCGCTCGCGCTGGCTGCCCCATGGTCCGGGACCTGACTCCACGCGAACGTCCGCACCACAATAGGGTCACGCTTTCCCTGCGGTCAAACGGATATGGCCGCATTGTGATGAGAGCCGGGACACGCTTCGCGACCGCCCGCTCCCGGCCCCGGCGGCAACCCCGGCTGCACGGCGGGGTACCGCGCGCAGGCACGCCCGGATGCGCTTGTCCCGAGCCTGTGAACATCGCCGCGCATGCCCTGTGAACTACACCCGTGAACCTCGCCTGGCGAGCTCCCGGCCGGTGCCGGCCCGCTGCCACCCGTCGTCGGCGCCGCCACCTCCCCGGCACGGGTCAGATCTGGCCAATAGCAGGCCAGAAGCATTCCAGCAGGATGCCGATCCGTGCGCGATCGCGCATCCCGCTCCCGCGAGGGTGACATACTCATCCCCAGTTGTGGACAACCCTGTGGGCAACGATCCACGCGCCCCCAGGGCGAGCCGTGAGCCCGCACCCGGCTACCGGTGCCCGGCTCCGGCCCACCGCACGGAGCGCTGCCGGAACCGCCACCGTGATGCAGGCCGCCCTGGCCTACGTCGGAATCGGTTACGGTTCCACCAGCGGATCCGTCCAGCCGGCACCCAGCCGACCGGTCGATCATCGAGTCATCCACCCCATACCAGGTATCAGTTCTCAAGCATCAGTCAGGAGTCAGCCGTGGCCGACGAAGCGACGACACAGTGGCGCTCGGCCCTGGAGATCCTTGCAGGCTCCGCCGAGCTCGGTCAGGGCAAGCTGTCCATCATCCGTACCACTCATGCCGTCGACGTCGACGGCACGCTAGTGCTCATCGTCGGCTCTACCTTCGCCAGGAATGTGGTGGACAACGCCCGCGGCCATATCGCGCAGGCGCTGCGCCGGGTCTCCGGTTACGACGTCCCCTTCGAGGTCATCGTTGACACCTCCCTGGAGTCATCCGCCCCCGTGCTCGCCAACCGCGCCGATACACCCGCCGTCCGCCTGACCACGCGGCCCGTGGTTGACCAGATTCCCGAGGCCCCCGTGCCGGCCGTGAGCGCGCCCGTGCCACCGGCTGCGCCTGCCGACGACGCCCCTGCGGTCCCGGGCGGCTACGCGACCGCCGAGCCCTCGCCGGCGGTGACCGTTCCTGACGAAGGTTCAGACCTCAACCCGAAGTACACCTTCGATACCTACGTCACCGGCTCCTCCAACCGGCTGCCGCACGCCTCCGCTATCGCGGTGGCCGAGGCCCCGGCCAAGGCCTACAACCCGCTGTTCATCTACGGCGGCTCCGGCCTGGGCAAGACGCACCTGCTGCACGCCATCGGCCACTACGCCCGCAGGCTGTACCCCTCTATCCGGGTCAAGTACGTCTCCAGCGAGGAGTTCGTCTCCGACTTCATCGCCTCGGTGGCCGACGGCCGCATGGACGCCTTCAAGCGCCGCTACCGGGAGGTCGACATCCTCCTGGTTGACGATATCCAGTTCCTGCAGGGCAAGGAGCAGACGCTCGAGGAGTTCTTCCACACCTTCAACGCCCTGCACACGGCCAACAAGCAGGTCGTACTCACCTCCGACCAGCCGCCCAAGGCGCTGGGCGGGTTCGAGGAGCGGCTGCGCTCGCGCTTCGAGTGGGGCCTGCTGGCCGACGTGCAGCCGCCGGACTTCGAGACCCGCACGGCGATCCTGTCCCGCAAGGCCAGCGCCGAGGGGCTTGACCTGCCCGCCGACGTCCTGGAGTACATCGCCAGCCGGGTCACCACCAATATCCGTGAGCTCGAGGGCGCCCTGATCCGGGTGACCGCCTTCGCCTCACTGACCAAGCAGCCGGTGGACCGCACCCTGGCGGAACTGGTGCTCAAGGACATCATCACCGATCCCGCCAGCGAGGAGATCACCTCTGCGCTGATCATGGCGCAGACCGCCGACTACTTCGGCATCACGATCGATGACCTGTGCTCGTCCAACCGCGCCCGCACATTCGTCCACGCCCGCCACATCGGCATGTACCTGTGCCGGGAGCTGACTGACATGTCCCTGCCGCAGATCGGACGCGAGTTCGGCGGCCGCGACCACACCACGGTTATGAGCGCGGACAAGAAGATCCGCACGCAGATGCCCGAGCGCCGCGAGACCTACAACCACGTGGCCGAGCTCACCGCGCGCATCAAGCAGGCCGCCCAGTCCGCCACCGCTTCCTGACGCGCCGGCGCCATCTCTCCTCGGCCTAACACCCGCGGGGCGGTCAGGCGTACGAGTTCGTGCCCTGTTACGAGCTTTTGCACCCTGGTGCACGGCTGCAGCGTGCGCACTAGGGTGCAAAAGCTCGCATCAGACAGGCCGGCGGGGCTGTGGAAGACGCTGCGGAGCGACAGTGGACGTCCCGGGCACTCCTGTGGAGCCGGCCATCGCCGTCTGGGGAGAGCCCAACCGGGGAACTACCACAATCCACCGGCCGGCCGAGGCGTCCACGGAACTACGAGCTTGTAGTTCCACAGCCCCCTGGCGCGCGCCGCCGCCGCAAGCGCCGCTTTTCCCCAGCTTCCACACCACCTATAACCCCTACAAGACTTGTCATTCACGATCCGCCACGCATGCCCGCACCAGGGATCCGAGACCCCCACCCGGCAAACACCTCAATGCAGCATCCCGGTCATGCGTCTACACTCGGCGGCAAACCGCATACACATCACGCACGTGCCGGGAGCGCCCGGCCGCCGAGGAGGCACTACATGAAGCTCAGGGTCGACCGCGACGTCCTCGCTGACGCCGTCACATGGACCGCGCGCTCAGTGCCGGCACGCCCCCCGGTGCCCGTGCTGGCCGGCGTCCGCCTGGAGGCCACCTCCACCTCCCTGATCCTGGCCTCCTTCGACTACGAGGTCTCCGCCCACTGCGAGATCCCGGCCGACGTCGAGGAGGAGGGCGTGGTGCTCGTCTCCGGTCGGCTGCTTGCAGACATTGCCAAGGCGCTGCCGTCCAAGCCGGTGGACCTGGAGGTCGAGGGCACCAAGGTGACTGTCACCTGCGGCGCCTCCCGCTTCGCGCTCGCGGCCATGGCGGCCGAGGACTACCCGGCGCTGCCGCAGATGCCGGGCGTGGCCGGGACCGTCGATGCCCACGACCTCGCCGAGGCCGTCTCCCAGGTATCCATCGCCGCTTCCCGCGATGAGACCCTGCCGCTGCTGACCAGCGTGCAGATGGAGGTCGACGGCGCCTCCCTGACGCTTATGGCCACTGACCGCTATCGGCTGGCCGTGCGGGAGATGACCTGGCAGCCGCAGGACCCCCAGCTCTCAACCCACGCGCTGCTAAAGGCCCGCACCCTGTCTGACGTCGCCAAGTCCCTGACCTCCACGGGTGACGTGACGGTGGCACTCACGGAGGCGGCCGAGTCCGCCTCCAGCCTCATTGGCTTCGAGGCCGGCGGCCGGCGCACCACCAGCCTGCTCACCGACGGCGATTACCCGCCAGTGCTGCGCCTGTTCCCCGAGTCCACCACGATTCACGCCACCGTTGGCCGTGAGGAGCTCATGGGCGCCGTGCGCCGCGTCAGCCTGGTTGCCGACCGGGCCGCCCCGATCCACATGTCCTTCACCGAGGGCAACCTGGCGCTGGACGCCGGCCAGGGGGACGACGCGCAGGCCTCCGAGCAGCTAGTCACCCACCTGGAGGGCGAGGACATCGCCACCGCCTTCAACCCCGCCTACCTGCTCGACGGCCTGGGAGCCATTAACCAGCCGTACGTGCGCTTCGACTTCACCCACCCGTCCAAGCCCGCGGTCCTGACCGGCATGAGCGCCATCGGCGGCGAGGAGGACACCTCCTTCCGCTACCTGATCATGCCGATCCGCTTCGGCGCCTGAGGCCAGCCCCGACCCAGATGCATTCGGCTGCCAGCCGCGGAAATCGCCGCGCGCGGGTGACGGGGCGGCAGGCCCGCGGGCGCCCGCCGTCGGGAACCGGTCGAGGGAGGTGCGGCCGCCGTGTACGTCTCTGATCTTGCACTGGATGACTTCCGCTCCTTCCGCGAGCTGGTCCTGGCGCTCCAGCCCGGGCCGACGGCGTTCATCGGCCCCAATGGGCAGGGCAAGACCAACCTGGTGGAGGCGGTGGCCTACCTGTCTGCACTGTCCAGCCACCGGGTCGGCACGGATATGGCGCTGGTGCGGCGCGCGCCGGCCGGTGAGCCACAGCCCGGTGGCGCCGTGATCCGTGCCAAGGTGGTTCACGGCGAGCGCCCCAGTGTGCTGGAGCTGGAGCTGATCGCGGGGCGCGCTAATCGGGCCCGCCTGAACCGTGCCTCTGCGCGGCCACGCGACCTGCTCGGCGTGCTGCGCACCGTCGTCTTCGCCCCGGAGGACCTGGCCCTGGTGCGCGCCGAGCCGGGTGTGCGCCGTCGTTTCCTGGATGACCTGGCTGTCACCCTGCGTCCGGCACTGGCGAGTGTGCGCGCCGAGCACGACAAGATCCTCGCCCAGCGCGCCAGCCTGCTGAAGTCGGCTCGCGCTGCGCGCGCCTCCACCACCTCCATGCTCTCCACCCTTCAGGTCTGGGACGCCCAGCTGGCGGCGGCCTCCGCCCGCCTGATCTCCGCCCGCGTCGACGTCGTGCAGCGGCTGCGTCCGTGGGTGGCCGAGTGCTACGGCCGGGTCAGCCAGGGCCGCTCGGCCGCCCGCATCGCCTACCGCTCCAGCCTGCTCGCGCACGAGGGCACCCCAGAGCCCGATCCGGCCGCCGAGGCGACCTTCCTGGAGGCGGAGGAGACGCTGGTGGACACTGCTGCTACTGCCGCCCGCCTGGAACAGGCCATGGAGGACCTGCACGCCCGCGAGATTGACCGGGGCGCCAACCTGGTGGGTGCTCACCGCGACGACCTGTCCCTGTTCCTGGACGCCCTGCCGGCCAAGGGGTTCGCCTCCCACGGGGAGCAGTGGTCCCTGGCCCTGGCGTTGCGACTGGCCTCCTATGAGATGCTCCGTCACGACGTGGACGCCTACGGGGGTGACGGCGAGCCCGTACTGATACTCGACGACGTCTTCGCCTCCCTGGACGACGCCCGCCGCCGCGCCCTGGCCGGCATTGCCGCCGACGCCCAGCAGGTGCTGCTCACCGCCGCCGTGGACGCCGACGTGCCCGCAGCCCTGGACGGCGCCCGCTTCCACGTGACCAATGGCGAGTCCGGATCCCAGGTGCTCCATGACTGAGCCGCACTTCGATCCGACCGCGGGTGCCGCGGCGGCGTCCGCGCCCGGCGCGGCAGATGCCGACTCGGCCGATGCGCTGGCGGCGCGGGCCCTGGCCCGGGAGCGCGGGCGTGCCTGGGATGCCGGCCTGAGCCGCCGCGCCCTGAGCCGGCAGGCGGCGGATGCCGACGGCGTGGCCGCCTGGGATCGGCGTCGAAGAGGCGCCGGGGACGAGGACGCGGATGCCGCCGACGGTGCGGAGATGGATCGCGGGCCCGGCCTGCCGCCCGGCCGCGACCGGCCCGGCCCCACCCGCTTCGATCCGCGCACCGGC